>JBDHXF010000001.1:0-227554 GCA_039810585.1 Chlorobiota bacterium
TGACAGGTAAATGTACCTTGTGTGAAGTTCGGCAAGCTATCGGTAACGATGATACGGAAGCGATAGGTTGTATCTGCGCCTAATCCGTAGTTAACGGTGTCTTGTTGCAAGAAACGAGCATTCGTTGAACTGTACGCTTGATTAGCAAAGTATGACGAATACAAGTAGATGTACTTGGCAATAATGCTGTCCGGCACACCGGCAGCCTTCAACGAATCGATTGTAGCGACAGCTGGCGGGAAGTTACGTGCTGAAACGTTTACCCATTCACCTTCTGGAACCACATAAGGATTGCTTGGTGTACCCTTCAGGCGAACATAACCTTGTGTGATTACGCCACCGTCATTTACTGGAACGGTATCTGCCTTCAACCAATGTGACAAGCCCGAGCCGGCGTCAACCGTCCAACCATACGACAACAGTGAGTGTTGTGTATCGTTCATGATTGCGCGCGGATCATAATACTTGTTGGTATCAAGTGCGGAAATTGTAAAGATATTATCACGTCCCGGCGGGCGAGTGATATCCGAAGGATCGCGTGGATACGTACGGTCTTCCGAAACAAAAATCTTGTTCTTGAAGATTGGAGGAACAGCATGACCGTTAGGATCAAGCGGATTTGAGGTTGTCAACTTGTCGCCAGTCCAAACTGGAGGAGGCGTTGAGTTAGAAACGGTGAAGATCAACGCGCCTGCATAGGCGTCGTTATTGCTACCAACTTCTCTCCACAGAGCGGAACGAGAAACGACGGCAATTTGATCGCCAGCCTTAGCAGGAATTGTATTGTAACGTTCGCCTGCATAGTACGTAACGATGTTGCGGCCAAAGTTATCGATGTTGGAAGCCGGTAAGCCCGGACGGTTGGAGTAGGCAAAGCCATTTCCACCTAAGTCTGCGTTTGTTCCGACTGCATCATACTTGCGACCTTGAAGCGTACCTGCATCTTCATTTTCCGGGTTGCGCTTGATAGCTGCAAGGATCGAGGCGAGGTCTGTTCCAAAGTTTGCGAGTCCTTCTGCGTTACGGCGAACTTGGTAACCGCCTGCAATTTGACCACCGTTGCTGGAGTCAGGAACGATATCAACGCGACCGCGGAATGTTTCGCTCGTCGGGTCGACCTGATCAAGATTCACGCGGATGTAATCACCCGTGGATGTATTGATAACGAAGAATACCGTTTCATTGATCGAGCGAACATCGTTGTTCGAGAACAATTCTGAAGCTGAAGTGTAATCAGCCTTTGCTTCCAAGAAGAGTGGGTAGCCAATAGGATGTGCACCCTTGAATTCCGTTTGGAGCTTGGCAACGTTCGTATCGGATTCTGCGGTAAATGGATCGCGTGTATAGCGCTTGATGTACTTGTTGTAAGAAGGTTGACTTGCATCATTGAAGCGGCTAAGCGTGGTAGGAATACCAACGGCAAAGTCTTCAATTGGTGACATACGACGCTTGGTGTAGTCCGCCGTTTTGATGTCGGTACCTTTGTCGAAGCTGTCGTAAATACGACCTTCTTGCAACAACTTTTCAGGAATTGAAGAAGCAGCTGCTGTCTTGTCATCAGCGCCATTCAGCATCGGAATTGGTGTGTACGAGTAGCGGAAGATGCTCTCGAACGGACCTTGATTCTTGCCTGTGCCGCCGCGAACAAATGCCAATTCTTGTGTACCATCGCCAGCAACAAAGAATGTTTCTTGTGGCAGTGAGTCGGATACGTTACCACTTCCGTCGTAACGATATACGCGGGTTGTGACATTAGCTTCTGTGTGACCCCAGTAGTTACCGTTCAAAGAGTCAACTCCACCATAACCGATACCGGTTGTACCAGCGAAGATTCCCTTTGTGTTCGGTGCATCTGGGTAACGAATTAAGAAGCGCGCGCTGTTGTCAAACATTGAGTTTGCTGCACGGCTAAAGCTTGCGAACGGAACCGGACCAATTGCTTCACCATAAATAATAGCGCCGGCTAAGTCGCTCGATGCCTTATTGTAGGTTGTACCGCTAACGGTAATCATTGGACCGGTAATTGCATTTTGATCGGCGCCAACACCCGATGTTGCGGTGTTGTTTGCAACCAATGAACGCAGCATCACAAGTTTCAAATCATAGTTATCTGAGTAAACCGCAGCACCACTATAAGCACTTTGGTTTTGGAAGCGAACGCGGTTGAAGAACACAGAGTCCAAACGACCGGCGCGGCTTGCTGTTGCTTGATCTAAGATGTAAATAGCACCACCAAGGCCTGTTCCGTTTTCAGGAAGTGCAGAGCCACCGATGGATGCATCCGGACCAGATGTAGCACCTGAACCTGGGTGCGTAATAACGACGGATCCTGCTTGCGTTGCGCCATTACCCATACGAGCTGAGTTTTCAACGCAACGGTTGTCCAGGAATCGAGTCATCATTCGAACGTGTGCAGGGTATTGTGTCGAGCCAGGAGCAAAGGTAAATGCTTCGTTTACCGATTTGAAACCGGTCACGAATGCTGGATTTGAACCATAGCTGATACTGTCAATATCTGTACAGAATACACGCTGGAAGTTACCGCCAGACGTGGTGCTGAAGGAAGACTTCGGATTGACAATGGCGATAGCGCCACCATTACCGGCTTGTGCAAGGTTAGCTTGGAATTCGCAACCTTGAATGGTTTGAAGTTCTGCATTCAAGGAGTAAATAGCACCACCACCGCGCACGCTCAACTGGCCAATGCTGTCAAGGTTTGCACCAACAGTATTGTTGTCGAATGCTGCACGGACGCAACGCAAGTAAGCGCGTTCCGGTTCTGTAACTGTGCTACGAAGGTGAACTGCAACTGCACCACCGGAGTAACCGGCGTTGTTACCGCTTAGTTCGATCAAGTGAGCTTGTGAGTAACCAACAATGACATTGCTTACTACACCACCGGCACCACACATCAAGAAGTTGCGCTTCGTAAAGATCGCGCCACCGTCATACTTCGCGGTGTTGTTTTGGAACTTGATGTTATAGCCAAGATTGCGTACTAAGATATTGTCACCATTTGCACCACCAACATGTGGTGAAGGATGATTAGGATCGATCGAGAAGTTTTCGTCAACATACACAGCACCACCGCGAGCAGCAGTGTTCGAAGTCATGTACATCGGAACTTGAACATCTTGACCACCGCGAAGCATAAAGCGACCGGCATTCGAAGACATATACACAGCACCACCTTGATTGTAAGATGCTGAGTTATAGTTCGTTACATACTTAGTTTCGGTTGAATTTGAACGGTAGCGACCTGTTGTCGTAACCGATGTAGCACCTGTTACATACAGTGCGCCGCCCTTTGAACCACCGGTTGCTGTGCTACCGAACAGTTCGTTTTGGAAGTTACGAGCCATGTTGCCGTCAAAAATGACGTAGTCGCGACCTTGGAAGTCGTTGACTCCAAGACCCACATCCATTGCCCAACGACCGCCAATGTACATAGCACCACCAAATGATTGGTTCTTGTACGCGAGGTTCGTATTGGTTTCCGTTGTTGCAGGAACTGTTTCATCGTCTGTAACAACAACACCTTGACTCGTCACAACCTGTGCGATATTCGTCAATTGTGTCTTGTTCTGCGAGAATGTCAACTGACGAACACGACCGAGATAGATAGCGAGACGACCGTCGTCAACACCTTGACGGTTTTGATCGTCCATTTCCTTCAATGTCGAGTAGTACAGATTGTCGTGCGCACGAACGTAGGTTGGATTAGCCGGATCTGTGTTTGAACGCGGCGGAGCCAACAAGGAATCTGTACGATTCGTGTTTTGCTCAAACAAGTATTGGTTTACGATAATCTTTGCTACAGCTGGACTTGCTGCTGCACCTAGATCTGCCGGCATATAAGTAGACGGCAATGCTGCATATTGTGTCGCAGCTGCTCCGGTACCAGTGAGAACTACCGGATATTGATTACCTGCTGCATCAACCGGGGCTTGTTGGAATTGTAAAGCACCGCCATGATAGCGTGCCATGTTACGCGTAAACGTACAGCTTACCAACCATGTGCGGGACGACATAACGCTAAGCGCGCCACCCGAACCGTTCAACATGCTATTCATAGCAAAGTTGAGCGATGAGGTTGATGTCGGATCACCACCGGTTGAGGTGCTATACAAAGGAAGACGGCTTACTGTGGTATCCTTACGGAAGTTTTGGAAGTCGCAATCGCGGAAGAATGCGGTACGAGCTCCGGGAAGTACTACGATGTGACCCCACTCACGTGAGAAGCTGTTGATAGCACGTCCAAGGAACAAAATGCGGTCATGACCTGGACCACCAACGCTGGAGCTACCGTAATTGTAGCGCGTCCATTGACGAGTTCTGATTGCAGGGTCTAAGGTCGGATCTGCCAAACGAGCTGTAATCCACATCAATGCGTATTCATACGACACAACGAATTTCGTGTTGTAGTATGAGGTTGTACCAATGATGGTCGGTGTTGTTGTAGCCAAGTACAACTTTCCGGTGGGTGGCGTTGCTCCTGATGCAGGATTCACCGCCAGTGGCCAGCTTACATATGACTTTCCTTGAGCATCTGCCGGCAGGCTCGGCAAATTCTCTATACGACGGCGCAATGTGTCCAAAATGACATTGAACGTAATGTCATTCTTGGACGATGCTATCGTCGGTTCAATGGTGGTTGTACGAGAAATCACCGAATTCGACATAAAATATGCCGGATCGGAGTAATCGTAACACGATCCACCACCTGGACGACTCACATTTGTGTAGTTCGTACCAGAATAGGTCGCTATTGCACGACCGTCTGCGATAATACGACCCCCTACCGAGTCGATAAGTTGGCCATTGGCCACAAACTCAACTGTCGTTCCGGGCTCGACAACAAGCGTTCCGGCTACGGTATAACGACCGTTGATTCGGTAGAGACTGTCCCTTACCAGCACGCGAACATCGCCCGCAGGTAATGTCCCTGACAATATCTGCAGGGGTTGAGCTTCGCTGACAACGCAATTTATTGCAAATGCGAGGAGCAGCGCGCTTAAACGAAACCAACTAAACATACTACCTCCGAATGGATTAAAACATTTAATTAAAGCTAATTTGAATGTCTCTTTGATAACAACGTCCTCTGTTGTAAGTGAAAGTGAAGGAAAGCGTCCGGTAACTTAGTCAAGTACTGTGCCAAGTCTTGTTAAACCGGAACGAGCATCCGATGCAAATTCTGAGTATTCGAACTCAAGGATAAGATTCTTGAACCATTTGATCGCCATTTCCTTGTTCCCGGCCTTCTCATAACAGAGTGCCGCATAGTATTCATAACGATCCTTGTTTGCAATCTTGTCCGAAGCGTCAATTGCCTTTTCGTACAATTTGGCCGCCTCAGCAAAGTTTGATTTCTGCTCTAAACATGACGCTGATCCAGCAAGCGCATTCGCGCGAACAATCGCCGACTCGCTACCGCTGGCAAGCTCAAAATGCTTCTCGGCATCGTCGGTTTTTCCGAGCGACAATTCTGCTGTCGCAGCTTCCAATGCAGCCGTCTTTCCAGCATTTGTTGATCCGTATTGATCGACGATCGCTAGCAGACCAATCACATCGTTGCCACGAATCTTACGCGTCGGGTCGCCATTCAATGCCTTCGCATAGTCATGAGCCTCAACATAAGAACTGATGCGGCTTAGAGCCAATGCAGCTTCTTGCTCTTTCTCATTTTGAGCATTGCGATAATACACAAATCCTAATACCGCTACCACCACGGCAACTATGCCAATGATGAGCAAGTTGCGGTTGTTTTGCAGAAAGCCCTTCACGTCAAATGATGACGAGCTTTCTTCTACGATTTCTTCTACTTGTTCTTCTACGTGGTCGGCCATCTTGTCGAATAAAAAATGAAATCCAAAACTTTCAATACTACCTGTCCGTTTGCACGCCCGGAGGGACTCGAACCCCCAATCCTTGGAACCGGAATCCAATGCTCTATCCATTAAGCCACGGGCGCATGCGCCATATCACTGCTGATACAGTCTTCGAAGCCTAATCAACAAGCCTACAAATATAGAGGAGAAGTGGCTCTTCTGCGCGAAAAAATTTTAGTTTATGTGCGGAGGCTAAAGCCTTGAGACTCTACGCGATTGCAACACTGTCAGGTTTCCTACACAGTGTGTATTTAGGCTGTCACTTTTGACAAATATTTTCCAAATATTTTCAGTAGTTAAGGGTGTCTAAAGCAGCTTTCGTTACATCGTCCGCATTGAGGAGGATCGCCTTCTCCAAACCTTTAGCAAAACCCACCGGTACATCCTTGGATGCTACGCGCGCCACAGGCGCATCTAACCAGCGAAAACACTCTGATGTGACAGAAGCTGCTATCTCCCCTCCGATTCCTCCACTGAGATAATGCTCGTGAGCCACGAGTACACGGGAAGTTCTCTTTGCCGCATTAAACACTGCTTCTTTGTCCCACGGTCGCAAACAACGAAGATCGAGCACTTCGGCTTGGTAACCCTTTTGTTCTAATTGCTTTGCCGCTTCTAGCGAGACGTGGACAGCATTGCCGTAGCTGACTATGCAAATGTCGTTTCCGGATCTCCTGCTTTTCGCCCGCCCAAAAGGTATGATGAAGTCGTCGTCAGGCAGCGATGCCGAGGTTGGCTTGTAATTGTACAGAAATTTCGGTTCGAGAAACAGGCTAACTCCCTGCGATCGTATGGCATTACGCATGAGTCCTATTGCGTCGTCCGCAAACGCGGGACACATCACCCGTAATCCCGGTAAATGCCAGAAAATGGCCTCTAAATTCTGAGAGTGATATAAGCCTCCTTGAATATAGCCACCACTAGCAAGGCGAATCACAATGTTTGGCGAGTACTGTCCCTTCGTGCGCCAGTATTCATGAGAACACTCTATCAATTGCTCCATTGCCGGCCAGAAGTAGTCGGCAAACTCCGCTCCCTCAACAACCACGCGGATATCGTCTCGATAGCGACACATCCCATTCGCCGTACCTACGATGTAATCTTCCGCGATTGGAGCATTGAAAATGCGCTCATTCCCGAATTCGTCAAGCATGCCCTTGGGTACATTGAAAATTCCTTGCTTCTGCACAGAAGCAACATCCTGTCCCCAGAGAAAGGTTGCCGGATTACGATGAAATTCCTGCTTCATGGCAACGTTGATTGCCTCTCTGAAGCTTAACTGTGTCTTTGAACTGTCGTTGCTGTAACGATATTCACTTTGATCGGTCAACGTTGCAGCCACCGGAGCTTCGGTGAATTCGACATAAGACGCTGGATCCGGCTCGGCTGAGGCCTCCGCTTCGTCTGCGGCTGCATACATGCGCGTCATGTTTTCCTTCTCAATGCGCTGCAACTCTTCCTCGGTAAGTAGACCGTTTTCGAGTATGAGATTTCGGAATCGGGGGAGGGGGTCCCGAGACCTCACCTCAGCTATTTCTTCTTTGGTACGGTACAGCTCCTGATTGTCGGAATTCGAGTGCGAACCAATTCTGTCGCAGTCCGCATGGACCATGGCAGGACCCGCTCCCGACAGCACATAATCCGCCGCCTTACGCATGGCTCTATATGAGTCAAATACATCCCGTCCGTCGCAGTTCACAATCAAAAGATTGCGAAAACCAACGAAATTGTCAGATATTCTCTCGTTAGCACTCTGCTCACGCACTGGTACCGATATACCGAATTTGTTGTTCTGTATCACAAATATCACCGGCAACTTTTCCGTACAGGCTCCGTTTACTGCCTCGTAGAAATAGCCCTCCGAACAGGCTGACTCCCCCCCCGAATAAATGGCGAGTTCGTCACCCTTGAACTTCTTGATTGCTCGAGCAACCCCTACTGCATGCAAGCTATGATTCCCGGTACATGACGATACATTCTGTATGCCGATCGAAGGTTTCGCAAAGTGGTTGCTCATGTGCCTACCCCCCCCTGCAACGTCGGCATCCTTGCTTAGACCGTTGAGGATGATCTCGAGGGGACTAAGACCGGAAGATAGAACCGAAATCAAATCGCGGTAATAGGGAAAGAAGTAATCCTTCGATGCACGAAATACCTGGCCAATGGCCATCTGAATACCGTCGTGTCCCGCACAAGGCGCATGGTACGACCAGCCTTTGGCCATTTTCAAATAGGAGGCTGCTTTTTCGTCCAACTTCCGCCCTAAGTGATTTATCGTGTACCACCGTATCACTGTCTCCTTATCGATACCGCTCATATCAAAACCGGAACTTTGCTTTTTAGCGTTCTTCTTGGTGGAACCGGCATCAGGTGCCGTACTCTTTGATGCAGGATTGGCTGTTGTTTTGAGTTCAGACATTCTGTGTATTTACTCGTGATAAACTTCCGTTGTAGACATAGACACGGCGCCGCCACCCTCCAAAATCGGAGAGTATGTCAGCGCCTCAATTGCATTGTTCTTCTGTGAAATATTGCCGTTCTACTTCACAAAACTAAGCCACTTATGCGGATCTTTTCCGTCGATAACAACGGACAAGAAAGACTTCATTATTTTCTTTGTCAACGGTCCCGTCTTTCCATCGCCAATCTGAATGCGATCGACCGAACGAACCGGAGTAATTTCCACCGCTGTACCAGTCATAAAGACTTCATCAGCTGTGTAGAGTAAAGCGCGCGGGATAGCCTGTTCCACAACAGGAATTCCAAGATCTTGGGCCATCGTCATCACTGAGTGACGTGTAATGCCCGGAAGAATTGACGACCCTGCCGGAGGAGTAAAGAGTGTGCCATTCATCACAAGGAAGATGTTTTCACCACTTCCTTCAGCAACGTTTCCATAAGCATCCAACGTAATGCCCTCTTCATAGCCGTGACGCACAGCTTCCATACGAACCATCTGCGAGTTCATGTAGTTAGCCGAGGCTTTCGATACACTGGGAAGTGTGTTCGGAGATATACGATTCCATGATGACACACATACGTCAACACCTTCGTCGATGGATTGGCGGCCTAAGTACCGACCCCACTCCCATGCAGCTATGATGAGCTCCATCGGACAACCAAAAGGATTGACTCCCATTTCTCCCAGACCACGATAGGCCAAAGGCCGTATGTAACAACTTCCCATCTTGTTCTTACGCAACAATTCCATTGTTGCAGCTTCAACTTCCTCCACCGAGTAAGGCATGTCTGAATGATACACGCGAATGGATTTCTCCAGGCGGACAATATGATCGTGCAAGCGGAAGATCGCTACCCCCTTCTTGGTCTTATACGCCCGTATACCCTCAAACCAGCCCGATCCATAGTGTAGCACGTGGGCTAATACGTGGACTTTTGCATCGTTCCACTTTACGAGTTTTCCGTTCATCCAAATGAATTCTGTACGAGGTACTGGCATATGTCACCATCAAGAAAGTGAGTACTACTGGGTTGTTCTTGCCAACACGGCTTCTTGAAGTCGCCGCGTTAGCGTGGTGTTTACAATATCAGGATCAGCCTTGCCCTGCGACCTCTTCAGAACTTGCCCCACAAGAAATCCATAGACGTTTTTCTTGCCGTCGGCAAACTTCTGGATCGTATCCGGGTTCTCCCCTAAGACTTCCATTACCATCGCGTCGATCTGCGCTTCATCCCTTAGCATCGTCAACGACGACGATTCGACAACCGAACGCGGCGATACCCCCTCTTTCAACACCTTCTCAAAAACATCTTTCGCTGTCTTCGAGTTAATAGTGCCCTCCGCAACTAAATCCACCAATTCAGCCAGCTGCGCCGATGAACATGGAATGGCGTTGATGCTGCACTTCTGCTCCGACATTAAGCGCATGAACTCTGTCATTACCCAGTTGCTCACGAGCTTAAATCTCTTATTCTCGCGCAGACGAAGCTGCGCACACGTCGCTTCAAAAAAATCTGCTATTCCGGGCTCCGCAACAAAGAGAGCGGCATCGTACTCCGGAAGTTGGTACTCCGAAACCAAACGGCGCTTCTTGGCTAAGGGCAATTCAGGTAGTTGAGTCTGTACCGACGATACCCAAGCGGCATCAACGTCCAAATACACCAAATCCGGTTCCGGAAAATAACGGTAGTCATGCGCAGCCTCCTTCGAACGCATGGCTCGAGTTGCTTGCGCGGCGGAGTCCCACATGCGGGTTTCGTATTCGATTACCCCTCCCCCCCCTATCACAGAAATCTGACGCTGAATTTCGAATTCAATCGCTTTTTCGGCGTTTCTGAACGAATTCAAGTTTTTTATTTCCGTTCGGGTTCCAAACTTTTCTTGTCCTTTCGGTCGGACTGATACATTGGCATCACACCGGAGGGACCCCTCCTCAAGATTGCCGTCGCACACATCCAAATACATCAAGGTCTGGCGTATGTTCATGAGGTAACGGTAGGCCTCTTGCGGACTTCGTAAATCCGGCTCGCTAACAATTTCAATAAGCGGCACACCACAACGATTAAGGTCGACCAAGGTGTCTATATCCATGTCATGGATAGACTTGCCCGCGTCTTCCTCCAAATGAATTCTCGTAATTCCAATACGCTTTGTGCTTCCATCTTCCATCTCAACGTCCATCCAGCCCTCATAACAGAGAGGATCCTCAAATTGTGAGATCTGATAGCCCTTTGGAAGATCCGGATAGAAATAGTTCTTCCGTGCAAAACCGGAAATCTTACGTACATGACAATGCGTGGCTAAACCCATGCGAAGGCAAAAATCAACCACTTGTTTATTGAAAACCGGAAGAGCTCCCGGATGCCCCAGGCATACCGGACATGTATTGGAATTCGGCTCAGCGCCGTAGTGGGTAGGACAAGAACAGAAGGCTTTTGTCGCCGTTTTTAACTGCGCATGAACCTCTAATCCTATCACCGCTTCGAATTCAGGCATCCTTGTATTGCTAGCCAAAGAGAATAAAAACACGTCCCCTAACAAGCTGCAAAACTACGAAAAAAGGCGTCCGGGTAGGACCGGAAAGTGAGGTTCACGGGGCAGAGGTTGTAACGATTTCTCAATATGACAGTGGAGTCAAAAACACGCTAATCTTCCGAGAATCGGAGCGATCGTTCCATGTCGCGCTCCTTCATGTCACTCCGTTTGTCATAGCTCTTCTTACCTTTCACAATGGCAAGCTCCACCTTCACATAAGGCCCGGAAAAGTAGATGCGCAGGGGAACGATCGTTAACCCTTTCTCCTGCACGGCTTGGCGAAGTCTGATCGCTTCTCTCGTCTTCACAAGTAGAGCTCGAGGTCTCAAAGGCGCATGGTTTTCCCTATTACCAAAGTCGTACGGCGAGATGTGCATATTGAGAAGCAGCATATCATCTCGATCCTTATGAGGAAAGCCTACATAGGCATCACGCAAATTCACTTTGCCGGCTCGTAATGCCTTCACCTCAGTCCCGGTCAGAACAATCCCCGCCTCCAATGTCTGAATCACGAAATAGTCGTGCAAAGCCTTCTTGTTTGAGGCGATGAGTCGTTCTTTGCGATCCTTGCGATCCAGATATTGCTTTTGTTCAGTGGTTTCTGCCACGTTCGTCTCGAGGTTCTTGTCAGAACGGCAAATTACACAGAACATCCTCGGCTCCTGATGGAAGAAGTGCGAGTGCGAGGAACACAGCTGAAGCCGGCGCGAAGCGCAATGATAAAGAAGACGCTCGTACAGACTCACGCGCAGTCTTCTCTTGCTCTGAGATCGATGCCGTATCTTTGTGGCTCAATCGTCTCTTTATCGCACCTGAGTCGCAGCCACTATGTTCGAACAGCAAAAAGCCAGTGTAAAAGGATTCCGAGATCGCGTCGATCAATTGCGGAGGTTTCTTTGACATCGATGCTAAGAAACGCGAAGTAGAAGAGCGAGAACACGACAGCCAGCAAGAGGGTTTCTGGGACGACAATCAGCAAGCCCAGAAAGCAATGCAGGAAATTGCCGAGCGCAAGGATTGGATTGAGACATGGGAGCACCTTGATAAGAGTGTCAAGGATGTGCAATCGCTCATTGATCTCTCCGAGGAGTCCAACGATGCCTCCATGGAAGGCGAACTCACAGCAGAACTCGAGCTCCTCGCCACCGCCGTTGAAGATGCCGAAATTCGCAAACTCCTCTCCGGAGAAAATGACAGTCGCGACGCTCTCCTTACGATAAACGCCGGTGCCGGAGGGACAGAGGCTCAGGACTGGGCAGAAATGCTCCTGCGCATGTACACTCGTTGGGCCGACCGACACGATTACAAAGTCCTGCTCGCCGATGAGCAAGAGGGCGATACAGCAGGGATCAAATCGGCGACGCTTGAAATCAAGGGCAAGAATGCCTATGGATATCTGAAGGCGGAAAGTGGTGTACATCGACTGGTGCGCATTTCCCCCTTCGACAGTAATGCTAGGCGCCATACGTCGTTCGCCTCGGTGTACGTGTACCCCGAGATTGATGACGACGTGAAAATTGAAATCAATCCGGCCGACATCGAAATGGACACATTCCGCTCCGGCGGGAAGGGTGGCCAAAATGTCAACAAGGTGGAAACGGCCGTTCGTCTGCGCCACCTTCCTAGCGGCATAGTCGTGTCCTGCCAGCAGCAGCGTTCACAACACCAAAACCGTGAAACGGCGATGAAGATGCTGAAGTCGCAACTGTACAAAAAGGAAATGGAAGAACGCGAAGCCGCACAGGCACTGGTAGAAGGCGCTAAGAAGAAGATTGAGTGGGGTTCGCAAATTCGTTCCTATGTTTTTCAACCCTACACGATGGTGAACGACCATCGAACAGAAACAAAAGTCAACGACGTTCATGCTGTGATGGACGGCGATATCGACAGCTTCATCAAAGCATTTCTGTTGTCGAGTGATTGACAATTTGTCATTCGCAGACCGAGCTCGGTCTGTCCGCACTTTCTTTCATCAACCTACTCAAGGCTTGCCATGGATAGTTATCGCGCACTACTTGACGGTAATAAGGAATGGGTAAAGAATAAACTCTCTCTGGATCCCGACTTTTTTGAACGAACCAGCAAAGAGCAAAAACCGGAGTTCTTGTGGATTGGTTGCTCCGATAGCCGTGTACCGGCCGAAGAAATTACCGGCACATCACCGGGCGAAATTTTCGTACATCGCAACATCGCCAACATGGTAATTCATACCGACTTCTCCATGCTCAGCGTGTTGCAGTTCGCCATCGAGATTTTGAAGGTGAAACACATCATCGTGTGCGGACACTATAATTGCGGTGGTGTTATTGCCGCGATGTCGCGCAAGAACTATGGTCTCATCAACAATTGGCTTCGCAATATCAACGATGTGTACAGTCAACACCATGATGAAGTGGATGCCATTGCTGACGATGTGGAGCGTAACAATCGTCTTGTCGAACTCAATGTAATCGAACAGGTCCGCAACCTCTCCGAAACATCGTTTGTACAGCAGTCCTGGCTCAGTGAACAACGCCCAACCCTTCACGGTTGGGTCTATGCCCTCCATAGCGGAGAACTCAAGGACGTCGTTCGTGTCCGCCCTAATGAAGTACACTCCGATATCTATCGCTTGAATTTCGAGGCCTAAGTTTCCACTGCATTGCGTCTATGCAAAAAGGGCTCTCTCAGTAGTGAGGAGCCCTTTGTTGTTGCATTGTGTTTGTACTGAAGCGACGCCCGAGCGGGTAATACTCGCGGCGGTGTTTATTCGCCCACATCAGTTACGGTATTGACCGGCACTTCGGCACCGTTCACTACCAGATAGGCGGTGGTTCCGGTATACCGTACTGCGGTCACCTTGCCGTGGATCACCGGTGTCGATGTCACTTCGTTTCCTTGTGCATCCTTGGCGGTAACAACGAAGGTGTAGTTGCCATTCGGTTGCATTGCACCATTGTTGTTCTTTCCATCCCAACTAAAGCTGTTATCACCCGATGCGGTTGGTGCGTCGGGAGTGTCCCAACTACGCACTACTTGTCCGTTTGCATTTTGAATCTCAACATGAACATTCTGCGCTGATGTTTGCAGGTTGTATGCAAAGTTCATCGTGTTCGAGCCGTCAAAGTGCAGCGAATTGGAATTGGCCGTAATGTTCTTGGAGATCATTGCCGGCAATGACATTTGAGCCAAGCTCGTGGCCAACGACGCGTTCGTGTTGGTCAGATTATCCATCGACGTATTGAGATTCTGCAGCTGCTCTAAAGAAGAGAACTGTGCCAACTGCGCAGCCATATCCTTGTTGTCCATGGGTTGCGTTGGATCTTGATACTTCATCTGCGTCGTGAGAAGTTTCAAGAAGTCGTTCTTGCCCAGGTCCTTTGTCGGAGACTTAACCTGCGGTTGCACAGCATATTGATCGAAGAGTTGCTGAGTGACTGAGGAAACTGAATCTGCCATACATCACCTTTAATTGTGGGACACGACCTGTGGTGTCGTTGAATGAACTGAGTTACTTGTTCCAACCTTCCGTCTGCGTTTTTCTTGACCGTCGCTTAGGCGTAGAGCTCGAATGCCTGTTTAGCGGAGCGTCGTTGTGCTGGTGCACCGCGATGCTGTCGCTGTGAGCCCTGACGACTTCTGCCTTCACTGTCAAGCGGAGACCGATGCTGCTGGTCAAACGATTTCAAGAATGCTGACCGAGCTTCACGATCTTCCTGCCTTTGCTGACTTGACTGCTGCTGGTTTTGCGATGAACTCTGCATTGCTGCATCGTTTTGTCGCACGGTAACCGACACGGAGTCAACCCGAACTCCTTGTGCTGCCAATTGCTCATGCAATTGCGGCATCTGACTCTGCACTGTTTCGCGTGCATGATCGGAACTCACCTCAATGCTGAGACTGCGTTGGCTTTCTTGCAAATTCAGGTTCACAACTACCGTGCCAAGAGCTTCCGGGCTCAAAATCAGCTTTGCACTGCCACCTTGCACACCATCAAATTGACGGACAATGGCGGATGTATTCGCTGCAAACTGGTCGATCGGAATGCGAAAGACTCGCATCGGATTCGTCTGCGCATTGTCCATTCCGGCTCGCATCACCGTTGGCGTTTGAGGCATGCCAACTCCAAATGCAATCTGCTGACCGTGCGTCATTGGTATCACTTGCGGTGCGTTCACAGACGGTGTGACTGTAGTGTTTGCAAGACTAAAACCCGTACTGTTCGTGCTGTTGTGCTGCGACATCGTCATCGGTTGTCCTGACGCGGATGTATCGTGGTTTGACGTCGTTGACTGGCGATCGTCGGAGCTTTCATTATTCTCAGTGGCGTTGCCACTGCTCGTCGTAGCACTTTCTACACTTCGGTACTCTTGCTGCTCGAGCACTCGCCCGGCTAGATCTATTCTGTTGTCGGCCTTCGTTGCGACGGAGGACACAGTCTGCTGACTCATAGCCAACGCTTGATGCACGCCGCTAACTGAGGCATCTGTGCTACTGACGGAGCTAAGCTTTCGTCCGCTACTCATCGCTGTTGGCGCCACTGACATACGTTGATTCGATGCGCTCAATACCTCGACAACAGTTTCTGGATTTGCGGTAACAATTGCCGCATCGTCCGAGTTCGCTGTTCGCTTTGTCGCATGTGCAGGCCAGTCGCTCTTATGCTTCGTCGTTGAGTGCAGGTGTGGAGAACCGGATTCAGTCGCAAGCGTCGCACGTAGTACATCAGCGTGCTGGCCTTTACGCTCAAGATTATGCACACCTGAACGAAGCGGCTTGCCCTCATCGTCATTCACTGAAGAAGTGTGATGCGAGGAGTCCGGCTGGGTCTCAAACTCTGAACTTCCCACGTTCGCAGCTTGCTCCAATCCTTCGCTTAACAGCGATGTAGAGTTAGATAGATCATGTGCAAGAGAGCTTTGACCAAGTGCACTATTCACATCGAAGAGGTCTGATGTTGTCGTCCCCACTTCGACCGACTGAATATGACTCCCAGTATCGCTCGCTTGCCCGGTCGCGTGAATCGAATGTTCAGGGGCATTCGTGTCATTCGAGAATCCAATGATACTCTGTTTGCGAGCTTCGTTGTGTGACACTGTGGCTAATGAACTTTGCTCACCGACGCGATGCGTCCCGTGCTCATTCTGTTGCTTGGTACGTAGGTATTCTGCCTGTGACTTTCGGTCTGACGATGGAAATACCGTAGCTCCCGTGTCTGCAGTGTTCTCCGCGCCGGATATACCAGACGTAGCTTCCTCAGCGCTATAATTAATCTTAGCTGATGCTGCCTTGTCCAGCCCATTGGTTTCGCGATCCGCCGACTTGGTTGTCGTTGCGGTGGCGACCTGCGTCTGAGCGACTTCGCTCGGGCTCGTTGCCTTTGATTCCGTTGACAACTCTGACAGATTAAGAGCGGCGTCTCTGCGGGCTGATCTTAGAAATTGATCTATGCTTCGTGCATCACTCAGCACCTCGGCCGAATGGTATGTTGCTTGAAGACCTTCGTCGTTCGTCGCAAAACTTCCTCCGCCAACAAGCGTCGACGGCGCTGCCGAATCCTTCTCAAACAATGAGGGTAGGACTTTGTCTTGAGCCGGTCTGAACATGGCGTTCCTGTTTCCTTGGAAGTCGCGTGTGCGCTCGCCTCCATCGACAGCGCGAACAAAGGATGCGATACCTTCTTCTGCCGAAGCGCGCGCGAAAGAACTCGACGAAACGTGTGCTTGTTGTTCGCCATTGAAGTCTATCGGCGAATTCAGAATCGACCCGGCGCTTTTCGCAGAGTTGCCTGTCTCTGTTGACAGAGCGTTTTTAATATCATCCGCACTCAATTCCACTCGAATCGACGCAGTGACGACGCCCTCGTCACCCAGACGTTGCAGCACCTCGGCCAATGCATTGATCTTGGCAGCCGTCGAAGCAGTCGTAGATCCTGCAATGCCAGTGTGTGCTACTGCGTTCGAGCTCGGCGGCTGTTGCACGGCGTCGAGCTTGACTCGTATCCTAATGGATGACGACGTTGAGCTCGAAGACGGTTGTGAAAGTGGCGTCGACTCATCGATCGCTCCAGGACTCGTGTTCACAGCTAGGCCAGACCCTGCCTCAATCTTGTACGGACTTCCATGAGCAGATGAGTCTTGACCTGATAGCTGCGAAGCAGCGCGTGAATAAGAATCCGTAGCTGAAGACTTCACGTTTTCAATCGGTGCACCAAGGTCCGACGAGGCCAACATTGCCTCCGGAATCGGAACGGATCCTGCGGTCGTCTTTTGTGTATCAGAGTTCAGCTTCCCACTAGGATGGGATAAAGTGTCTGTGGATACAGTCTTAGAGTCCGAATCAATGCTCGTGCTATGAGCCTGAGTGCTGTCTGAGTGGGCAATGGGCAAATGCGTATTCGAGCTGAGCGGAGAGTCGGCGACGTCGTTTGTCTCGAGGCTTTGAGCCAAGGACAAGGAACGCAACACTTCCGCATGATTGTGCTCCGTGACTGACGGTGCGTTCGACGCACTGTCCCATGGACTAACAGTGGACGACTCCGTCTGATCGCTGGACGAGATCGCAGTGTTTGGTGTTTGGACAATCTGAAGTTGTGTGACGGGCATGCCAAGTGCCGCGGCGATTTGCCGGAGCAGAGTTTGCAGAGGATCGTCACCGCTTGATGTAGCGTCTGACTTAAGGTCGATGCTCACTGACGAATGCAAAGCGTCGGTTGCCACTACTTCAACGCCCGGAACCGACTTGGTTGCTGAGGGCTGAATGAGTTGGTGAAGCTGAAGCTGAAACTCTCTCAACAAGTTCGCGACCACTCCTGCAGGTAAGGCAAAGTCCGTTACCTCATCGCCGCTCGGGTTCGCAACTGTTGGTGATGGTGATGAGTTACGGTAAGACAGCGACACTGCTGTAGAAGCATTCGGCGCCTCGTTACTTGGACTTACAGCGTCATCCGGAAGCTGAGCAAGAGCTTCGTGTTGACTCAAACGCGAAAGCGCATCAGAAACTCCCGGCATCGTTTGAAGCAACTTGAGCAGCTCCTGTAGTGGTTGCTCACCGATCTGGGTTTGGGTAGTAATCAGATCGGAAGATGCAGCTGTTTGAGGCGAATTCCCGGAAAGAGTGATTGTCCCTTGAATAGCTCCTGCGAGGGCACCGGAGTTCACAACCTTGATTAAGGATAGAAGACCTTCAAACGGATTGTTTCCGCTAACATCGTGTTGTGCATTCAACAAAGAAGAGAGGGACTGCAAGTCTTGCTTTGACAGACGGCTGAGAGAGTCAATCACCTGAAGCACGTCGTTTGTGGTTACACTCGCATTACTCCCCACCAACAAGTTTTGCACAGCGCTATGGTTTGCAAAAGCGAGTGGCTCGCTTGTGAGGACGCCAGCGTTTTTCAGGGAATTATGGGTGTTTCCAGATTTGCTGTGGAAAACGGGAGTGGCTTGCGACAGTACATCGCCGAAGCTTTTCGTGTGAGTTGGTGACTGAGGGGATGAACTTCCCGTGGCTTGGTTCAGCGAGGGAAAGAAGCGAGCTAGAAACGATGTGAGCTGCATAGTGCATCCTTGCAGAGAGCCGGGCTATGGTCGTCCTGACGAGTCCGGTGGTGTAAAACCAGGGTGACAATGTTCTGTTTAGTTCGCCTCCATTAACCGGGCGATGTCTACTGCTTTGCGCGTAGGCATGAGCTCGATAATCTTGGCAGCACTCTTGGGCTTCATCAGTTTGAGAACACGTGCGGAGTACTTTTCGTCGGACCCTGCAAGAATTTTCGCGACTTCAGAGGCTTGTGCTTTTTCGTACATGTCGGCGGTGAAGCGCAGATTCTTTAATCGTGATGTGTCCTGCGCCGCGGCCTCTCGGCGTTCGCGGACATTTTTATCGGCTTGAACGTTGGCAAGTGTTTGGGTGTGTTCGGCTTCAAGACTCGTGAGCTGACCACTGATCTGATGCAGCGAGTCTTGAATGTGGGTCAGCACTTTCTGCAACGAATCGGATTTGAGTCGGAGGGAATCCGCGGGCGACAGCACTTTCACGCTGTCGGCCACCGGAACAACCGGAGCGGGAAGACCTAAGGCCTGGGGATGATTATACCATAAAAACAATGCAACCAG
This sequence comes from Chlorobiota bacterium, assembly GCA_039810585.1. Classification (GTDB taxonomy): domain Bacteria; phylum Bacteroidota; class Ignavibacteria; order Kapaibacteriales; family NICIL-2; genus JBBATK01. Next base: position 18,981 of record JBDHXF010000001.1, read on the forward strand.
GGTGATCAGCGATCCTGTCACCGTGGTTCCGGCCAATATCATGAGCATTGTTTTTACTGACATGGTCCCGACCTTGTTGAACAACAAAGGGCACCACTTCTCTATTCATCAAAGGGTGCGTCGGCGCGCATGGCAATTTCATCCATTTGCGCTTGCTCTTCGGAGAGGACGTCGTGGTTGTATTCGGAGAGTTTCTTGTCTCGCAGTTTGTCCAGAACCTTTTCGTCGCGCATGGTTCTATTCAGCTCGTCACGCCGAAGCACTTCTATTTCGCCCAGATTCACGAGGTCGTTTCGCAGCGTCTTGATGTGCTGCCGAACACTCTCGGCGTGTGATGCACGAACCTGCAACTCCAACACCGTTCCTGAGCGACGTTTCAGCTGCAGGTGATCCAAATACTCTTGCATTTGGTTAATCTCCTGCTGCTTTTCGAAGCGCAGACGAATGATTTCCCCCAACGCCAACTTTGCTTCGTTGGTTTTGTGTTGTCGAAATCGGTGTAAACCGTCTAATCGAAAGGAAAATCTCTTCGCCATACATCGAATACATTACGCGTCCGTCGCGAAGCGTAGTTGTAGTATCGGTCATCCGACACCGCTTCTAAAGCTTTTTCTGCCTCGCGACCAAAAGCCGGAACGGCGCAAGAATCATTCCAATTCTGACGAAATCGGCAGCGAGACTGTGTTCGTTTTGGAGTCTTTCAATTCTTGAGCCTCGTTGTAGTCCTTCGGCCTACAACGAGTCAACACGTCGCAATTACTCGCCAGGCACTTCCCGGCCATCCCCCTACTTATCGGTGGTCAACAACTACCGGTGTACGCACACGCGTGCCTTGAATCCACGCTTCGAGCTGATAACAGCCGTCGGCCAGCGGCTGACAATCGACGCGTAGGCGTTGCGCCTGGCCATCTGCCATTCCGGATTGCGTCCATACGGTCTGTCCGAGAACGTTCACCAGACGTACAGTCCACACTCCTCTGCTCCCCTGAAGCAATTCGATTTCAGCGTGCGTAGATGCCGGTTGCGGAGAAACGCGCATGAGCGTTGCCTCTTCTGGATCGTTCACTTCGGTTACCGTATCGACAGATCGTCGAACCTCGTATTCCGGAATCTGGCGCAGAAAGCCTTCTTTGGTGCGAGCCCGGATGATATATCGAAACCACTGAACATCCGGAGCGGTGAAGTCAACAGTCCACTGCGACGTTCCGACTTTGGTCAACGCCATGTTCTGAGGTATCAGCGATTCAGACGTTTTTGTGATCACCAATTCGGCGCCCGTTACCGCATCTGAGGTTTGAAAGGGATCTGGAGTTATTGTAACCGTGATCTTTTGCGGTGCCGCGAAACAAGTGGAATCCAAAGGCGTGTGAATGATATACGCTCCCGCACCCCAGGCGTAGTAGGCGAACTTCTTAAGATTGCTATAGTCGTTTGTCCAGGTGGTGTACATCATGCCACGTACGCCACCGATGTTGTCCTGTGCCTGACGCCATGCCAAGGCGTCCGCGCTATTCCCGCTGCTAAAGAAGGGAGCAGTCATCTGGTCATATCCATGACGCGCAAAAAAGTCCAAACTACCTGCCTTCTTTCCGGAGTTCCAGTTCACAACGACGGTGTTTTTTGGAGCCATATCCCAAATGCCGCGCAAGTCACCGTTGACCAGGTAGTAATTGTTGACGGCGTTGTGTAGCGAGTCGAGCATATCGCTCCACATATAATGTTCAGCCATCGGCGCAACAGTATGCAGCAGCGAATCGCAGCGATGCATGTTATCGGCTAACAATTGGGCGGGACTCAAGCCTCGCTTCAGGCAGGCGGCGTCGCGATTCAGATTGCGAATTTCATCGTGTCCCATAAAGTACTTCGTCGGATGAAACAGTGCATCCACAGAACTGATCTGCCGGTGAAGTATTGAGTACAAACTGTCGTCACTCACACACACCATGATCGATCCGTTCCCTTGATTATCGCTTACCGAAGCGAAGGGATGGTAATACGAAATCTCCACTGTATCGCCATTGTGCAGCGCTGAGCTTGTATTTCTCATGACGGTAGGCGGAGTGTGAAAAGGACCAATATTCTCCCCGTTAGAATTCCACCATGGATCGTGAATGGAAAGGTAGTCGACGCCTTCAGTGTACTCTCGACTGCCGTCAAGGGAATGCACGCTGAGTGGAGTACCGGAGCGACGGAGCACGTTGCACAAGCCTGCGGGTTGAATTCGAAAGTCATCCAACCAGATACTGCCGGAGTTCACTCCCCACGCACCGGCGTACACGTTGACTGAGCTGTAATCAAGAGTGTTGAAGAACACTTCAGCTTTGGTCCAATCGCTGGTCGATGGGATAGACAACGCCGTGAAGGTAACGGGACGAAACTGTCCGTTGCCGGTGTCGGCCATCACCAGCAGCTTTATCTCGCTTGCCGAAATATCCTGCGTTTTAATCCATACGCTGAGAGAGTAGTATTCGTGCGGCTTGAGCGACAAGCTGCGGATGAACCGCGCATTCGTTCCACTAGGAACAGTGGCTGCATAGGCACTTGCTGCACCGCTATGTGCATGCTGCAGGTCTTGCTCAAAGCAGGGGTCGTAATACGAGTAGCCGCTGAATGCACCACTTGAGTTCACCTGCTCAAATCCACCATTGGGAATCTGCGCATTTGGATTGGGAAGCAGTCGGCCGGTGTCAGCCTCGATCACATACCGTGTGCGCGCTTCAACGCCTTCGGCGAGTTGTGGATCGATGGACATCAAGTTTGCGCTCCAACCAAGATCGCACACGCCCGGAATGACATCGATGCTGCGCTCTGCCCAGATTGCTTTTAGCGAATCGACGTTGCTGAAATAGGGTTGGAACATGCGGTCGAGAATGCCGAGCTTGAAGTCGTTCTGGTATAACCCGTCCAGTTTGTACGTAGCCATCGTGTCGGCTATATCATGCAGTGTCTTTATCGTAGCCGCGACCAGCATATTATGCTGTGAAAAAACCCACCGGTTGCTGTAATCAGGTTCATCCCATACATGACAACACGGCAGAGTGGAATCGCTGTTCCTCAAGAGCTGCAAAACAGTCGCCACAGCATTTGCGGCACTCTCATCGGTCGAGCGACAGAGTATCAATGCCTCAGTAGGACGAATATCGAGTACATAGCCGCCAGCCAATTCCGGTTCCGCTTCGCCGTGAGCTAGGAGTATGGGTTTAACAGACGCAAAGAAGGCTGAGGTATCAGGCACGAACACGATGCCACGTTGAGAGGCATGCATGTTCATGAAATAGTACTCAAGGCTCACGCGCTGTGTTTGAATACTCGCTCGCCTCGCGAGCTCGTGCTCGAAGCGGCTCACGGCATGGTCGATGGCGGGAGGACAGCTATCGGGCACTGCAATCGTGACAAATCGAAACGCAAAGCGTGTGGTGTCCGGGTGATTATACGCCGTGCGAGGCGTGGGAAGGAGATGCTGTATGTCCTGTGCTGTAGATGCTACCGTACAGATGAGAATGAGCAATGAGCCAAAGCATGCTTGTAGAGATCTAGGCATAGTCGTCCGGAGTACCCCGGCGGAGGTCAGAAGATTCCCAGTGCTCGTTACAGATCCGTGTGCATAGGTCGCGGGCACGAGCATCGTGTTGTAACAATAAAACACCAACAATGCCGGTGCTTCACCTGTTTACATTTTCTTTTCCTCGTCGCCGCAGTGTATGGCAAACGATTGAATCTCCACTGCCTTGCCGGAATCGGCATCGACTTTTACCACTGCCCCGCAGACTCGGTAGTCACCCTTAGCGACCTCGTATTTGTGCGCGGTCTGCAATACAAAGCGCTTTAAGGCAATGTCTGTTGCCATCCCGACAACCGAGTTGTACGGACCTGACATCCCAACATCACTGATAAAGGCGGTACCCTGCGGCAATACTCTGGCATCATTGGTTTGTACATGCGTGTGTGTACCGAGCACAGCGCTCACTCTGCCATCCAGATGCCAGCCCATGGCGATTTTTTCGGCAGAAGCGTCGGCATGAAAATCGACAATGACAATGGCGCAGCTTTCATGAATCTTTGGCAGAACGGCGTCGGCAGCTTTGAAGGGACAGTCGATGGGTTGCATATACACTCTCCCTTGCAGTTGCAACACACACACCGATATACCATCGCCAACACTGATAATGCTATAGCCCTTTCCCGGATTCTCTCGTGGGTAGTTAAGCGGACGGATAACGCGTGAGTTTGAAGCTAAGAGCGGACGTGATTTCCAGTTTTCCCAGATGTGATTTCCGGTGGTGATAACATGGACACCGGCATCGAAAAGAAGCTTTGCCTCCTGCTCGTTGATGCCCTTCCCGTCCCACACATTTTCACCGTTCACAATAACAACATCAGCTGCGTGCTCACGGACTAAGGTGGGAAGAGTGTTCACCACGTGGACCAAAGCACTTTCGCCGACAACGTCGCCTACAAAGAGAATGTTCAGAGTTGAATTCACAGAGATGAGGAATAGATGAGAGTAGCGCGGTGCAATTTACGACAGCGGGTCTTGGGATGCAGTGCGGAGGCTTAATTCACTGTGATATCAGCCTCGCGTTCTTCCATGGAAAATACCGGAACGCGGTCGACAAGATCTCCATGACCTAGGGCTCGCAACAAGTACGGCGGTAAGGCTCGAGCAAACATCCGCGCTCTTGCATGAATGGTGGAACTGTTTCCAATGCGCGCTGCTGTTAAGAGATACCGCGCGTGCCGTAGCTGGAAGGGCGGAATCGAGTGATTTACCACGGCATCGGCGGCAAAGAAAAACGGAATCTCTTCACCACCACTCATGGCAGTGCCGTTGAAGAGAACAAGACTGGAATCGCGTGACATTTGATGGTTCTTAACGAAGTCAGATTTTTCATTAAGCAGATCACCGTTTGGATCTAGTCCCCCACTGTACAGCAAAGTATCGCCGTTCTCATTGGTCACCAACATTTCCACCCACATTTGTCGTTCAAAGATGGTTCCGGATGGAACGTTGTGCCCTGTAATACTATTAGTGATCTCAAAATCCAGATCAACATCCTTGCCACGAGCAATGCTCGTGGGTGGCAAAAACTCGGTGTGCACGGAGTTGTTCATCATGTATTGAACGCGTTGAATCATCTCATCGCGTCCCGGGAAATCCGTGAGGGGAACGTCCAAACCTTCCATGACGTGACTATGTAAACGACGTTTAGGCGAGCCTCCGACAGCTGCAAAGCCTGAATCGTACTTCATGTGACAGACTTGACACGGGATATTTCTTGCGGGATAGAGACTGTTCTGCCATTCGCTAAATGTTCCCTCCACTCGAATTCCTCGGGTGTTGATCACTTCATGACAGCCGGAGCAGGCACTACTCTGCTCGATACCCGCTCGATATTGAGAACCATGAAACTTGTTCGGGACAGGATCGCTTATCGGACCATACAAGATTCCGTCCAGCCGATACTGCCCGATTACCTGTCCGGGGGTTTGTGCTTCACTCATGTGACATACCGCACAGGTAACACCGCGCGCTCCGGCAGCGGAAAGCGTTGGCCGCAATATTCCACCTTCGGCTTCGCTCATTTGGGTGGCTATGGGGGCATGACACTTTACACAGAACTCGCCCAACAGTCCGCCCGTTTGCGACAAACCAATGGTGTTCAATGTGTTGAACACCGGGTCTTGTATGGCATAGGCGTGCATGGACATCTCCCAATCGCGGTATTGGTTGGGATGGCAGGTTTGACAACTTTCAGGAGGACTAAAAGCCTTGGTAAAAATTCCAACAGAATCCTTGCGCGTTGGCACAGGGGGCTCCGGCGCCGATGGTTTATCGCATGCGCTCAGGAAAAGACACACTGATATGCTAAGAAACAGTACTCGCATCGTTCTTTCAAGCTCTCGGCAATCTATGAGAAATTTCCCTCATCGCAAGTGCGAACGCCGCTCGCCGGTACTTTCGATGCGACACCATGCAATCGAGGCGGTTTGCGCAACGCGCAAACCGCCTCGGTGTGAATCAATCGTCTGTTGAAGACAAGCCTACTCGTCCTCGTGGTGCAAGTGCTTCTGGTATTCGGTCACCAATTTTTGCTGAACATTCGGCGGCGTGGGTTGATACTCACTAAACTCTGCCGTGTAGGTAGCACGTGCCTGCGTCATAGCACGAAGAGCTGTCGAGTACTTATCCAATTCCGCCAACGGCATGGATGCGTTGATTTTCTGGTAGTGTCCGTCGGCTTCCATACCGAGAATCATAGCACGACGTGTGGGAAGATCGCTCATCACTTCACCCATGAAGTCATCGGGTACCGTAACGGTGACCGTATAAATCGGCTCCAACAACTTTGGGTCAGCTTGCATGAAGCAGTCCTTAAACGCCATCATTCCGGCCGTTTTAAACGCTGCTTCATTTGAATCCACCGGGTGCATCTTACCGTCGAACACCGCAACGCGGATATCGCGAGCCGGACATCCCGTGAGTGGTCCGGTTGTCATCTTGTCCATAACTCCCTTCATGATTGCAGGCAAGAATCGCGTGTCGATTACCCCGCCAACGATGCAATTCACAAACACCAACTTGCCACCCCAGGGCAGCGGATGTTCTTCCGTGCCACGTACCGTGAGTCCTGCAGGATTGGGCATGCCTTCATAGTATGGCTCGATCCGCATATGCACTTCGGCAAATTGACCTGCTCCGCCGGATTGTTTCTTGTGACGGTACATGCCTTCAGACTGTTTTTGAATGGTTTCACGATAGGGAATTCGCGGTTCAATAAACTGGATATCCACTTTGGACCGGTGCAGAATTCTCCACTTTGCCACACTGAGGTGCATTTCGCCTTGCGCATGCAGAATGGTTTGATGCAATTCGTGAGAGTGCTCAACCACCAACGTGGGGTCTTCCTCATGGATTTGGTGCAACGCAGATCCGACCTTCTCCTCGTCTCCCTTGTGCATAGGAATAACCGCCGTACGAAGTTTGGAGTTGGGGAAAACAATAGGTGGCATCACCACATTGCTGTTCTTCTCGTGCAGAGTGTTATTGACGTGGGTGTTCTTGAGTTTGACCACGGCGCCAATGTCACCGGCAACGAGTTGTGGTACTTCTTCACGTTTCTTTCCGTCCACCACAAAGAGGTGTCCCAAATTTTCTGCGACGCCGGTTTGTGCATTATATAAGAGCGCTCCGGTTTTGATTGTGCCGGAATACACTTTGAAGAAGGTCATATCACCCAAGTTTGGCTCCGACACGGCCTTAAACACAAAGGCAACCGGTGGACCGTTGGGATCACAAGGAATGGCATCGCCATCGGTATCCAACACCGGTGTCGCAAGTTCGTTGGCAGAGGGAGCAACGTTGTCCAGAAAGCCCATGAGACGTCCGCTTCCCATGTTATTTCGTGCCGACACACAGAAGAGCGGGAAGAGCTGGTGACGAATCATGGAGCGTTTTAAGCCATCGCGCATTTCATCTTCGTCTAACTCGCCCTGGGCAAAGTACTTGTCCATGAGCGTTTCGTCATTCTCAGCAATGGCCTCAATCAGCTCGTTATGCAGCTTCGCTGCTTTTTCCTTTTCGGAGTCTGGAATTGGAAGCTTTTCCGGCTTGCCGCCTGCAGCCGGAAACTTATACATCGTCATCTTAAGCACGTCGATCACGGAATCGAAGCCATGACCTTCGTTGAGCGGGTATTGAACAACGGTCACCGCGCGTCCGAAGCGCTCTTTGGCTTGGTCAACTGTGCGGTTGAAGTTGGAATGTTCGTTGTCCAACTTGTTAATCGCAAATACCATCGGTGTTTTGAATTCTTCGGTATAGCGCCAGATTATCTCGGTACCGACTTCAACGCCATTGACGCTGTTGAGTACCAGTACACCGGTGTCGGCAACGCGAAGAGCGGTAATCACTTCGCCGATGAAGTCGTCGTATCCCGGTGTGTCGATGAGGTTGATCTTGTAGTCGCGCCAATCCAGGTTCAACATCGTGGCGAACACCGAACTCGAGCGTTCATGCTCCAAATCGGTATAATCGGAAATGGTATTACGCTCCTCCACGCTTCCGCGTCGGTTGACGACCCCGGATTCAAAGAGCATGGCTTCAGCGAGTGTTGTTTTGCCCGACCCGGTGTGACCGAGTAGGGCAACATTCTTGATGTGATTTACGTCGTACAATTTCATACCATCTACTCCTAATTAATGATGAGAGTGTTGATTTTTCGGTGTGTGGAGCGATTGTCGATCACGGATTGAAAACGGAGCATTGCGCTCCCAAAGTGTTGAGAAATGCTTCCCCGAGAATTGCTCTGCAACGTAGTGAACAGTAAGCAATGAAGCAAGGACAAAAATAAGATTTTGTTGTCCGAATTTACCCGAGCATAATTTTTTAGCTCAGGCTGCGAGGAAAAGGCGGGATTGCAGCGTCTTCGGCTATTTTTGCCCGCAGCACCTTTTTGCACATCGCATCACCTACATTATGGCTACACCTTCAGCTTCTCAGTCCAAGTCGGCACTTTCGTTTATCCCTGAAAAGTATCAAGACTGGATTTTTCCGGCCATCACGGGTCTTTTGATCCTGATTTTTCTAGGCAAAGCCATATTTGGCAATGGGTTTAACGCGAGTGACAACATTGCGTCCGAGAGCTTTCAGCCCTTTTTACAAGAAGCAGCCAAGAAGGGAGAGTTTCCGCAGTGGCTTCCCTACATTTTTAGTGGTCTTCCCAGCTACGCGGCATTGTTGACAACGGGGAACAGAACGTGGGACTTCTCCTCCTTCATTGTCTCGAAAATCTCCTACGCCTTTGCCGGCATCCTTGGTTCCGATACTGCCCGTATTGCCTTCTGGTACATAGTCTATGCTACGGGCATGTACTTCCTGATGCGAATGAAAAAACATGAGAGGATGGTGGCACTCTTTACCTCCATCTCTGCCGTGTTCTCCACCTGGATTCTCACGTGGGTGATGATTGGTCACAATACCAAGCCCATCGCCTTTGCCATGTTCCCCTACATTCTGCTATGCTTGGAAAACGTACGAGAGAAATGGAGTCTGAAATACGCCGTGCTTCTCGTTCTCGCGGTTCACGTGATGGTAGAGTCTACCCATATGCAAATGGTCTTCTACGGCATCTGTACCTTTGGCCTCTACCTGCTCTTCGAACTCGTCAGCCGTCTCATTACCCGCAAGCAACCGATGGGCGTTTTGCGTGCTGCTCTCGTTTTAGCGGTGGCAGGTGCCATGAGTTTTGGAATGGGTGCCGACCGTTTTCTTTCAACCCTTGAATACACCCCCTATTCTACTCGTGGCTCCGCGCCGATTTCGCAGATCATGCAGAACGGTGATCAAAAACAGAAATCTGCTAACGTGCAGGATGCCAATGGTGGAAACGATTACGACTACGCTACCGGCTGGTCCTTCTCGCCTGAGGAGATGATGACCTTCTTCGTACCCGATTACTATGGCTTTGGAAAGCTGCATTATAAGGGACCGCTAACCGGAAATCGAGATATGATTCTCTCGAGCTACTTCGGTCAGATGGCATTCACTGATGCTGCTAACTACATGGGCATTTGCGTGCTCTTTCTGGGTTTGTTCGGAGCTTGGCGCTTCCGCAGGGATCTGTTTGTGCAGTTCCTCATTACCCTCAGCGTCTTTGCTCTCTTTCTCAGTTTTGGGAGAAACCTTTCGTTCCTCTACGATTTCTTCTACTACCATGTACCGATGTTCAACAAGTTCCGTGCACCTAGTATGGTGTTGGCTTTAATGCAGTTTGCCATGCCAATACTTGCCGCCTACGGCGTAGCGGGCATGGGCCAACTGCGCGAGGAAAAGGAAGCATCAAAACGGCGCCCGGCACTCTATCTGCTCGTGATTTGCGGCGTGTTTTTTATTTCGGGATTGGTGTATCCTTCGATGGTGGAAGAATCGTACCGAGCACAAGTGGAACAAAGTCGACAAGTGGCTCAATACGGTGACAACGCTGAAGTGAAGACGGCTATTGGTGAGTTTGTGTTTGGTGAAATGAGGAGCGACTGGCTGACCACCGGATTCTTTGCCCTCTTACTCGGTGGTATTGTGTGGATGTACGTGAACAAGAAACTCTCCGCCGGAATGTTTTACCCCTTACTCATCGTTATCTCTCTCGTGGATTTGTGGAGAGTTGACGTCCGTCCGATGGACATCCCCAAGAAGAAAATTGAGTCTGATGTGTTTAAGAAAACTGATCTCATCGACTTCCTCACGCGCGACACCTCTGTGTTCCGTATCGCCGATCTGGACGTACTGCCCTCACCAAACGTCGCCGCATACTTCAAACTGGAGAACATCCACGGCTACCATTCTGCCAAGATGCGCGTGTACCAAGACTTGATGGATGAAGCAGGAAACGGCGGCGGTTCGATCATCCAAAATCCACTCCTGTGGAACCTCTTGAACGTAAAGTACATCACGAGCCAAAAGGCAATCTTCCCCAACATGCAACCGGTCTTTACATCAGCATCAGGAAACGGTTTGGTGTACCAAAACCCGGCCATGTTGCCTCGCGCATTTTTTGTGAAGCAAGCCGTCGTTGCAAGCCGTACCGACATTTTAAAGCATCTGAAGGACGGCGACTTCTTCCCCGTCGATACCGCGTACGTGGAAGCTGCACTGCCCCAAACGATCGATACCACCATCACCGGTGCCCAGGCTACGCTCGTGGAGCGCAAGAACGAATATCAGAAGTACATGGTCACTGCTCCCGGCACGCAGAGCTTGCTGTATGTAAGCGAAGTGTACTATCCGGTATCGTGGCATGCCTTTGTGGACGGTCAGGAAACCCCTATCTACAAAACCAACTTTGCCTTCCGCTCGGTGATTGTTCCGAAAGGGCAACACACTGTTGAGTTCAAGTACGAGTCACCCAAATTTGAAGAGGGCAAAACCATCAGCTTGGCAGCCAACCTACTGTTACTCGCCGGCGCCGTCGGTGCAGTATTTATAGAGTGGAGGGGTCGTTCGAAGACAACTTCCGCGCCACACGATGAGGCACAAGCCTAATGGACATCTACCTGTACTCGGCCGAAAACCTCTTGTTGCAAGCCGGACAGACTCAGGCCGAACACGGTTACCATATCGTTGAGTTTTACGTGGACGATATCGGCCGTCTGGCTAAGGAGCCAACGGAGCGTCGTGCACAGTTTTACTATTCCCCCTCCGGCGGAACCTTGCGCGACAGCGATTTGAACATCGTGCTCTACAGCGCCCGGTACGACAAATTCAAGGGCATAGGAAAGGCCGATTGATATGCGCGTCCAAGATTACATCCACAAGATTTCATGGACCGCCGGCGATAAGGTTCTCTTTGTGCTCTATGGCTTTGTGGCGTTGGTGCAGATCCATCACATGGATCCGGCTCAGTTTGGCTTGTATTCAATACTGGTTGGATTGCAAACGTGGATTTTCATCCTGAGCGACGGCGCGGCATTACAAGGCGTTATTCAGTTTGGAGCGGATCGTGATAAGAGACCCGGAGTCAATGCCGTTTCATTCATTGCACACAGCATCATCGTCCTGAGCTTGTCGTTGCTCACGCTTCTCCTTAGTAGTCCGCTCTCGTCACTCTTCGGTCGTTCCGATTTCTCCAAAGTCGCGTTCCTGCTTCCACTGTATTGCGCACTCACCATCCCCCGTGCTTTTTGCATCAAGATTCTGCTTCGCGACACGCAAATGAAGCAGGTCTTCTGGGTGAATTTCTTTTGGTTTGCTTCTATGACCGGCATCACCTTCTGGTTGTTGCATACCAACGCCATACTAGACTTCGATTTCATGGCAACCATCAGCTTGAGCGGCATGGCGGTGTCGTCTGTTGTCTCGTTGATCCTCAGTCGCAAACTGCTGCGCTTCTCGCTGGCCGAGGCACCATCGCTGCGAGAGTTCATGCACTTTGGAACCATACAGATTTTTATCGGCGCCATTACCAATGCCATTCGACAACTGGATGTGATTGTGCTGCAAATCTTGTTTCGCAGCGGCGACCTTGTTGGAATTTATAGCGCGGCGAAAACTCTGTACCGAGTGTTTGAGACGGGCATGGATGCTCTTTTTAGTCTTGTCTATCCCTCGGCTATCCGCCTCCTGCCTCAAGGCAAGAACGAGGAGTTCCGCGTGCTGCTCACCAAGGCGGTATCGTATCTGTTCATGAGTTACTTGCTGATTGTGCTGGTGATGGAGAGTGGCGGAACGCACATCATCATCCATTTTCTAGGCGGGAAGTATGTCAATTCGGTAGGACAATTCAATCTACTTGCCCTGGCTGCTTTGTTTGTGCCGTTCTATCCCTTATCAGCAGCACTACTGGCTCTGAATAAAAACGCATTGCTCTTACGCTACGTCATTGTATCGTCTCTTGCAGGCTTAGCCGTCTTTGCCTTGTGCAAGGTCTTCGACATGCCCTCGCTCTTTCCCTTGGGTGTTGTGTGCTACAATGCCATCCTGGCGATACTCCTCATTGCGCAACTCTCCGCGCGCCTGAATATTTCACCTATTGAATACCTGCGGGCTGCGCCCGATGCTCTGCGCTACGTTCGACGTCGTTTCGGCTCTGCCTGACATTCCTTAGCTCGTCATCACGGTGCGGGGATGCCATTGGCAGCCCCGCCCGTATGAAGAAAAGACACGCGCTTAATTCCAATAGATGTGCAAGCCAATGGCGGAACCGCCAAGGGAGAGTGTGTTGACGCTGCCGCTAACTGTCGTACTACTGCCGCCGACCGTTGATTTACTGGATATGCTGCCTGAGTTATATCCAACGCCTAATTGCGAAAACACTGCGACATGTTTTGCAAGCATAGCTTCCACGCCAAAACAAGCGTTGATCATGAACACTCCCCCACTGACTTCCGAATTTCCACTTGTGATCGTAGGAATGATGGTATAACTGAGACCTGCACCGAGATATGGTGACACATCAGAAGGTGTGCGGGTATAGTAGCGTCCACCGGCTGCTATTGAGATTGTCGTCCGCGAGTCTGCTGCGGTTCCGGTGCTCACACCAAACGAAACAAGACCAATGCCAATACCACCATCCAGTTGCAGATTGCGGTTGATCTGGTAACACACTTCAGAACCCCCGGTATAGGTGAACGAAGCCGCCTGACCAATAGCAGATCCACCGGCATTGCCCGAGCTGGAAACAACGGACGCAGCAACGCCGGACGGCAACGCCATCGCGGCTCCCATTCCCCACATCCCCGATTCTACTTGGGCAGTGACAATGCTTCCCGACATGACGAGGAAGACAAGTGCTACGATGAGTACGTTACTATTCATGCGAAAATCCCCTGATGAGTGAATAAAAGAGACGATGTCGCCATCGTCCGTCATACGTGACTGTTTAGCGCCCGGTTGTCCCCACGTGCAGAACCGCATCTAAGCCAACTCGCGGTTTGTCCCGCAACTGGCGAAAAGCCGTGGGTGTCATTCCCGTGACTCGCTTAAACTGATTTGATAAATGATGTACGCTGCTGTACCCTAGTCTAGCCGAAATTTCACTCAACTTCAACTCGTCATACATCATGAGCTCTTTTACTTTTTCGATGCGTTGCAGAATACTAAACTTCTCGATTGTTATACCTTCCATCTGCGAAAAGAGTGTCGACAGCGCTGTGTAGTCTGTCTGTAGTTTCTCGCTCAAGTAGGCGGACATCACCATGGTCGACAAGGTATGTTCGTCGCCGTTTTGTATCAACTCAATAATGGCAATTTTCGCGCGTTCGATGAACGCCTTTTTACGGTCGTCCAATAGTTCAAATCCATTCTGCTCAAGCATACTGCGCACAGCCTCGCGTCCTTCTGCACTCAGCTCTTCCTCTACACGCGCAGAACCTAATCGTACATCCACCGGATGCAGTCCCATTGTTCGCAATTCCTGATCCACCACCCTGATGCAGCGGTTGCAGACCATGTTGCGAATGCTGAGCTCACTAGCCATCTCTTTTCCCTTTTGCTCCTACGGGATCCTATCGTCGTGCTCAAATGTAGCACATGTCGTTCAAAACGCCGTCATGACTTGTTATGGTAGCCTCGGCAAGTCCGCTTAAACACGTGTCATTGCATTCAACCCCGTTCCCCTTCTCCGTCAGAATTACCATCCGCTATTTGTGTATTTTGGCGGAATTCGTCCTTCACCGGCTCTGTCAACAAACACTGCGGTGCCATGGTCTGACGAAGAAGACACGATCTCTTTCTATGAACACATCTTCGCGCATCCTGTTTACTCTCTGTCTGCTTGGATTGGCTCTGGGTAGTGGCGCCTTCGTCCAGGGTCCGTCCGCTCCTGCAAAGGGCGGCTCCGACATCGATCGCTACGTTCCCAACGATGCCTATGGTTTTGGCGAACACTTGGATTACCGCGTGGGCTACAAGTTCATCACAGCGGGAACGGCTTCCTTCGACATCCAACAGCAACCGGTGATGAAGAACGGTCGTCCCTGCTACGACATCCGTTTTGAGGTGCGTTCATTGGAAAGTCTTGAGTGGCTCTATAAAGTCCGCGACCGCTATCGCACGGTTCTTGATGTTGCCGGAATCTTCCCCTGGGAGTTCAATCAAAGCGTTCGTGAGGGTGGTTACAGTCGTGATTTTAACGCCTCGCTGGATCAACAGCATCACATGGCACATACCAATGAGGGCGACTTCCCCATCACTCCCTACATTCACGATATCGTGTCTGCCTTTTATTACATTCGCACTCAGAACCTTCGTCAATACTCGAACAACGCTATCATACCACTGCGCAATTTCTTTAATAAGGATTGTCATGACCTCGGAGTAAAAGTACTCGGCAAACAAACCATCGAGGTTGCTGCCGGCAAGTTCCGTTGTATCGTGGTTGAACCTTTAATCCAAGAGGGTGGTTTGTTCAAAGCCGATGGCAGAATATTGATTTGGTTGAGCGACGACGACCGAAAGGTGCCCGTTAAAGTTAGTTCCAAAATTCCCATCGGTACCATCGACGCCGAGCTCACCGGCTACTCCGGTCTTCGCGGTCCCCTCAGTTCCAAACTTGAATAATTGTCCGGTCCTGCACCGTTTGTTGTTATGATTCAGTCCTCTGCTTCTCTTCGCGTCCTGTCACTCCTGTTCTGCCTTGTCATCGCTGCGCCACTGCTTGCCCAGCAAAATGCCGAGTCGCTGCACAAGCACATCGTCGATCAGCTGAGCGGTGCTAAGAGCATCCGCATCGTGGCAAAATCGGCGGCGTTGAAAAACACCACCGTCACCATTCGAGCCAAGCGCAATAACCATTACATCATGGAGCTCAACGACCGACGCATTGTGTGCGATGGTAAGACTATCTGGAATTACACGCCGTCAAAGAAATCGGTGGTTATTTCTACCTTCGATGAGCAAAACGCATCGCTCTCGGTCGAAAAACTCCTGCTCGAACTCGTCGCCGTCTACAAACCCGTCGGCCTCTCGAGCCAAAACAACAGCAAATCCGGCAGCGCTTACCTCCTACGCCTCGAACCCAACGGTGCCGCTCGCTATGGCGTGAAATCCATCCAACTCGGCATCGACAAAAGCAAACTGAATATCGTCTCCGTTCGCATCGACAGCGAACAAGGCGCCCAAGAATGGAGCATCTCCCAACTGCAATTCAACGCCGATATCGCCGATAGCCAATTCCGTTTTACTCCTCCCAAAGGCGTGGATGTGATCGATCTACGAAACTGATCGACAGTGTAGTCCCTCAAGAGATTTCTTATTCGTGCGCGCTTCGCGCCGCCTCTCTGCTGTCGTAGCGTCACTGCTCTCAACTTGTACCAGGGCAAATACCCCCTTGTCAGACAATCTCTGACGGCACTTCATCCTCTGCTGACTCACTGCCCGTCGGTATGGCACTGTATTTGACAGATCGTCTCAAAAACGCTCTTGTCTTCACAGTCACGTGTCAGCCATGGATCCCAATCGCCCTAAAAAACTGTCAGTCTGCATGATCGTCCGCAACGAACAAGCCATGCTTCCAGGCTGCCTCGAAAGTATCCGAGCCTGCGCCGAAGAAATTATCGTTGTCGATACCGGATCAACGGATCGCTCGATGGACATCGCTCGTCAGTACGGTGCCGTGGTGCTTGAGCAGGCATGGGCCAACGACTTTTCCTCCGCCCGCAATGCTGCACTCTCGCAAGCCAGTGGTGAATGGATCCTCAGTCTCGACGCCGACGAGCGCATCCTTAATCCCGAAGAACTCCGCTGGGTGGTGGAGCACGCCGCTGCCGATATGCATGGTTTTTTGGTGAACCTGACGTCCGTCGCCGATAAAAACGGCACGCAGTCACGCTACGTGTCGCAACTCCTACGACTCTTCCGCAACGATCCGCGCATTTGCTTTAGCGGTCGTATTCATGAGCAAATCATCGAGTGTTTTGAACCCAACGGCCTGCGCTACTTGCCGTCATCCATCGAAGTGGAACACCTTGGATACAACCTTGGTGCCGACGCCATGCAACGCAAACAACAGCGGAATATGTCGTTACTTGATACCGCCCTCCGCGACGATCCGCACGATGCCTACATGCTGCAGCAGCGCGCCAAGACGTCCCTCGCCCTCGGCAACATCGCCGACGCCGAGCGAGACACGGTGGAAGCATTGCGATGGGCCAAATCCAAAGGCGTGGTACGACCCCAAGCCTTGAACTACGGTGGCGTCATCGCCTTTCAACTACAGAACTACGATTTGGCCATTGCTCGTGCCGAAGAATCTCTGCGCATCGTCCCGCATCAGGCCTTCGCCTATTTCGTGCTGGGCGAGTGTTACACGGCAAAGCAAGACTACGCCATGGCACTCGAGTGCTATCAGGAAATGTTGAATGCCATCGAAAAGAACGATATCACCGCCCGCGTCATCGGCGCCTACGAAATTCAACCTTCACAGCTTCGCTTCCTGATTGGACGCAGCGCACTCGCATGCGGCAGACAGGAACTTGCCATGAGCGCTTTCCGGGAGGGGATGGCCATCGACCCTAAGACCGTGAATTGTCGAATTGGCCTTGCCAACTGCGAACTCAACCTCAGTCACTTCAGTGCGGCACGCCGATTGCTCCTCGACGCACAGGCATTGGAACCAACACACAAAGATATTCCCGCGTTCCTGCGTCGTATTGACGAGGTGGAAGCGCAACGGACAATGACCACTCAACAACTCTCCTCGACCACCATGGACGCGTCCTCAGAATCTGTCACCGTGTCAGCCTCAACGCAACAAGCGAGTCACTCGCGTAAGCCCCTGATCTCCCTCTGCATGATCGTCAAAAACGAGCAGCATTGTCTGCGAGAGTGTCTGGAATCGGTGAAGGATGTGGTGGACGAGATGGTGATTGTCGACACCGGATCCACGGATAAAACCGTTGATATTGCCAAGGAGTTCGGTGCCACAATAGGAAACTTTAACTGGATTGGTGACTTCGCCAAAGCTCGCAATGCTTCGCTGCAGTTATGTCAGGGTGAGTGGATTTTATACATGGACGCCGACGAACGTCTCACACCGGAATCCGCAGCCATGCTGCGTTCCATGCTGCTGCAAACACCGGCCGAAGTGGGCGCGTTCATTTGCACCATTATCAGTCCGCACCGTCAGGCAGATGCCGAAAGCGAAATCCATCGAGGCGGTTATCCTCGTCTGTTCCGCAACTATGGTTATCCCAAAGTAGAGTTCCGCGGACGTGTGCACGAGCAAATCACGCCCTCGCTCATCGAGTGCGGCGCACACATTGTAAACTCATCGTTGGTGATTCAGCACACCGGCTACGACATCGATCGCGATCGTATGCAGGAAAAGGTTCGTCGCAACTATGAACTGCTCATCAAACACGTACAGGAAGAACCGCTGAATGCCTATGCATGGTTCCAGCTGGGTCAGACTTTGGGTCGCATGAACGTGCCCGAAAACTCCGAGCAAGCCCTCAAGTTCGCCCTCGAGCTCGGCACCCTGTCAACCCCCGTTGCGGCATCCGCCGCTTCAACCCTTGCTCACCTCTACGGCACACAACAACGCTATGAGGAAGCACTGAAGTGGTGCGACTATTCGCTGGCCAAGGTCCCGCACCAAATCATGGCCATGCACTACAAAGCATATGCGCTCATGTATCTGTATCGCTTGGATGAGGCAGAAAAACTCTTCTTCGAAGTGCTCGAACTCATCGAAAACAAACACCTCTCACCCGAAGCCGGATACGACGTGGACCTCAAACCGGCCGTCGTTCAACAAGGTTTGGCCAAACTACAACACATGCGCAGTCAACCCCGACCGGCGTATTTGATGCAGGAGTGAGGAAATAGAAGCGACTACTCAACCGCACGTTATTGTCGTCTCACACATCTCACACTTCGTGTGCCCGACAGGGCGCACGAATAAAAAAGGCCATCTCGAGTGGAGATAGCCTTGGTTTTCGACGTTCAATCTTCGATTTACTTTATCTCATCGCAACGCATGTAGGGTCGCAGTGCCTCCGGAATGCGAATGGTGCCTTCCGGTGTTTGGTGGTGTTCGAGCATGGCCACCATGATGCGTGAGGTAGCGAGACCACTTCCGTTCAAGGTGTGCACATGTTCGAGTTTGCCTTGAGCGGTGCGGTAGCGGATATTGGCGCGACGCGCCTGGAAGTTTTCGAAGTTGGAGCAACTGGACACTTCAAGATATTTCTGTTCGGCGGGTGACCACACTTCTAAATCGTAGGTCTTAGCCGAATTAAAGCTGGTGTCGCCGCTGCAGAGTAAAATGACGCGATACGGTAGTTCCAATGCGCGGAGCAGATCCTCAACGTCGTTGACAAGCAGTTCCAATTCGTTGTAGGAATTGTCGGGGTGACAAAACTTCACCAACTCCACTTTGTTGAATTGATGTACCCGCAGGAAACCGCGGGTATCCTTGCCGTAGCTGCCGGCTTCGCGACGGAAGCAGGCGCTGTATCCGCAGAACTTTATGGGCAGGTCTGCTTCGCTGAGCACGTCGTCACGATAGAAGTTGGTGAGCGGGACTTCTGCCGTTGGAATGAGATACAAGTCATCGTCAGCGCAGCGGTACATATCCTCTTCGAGCTTCGGGATTTGTCCGGTGCCCACCATCGATGCCCGATTCACCGCGAAGGGTGGCATCATTTCTCGGTAGCCATGCTTTTCAATGTGCATGTCCAGAAACAAGTTGATCATCGCACGCTCAAGCGTTGCGCCTTTGCCGGTGTAGAAGCCGAAGCCGCTGCCGCTGACTTTGGCGCCGCGCTCGAAATCTAAAAGACCGAGCTTCTTGGCAATGTCGACGTGGTTAAGACGGTAGTCCGCCGGAATTTTCTCCACCGTCGAACGTATCTCCACATTCTGCGAGGCGTCTCTACCTACCGGCACATCGGCATGAAGCATGTTGGGAATGTAGAGCTGGATAGCCAACATCTGCTCGTCTAACTCTCGGATGCGTTCGTCGTTAGCCTTGATGGCATCGCCGACCAGACGCATTTCTTCAATCATAGCCGTAGCGTCTTCCTTGGCTTTTTTGAGACGGGCAATTTCCTCGCTCGTTACGTTCCGCTTGTTTTTGAGTTGATCGGTATCGGACACCAATCGGCGACGCTCCGTATCGAGTTCAAGCAGGTCCTGAACCTTGGCTTTTTCGTTCTTGTTGGTGGTGTTGGCTATAACCGCATCCGCATTCTCGCGGATGAACTTGAGCTCGAGCATGGTGTGGCGACGAAGGGTTGTGACACAATAATCCACAAAAATACACAGCTCTGGCCGAGCAGGACACCTCGGCTAGCGTTGCAATGAACGGCAGGTTAGGGTCGCGAACAAGTCGTTCGCCATTGGCAAAACGGCGTTTCTAGGTCTACGGACCGAGCGCGTGCTTAATGGAGGAGATGCATCCAAGCGGTAGCAATGCAGGCGGCGCCGGCTATAAGACAGCTAAGACCCAGGTATAAACTGCGTTGCATGCTCCGTTCAGCAACATTGGGTTGCAGGGCGGTTGGGATGGTCATAGCAACGACGAAGCCCTGTGCGGTCGAGCGCACATAGCCAGAGGTTCTGTTGAGTGCCGAGAGAATTTGAGGACGGAATGGCAAGATGAGCTTCATGGCGAAATCCTTTCGTTGAGTTCCTGTCCTCTGTTTATCGGCCATCTTCGCCCGGAATGAAGTGCAGGCTGACAGCATCCCCAAAGCACAGAATGGCCAAATCTGAACTAAAAACGAATGAATCTCGGAAGACACCTGAAGCCGCTCGTGCGCTCGTATCTTTGTTTTCATCCAACTGATAGCCCATCTCTATGCCCATACATCGTCGCTGGCACTACCCCATTGTCGCTTTAGCCGGAGCCGCCGGAGGATTTTCCTTTGCCCCGCTGCACCTTGGCTGGCTGGCCTTTGTGTGTTTCGTGCCCCTGATTCTAATCATCGAAGCACGAGGCTTTCGGTCCATGCCAACGCGATTGCTCTATACCTTTTTCTTCTGCTTTCACGGAGCGGCTAATTGGTGGGTGATGAGCTGGCAAAAAGAAACCGATCCTTACCTCATGGCGGCGGGAGCCGGATTGTGGCTGGGACACCCTTTCTTCCTCATGCCGGCATTTTGGGTGTATAGTGCTATGCGACGTCGCCAAGGCGTTCTTCCCTCACTCGTTGCCCTCTGCCTCTCCTGGACCGCTGTTGAGTGGCTGCATTCGCTGACGGATTTGTCGTACCCTTGGCTTGCTTTGGGTTACACCCAGGTCTACAACGGCGCGCTCGCCCAGATTGCCGACATTGGCGGCGTGTGGTTTGTGAGCCTGTTCATTCTCAGCATCAACGCCATCCTTGCCCATTACGCGCTCGAACGTGGCTCGGTATGGAAGCACTTCGCATGGGCTGTGGGAATCATCTTCGTCGTGAGTTTCTACGGCGTCTGGAAGCAAAGCGAGTACAGCACCAACGAACGAACGCAGACACGTCGTTTCGACGTGGGCCTGGTACAACCAAGCATCGATCCCTGGGATAAATGGCAGGGTAGCGTAGACGCAGAAATTGCATTACACATGCGTCTGCAGGATTCGCTCAACGCGGTGCGCCATTGCGCGCTCAACGTGTGGAGCGAGACCGCCATTCCCTATGCACTCACCCTGCCTCAGAACGCAGGACTCTTACACCGATTGCGTCAGTGGGTGGACAGTTCGCACACTTCTCTGCTCACCGGATATGCAGACTACGTGCTCTATCCCAAGGGCACGGCGCCTTTCAACGCGCAGCCTTATCCGCGCGACCCTATGCTCATGATGCGCATTTTCAACTCGGCCGGCATTCTCAATCCGGGCGCAAGCGATATACCGACGCACCACAAGTCACGTCTGACGCCGTTTGGCGAGTACATGCCCTTTAGTGACGATGTGCCCGCGATTCAGTCATGGCTCAAATGGGGCGTGGGTATTTCCGGATGGAGTCGTGGCGAAGGCGCCAATGCACTGCCTCTGGTGGTGGATGGCGACACGGCAGCGCTCATCGGTCCGGTGATTTGCATCGAGTCCATTTATCCCAACTACGTCTCGGATTACATCCGTCAGGGCGCAAACCTCTTGGCAGTGATTACCAACGATGCCTGGTATGACGGTACTTTTGGTCCCGAGCAACACTACTGCATTGCTCGTCTGCGCGCCATCGAAACACGCACGCCCGTTATTCGCTGTGGTAATAGTGGTATCAGCGGCTATATCAATGCCGCGGGAGAATCGGTGTACCAAGCGCCCGCTCGTACGTGTCGCTCCATCGCGGTCAGCGTGCCCTGGCGCGGGGCGCAAGCCAGCGAGCAAAGTCTGTATGTACGCTTCGGCGATTGGCTGCCAAAACTCTGCACACTGTTTTTGATGGCGCTCATTGTCTGGATGCGCATGCGACGTCCATTGACGCCCGCGAGCTCGGCACAATCGTGATCGTCATCGCTCGATAAGATATCTGCATAGGATTCTCTGTACGTGCGGCCCATGGGCCGCACGTATTACAATCAGTCAGCGAAGAACCAGCCTCGGCTTAGAAGCGCAGACTCACCACGATGGAATGGAAAATCTTTTCTTGCTCCTCGGCATCCGGAGCTTTGTTGGTGGTGATGGGTGTGGGCACGAGTGAGACCTCGTAGTAATTCTGCAGCGAGCTCTGCAGCACAACGGAGCGTGCGCGTTGGGCGGTGGAATCGGTTACATTCAGACAAAAATCATAGGCCCCAAACTGCTTGGTGCCATAGTGTATGGCCTCCATGGCGCTGAGGAGTCGCACACCGCCGGTTGACTTTCGCGAACGTTTATCGAAGGCGGCTCGTGCCAGGCCGACTAATCCCTCTTGCTGCACCGCCTGCTTCATCGCGTCGTCGGCACGCAGGGTTTGAATCACCATGCTGAGCGTGTAGTCGGGGTTGACGGCAACAGCAATAACGTCGGCCGACATCGTAGCGTTCACATCCACTAAAAACCAACCTTTGGGCATGAAGGCCAACAGATCTCCCGGTTTGGAACGAATGTAATCATCGCTCATCGCAATCTCGGGTCGCAACAGGGCAGGGTCTTCTGCAATGACTTTGGGTTTGGTGGGAAAGAGAAAGCAAGACTGCAAGCCTGCAGCCATGCCAAGAACTCCGAGCAGAACCAAGAGAACGCAGGGTAGCGACGCCCTGTGAGACTTGCCTCCGACAACGCATGCACCTGAGGATAACCTCACGCTATTTAGCAGCTTTCTTGTGTGCATGGTAGGTTTTTTCTCCTGCATTGATCGCGACCGGCAACACGTTTTCCGGTGGAATGAGCAGACATGAAAAACTATCGTTGTAGGCACAATAGGGATTGTAGGCAAGGTTGAAGTCGATGGTACTCTCATCACCCGGATCGTCTACCTCCACGTAGCGCCCGGCATCGTAGCAACTGAGACCCGTGTTTTTATCCTTGAACGGTATCACTACCGTCTTAGTGTTGCCACTCACATGACGATAGCCCGTGAGGTGATAAATCTTCTCATCTCCCAGCGAAAACGAAAACACGCCGGCTTTGACCATGGTTTGCGTGTCACCTTGCGAAGACGGCATGTGCAGGGTATCGGTTGTCGTTGCAGGCTCGAAGCTGGCGATGACAGCGTAGGCTTCATCGTGAGGGTAGTAGATCAAACCCGTGAATGACTTGCGTTGTTCTTTGGGAAGCGGTGAGGTCGTGTCATACTTAAAATACCGATCCTTCTGCGCTCTGAATTTGACGATGGCGGTGGCGTTGGACGGCACGTCCTGTAGTTTTTCTTCATCGTCATCTTTGTCACCGCAGGATTGCAAGGTGTTCAGCAGGAGAAGACCGCAGCACAGAGCCAATGCCCACAACACAGGTCGACGGATTCCAATAGTGTCCATACGCTACTCTCCTTTTGTGATCAGTAATCGCTGCGTCCTGTCATTGTTGGTGCTGACGTCGCAGGTCCTCCAACACAGCAGTATCGCGAGGCGCAGAATGCTAAGGACGAAAAACCTAGAAGCTATTGCGCCACATCATCGATTCAACCGGGATGTTCACCCGGTCGTTATACTTGGCCGAGGCTTTGTTCTTGTACGAGGTGAGAATTTCACCTTCCACAAGAAAGTAAATAAGCTGTCCGATCGGCATTCCGGCATACACGCGAACCGGTACCTTGACAGAAATTTCAAGGGTCCAAAAGTTGCAAAAACCCACGTCGCCTTTTCCGGCGGTAGCGTGAATGTCGATACCAAGACGTCCCACCGACGACTTGCCCTCCAGAAACGGAACGTGCTCGTGCGTTTCGGTGTACTCCTCGGTCACTCCCAAATACAACTGATCCGGCATGAGTACAAAACCCTCATCCGGAATCTCAAACAGGCGAATGGTGTTGTGCTTCTTGGCATCCAGCACCTCGTCGTTGTACACCGCCAAGGTGCGACCTAAATGCACATCGTAACTGTTAGAACCCAAACAACTACGGTCGAAGGGTTCAATAACGATGCTTTTTTGCTCAATACAGCGCAGAATTTCGTTGTCGGAGAGAATCATGGAAGCCACTGATGGAAAACGATCGGATTGCAAAGATAG
Source organism: Chlorobiota bacterium (assembly GCA_039810585.1). Classification (GTDB taxonomy): domain Bacteria; phylum Bacteroidota; class Ignavibacteria; order Kapaibacteriales; family NICIL-2; genus JBBATK01. The sequence goes on from JBDHXF010000001.1 coordinate 43,049, forward strand.
GACTTGCGCTGAGCTCCACCTATTGGAAAGACAGTGAACAATGCTTCAAGGGTTCATTGAGATGAATGATACAAACGACCCTTCATATCACCTCCAGCACTGCAATTCGAGTCGAAATTGAGACTATACCTCTGCTACTCTTGAGAATAAACATACTTGGTGCTAACCGCATGTAATACGAGTACTTACGGGGCGAGCTATAGTCGTCGCACTAAAAAGCGAGTGTAGCAATCTTGTTAACACCATTGTATACCAATAAACAATCGCCAAGGATGTCTCGACCAATGAGCATATCAATGTTTTGATTGCTCAATATCGAACTCATCACACTGTGCACTTGAAACGTTCTCGCCATGGAAGAATGTGGTATAACAATCTTTACGTCAAATATGTCCACCTTCATCGGCGTATGTCCGGTGGATGGAGTGAGCATATAATCCCAACTTACAGGGGTCAATCCAAGTTGAGAACTAATTCTCGGATCTAGGCAGGTTCCAGATGCTCCCGTGTCAATCAGTGCTCGGATGGATATATCTGCTGGTACAAATCGATTGGCCCTCAGTAACGCTGATTTGTGAGGCATACTCACTCCAACTGTAACCTGAATAAGAGGACTGAAGTCCGGTGCCTGAAGAGGAATGCTAAAGATCGGCATGTACCGGCTGAGTAAGTCGTGTTATAAAATGCACGGATGGCGAATTGGTGATTCTCTTCACTAAAAATGGCTCTAAACCGTACTTCTCGTAGCCAGTTTGAACGGCATCATCAAATGTCTCATACACATCAACATTTTCACCGTGAATCAACGCGAATTTCCCCGAATTTTCTGCGATAAGGGACTCGATAATTTCATCGAATTTGGCGTTTTCTTTTTCTAAGTGAGCCATAAGAATACGTTGAGTCAGGTACAATATACCCATTGAAAAATGGAAAACACAACGCATTGTACCAGATTTTTATGTCACATTAAGATTCACTTGTCAGCGGTTAACGAGCTTTCGCTGTGGGATCTTGGCTAGTGAAGAACTATTGCCAGCAATTCCTCATTCCTAAGATTATGTATGATAGTCAGCAACCTGCTCCTATCCCTGGGCTGCAGCGCTCTTATATTTTGCTCGTATCAACTGCACCGAAAGCAACAGCATCAGTACGTTGTGCACAAAGAGTAGGGTTCCAATGGCTCCGAATTGTGTCAGTGCGCTGACCAAGGCATAGGCGTACACAACACTCACTCCGAGCACCAGTCCCGCTACAACCCGCGCAATCTGCAATCGGAGGGCGAACGCGGCAATGCCGATGCTCAAAAGAATATGTGCCGTGCTCACGATGATAAACAACCAGCTCAGTCCTCCGAGTTCTGAGGACGGCAAAGTCAAAAGCGCCACACTCCAGAGAAGTGACAACAATGGGAGCGCAATCACCACCAGACCACACCAGCCAAGCACTGCCGGGCGTAGTTTTCTTCTCTGACGAATGCCCTGCTCTTCGTCTGCATCACGAACAGTTGAGGCATCTACGAAGACATCTAGCTCTTCGGTTCTCCACATCGGCTTTTGCTCGTTGCGATAGGCTTGCAGACAGTGGTTTAACACACTGCGCAGTGTCATCAACTCGGCGGCGGAGCGTGAGCGAAGATCAAAGCGCAGCAAGGTTCGGAGCATCTGCACTTCGTGGATGCTCGATGTGAAGAGGTCTTGGTTAGCCGACTCACTCAACGTGGATGCCGCAGCCAGCGCTTCAGTGTTCAGGGCAAACAGTCCTGCATAGCTGCCAACCCGATAGGGCGCACAACCAAAGAGTTGGATGTCTCCCAGCGGTTCGCGACGAACTGTTGAGGAGTCATCCTTACGACCCTCCCGGTACACCACGAGCGTGTCGCCGTCCATTTCTACAAGGGTGGCTTTACGACGTGATGCCCGTGCTACAAAAAAGAGTACGACGCTCATGATGCCCGCCAAAGCGCAAACCGACCACACAGCGATGTGAAAAAGTCCGTCGTCCGGTATGCGATCCCGGAACACCACCACCAGCACAAAGAACAGTGCAAACAATCCAAGCAGCGGAAACACATCCAACACGCTACCACCCGCTGTCCAACGGATACTCTGCGTGAGCTGAGTTGATTGCACTGCAATCCACGAGGGCAACACGCAGCGTTGATCTTGCGAGCGCACTGCCGCATTCTCACGCGCACGCTGCAGAACAGCCATGCACTGCTCGAGTACAAGGCTTGCGCGATCGTGTGCGTAGAGGTTGTCCAGCAAGAGTATCTCCGCACCTTCATGCAGGCGCATCACAAGGTCGTAAAATCGATAAGCAGGCTCATTCGTTGAGTTGCTGTCCGAAGGAACAAGTAAAACATCCTGCACATCGGCAAGAGGAAGTTCCGCGGTGACGGCATAGGTGGACGCTCCGGAGGAGAGCAGGACGGTAGGCCATGCGGCATCGATCATCACGGAGCCAATGCGCTGATGTCCCGCGCGACGAATCAGGACTTGAGGTATGCCTGCGATGAGCAGCGCTGCGCCGACGAAGATCGCGCCCTCGGTTTGCAGGGGTTCGTGGGCCATGAAGAACAAACCGCCCAGAAGCAAGGCACTCGCTACCATCAAGGCAGCAAGGTTGATGTCCTCCACCACCATTCGAGTGCGGAACACAATTCGGTTAGCGCTATGAACATACTCTCGTTGTGCCATGATCATTATTCGGTGACGCTGCAATTTACGTCTGCATACACCTCGCTACTCTCTTGTGCTACACTGCATTCAGCGAAGGGTCGTCTAGATCCCCATCCTTCGTAGATTTGACGCTATCGCATAACACTTCCTCACACGAACCACATGCAGGCAACCTCTCTTTCTCACGTCTTCCGCAATACAGGTCTACTGATTCTCATTCCGTTCGTCGCGCTTTTATCGTCCTTTTCAACCATGGCTCAGAGCGCCGAAGAATGGTACAATAAGGGCTACACCCTGGACAGCACCGGCGATTATCAGGGAGCCATTGCGGCCTACACCAAAGCAATTGCGAAGAACACCAAGTACGTGCGTGCCTATGTCAACCGCGGTCTCTCATACCAAAACGTGGGAAACACCAAGGCTGCAATGAGCGATTATTCTAAGGCTATACAGATCGACCCCTCGCAGAGTCTGGCATGGACGAATCGTGGGACGGCTTATGCGGAGATGGGCGATATGAAGTCGGCGCTTCGCGATTACAGCCAGGCTCTCAAACTGGATTCGGCAGACCTGGATGCACGGACCAATCGCGGGATGGTGCGCTATCGGATGCAAGATTACAAGGGTGCGATTGAAGATTTTAGCGTGCTCATCGCCGCTCAGCCGCGCAACCCGGAGTTTTATTACAAGCGCGGCATTTGTCGTATTCCTGCTCGTGAGGCTCTGGCGGCCATTAGTGACTTCAGTGTCTGCCTTGATTTGGATTCCACGTACTTCCCTGCCTACATCAATCGGGCTCAAACCTTCGAGGCTACACGCAATAACAAGTTGGCGGCTGACGACTATGCGGCAGCTATACGTTTGCAGCCCAACGATACCAACCTGTATGTGATGAGTGGGTTAAATATCCTTGAGTTGAAGGACACCGTCACAGCTCTCAAACTCTACTCCGAAGCTATTGGCCTCAACCCACACTACGCCAAAGCCCTGAACAATCGCGCCATTCTCCTTGCTGCCCAGAAGGATTATAACGGCGCACTCAAAGACTACACCGCTGCGATAGCTGCCGACCCTAAGAACCCCATCTACTACTTCAATCGTGCGAATGCACGGAAGATGAATAACGACCCGAAAGGCGCCTGCGAAGACTGGAAGACATCGGAAAAACTCGGCGAACCGGCAGCGACTGAGGCGATTAAAAAGTTCTGTCGCTAGGATCTTTGTTGTCTGATATCTTCAGGTGTTTTTTGATTCGTGCGGCGCATGCGCCGCACGAATTGAAAATCCCAAGCAGATAGCTGTGCTGCGGGTTCTACCACACCTCGAAGACCAAGAACTTCAGGTAGTGCGTTTCGGGCATGCTGAGCAAGATAGGATGACAGGGCGACTGCTCACCGCGATGAATGAGCTTGAGCTGTCGGTTGATGCGCCGCGCCTCGTCGCGAATGACGTCCATCAACATGGTCTCGGAGACGTGATGAGAGCAACTGGCGCTGACTAAAAAACCACCGGCAGGAATGAGCTTCAGCGCTTGCCGATTGATTTCCGCGTAGCCGCGCTTTGCCTGCGCTACCTGCGCCTTGGAGCGTGTGAAGGCCGGCGGGTCGAGAATAACCATGTCCCACTTTTGTCCCTCTGCCGCCTGCTGCTTTAAATAATCAAACACATCCGCCTCCACGAACGAGCACTGTGCAAAGTTGTTGAGCTCTGCATTGTGCGTGCAGCTACTTACCGCCTGCGCCGAACTATCCACGCCAACGACTTCGCGAGCTGCTCCGTCTGCGGCGTGCAGGGCAAATCCTCCTTGGTTGGTAAAGCAGTCCAACACCCGCAGATTGCGACTGATACTCCGCACAAAGGCGCGGTTCAGTCGTTGATCCAGAAAGTAGCCCGTCTTTTGTCCGCTCTCCAACTGCAGATCAAAGCGCAGTCCGTTTTCCTGCATGCTGATGTATTCCGGAATGCTGCCAAACAGAACTTCCGTTTTGCGCTGAAGTCCCTCCCGCGTACGCAAAGGCGAATCGTTTTTAGCTACCATTCCTTGCACACTGGGCAATACGCTGCGCAGGGCTTCAACCACCAATTCGCGATGACGATCCATTCCGGCTGACAGGAATTGCAACGCCAGGTAATCACTGTAGCGGTCGACCACGAGACCGGGCAAGAAATCGGATTCGCCAAACACGAGACGGTATGCGGTCTCCGGCGCAAACAAACGTTCACGCAAGTGCAAAGCATTGCCGATGCGCTGCACGAAGAACTCGAGATCGAAGCGTTGGGTGTTGAGCAAGCGAACAACGATTTGCGACTGCGCATTGTACATACCCAAGCCCAAATCGTAGTCGTAATCGGTTACCACTCGCACAATCGTTCCCGCGTCGAGCGATGGTCGCTCGGCGAGTTCATCTTGAAAGACCCAGGGATGTCCACCGCGAATCCTCTTGTGCGCCTGTGGCTTTAAACGGAGTTGAGGAAATTCGTTGTGTTGTGTGTTCTCTTGTTGTGGCATAGTTCGTCGGAGTTCTTGTCGCGTTGTGTTGTTGCTGAATGGTTTTCGTCACCGTGCGTGCTGCTTCGATTAGTCACCCATCACCATTTGCTCGGCACGGAAGATGACGCGCTTTTCCAGATGGTAGCTGAAATACTGCACAAAGAAGTGGTGAATTTCCCTTCGCTCCGCCACGCTCAGTGTCACCGCATCCACTTGCATCACGCTGATCATCGACAGCGTAGCAAGCTTCTCGACACTGCTTCGGGCGATACGAAAACTGTGAGAGCCCGGCATATTGACATGGGCGAGCACGGCACCGTTGTCGAAACTGAAATACACATCCTTACTTGCACTGTCCTCCACCTCATCGAGCGAGAAGTCGAGCATGAATCCCATAATCTCCGCTAAATGAATGCAGAAGAAGGCAAAGAAACTGTAGACGTTGTGTTGTGCGTCGTTCAGCACGATGAGCGTGGAACGCAAGAGCTCATACAGACCGGAGTTCTTTTCTGCAATGGGCTGGGTGAGCATGATGGCTTCGCACACCGACAGGCCAATGGATAAATGATCGTACGAAGCGCCCAAGGTGCGAAGTGAAACTATGGCGTCGGCAGAACTGAGGGTATGCAGCTCACGACCGGGTTTGTAGTAGTAGCACATGTCCACGATGCCCAAAGGCATGACATTCGCGCCAAACTTACTCTTGGGTCGTCGTGCGCCTTTCACCATGATACCGGTCTTCCCATGCTCACGAGAAAACACGGTGAGAATAGAACTGGTATCGCTGTACTTGCGGGTGTGAAGCACGATGGCCTCGGTGCGACTGATCATGGCAGTCGCTCCAATTCATCCGCCACATCTGCGATGCGTTGCAACTGCGCTTCTCGGTTGAATACCTTCGCAGCGCGCGCGGCAGCAGCACGATACAGGCCCGGCTGTTGCGCCAGTTGCCGAAGGGCATTGACGATGTGTTCGATCGATGCATCCGCCGGCAGAAGTTCACCGAAGGGATACTGTTCGATGACGCGACGCATGGCTGGTAAATCCGACACGAGGGCCGGCGTACCTGCCATAGCGTATTCGAAGAGCTTATTTGGCAAGGCTAGTTTATAGCTGAGCGAGATGGGCTCCACAAAGCACAAGCCCACGTCGGCTGAGGCAGTCCACTGCAACAGTTCTTTGTACGGAATCGATCCTGTGAAATGCACACGATGCTGCAGACCAAGTTGGTCGCGAAGGTCGTGCATGAATTGCATGTCCGGTCCATCGCCCATCACGCAAAAGTGACATTCCGGCAGATCCTTCATACAGCGCATCATGAGGTCAATGCCACGTCCCATCAGCACAGCTCCCTGGTAGGCGATGACGGGAGCGGTAGCCGGAATATGAAAGCGCTGACGAAGTAAGTCACCACGCGCGACGTCCTGAAAGGGCGGCACGTTCATGATGACACTTGGCTTTTCTCGTCGGCGGAGGTGTTGACGGATATACTCAGCATCCAACTCACCGCTGACGATGATGCGATCGACGAAGCGCGCATAGCGTCGCTCCATCGTTGCTACGACGCTCTGCATGATCACCCGGTGATGCAGTTCGCCGAGAGCCGAGTAGATTTCACGGGAGTCGTAGAGCAGCTTGGCTTTGTGTCGTCGCGACAGCTTAGCTGCCGCGCGCAGCACCCACAAGTCTTCAGCCCAATAACTGCGTGCCTTCAGATCTCCGTAGCGCTCGTGTACTTCGCGGGTAAAGCGCAGCCATTTTTTGTAGAGACGTCCCTCGCTCTGACAAGGCACCGTGTAGAGATCGATGCCGTCAAACTGAGCCCCTTGCGACCAATCGGGAGTGATGGCGCACACACGACGTCCCGTTGCCGCCAATGCCTGAGCAATATTCAGACTCCGCGCATCAGTTCGCAAGTCCGAAAGGGCGAGAACACAAATGTCGTACGATTGGGATGGCACAGCGTGGAATGAGCAGAACGAAGGTTTCGCATCAAAAATACGGTCTTTGTTATTCTTAGGTGCCTTCGGCACTCTCGTCGTTTCAATTCAACGTCCGCGCTCGCTTCAATCCCTCAGCCCAAGCTCAGTCAGTTGAAAACGTCGTCCGTCAAACAATCCCAAATCGCTGAGTTTGAGTTCGGGAATAACCAGCAAGGCCATGAAGGACAAGCTCATGAAGGGCGAGCGCAGCGTCGAGCCCAGAGATCGCGCCTTCGCGTCAAGCGCCCCGTAGCGTTGAGCCACCTCCACACCCGGTTCATCGCTCATGAGTCCCGCAATGGGTAGTGGCAACACGTCCACGCTGTCACCCTGTACCACACACACTCCTCCTTTGGCTTCGATCACGGCGTTGATTGCACGCGCAAGCTCCTCGTCGCTGCAGCCCACAGCCACGACGTTATGGGAGTCGTGCGCAACAGAGGAGGCCATAGCACCGGATTTCAAACCCATGTTGCGGATAAAAGCCACCGCCGGCGCAGCATCTATGTAGCGATTGACGACCGCTATTTTCAGCAGATCGCGCTCGGTATCAGCCTCGTAAAACCCATCAACGATGCGCGCCTGGTGGATGGATTCGGTGGTGACGAGTTGTCCGTCGTGCACGTCGATCACCCGAATGTGCGGATGCGACGCCGTCAGGCGGAGCGAATAAGAATCAATCTGCTGCGCATGGAAGGCATTTGGTGTGGCTGAACGATGATAGTCCAGTGTACTCCGGCCGTTGCGGGCAACGGAGCGCCCATTCACGACGCATTCGAGAACACGGAAATCCTCCCACGACTGTACCACGATGAAGTCAGCTGCATCGCCCTGCTGTAGCAGTCCGACGGGTAGCGCGTAGTGTCGTACCGGATTCACACAAGCTGCCTGCAGCACATCCATGGCATCATAGCCCAGTGCCAAGGCGCGACGCACGATACCGTCAATGTGACTCTGCACTAAGGAATCCGGATGTCGGTCGTCGCTGCACAGCATCACCTGATTCGTATGCGAGGCAATCAATGAATGCAAGGCATCGAAATTGCGCGCCGCTGAGCCTTCGCGGATGATGATTTTCATTCCCCACTGCAGTTTATCCAGCGCCTCATCCAGCGTAAAACACTCGTGATCGGTGCTGATGCTGGCTTCGCAATAGCGTCGCGCATCATCGCCTCTCAAACCCGGTGCATGTCCGTCGATGGGCTTGTGATGCTTCTTGGCAACGGCAATCTTTTGCATCATATCCGGATCGCCATGCAGTACGCCCGGGAAGTTCATGACCTCACTTAAATACCCCACTCGTGGGTGGGCGAGGAGTTGATCAACAAAATCAGGACTAATCGTAGCGCCGGCAGTTTCCATGTGTGTTGCGGGAACACAACTGGGAGCGCCGAAGCAGATTTTCAGCGGAGTCAGCTCTGCATTATCGAGCATGAAACGAAGTCCCTCCATGCCCAGCACATTAGCAATCTCATGCGGATCGCTGACGGTGGCGACGGTGCCGTGGGCAAGAGCCAGACGACCAAACTCCGCCGGCGGTAGCATGGACGACTCAATATGAATATGCGCGTCGATGAGACCGGGAAGAATGAGCTGCGAACTTTCCGTCGGCTCCTCAACAATGCGGGTGATACGTCCCGCCTCCCACTCAACTGTACCGGGAAAGCTGCGCCTGTTAAGCACGTCGATGATGATTCCGGAACGAGAGTCTGACATGAGCGTTTCCTTTGGTTTGGTGAATGGAAATGGGTGGCGATACTGAAAAAAAATACGGTCTTAAACCGTTCCGGAGAAGCAATGGGTATTGTCAGTCGTTAGGCTATGCGCTCGCTGGAGCCTCATTTCCTTCACGTCGTCGCACGTTGGTTGACAGGTACACCATCATCTCGGATTGGCAGAAACTCGTTCACGTCAAGGGCATGCATAATGCCTCGCAAGAGTGCACTTTGGTGTAGTCCCAAAGTGTAGGAGCGCCGTCCCTGTGCGATGGGAATGAGGAGTTTGCGTTCGCGTAATCGACGAATTTGCCGCGACACTTCTGCTGAATTTTTTCCTTTGAAGATGTCTTGCAGATCGGATGCACTCATTGCCTGCACATGCGCTGTTTTCACAAGAATTTTAGCTTCTGTTTCGCTGATCAACGATAATGCTCGTACGTGAGCAATGGCTGGAACGAGGATCTTATCGCGGAAAAAAGCGAAATCCAACAGCTTGTCGATCTTTTCGATCTCAATGTTGAGACCTCCAAGAACGTAGCGACACCAGCGCAAGAGTCCGTCATCAGATCCGGCGTCTGCTATGCTAAGCATTTCGTAGTACTTGTCACGATCGGTACAAAACACAGCCGTTGGGTTGAGGATTCGTCCGCCAATGTCGACCGAGAACCCGTGCTTCACAAGCATCGCATACGTAAGCAATCGCACCGTTCTTCCGTTCCCATTGGAGAAGGGATGAATCCAGGCAAAGCGATGATGGGCGATTGCAATCTTGAGCAGATCGTATTTGGGCTCGTGGCCGGTATTGATAAAATGAAACAATTCATCCATGAGCGCAGATACCTGTGTTGCATCCGGTGGATTATGGTCAGCATTGCTGATGCGCACAGGAACGGTGCGATAGACACCGGGAGTGCGGTCACCTTCCGATGTTGTTGTATTGGTTGGCAGAGTCTTGACCACGAGTCGATGCAGCTCGCTCACAAACATTCTGCTGATCGGATGGTCTTTCACGTTGCGATCAATGAACTCCAGTGCATCGCTCATGTTGAGAATTTCACGAATATTCGCAGGAATTTCTACACCTTCATCGTTCTCCAGCCTCGACTCAATGAACTCCGCAATCGTGGTTCTGTTTCCCTCAATACGCGCGGACCCTATACTCTCCAGATAGTGAAACAACTCCTTGACCTGAAAAAACAAAGAAGGATGAGTGGATCCCGACAACTGACGGTGCCGCAGATTGTTCAGATTGATGATCAGATCGGTAAGCTCATCGCGAAAGGTCGGTTCGACCAGACGCAGCGGGAACATGACCGGATGTTGTTGCACATTTGCCATGGACGATTGGAGACAATTAACATCTGACGTCAAAAGTACTAAATATTACAGCAACTTAGCACTATACCATAGAAATCAACATCTAACATTTCACGATTTCAGGATCTAACACCTGCACGCCAATTGAGATCCATGAGCTGTAGTCAGGCGGGTACATCCGTCTCAATCGATTGGGTATCATCGTGTACTCGTGCTCCGGCTGCATTGAGCTTCGGTTTTTTCGTGTTACAACGCATTTCATAAGCCTCGAATGTATGCAAGGCTGTCATGCAAAATACCTTCAACTACTAAACGAACATTTGCAAACGAACTTCTCTAACAATTAACAAGCAGTCTCGTAACCTATTTGTTTTATTGCTTGTTGCATAATCTCATTAATGTACAACATCTAACAATTCGAACTTTCAACAATTAACATCGAGCTGCAATCTTCAATTGCTAAGGAAGAGATTACTCTGTAATCTGACCACGCTGACAAGGATAGCCTATGAAGATTGGTGGATATCTATATGAAGATCATGTTTGTCGGACGACGAACTCTCGCCAGTGTAGGCAAGTGTGCGATAGAAATTTGAGTCATTACATATCAAGCAGATCAGATGCCGGCAGGAAATCGCGAGAGAGTTGATTCCAATTCCCTTAGCGAATAGGGCTTAAATGGATACACACGAGCTATCTCGGAAGTACCAATACTGTGTCAACTACTCTGAGTTCTTTCGAATCTCCGGGAACCTCATGGCACTCAAACTTCGATTTGTCATTATACACATGAGTCCACAGTGTTTTCTGAATTGAATAGGTTCCGGGGCGGATATTAAATACCATCGATATTCTTGTCAACTTATTTATCCCTCGGGCTCGATCCGATATTTCTTGTGAAGTGTACGATAAACCTAATGCTGTAGAAAACAGGCTGTCCGGACCAAAGTAGCCCACAGAATCGCCGACGAACTGCATCCATACTTGACTTGACCCAATGCTATCCATCGACCTGCATTCGATTCGTAGTTGATCGCAACTGCTGGAATCCACGAAGTGAAGGGTATCCCCTTGGTAGACTTTTGCCTTATCGATCGTACAAAGAGATATGGGATCCGGAGCTGTTGCACCCGAACAGCAGAGAACCATGAGCGATAGAACGAATGCAATTTTCTCGACACTGTGTTTCTTCACTGTGCTACGTCTATAAGTACACACTTGTATTTTGACTCAATCTTCTGAGTATGACTTCAGCGTTGAGCGACGGCGTTGTTGAAACCGATACTTTGATTACCTCGCGAGCGCTTTATTTCTCCCAAACGACATCATGACTCTAAAGTAGATTAATTCAGCGAAATCTGATGTATCGTCCAATCTTTTCTCACTGAACCAGAGGTTCCTTGGGAACCCTTAGAATTCGCGCACATGACTTTCAATAACGCCCCAACGCGTTGGTGACTCCTTCAATTAATTCACATCATTAAAAGTCCGACAGAGAGGCGCTCGCAGAAACGACGAATCGGTATTTGTAAGCCGAGTGCTTGAAAATCTGTGAATTGATGAAAACGCAAACATGTGGCTCAATGAACAACGACTATTTGTTTTTCGTCTACTTTCTTTCCAGAAACAGTTGTCAAGTAATAACATCCACTCTCTAAATCGCAATCTGGTATAGAAAAAGTAGTAGACTGCAATGCGGCGTAGTTGCGTATTAAGTCGCCGCAACATGAATACAATTGCACTTGGTTTAACATCTCATCACAAGAGAGCTCAATTATACCACCTGTGTACCGCAATTTGACACCGGAATCAATTTCACGATGGATGGTCACATCGTCAGCAATTGGTGCCTCACTATATGAAACGGCGAACATTTTTTCCCAACTGCTGTTTTTATCGGAATCATACTGACAGCCACCTAAAGCAACGTACTCATGTGGACTAACCTCAACTACATTGTTATACGTATCCATCAGCGACGTAAATCCCTTTAGCTGACTCCATTCCATAATGCCGCTATGATCAGTTTTAATAATAACGCAATCCATCGCACTATCAAAGCGGACGTCATGACTATTTACGTCTTTGTGAGACGCATAGCCGTAAAGCACGAATCCGCCGTCAGATACTTGTCTCAGTCCATTGATGTGACAATAGTAGTCACTTAATAAATCTCGCGCCCATAATTCTTGACCGGATAAATCAACATAAGCAATGTGTAGTTGAGAGGCACTGTTTTTGACTTCATTCCAGACAATAACGTATCCGCTGTCTGTAACCCAAATACGCGGCGTGTTGCCATATTTTGCAGGTAAGGTATACTTTGATATTTGAGTATTATTGGCATCCAGTCCGATAGCACTCCACTCCAACGTATTAAGAGTATCCTTATCTTCACACGATATGATGACATATTTTTTAAATGCGGTTACGAATTGCACTTTCTTACTTACGACATCAGATTTGGTTCCGTACAATATTGTTTCACTTAAAACAGAGTCGTTATGAAGGTCAATTCTCTTTACAAACAGTGTATCATCGATTGAATTGATGCACAGAAGCTTATCTGGTCCATCTTGCATACAAGAAAATGTCTGAAAATAAGTTCGATCGCCACTTGCAATATGATTCGAGACCGTCTGTACTCCGTTCGTATCGTCCCAAAGCAAATGAGTTAATACAAAGGGGCCGTAAACAATAACATTAGAAACGCCTTTTGACCCATAAATCTGGATACTATCGTCCACATAACGTACGGTTGCTGTAAAAAATGCCGTGTCCTTTAATCCGCGTGACGACAATTGTATATATGAATTCAATGTAGCCATTGTATCCACTTTCGCATACACACTGCCGTTTCCAGTTGTTCCAACTATCAGCCACTTGTTATTACTTGATCTCACTAGGTCTGTTGCTGCAACATTCCATGTGTCATTCGTTTCGTCCAATATTATGCTTGACCACTTCTCTTGCACAGAATAGCCGTTTCCGAAAATTGCTTGAGAGACTGCGTTGTTATTGTAAAGCGCACGCTTGTTTGTCTCTTTTGCGTCGCAGCGAAGAACAAAAACGGCGACAATGAAGATTACCAGCAATGTATTGTAATTCATGAGAGAAGTAAAAAAGATGCACCGCTGCGGTTTGATAACAAAGTTGCAACGAATTATGAGATTACGCTTAGTGATGAAGGAATAGCTCTGCTCTAGTAACCAGCTACACAACTGGAGCTTGGAACTAACGGCTGTGCGTTGTACGAACGGTTGCAATGTAGTGATAAAGCCGTGTACATAAAGCACATGCCCGGAATTGGGATATCTATTCCAGCACAAGCATTATTCATCAGCACTAGTCTTAATCAAGATCCGAGCAATTTATTGGAGGATATCTCAAATCCGTTAGGATTGTTTGCAATTGCAGCGCCGCCCTCGTGCGTGTTGAGACATTTCACATTTTCCGAAAGTGTTGTGCGCACGGAGATTGCGTTTTGAACCTGTCGTTCATTGGGACGCTTTCTCGCACCATTCTCATGGCCAACTCAAGCAAGTCGTTGTGCACGCGGTCCGAGAAAGCACGAAGCACATCCGTTAGTCCGGTTTGAGGTTGCGTCAACTTAAAAAGTCAAGAATTCTTAGAAAATCTCACATTTTCAGTCTCGCGCTCGAATCCTTGAGCTTTTCTCCCTCTAAACATTCAGTCATCCAGCGCTCCCTCCACCCATCCATCAGCTCCCCACCTTTCGTAATTTTGTAGTGTACAATCCAATTGAGTTGAACACGAGTATCACATTATGCAAGCCGTAGATTTTTCGATAGTTGTCAACATGTTTGCTATGGAGGGAATGGTTGCCTTAGGTAAGCTGAAGCATCCGGGCACCGGAGAGATGGAACAGAACATGGAGCAAGCCAAGTTTATCATTGATTTGCTGGGTGTATTGCAGCACAAGACCAAGGGCAATCTGGACGATGCGGAGAGCAGTTTGCTGGAGCAGACCTTGTCTGCGCTGCGACTGAACTACGTGCACGACAGCAACACAAACGATGTGCGTGTGCAGAGTCCTTCAAGTGATGGGATGGCATAAATGACACACGTCGGACTCTACGTCAACCCCAACAAGGCCGAAGCTCTGCGCGTTGCGGAGGAAGCTGCTGAGCTTCTCCTGAGCATGGGTGCAGCCTGTGCGGCGCATGACGACATCGTCTCCCGCATGAAGGCTGCCCTGCAGCCCACAGTGCAGGCTCTGAATACTACCGACCTGGTCAAGTTCTCGGACGTGATGGTATCGTTCGGTGGCGATGGTACCATGCTCAATTGCGCGCATCACGTGGTGGGAAAAGACATCCCAATCATGGGCATCAACCTCGGCAAGCTGGGCTTCTTGGCTGAGTTTGCCGCGACGGACTTACAGCAATCGTTGAGCGACCTCATTACCGGTAACTACCGCTTGGTTGATCGCAGCACCATTGCCTGCACTCTGCCGGTGGATGGCGATCCGGAACGCGTCATTCACGTGCTCAATGAGTTTGTGATCGAGAAGCACGGCTCTTCTCGCATGCTGAACATTTCAGCAATGGTGGATCAACATCACATTGGCGATTACCGGGCGGATGGCTTGTTGCTGACTACCCCAACAGGATCAACGGCCTATTCACTGTCCTGTGGCGGTCCCATCATCACCCCTTCAGCTGAGGTATTTTGTCTTACCCCCATCGCACCGCATACGCTCACGTCACGTCCGCTTATCATCAATGACACCTCAGAAGTCCGCTGTACCCTGCTTGATAGTGGCTCCGAAGCCTCGCTCGTGGCGGATGGACAGTTTATATGCGACCTCACCAGCGGCCAAAGCATCGTCTTTCACAAATCGGAACACGTGGTCAAGCTCATCAAAAAGAGCACCAGTACTTACTTCGATTTGCTGCGTACCAAACTCCTCTGGAGTGCCGGCGCATCCAATAGTTCCAACTGATCGCAGAAGATTTCTTATTCGTACGCGAGGGCTGCGCTGCTTCGCATCGCAACCCTCGCATTGTCTATGCACCCATTCATTCCCTACTTGCAGCAGCGTCTTGGCCAAAGCCTTCCCGGCCCAACAGCCCAACGCCTGATGGCGCCTCGCTTTGCCGGTGGTGAACTACGCTCCTTCGTGGCGCCGGATCATGCCAGGCGATCAGCAGTGCTTGCATTGATCTGTGAGAAAGAGAGCACGCTCTCTTTGCTGCTCACTCTTCGATCGGAACGACTGGCCTCGCACAAAGGTCAATTCAGCTTCCCCGGCGGTCGTATGGAAGAGGGTGAAAGCACCCTGCAAACTGCGTTGCGTGAAACTGAGGAAGAAGTGGGAATCACACCCGACCACGTGCAGGTGCTCGGTGCTTTGTCCGAACTCTACACGCCGCCATCCAATTCTCAGATCTTTCCCATTGTTGCTTACTGCAACGATTTACCGACACTGCAACATAGTCCGCATGAAGTCCAAGAGACCCGTCTCGTAGCTCTCGACGATCTCTTGCATCGTCATGCCGTGGAAGAAGAATGGGACTATCGCGGCACGATCATGACAGTTCCCTTCTGGCGCCTGGATCATCCCACGCCACTCTGGGGAGCAACCGCGATTATCATCAGCGAATTGGTGGCAATGTATCAGGATTGGTTGGACACGCAGCAGACACGCGCACATTCTTAATTCGCTTCTTCCACCTACAGCGAACACAATTGACTCAACAGATTTATGGACGACACGCAGCAACACTCTGACAACGACGAACGCACGCATTACCCTGAAAAGCGGGAGGAGCAGGTCGAGTTTCACGCCGGTCACGGCCTCGAACCTATTCGCCTTGATGTGTACTTATGCACGCTTATCAAGAATGCCACCCGCTCCAAAGTGCAAGCTGCCATTGCCGCCGACCGAGTGAGCGTGAACGGGAAGATTGCGAAGGCCAGTTATAAAGTCCAACCGGGAGATCATATCGTTTGTCGCATCCTCAAGCGTCCACCCATCGAACTGCTGCCCGAGAATATTCCCTTGGACATCGTCTACGAGGACGACGATTTGATGGTGGTCAATAAACCTGCAGGCATGGTGGTTCACCCTGCGCACGGCAACCGCTATGGCACGTTGGTGAATGCCGTGCTCTATCATATGGGACAACGCGAGTCTATCGTGATTGAACAAGAAGATGACAGCGATGACGGCGAGATGGACAGCGGAGAGCTGCTTGATTCCAACGCGTTGAGGCCCGGCATTGTGCACCGAATAGACAAAGACACCTCCGGAATTTTAGTCGTTGGAAAGAATCCTCAGGCCACCGAACATCTGTCCTCACAATTCGCCAAGCGCACCGCCAAGCGTGTGTATCACGCCCTCGTATGGGGCATCGTCAAGAGTGATGAGGCGACCATTGATTTGCCAATCGCGCGATCGCCAAAGGATCGCAAAGTGTTTTGCGTGAATGAAAAAGAGGGCAAGTCGGCCATCACCGACTACAAAGTCCTCGCTCGCTACGATTTCCTAACGCTCCTTGAATTGCGCTTGAAGACAGGTCGAACACACCAAATCCGCGTGCACTGCTCTCACATCCACCATCCCCTGCTCGGCGATGCCGCGTATGGCGGAGCTGCCTTGGTGTACGGTGGAATCCGCGCTCAACATACCACCTCTGCACGACGCTGTCTGGAACTTATGCCCCGACAAGCCTTACACGCCAGCTCGCTGGCCTTCACCCATCCCAAAACAGGCACCTGGATGGAATTTCATTCCGAATGGCCGAGTGATTTTCAAGCCGTGGTGGAATTGGCAGCGAAGCTGCATGAGAAGTCGATAGAATAGACAGGTTCAACGAAGCTCGTTGAAATTATCCCTTGCTCAGAAAATAGGTTCGCATCAAGCCCTTACCTTTCACTTCAATTTCGCCGCGTGCCTCGAAGTGAACGGTGTAGCCATCGAAAGCCACATTGAAGCCGCTGCTGAAGTCGTTCGGAAGTGGACTGGCATTTTGTGTGAGGAAGGTCTTGGCAAAGTCGTGGGAGACTTGGATACGTCCCGGCAGACCAAATTTCTCCATCCGCGCTGCGATATTCACGGAGTCACCCCACACGTCGTAGGAAAACTTCTGCTCGCCGATCACGCCGGCAACCACAGGACCGCAGTGCATGCCAATGCGGAACTTGATATCCATACCGAGTTCCGCGCTCACGTTGGCGCCCACTTCCATCATCGCCAATGCGCTGCGAACAGCTTCGAGAGCGTGATCACTACGCAGATCGGGTATGCCAACAACAGCCATGTAGGAATCGCCGATGGTTTTGATTTTCTCGAAGTGATGCGACGGCGACTGACGGTCGATACCGATGAAGAATTTGTTGAGCAGATTGATCAACTGCTGGGCGCTGAGCGTGGATGTTAGATGAGTGAAGCCAACGATGTCCACGAAAATGACGGAGACCGAATCGAAGCTGTCGGCTATCACGGTTTCACCGCCCTTTAAACGACTCGCAATTTTCTCCGGTAAGATGTTGAGCAGTAGTCGCTCGGATTTCTGTTGCTCATGTCTCAACTCATCGGTGCGCTCATCCACCAAATGTTCTAAGTTTTCGTTGAGTTCCTTGAGCTCTCGGTTCTGCACCTCCAGCTGCCTATCCTGATAGTAACTCCGCACAGCTTCGCTGATGGTGAGCTGCAGATCTACCTCTTCCCAGGGTTTGGCGATGTAGCGGTAGAGGCGCGCATGGTTGACGGCGTTCCCGACGGCTTGAGGACTGGCCTGTCCGGTCAGCAGAATTTTTAAGGTGTGCGGCAAACGCTCGTGCACCGCAATCAGAAACTCATCGCCTTTCATGCCGGGCATGATGTGATCGCTGACGACAACGGGGACTTCCACTTTGTCCTCGCGCAATTCCTCCAACAAATCCAGAGCCTCTTCGGCAGAGGTTAAGGTCTCCACAACGAAGGCATCGCCAAGGCGACGTCTGACTTGGCTCTTGATGCTATCCAGCACGAAGCCTTCATCGTCAACACAGATAACAACAGCTTTGCTCATGATTTTTTCAACCCGGTCTTAATCGATTCAATCAAATCTTCTTCTTTCCATGGCTTCTGCAAACAGCGATGCAGGTTGGCATCGCGTTGCGCGCGTTCAATGGCTTCCTTGTCAGCCTGACCGGTAAGCATCATCGTCACGATTTGAGGATACTTCTTGTGCACGGCAATCAGAAACTCGTCACCACGTGTGTCGGGCATCAGCCAGTCTGACACGATGGTGAGCACCTCCACGTGATTATCCGCCAGCTCGTCAATCACCTCCCATGCCTCACTCACACTTTGCGCACACTCGTAGGCATACTCATCACCAAACCACTTCTTGGCTTGGGCACGAAGGACCTGAAGAACCATAAGCTCGTCGTCCACAAACACAATCACATTTTTCATCGCATCTCCGGGTTCATTATTCGTGTGTGCCTTCGGCACGCACGTATTACCATCTCTCTGCAACACCAGCACTGACTTCAGACACCACCCTTCCTATACCGGCAGGTACACGAAGAAGGTTGTGCCCTTACCCATTTCAGACTCGAAGCGAATGGAGCCGTTGTGCTTTTCGATAATCTTCTTGCAGATATCTAAACCAAGGCCACTACCTTCACCGGCGGGTTTGGTGGTGAAGAAAGGGTTGAAGATTTTCTCGCGAATCTCTTCAGGAATTCCTCCACCGCTATCACCAACCGACACTTCAATCATCTCCGTAGCGCCGCTGACTTGGGGTCCGGCCTTGCGTTTGTGGATACCCAAGGTCATGTGTCCTTTACCCGACATCGCCTGTATAGCATTATGCACGAGGTTCGTCCACACTTGCGTCAGCTCATCACCATAGGCCTGAATTTCCGGCAAGCCGGTGTCGAAATCGCGGTGCAGTTCTATACCATGTTTGAGAGTGTTGTGATAGAGCGTCATCACCACTTCCATGGTGTTGGTGACGTTCACCGCTTGCTTTTCATTGCGATGATCGTAGTGTGCATAGGTCTTTAACGCAAATACGACCTTGGAAGCCCGCTCCACAGCCACTTCGATGGTGGAGCTCTGACGTGCCTGCAGCGAGAGGTTGTAGGCGCAATCGATGATGCGCACGGAGTCCGCGCGTTGTAGCAAGGGGTACCAGCTTGGCTGACATTCTACCAGTCCCATTTCCACAAGCACTTCGGCGCAATGGTCGGGGCCTTGGATTTGTTGCTCGGTCAGCACTTCCGTCATTGCCCGGCGTGCAGTACGAGCCTCACGACCGGTTGGTGTGTTTTGCGACTTCACGCTGCTTTGCACTAAATCCAGGAATTGTGCCAGTTCCTGATCGTTCAGGGTCTTGATAAGATCGGGTAAGGTTTTCAGCACTTCATCGGAGGCGTGCTTGATGTTTCCGATGGCAGCCTTGATAGCGCCGAGGGGTGTATTCACTTCGTGAGCAATGCCGGCAACGAGTTGTCCGAGAGCGGCCATCTTTTCCGATTGCACGAGCTCGGCCTGTGTTTGCTGCAGTTCGGTAAGAGCTTGCTCCAAGTCGTGTGCTTTCTTCTGAACATTTGCGGCTTGCACCTTAATCTCTTCGTTCGCAACGCTCAGTTCGTGGGTACGCTCTTGAACTTGTCGTTCGAGAATAGTGTTGCGCAAGCGGATGCTGCGAATTCTCCATCGGTAGGCGCTAAAGGAGCCGCCAACGAGCACGACAACGAAGAGCAATCGTGCCCACCAGGTAGCCCACCAAGGTGGGAGAATAACAACTTCGAGATCGGCACCTTCTTCATTCCACACGTTATCATTATTACAGGCCATCACGCGGAAGTGATAGGTGCCTGGCGGAAGGTTGGTGTATTTGGCTTCGCGTTGCGTGCCGCAATCGGTCCACTCTTGGTCGTAGCCTTCAAGACGATACTTGTAGCGATTGTCTTCCGCATGTAAGTAGCTCAGTGCTGCGAACTCGAAGGTGATGTCGTTTTGATCATGCTTCAACTCGATCGACTTCGCATCGGCAACGAAACTTTCAAACAACAATCGCTGATTGCGATTGCGAACCTCGCTAATCACCACTGTTGGTTTGTAGGGATTCCGTTCGAGACTGTCCGGGTAAAAGTGCGCAATACCGCGTGTGGTTCCGATCCACATTTCGCCGTCGCGCGTCTGGTACAAGGCGCGATCCACAGCGTCCATCGATGGAAGACCAAAGCCCTTGCCATACACATGCACTTCGCCGTTAGCGGGCGTGAAGGTCCATGCGCCGCTGCTTTCGCCATTCATCCAGAGCACGCCTTTGGAATCACGAACCAGTCCTGCTGTATTAGTTGGCAATCCAAGTTTCTTTGCCAAGCGCTGGAAGTTGCCATTGCTCTTATCGAGTTTGCAGAGACCGCCTCGCGCGTCGTTCACCCAGAGAAAGCCGGGCTCGGCATCCAAAATGCCTTGAACAAATCCCACCATCATAGCGTTGCTGTCTGCAGCGTTGACTTTATAGCGCTGCCATTGTTTGGACGAGGGGTTGTAACTGGTCAGACCATCGCCGCCAAACCACAACCAGCCATCGCGATCTTGAAAGATGACGCGCACGTCGTTGCCGGCAAGACTGTGTTCGTCGGCAGGATTGGAGACATAGCTCGTAAAGCTCGAACCCGAGGCGTCAAGACTATTGAGTCCGCGACGGGTGGCCACCCAGAGCGTGCCGCTTTTATCGCGTAACACGCATTGCACAGCATCGCTCGACAGCGAATGTGCATCGGCGTCGGAGTGATGGAAGTTCTGACACTCTCCACTTTGCGTATTCATGTGAGCAAGGCCGGCGCTTGTTGCAATCCACATGGAGCCATCGTTATCGCAGAAGAAGTCGAAGACCGACACTGTATTAGACGCAGTAGCAGGAAGTGAGCCAGGGTTGTCCGTATGGAGAATATGACTCATCGATCCTGTCTTGCGATTGTATTTGCTGATGCCGGAGGCGAGGTAGTATCCAATCCACACATTTCCGTCATGATCTTCGGTAAAGCGAGAAACCGTAGGAGCGAGCAAGCGGCGGTCGCTCGGCGTGGTGAGCTGATCGGTAAGCGTCGCCATTCTGCGATAGGGCGGAAAGCAAGCGCAGACGCCATCGTTACGGGTAACAAACCACAACGCACCACTGCGATCGGCGAAAATGCTTCGCACCATCGGACCGCAAATACTCTCCGGATCGTCGGTGGAGTGTGTGTAGAGATGTGAGGACCCGTCGGCAGGATTGTAGCTCAGTGCTCCGGCATTTCCATTAATCCACAGCATTCCAGTTGGGTCTTCGAACAGTTGGGTATTGCTTTCCAAACTGCACCCGGGACTTTGGTTTAGGGCAATGCGTTGAGCAACGGCTCCCACACTGTTGAGAAGCGCACTCTCGTTGAGATAGGCAAGTGCAGTGCCCTTCCCCGTAGCGTCTTCACACAAGGCAACAAGCTGACCCTTCGCCGTTCTGAGAATCGAGATGACAACATCAGCCCCCGCATCCGGTGTAGAGCTGAGTTGGGAGAAGTGCAGACAGTGACCGCTGGAAGGGTTATCGAGAACGTATAGACCATGACCCGAGCTTCCAATGAGGAGATGGCCACTGAGGTCTTCGTTAAGACTCACAATAGCATTAGGACCGGGCATCGCGGGATTGGCATTATCGTGTCCTACCGGCACCAGCGTTCCCGACGCCTCATCGGCGCGGAACAGACCGCGATCGGTTCCTATCCACATCGCAGCGTTCTTATCTTCATGAAAGCAGATCGGCATACTAAAAGCCGCACTGCCTCCGGCAGCCGCGTAGCGACGGAATTGTGAGGTGTGCGGATCGAAGCTGTACACAACGCCGTGTTCGGCAACGCGCATCCAAATTCTTCCGTCGCGCCCTTCACTAAGACTGACAACGGTATTGGCAGCTGAGGCGCTTTGCGACGCGTCAGGACGAAAGGTGCTGAAATTTTCTTTGGCTCTGTTGTATCGCGCTAAGCCGCCTTGCAGGCAGGCCAGCCAGAGAGTTCCGGCTTTGCTTTCCAGCACATCGTACACGTTTGAAAGAGGGAGCTGCGAGCTATCGCCGTTTTGTTGATAGCGTTTCATGTGCACGCCGTCCCAGCGATTGAGTCCGAACTGCGTGCTCACCCATACGTAGCCGTAGTGGTCTTGCACGGCAGACCAGCAGTAACGCGTGCTTAGACCTTGTTCGGTACTAAGCTGCGTAAATCGTAGACCTTGCGCCGATGCGGCGCTCAGAGCGATGACAAAAACAATGAAGCATCCGAGCAGACGTTGGAGTGCAGTCATGTATTCCCCTGTGAGTGAACGTCGAGCAATGAGTTGCGCGGTGCCGCGCAGTCCGTCCGTACTCAGGACGGCACTTATTCTCGTCAATTTAGCAAAAGTTCGCTACGCTGCTTTTTTATCAGGGCATTGCTTCAACCTCGGAATCCGACTATGCTGTCAGTCCCCGGCAACGTGTCGCTCCAAAAGCCGAAGAATGAGTACCGCCGCTTCGTGTGCGGCTTGGGGTCTGGCTAGTGTTTTCAAAACAGCTGTCATGGACTGTCGTGTGCTGGAATCCCCCAACAGATCTAGAACCGAAGCAAAGGATGACGAGAGCTCCGAGTCTCGTATCATAAGGGCAGCGCCTTGAGAACTGAGCGACAAAGCATTGTATTCTTGTTCGTTGTTCGCTGCATAGGGGTAGGGTATCAAGACCGATGGCTTTGCCACCACTTTGAGTTCCGCCACGGTTCCGCCGCCGGCTCGACAGACAACCAGATCGGCAAGGGCGTAAGCAGCGGGCATGTTGTCGATAAACTCCCTTAGCTGCACATGAGCGGGCAATTCGGGTCGTTCCTTGAAGTTCTTCCCACACTGCCATAGCACCTGGATACCGCGACGCTCAAATTCGCGGAGGTTTGCTGTGATCGCATCGTTGATCGATTTGGCTCCAAGTGATCCTCCAAATACCAGCAGCGTTGGAAGAGAAGGATCCAAGCCGAATTCGCGGGCGGCATCTTCACGTGTGGGCATCTGTTCGAAGCTGCCGCGGATGGGATTACCGATCACTTGAATGGTGTGAGCCGATTTCGTTGCGAAGAACTTCTTACACTCCTCAAAGGCAGCAATAATGAGATCTGCACGGCGAGCCACACTACGGTTGGCCTTGCCGGGAATAGCATTGGATTCGATCAGAACCAGCGGAATGCGGAGTATCGATGCGGCTAAAGCCACGGGAAACGACAGGTAGGTTCCGCCGCTAAGCACCAGATCCGGTTTGTGTGAGCGCATGAGCCCGAGGCAGCGCAGGGTAGAGTGCAGAATTCGAACAGGAAGCGTCCACGTCTGCAGGGATTTCAATCCCTTATACCCCCGCACGCTCAATCCCTCAAAGCGATATCCCAGCTTCGGAACCGCTGTGGCTTCCATGCGGAGAGGGTTTCCAAGGAAAAGAGCATCAACGGATCTGAGAAGGGCAAGCTGTTCCACAACGGCAACAGAGGGAAATAAATCTCCGCCGGTACCGCCGGCGGCAACAAGTAGGCGAAGCGGAGGCAATTGAGGCATAGCGGGCGTGTACGAAGTGACCGCGAAGCGGGTAAGAATAAGAAATCTCTGGAGGGCAAACATAGCGACAGCAGGCGGATGACATTTCTTTTTCGTTACGGCACTTGCGTATGTCGTGACTTCGTCACATTTTGAGATAGCCATCTGTCGCAACGTCCCCGAATGTCGAGCGCATCTCGACCTGATCCTCATCACCCAGCGCATTGTTCGGGTCACAGTCTGTATCCATAACATTCTACTACTTATTGGAGGAATCGTGAAAACGCATCGTGGATGGACTATGTCCCTGATGTTCCTGGCGCTGCTATTGAGTGCAGCCACATCGTTGTCGGCACAAGGAGTCAACAAAATGACGATGACCACGCTGCGTAACGGCAGCGCGTCGAAGAATTGGTCGACGGATACAACATCCGGTCAGCTATTTGGCTCTTCCGTCGCGCAAGTCGTGGGCTATTACCCAACGGGCAGGACGGATTATCCCTACCAACGCATGGTGATTAAAATTTCCAACTTCACCGGAAAAGGCACCTATACGGATGGTCAACTCAGCGCGTCATACTTCGAAGACCTCTTTTCAAGCGGAATTGTGCCGACCAGTTTTAAAAATGGCACTGTGGTAGTGACCGCATACACGGCGAATCCCTTTAGCATTGAGGCGACGTTCAATATGTCGCTCACGTCCAACGCACCGCCGCCTGCTTCTTCCTTCTCGACAGCCATCCTTAATGGCGTGGTTAAAGTTAATTCCATCAACAACCTGGTCGTAACGGCAGAAGCTGCGGCAAGCAATCAAGCCAAGCCGGTGAAGGCTGTTCAGGGTGACAAGGTGAAGTGGACCTTGTATGTGAAAGACAAAGACGACAACCCGATTAGTGGCGCAGATATTTATGAGAGCAATCAAATATTGGCGAGCACGGATAAGCTCGTGGGATCGACCAACGACTCAGGTTCTTATACCTACCAATTCAAAGTACCCGATGATTATGAGTCCGGAACATTCCCTGTGCGCTTTGTAGCCAAGAAAGATAAGTTCGTCGATTCGGATCCCTTCAAGGTGATGGTGAAAATTGACACGAAGCGTTACTACTACTACAAGTGCGCAGGACTTCCGATCTACATCTTTGATGCCGGTGAGGGCAAAGTGTGGAAGGGCAAGGAAGGCGAAACCACTATTTCGTCCACGAGTACGGTTGTCATCAATAGCTTCCTGTACTTTGATGGTTCCGTTGTGATTGACACAGCGGATGGCAAAGAGACATTCAGTGGTACCGGACGCTTGTATGTACCAAACGTGCAACTTCCCAATAGCGGTGGAGCGAAAGACTACACGCTCTTTCAGGGTCAGACCCCGGTGCTGTCACTCAGCTGCACCGCGCTGTTCGACAAAGGACTGGAGAACATTTCCTCTTGGCTTTCAAAAGCAATGGATGTGGATCTGAAGATTACCAAGATGCGCTTCACCAATCAGGATGAAGTTGCAACAGGTATTACGTTGGAAGGCAAGATGTCGGCCGGAGAGAAACAGCTCGGCCAATGCAACGAGAAAGAAGCCCAATACGGGGTAACTCTCGATGGAGGTATGACGCTTACTACTGCAGGATTACAGGACTTAAAATTTGCCATTAAGGACTTCGGAATGGGTCCCGGTGCTTGCCTCAAGAATTGCGGATTCACGTACACGTCCAATCCTGTCGAAACCTTTGTGTTTAGTGGCGATTACACCAGTAAAGCTTTTGGCGGTATTGCCTGCGATCTCACATGGAAGAACAAATTCCAACAAGATCCAATCACCTTTGGTATCAAGGTAACGAAGACCCTTGCAACATGTAAACCGATTCCCGATACTCCCTTGTGTTTGAAATCGGTGAGCTTTAATGGGAGCTGCTCAGACAAATTGCAACTCATAAAGTTTGGGGTCGATGCAACAGTGGTATCAGACGAACAACTTTTGAAAGACAAGTTCAACTTCAATATTCCGGTTATTGAACAACTAGCCGAAATCGTTGGTTCCGGTACCTACGAAGCACCGTTTAAAGTAACGCTGTCCGGCACCGCAAACTTGTTCAAAGTTCCCTCAATTGGCGGAACCAAGCGTCCTTGGCAAATCACGGGTACAAACAGTATTACTCTTGATGTATCG
The DNA here is from genome assembly GCA_039810585.1 of Chlorobiota bacterium. Classification (GTDB taxonomy): domain Bacteria; phylum Bacteroidota; class Ignavibacteria; order Kapaibacteriales; family NICIL-2; genus JBBATK01. The sequence continues at coordinate 68,951 of JBDHXF010000001.1, forward strand.
TCAAACACGCTGACAATCGCGGGCAAAGCTACCATTGGTCATCTTGGAGGCACAGCAAGTTTCTTAAGTACCGATGAGAATACAACACTCAATTGGACAAGTGGATTGGACATCACCGATCAATCTTCCGGATCGATGTCGCTCCCGGATTTGTCTGACGATCTCAAGAAGAAACCTTTCGTTAAAAACATCCTCAAATACTTGCCGACGCTGCCGGCAGAGTTGGGCTCAGCTGCCTATCGATTGCACAATACCAACCTGAGAGCAAATATTGATTTGTCGAAAAATTCGATTCCACAAATCAAAGCATTGGGTTCAGCTCACCTGATCGTGAACCTTGCCCCGTCGAGTTTCTGGGATGCTTTCGACTTTGGAAAGGGATCGGTACCGCTCGTTCAAATTATACACCCCAAGGGAGGCGGACCAGACATTCAGTCTATCGCAGAGGGCACCCAGCCTGCAAAGGCAGTTCAGTACTTTGATGCAGACGCCACCATGCAGAAAGTGATTTGCTTTATTAGTTCCACCGGAACAGTTCCGGCCAGCAGCTTGAAGTCACCGAATGGCACAAGTTATACCGGCACCTCCACCGACTCTTCGGTCGTGATGTATGGATCTGATGACAATTCGCAGACCATGTGGGTGGTGAACAATCCTGCCGTTGGCCGCTGGGCAATCAATATCACCAACCCAACGGTGAATGATTCGGTCGACATATTCTCCGACGAGGCTCCCAATCCTTTTGCCATTTCGGCTTCAACGACCGGTCGCACGCTGAATGTGACCTGGGATGGATCGAAGGAGGATGCAACGTCTATGGTTGAAATCTATCTCGATGCACAGGATCACGGAACGAAGGGTTTGTATTTCGGTCAGGTTCCGGCAAAGGATGGACACTTTAGTCGTACGCTGAGCGACTCCCTCACCCTTTGTAGTTACTACGTCTACGGCACTGTGATTCGTCCGAACGATTTTGTGACGTCGTACGCCAGTGGCAGCATTAGCACCGGCAAGACCATCTTGGCGGCACCGCAGAATATCGTGGCGAATTCCGATCAGTTCGGAAACACTATACTAAGCTGGACACGTTCCGGTGACCCTGCTACAGCAGGATACTTCATTTACCTACGTGATCAAAATGGCGTGGATTCGTTGATCACCTCGTATGCGTCAGACATCACCTCGGCTTCCTTCCAGATCGACAATCCGGAAGGCAAGAGTATCGTGATGCAATCCTTCGACGAGACAGGGTTCAAGGGATGTCCCGCTTCTGCTATGGCTATTACCGTGGATGTGCAAGACAATTTCTTCGCACCTGCGGATAACCGTATCAGTTTGATACCGAACCCGAGCAACACGCAGACAACCATTCGTCTGAATGATGCTTCGGAGAGTCCGGCTCGCGTGGACATCGTGGATATGCTAGGACAAACCATTGCTTCCTACTCCATGCATGGACAACGTGGCAGCGCGCAAGAAATCACCGTGGATTGCTCCTCAATCGCCACAGGTTCATACTTGGTGCTTGTTCACAATGCTCAGCAACGCTTTAGCACAATAATGAAGGTTGTGCACTAACGCCAACCATTCGCTGTGAGGTTTAAGCGCTGTAGGTTTTTCCTGCAGCGCTTTTTTGTTGAGCGTGGCATATGCTGCGTAGACTCCGGTAAAACTCAGGTGCTATCGACGTTTGCGGTGCACTCGGTACCGTTCAGCTCGAAAAATCTGAAGCTGAAAGGACGCTTAGATTCCCTGAATTTCCTATGTTTGGTGCTTGAGCATAACGCGTCCGAAGTGCAAGCAGCATCGCATTCGGAATTCGTTCACCATTCATGGAAGATTCATGCGCAGTTCTTTTCTCTGCCTGGCGTTCTGCCTGGTTGCGGGGTCGACTTTTCTTCACGCCCAAAGTTCCGTTATCTACAACCGCCTTCGCATGATCGTTGCCGGCAAAGCCGACGAGGTTCGCAAAGAACTTCCGGATTTGCAGAAGGAAAATCCGGACGATCCCGGAGTCATGTATTTGGCCGGTGTGTTGACGGACGATGGCGCGAAAGCCGTAGCAATGTATGAGCAGGTTGTTCGCGAACACCCTCAGAGCGAATGGGCAGACGACGCTCAACTGAGAATCGTTCAATACTACGCTATGCGCAAAGACACGGTGCGCGCACAACGTGAACTGCATTTCTTCACACGCAACTATCCGCTGTCCGAATTCGTCATCCTTGCACACGACCTGGTAAAAGAAACAGTGGGATTGCCCGCTACATCTGCTCAAAAGAGTGTTGCGGACAAAGCACCGACTCCCGCCCCAACCAAGGGCGCCAAGGATAAAGAGAGTGTGTTGGTGGTTTCCAATCCCGACGACAACAAATCGTCACTCAGCGGCGGAACGTCCGACAAAGCGAAGGCAAGCGATAGTTCGAAGAAATATTGGGGCTTGCAGGTTGGTGTGTACAGCTCCAAAAAGGCGGCTGACGCAGAAGCGGAAAAGTACCGTCAGCAACGCATGAAAGTTCAAGTGAGTGTGAAGGACGGAAAGTATGGCGTCGTGATTGGTCACTACAGTAGCAAAGAATCTGCTGAAAAAAGCCGTGATATTATCCAGGCACAATGCCAATGCTCGCCCTACATCGTTGAGCAGCAGTAGAGCTGTTCGTTGCTCAAGCATCTGCTTTTGTCTTTCAATTCTCGCTGCCTTCGGCAGCGCGCTGTTTCCCGTTTCTGCCTCCGCTCAAAGCATAAATCTCCCAGATACCGTCCACATCACTCTTGGTCAGAGTGATAGCTTAGCGATTGAACTTCAGCTTCCGCTTGGTGCTCGCAGCTTCGACGCTCGCATGCATCTCAGCAATCCGACTGTCTATTTTCCTCTTCACCTTTCTTCAGGCGGCAACACTCTGGACTCTGCATTGAAGCGTCGTGACGACAGCACCTATGATGTGCACATTGATGCGGCAGATCTTCACGATGATAGCCTTGTACTTCATGGAGTTGCCTTGTCCGGCAACGACTCTGTTTGCACGTTGACGCTGCGATCGGTTCACGCCGATTCAATTGCTATGGCGGATGACTCAACGCTCTTGATAGAACAGAGCACGGGCACTCCGCCAGGGGTCTATCTCAGGTTCGCCTTTGTATCGGAGGCCTGGCCCAACCCTGGCTACGACGATGTAACGATACGGTGGAATCTACGATTCGACCTTGGCTCACTGGTCACCTTCCGTGTGTATGACGCTATTGGTAGGGTGGTGCACGAAAGCACGGCCGACGTTCCCGTTGGTCCCTCCGTTTTTGAACTCTCATCCGATGGAAGCTTCTATCCCGGTATCTACACTTTGGTTGTATCAGCCAGCTCCGGCAGCGCACAGCGTCGCTTTGTTCTGATGCGCTGAGCGATAGAACTACCTTTCATGAGTGTGCCCACTCTTCTACGGTTTTTGGCCTCGAGTCCACATGTCGTAGCACACTGTGCGTTGTCTGCTATTGCAGAGAAGTGTTCTGGTTGGCTTGAACTCTGAGTAAGAAAGCATCTATAGCATTTCGTACTGTTTGGCCACCCACCTCTTCTATGGTCATGTGTGTGGCACCCGGGATAGTGATCAATTGCTTGTCGCGACAAGCAAGATGTTGGAAGTTGCGCTCTGCGTAACGGACGCTAATACGCTCGTCATCGACTCCATGTATAATGAGAACCGGCACCTGAATTGATTCGGCAGAGCGTTCCGGTCTTACCTCGTCGATCTGAAATTGAGCAAGCTCTTCTGCTCGAGCAAACGCGATGGAAGCCATCCATCCCCATCGGATGTAGATTTTCTTTTCCATGTAGTCGAGCATCGTCTCTCGCAGATTGCAAAAGGCACCCTCAACAATACCACCTTGTATGCGCTTTTCGATAGCCATGGCTTGCAGAGAGATCGCGCCACCCATCGAGAAGCCGTGGATGAGAAGAGGTCGAGTGAAACTGCTTCGGTTTTCAATAGCATCGATACATGCAGACACGTCATATTTTTCGTAGTACCCAATAGTGGCATTGAGTCCTTCGCTTTTACCGTGTGCACGTTCGTCGTATGCCACAACGTTATAGCCCCTTCGATGGTAATCGATGATTACGCCATAGCTTAACTCCTTGGAACTTGAAATACCGTGCATCACAATCACCGTTCCGCATGCATTCTCAACAGGCACCCACCAGGCATCGAGCGTGAGAGAGTCTTTCGTCAGAAACCTAAACTCCTGGTGCGCAATGCCTGCTGCGGCCAGCGGATCTGAGGATCCGGTTTTTCGGATAATGTCTGCTTGGCTAATTCTATAGGGTCGAATTGCGGCATAGGGCAGCACATGATAGGCTGCATACCACAGAGCAAGAGGAAGAATGAGGAGCAGAACTCCGGCAGCGAAAAGCATAAGGGCACTACGTTTTTTCATTCCTTGGCTACGATATACCACCGGCTGAGTTTCGCGGCCACCGGATCGACTGTAGAATCTACTGAAGAATCAACTGCAGAATCAACGATAGACTCAATTGTAGAATCGGCTGAAAATACAAAGAGCCTGACGCAGTGTCAGGCTCTTTGTGTTGGAACGTGTTGAAGAGAGGTGTTTTACTTCTGACCCTTTTCATCATCGCACAGGTGAGCGTCTTCCAATGGTGTTTGGATAACAATCTTCACGGTACGGTTATAGAAGCGGCCTTCCGGAGATTCGTTGTTATAGATCGGCAGATCTTCGCCCACACCCTTAGTGTTGAGTATCGATACGCCTTCGGTTTTAGCCTTAATGCCGTCGTAGGCTGTCTTTGCACGGGCTTCGGAAAGCTTTTGGTTGGTTGTTTCGAGACCAATCACGTCTGTATGGCCTTCAATCTCAACCTTCGAACTCTTGAAACAGCGCTTGTACACATAGTCGTTCAAGATACGCTCATTACGCGGACCAGCTTGCGCAGAGTTGAACGGAAACAGAATGAGGTTGTATTTCTCAAGCGTGCTATCGTGTCCGGCACCTTGTGTACGACCTACGGCACCGCACTGAGTCTTGATAAACTTAATCGGCACGGTAACCCACGGTGATTCGCAATCGTTGCCTTGCTTTGAGGTCACTACCAAACGAGCTTTGTAGGAGGTCAGGTTATAGATATTGGAATTCGTAGCCGAAACGCCGGTCTTGGAAAGTGTGTCAGGATAACTACCACCCTTGTCTTGCCAATCCCACTTGACGGAGGCCGTTGTCGTTCCAACATCGGTGAGCGTCGCCCAATCTTTGTCATCGCGTTTGATTTCGATACGACGCTTGTCAACAAGTGCATCTTCAATTCCGTTCTTGAGTGTCCAGGTCATATCCTCAGGTTGCGGGAACACTTTAGGATCCTTGTCGATAATCGGCTTGATCACTTCCCAATCATCGCAAATGATTTCGGTACGACGGTTTTCCACGCATCCCATGGAGTCTTTTTGGTTGGATGGCAATTCCGGCAGGTTACGGAATTCAAGCTTCATCCGACCTTCATCAATACCCCAGATGTCGCGCAAGTAGTTATACACTACGGTTGCACGATTCTTTGAAAGATCTGCAGCCTGTTCTTCCGGCGACTGCTTCATAGTGTTATTATCGTTACAACCAACAATGCGAACCTTCACGTCAGGGTTCTTACGCAGACGGTAGCCAAAGATGTTCAACACGTGATAGTACTTCTCCATTGTTCCGCCAGGGATGCGCTCGTCGTTGAAGCTATTGGTTTCTTCGCGCGACTTAAACAAGATGTAGCGCTTAGCGATGGTTGACTGACCCAAGTCGAAGAACACGTAGTTCAACAGCGGGTGCAACTGGATGGACGCCACCTGACGCATAACCAAACCGCGGAAGGCTTGCATTTCTGCATCGTTTGGATTTTCCTTTGAGTATGCGGACGGAGCAACCTGTGGCGTGAGGCTTGGACGTTGACCAAGCTTAATGATTTCGTTGTACACGTCCGGTTTATCAGCGTCACCTTTATCGGTGGTGCTTCCCGGGCGCTTGATTTTGATCACTTTGTGTGCATCACCGTACTTCGGACTGGAGGCTACGATTTGCAAGTCGATTTCGTTGATCGAGTCCTTCGGATTTCCGAAGTCATTGTTTCCAAAGATAGATTGGAACTCCTTTTTCGAGAAGGTGACGGAATCCTTCACTCTGCGCTTTGTCAGCTCATTTTCAACGGTGATTGTAGCCGGAATATTTGCTCCCGTACATTCATCCACCACTTGGACGTTCAACTGAGCAGCCTTAAAGAATGTTGGCACAAAGGCCATGAAGATATCGTACTTGCCTTGATAACCCTTGATATCGGTCCGTTCAGAAGACCAGTACATCACATCACCGGAAGCGGGAAGTGTAATGAACGATTCGTCGGCGGAGGTGTTGATCGGTGCGCCGATGTTGACCGGCTTCGACCAGGTGTCTTTGCCATCCGGACCGGTTCCCGTTTTCTTCACATAATAAAAGTCCAATCCACCGAGTGAGTTCTTATATCCGTCTGAAGCAAAGAAGAGCGTCGTGTTATCAGCAGCAATGAATGGTGACCAGTCCTTGCCCTTGGTGTTGATTGCCGACAGGTTTTGAGCCGCTTTCCACTGCGATGTGTTTTCGTCGAAATCGGTATACCAAATGTCATAATTCTCATCTCCGTTAGGTCCCGGACGATTCGAGCAAAAGTAAATGCGTGAACGGTCGGACGTGATACTGGGTTGAGAATCCCATTGCTCACTATTGACTTGACGACCCAAGTTTCTTGGTTTTCCCCAGTTGTCGCCTTCAACTTCGGTAATGTACAAGTCGCATGAACCATAGCCGTCCGGACGTCCGCAACCAGTAAAAATCAACGTTTGGCGATCGGCGGCGATGGATGCAACGCCTTCATTACGAAACGAGTTAACACTCAATTCCGGTCCAAACGCATGCAAGGTATCAATGTTGATGGGAGGTGTAAAGTTCGTATCGAGATTCTCAGCCTTCTTGGTCATCCAGAAATCGTGCGATGGGTCTCCGGATTTATTCAACATGGAACCCGGACGGTCCGACACAAAGTATAAGGTGCGTCCGTCTGCCGTTACTGTTGGAGCATAGTCTAATCCGCTCGTGTTAACAACAGGACCTAAGTTGATGATTCGGATTTTCTTTCTGTTTTCATCGTTCAAAAAGAAACCCGGCTCTTCATCAGCTTTGACAATCGTATAGCTATATAAGTACATCTGTCGCTTGGTAGACGTAAACGAGCTCTTCTCAGACAACGAGAGTTCTGCTGAATAGGATACAATGGTCGATGCACAGAACAGGAAGATCAAAAAGGTGTACAAGATGAGTCGTCGCATAAGCCAAGCACCTGCGTTAATAAATAAAATCTGTTTTAGTCCCTAATGTCCCCTAACACGTTTTGTTCCCTGTTAGTAAGTCGGGGTTTACTGTGGGATCTTAAAATACAGCACACGCGGATTTCGCACAACGGTATTTTTTGAAGCAGAAGGTTATGACATGCACTAACACCATCTTCACCAAAAAACTTCAGTTCTGAGCGATCTTCGCATCCTCTAGTCTCCACGCTCATCCTCACACTTGTCCTCCAGGCCTGACGTAGCCTGCCGTTCAGCATCACACTCACTCCTCGTTTTTTGCGGGGAACTGCTCGCTGTGTACCTGCTTGTTGTAACACTACTCCATGACCGCAAACCTGTCCGCGCACTGTCAGACACGTCGCATAGATCCATGGAAAAGCTCCGAAAAACCATAAATTGCAATTCGGCGTTCCACTTCATTCCTGAGCTATGCTTTCTCTCGACACCCCTCACTCTTCCGAACCCGGTTCCGCACGTCAAGAACTGGAGTCTGTCTATCACCAATTGGTGGACGATCTGGCTCCCGAGACACGTCGACTTCTTGAAGGTTGGGTTGCGGCGCGCGCCAATTACGAAGGTGAAGAGTACAGCTATACCGTTCGAGATAAGACTATCAAAGTGCGCAACTTCCTGGAGTCGCTTTCACACACTCGTATCCCAAAAATTGCCGTTCCCACCTACAGCGATTGGGGGGATATCGTCCGCTGGTCCATGCAGGAAAATTTCCCCGGCTCCTTTCCCTATACTGCCGGAGTGTACCCCTTCAAGCGTGCCAATGAAGACCCAACGCGGATGTTTGCCGGCGAAGGCGCTCCCGAGCGAACCAACAAGCGTTTCCATTATTTGAGCCACGGCATGCCCGCCGCTCGGTTGTCGACAGCCTTCGATTCGGTTACCCTCTATGGCGAAGACCCCGATCGCCGCCCTGACATCTATGGAAAAGTGGGTAACTCGGGTGTGAGCATCGCCACCGTGGACGACGCTAAGAAGCTGTATTCGGGTTTTGACTTGAGCGCTGCCAGCACCTCTGTGTCGATGACCATCAATGGACCCGCTCCGATGGTTCTCGCCTTTTTCATGAATGCAGCTATCGATCAAGAGTGCGAGAAATTCATCCACGAGCAAGGTCGCAGCGAAGAAGTACGCCAGCGCATCGACAGTTTGTTCGCAGCCAAAGGCCTGTCCCGTCCCTTCTACGGTCAAGAACGCTCAGACGCGTTGCCGGATGGAAACACCGGCCTTGGTCTCTTCCTCCTGGGCGTCAGTGGAGATGAATTGCTCAGTGCCGATGAATACGCGCGCTGCAAGCAGCGCGCACTGCAAAGCGTGCGAGGTACCGTTCAGGCGGATATCCTCAAGGAAGATCAAGCCCAGAACACCTGCATCTTCTCTACCGAATTCGCCCTTCGCATGATGGGCGACGTGCAGCAATACTTTATCGATCAGAAAGTCCGCAACTTCTACTCCGTCTCCATCAGTGGCTACCACATCGCGGAAGCCGGCGCCAATCCCATTACTCAATTGGCATTAACACTCTCGAACGGCTTTACCTACGTGGAGTACTACCTCTCGCGAGGCATGCACATCGACGACTTCGCCCCGAATCTTTCGTTCTTCTTCTCGAATGGTATCGATCCCGAATATGCCGTGATTGGCCGCGTTGCGCGTCGCATCTGGGCAAAAGCCATGAAGCTCAAGTACGGCGGCAACGAGCGTTCGCAGATGCTGAAATATCACATCCAAACATCCGGTCGTTCCTTGCACGCTCAGGAAATTGACTTCAACGATATCCGGACGACGCTTCAGGCCTTGTATGCGATCTACGACAACTGCAACTCGCTGCACACCAATGCCTACGATGAAGCCATCACCACACCCACCGAAGAGTCGGTGCGTCGCGCGGTCGCCATTCAACTCATCATCAACCGTGAGTTGGGATTGGCAAAGAATGAAAATCCCCTTCAAGGTTCTTTCATCATCGAAGAGCTTACGAACCTCGTGGAAGAAGCCGTGTATGCTGAGTTTCAACGTATCTCAGAACGCGGTGGTGTGCTTGGTGCCATGGAGATGATGTACCAACGCAACAAGATTCAGGAAGAGTCTTTGTACTATGAAGGACTCAAACACAGCGGTGACTATCCAATCGTTGGCGTCAATACCTTTCTCTCTAAAGAAGGCTCCAAGACTATCATTCCTACCGAAGTAATCCGATCCACCACCGAGGAAAAAGATCGCCAAATACACAACCTTCAGGAATTCCAAAAACGCAATGCCGATCGCAGCGCCGCTGCCTTACACGCACTTCAACAGTGCGCAGTGCACAACGGGAACATTTTCGAAGCCTTGATGGAGGCGGTGAAAGTATGCTCGCTTGGTCAGCTGTCAACAGCTCTGTATCAGGTGGGTGGTCAATACCGTCGTAGCATGTAATACTTAGCTCCGAAGTACGCGAGCCGAACTCCGCCTGAGTGGTTGAACGAGCTCCTCACGTCCGAGCGCACGAAGTGCGCATGAATAAGAAATCTCCTGAGAAGGTCGGGTCTCTGTTGACGCTTAACTTTGGACGGATTGGCGCGCACCCCAAATGCCGCGTAGGCAGACAACGAAGATGACAATAACTCCGCCGATAAGAGAAAGAGGTCCGGGTGTTTCATGGATGACAAGCATCACCCAAATTGGACTGAGAATAGGCTCTAACATGGTGAGCAGCACGCCTTCCAGTGCCGTGGCACTTCGCAGGGCAATGGAATAGAGAATGTAGGGGATGCCAATCTGTACCACACCGAGAATGCCAATGTAGCCGAGCTCGAGATTGGTGGGGAGTCCGTTTTGAATGATAAATGGTAACCCAAGTGCAACCGTAATGACATTCCCGAGCAGCATGGATTCAAGCGAGGAGCCGTCCTTCTGTTTTCGCAGGAACAGCACCATCCACCCCATACTCAAGCCGCTCAGCAGGGCGAGAATGATTCCGAACACACCGTCGGCGCTGAGCTTATCGAAGAAAAACAACCCCACCCCGCAAAGCACAATGATGGTGGTAATGATATCGAGGCGGTGGAGCCGCTCTTTAAGAAACCACGATCCAAAAAGTGCGATATAGATCGGCGCTGTGTACTGCAACACGATGGCATTGGCATTTGTCGTGAAGGCGTTGGCGCTCACGTAGAGACTGACGGTTGCCGCATAACACAGTGCACCGCCAATTTGTGCGGAAGACCAGTGAAAATGCAATGGCTTGCGCTCTATAAACAGTCGATACACCGCCATCACCACGGCAGCAATCGCGGCTCGTGAGGCAGCGATGGCAAGGGGATGCCAGTGAACGGACTTGATGAGCACACCTCCGAGCGACCACAAAACGGCTGTTGTGGCAAGGAGTGCTAACGCTGTGGAGTGTTTAACCGGTTGCATAGAAAAAAAAGAACCCGACAAGCACTCTCATCGGGTTCGGTTCTGTGAGAAGAAGCAACGCTTACTTCACATACACTTTGTTGCCTTTGTCGTTGATGTAGTACTTGCCGCCCTTAGGGCCAACCATGATGGTTTTGCCATCTTTGGTCTTCTCACCACTGGCTTTATCAGCTGTAGCTTTGGCAGCAGCACCGGCTTTGGCCTTTGCTTCTTGAAGCTTTGGCGTTGATGCATCCAAAGCCTTTACTTTCGCTGCATCTTTCATTCCAGCCGCCTTGTCCTTGGCGTTAGCCTTCATGTCAGCTGCCTTTGCTTTGCCCGCATCTTTCATCGCACCTGCTTTATCTTTCATCGCCGTTTTTGCAGCGGCAGCAGCCGATTTGGCTTTGGTGTCACCAGCGCCTGCAGCTAGAACAAAGCTCGAGGCAACGATCAGGCAAATAAATGCCGTCAAGAGGTTTTTCAATGTCTTTCCTTAACGTTAATGGAACAATGTATTTATACGCGAAATTACGATAAGAGGGTACCCTGTTTGCAAGCGTAAAATTGATTTCGCGCAAGATTCATTGATGGTTCAGGACTGTCCTGTCTCGAAGCAATCAATCTCAGCATCCGGCTGTTCCGATTGAAAATGATTTGTGCCAAAACGGGGTTTCAGACTATTTTTGTGATCCGCTTCGGCGGCAACCACACTATGCGGAAGTGGCGAAATTGGCAGACGCACCATCTTGAGGGGGTGGCGCCGCAAGGCATACGGGTTCAAGTCCCGTCTTCCGCACACTACATTTCGGTTCCTTCTCTCAGCGCCTCGGGCGCCATTTCTTCGTTTTCCATCTCCCTTTTTCTCAAACAGTCACTGTCAAGTACTCGACCGAAGTGGATGGTCGTGGAGATTCATCGTGCATGAGCAGCAACGATTTGTCCGTTTTCTCAGGATTGTGATGGTGGAGCGAAAAGTCGGCGGCGTAAGCGTCGCATCAACATTGGAATAGGCGCCGAACCGGCAAATGCCTCCGCAATGGCATAGACCACGGATGGACTAATGCGCTGGGCATCGCTGATTGCGTAGACCGGATCCCATCGGGTTGCTTCGAACTTGGTTTTGAAGGCATCTAGTCCTCGAAAATTATACAGCGGCTGCGCCAGACTACGAACAAGCCCAAACAGCACGCGTATCCATAACGTATTGGTGTGGAGTTGGGCGTGGCGAGACAAGGGTGATAAGCCTAAACTTATAAGTTCAGCTCCTTCGGACTCCAAGTTCTGCGCGGCTGAGAGTAGGAGCAATTCAATTGTTCCGTTCGGAGCGTCCGGTCGGCGGACATTTTGCTCAACGAGCCAACCACGTCGCTCCGGGATGGGAGATACAACGCTGAATGCCACAATGCGGTCGGCTTGTGTAGCCACAAAAACTTTGCGATCGAGCAGTCGCTCCAAGGTTCGAACCTCCACCAAGAAGTGCAAGGGAGTTAACCCTCTGGTACTCAGCCACTGCGTGAGGCATTCTTGCAAAGCCGGGTGTGCGCTCGCACGATCGTTGTCCCACAACTCCACCACTACTCCCTTGTTTCGCGCTCTGGCACACTGAGCTCGGAGCGAGGCTTTGGTAGTCATCTTCCGCACAAAGTCCGCTGGATGCCACGAAGGTTCTGCGCCGAGCAGTACAGCTTGTCCTTTGCTCAATGGATTAAGCGATTCCGCCAGACGTGTGCCGGCGCAAAAGTACCAGACGCGCCATCCGCGGCTTGCACAGTGCTCCTCGAACTCCCGGACCACCTCGTGTACACAGTCTTCCGAACATACCGGAGCGCCGGCTACAATACAGTAGTTCCTCACACGCACATAACCAATCACCGCTTCACGATGCGGCGAGAACCACAAGGCAATACCCGGATTCAAGATTTGATAGGCGGCGGTATTCCATCCATAGCGCATCACCAACCGACGTGTTTGCGCCAGCTCTTGATCGTGATCAAGAGTGTTGTCAGACGACGCACCGTGTGTGGGTTGAGGATTTTTCATAGTTGGCTACTCAGCCCTGCTCAGGCATGGGTGATGTGGTACCTAACGATGCGCAGACAAATGATCGAGGAGTGACCCTCGAACCCTTTGGACACAGCGAAGTGGTGCGGAGATACGCCGTTCCGCCCGAAGTTTTGCAATTGAGTCGCCGTTTTGTTTCCAATTCTTCAACGAGTGCAACGTCGCTACCGTTCTCCACTTCCGTATTTTGCGGATTGCATCGCCAGCACTTTTACCGTAGTTTTTTGGAGTCTCTATGTCACAAGAACACGAAAGCTCTCATGCCTCAGACCGACGTGTTGAACGGGTGTTTCTTGTCAATGAGGACTACGATAACATCTGGCTGCGTGTAAAAGACAAAGGCATTCGCTGGGTGCTGACGTGGGTGACGTTTATCGTCACCCTCATCACGGTGATCATCGCCACCATTACCTTCCTCGGCTTTAACAACTACGTGCAGGAGAAAGCTCTCAACCTGACGCGCATTTATGTTTCCAGTCCCGAATTCAAGAAGGAAGCGTCCGACTCCCTAAGCTCGTTCCTCATTGTCAACAAGGATAAAATCAAGGACCTCCAGGCACAACTCAAACAACTTCGCGATAGCGTCCGTCTCGTGTCGAACATCAAAGTTGCTCCCTACGAAATCAGCCCCTTCGGTGCGTCCTTCGTCGACTCGGTCGGCACACAGTTCCAAATCGAATACGGCGTCTCCTCAACAGACAAAGCCATCAATTTCCACCATGACTTCCTCGATGCGCCGCTTGTGTACATCACCGCAACCACCCAACTGGTTCAACCGAAGTCCAAAGACGTTGAGCACCAAAGTGGTAAAACCACCACGATGTACCCGCTCGTTCTCGACAGCGTAAGCCGCATTGGCTTCATGGTTAAAATCGATCCCAAGTACGCGCCATGGGGTTTCAGCGGTTCTCAGAACTTCAATTGGATTGCCATCGGTCGCTAACAGGCGTTCTGACAGAGATTTCTTATTCGTGCGCGCTTCGCGCTTTCGCCGTGTCGTGTCCGACTTCCTTATACGCGTAGAACTCTATCACCGTCTCGCCAAAATTTTTTGTGCGCAGATGCTCGTACGCCGCATGTGCTAGCACGTGCTCCGATGGTCCGTGTTCGACAACGAGCAACGCTCCGGGATGTAGGACACTGCGCTCGTGCAACGCAAACAACACCGCGTTTATGCTACGCGCGGCATAGGGTGGGTCCACAAATACCAAGTTGAATCGCTCGTGAGTGTGCTGAATGAAGCTGAGGGCATCTTGATGGACGACTCGATAGCGCTCCGCAGGCACGGAAAGACTATGCAAGTTTTGCTCTACACAGCGAATCACTTTTGCATTGGACTCCACGAAGTGCAGGTGCGCAGCACCTCGACTTAAGGCTTCGATGCCTAATGCACCGCTCCCCGCGTAGAGATCGAGCGCTTGGATGTGCGACCAATCGTCTATCCTTTGAAGCATATTAAACACCGTCTCACGCGCCGCATCGAGCGTGGGCCTGACTCCCGAGGGCAAGACTGCCGGCAGGTTTCGGCCACCATACATTCCTGAAATTATACGCATGCTCTTTTCGGTTGGATGGACGCCTACGTTTTAGCTCCTTAGCACTTCAGCTCACGCCGCAAGTAGTCTACCGCAGCCAGGTCTCCGCTCGAGCAATCAACACTTCAGCATCGGCCGAAGTTGGCGCCTCTGCAATGATGCGAACGATTGCCTCGGTATTCGACGCCCGTAGTTGAACCCAGCGATCAGGCCAATCGATGCGAACCCCGTCCGACGTGTTCACCGTACATTCGTTGAGTTCCGTCGCGCTGAGTTCCGGATGAAAACTTTCCGGACGTTGAGCCACCTCGCGCTTAGTCTTGATCATCGCATAGGGCTGCGATCGCGTTAATTGATGCCATTCATCGTTGCTGCAATTTCCCATGAGCCACAGTACCAGGGCGCAGCCAACAAGCGAGTCACGCCCGCTATGACAGGCCGGTACAATCACACCACCGCTTCCTTCGCCGCCGACGATGGCACGGAGCGACTGCATGGCGCGCACCACATTGATTTCACCCACCGGCGCCAAGGCGCAGCGCCCGCCATGATGTTCGGCTGCGTCCATGGCCATACGTGAGGTGGAGAGATTTACCACAGCGGTTGGTTGTCCCTTCGCTCCGAACAGTGAGGAATTCCGCATCACTGCTTCAATAGCCAACATCACTGTTTTTTCTTCGCCTATGGCTTCGCCGCGCTCGTCGATGAGCACCAAACGATCGGCATCAGGGTCGACGGCAACGCCTAAATCTGCCTTGTGTGCGCGTACAGCCTCGGCAAGCTGGGTGAGGTTCTGCGTGAGCGGTTCGGGTGTATGCGGAAACACACCGGAGCCGTCGCAAAAGAGTTCGATCACCTCAGCACCGAGCTGTCGTAAAAGTGTAGGTACAGCCACCGATCCGCTACAATTCACGGCGTCTACAACGATGCGAGGACTGCGCGACCGGATGCGCGCCAGCGCGTCCGTATTGAAAATCGGCAACGACAACACCGATTGAATGTGGCGATCGATAGCGTCCGGCAATTCGATGAGCTCTGCCGATTGCTGATCACTACGCAATCTGCGCGGCCCTTTGTCGACTAAATGCCAGAGCTGTTCGTTTTGCGCGGCGTCGAGAAACACGCCGTCGTGCCATAAAAACTTCAAGCCATTCCACTCCGCCGGATTGTGCGAGGCGGTGATGATGATGGCACCCGCCGCATCGCTGTGTTCGCACAACAGCTGCACAGTGGGAGTGGGCACCATGCCGGCATGCAGGACATTGCGACCACAAGCAGCAAGGGAGCCGAGGACGATGGACTCGATCCACGTGCCGGAGGGACGTCCGTCGCGACCCACCACGATTGGTCCTTCCGGAAGCATGGTGGCAAATGCGGTAGCGTAGACACTGATAATTTCCGGACTCAGGGCATCACCCAAGGTGGCACGCAATCCGGAAATAGAGCGGATCAAAGGCATAGAGACAAAAGTGGGTTAGTCCTGATCGTGACGTTGTTTGAGAATCTCCCGGTTCTTCAGACGTTGTTCTCGACGGAACAAGGCATGTTCAAAACGACGTTTCTCATCATCCGTTTGAGGCTCCAACTGCGGCACCGGAAGGGGCTTGCCATACTGGTCGATGGCAACAAAGGTGAGCAGCGCTGTCGATGCATGAGCTGATGTGTTGTTGAGAGGATCCTCGCGAACCACCTTCACGCCGACCTCCACCGATGTAGTAAATGCTCGGTTGACGCAGGCATAGAGTTTAACGACATGACTGAGTTTAATCGGTTCGAAGAAATTGATCTCGTCGACCGATGCCGTGACGCAAACACGACCACTATGCTTCATTGCTGCCAAGGCGGCGGCGATATCGATCCAGTGCATAAGTCGACCACCAAGAAGGTTGCCGAGATAGTTGGTATCGTTGGGGAGGACCATTTCTGTCATCTCGATGGCACTGTCGCAGGGATGTTTCACGCTCATGGCATTGAATAGTATTAACAAGAGCTACGAAACTACGCCTTTTCGATGGGAGAAAGGTTAGAGCAGCAGGCGAATCTGCTCGGTATGACGTCGCTCATGCTGAGCAATAAACCACAACCATCCGTACAAGCTTAGGTTGCCTCGCAACACATGCGGAAATGTAAAGGAGCGAAGCTGCTCGTCACTTCTCGCACCGGACTGACTCATCAGTAAGTCGCGTGAGCTGTGTAGTTCAGCCAACACATCAACCGACTCATCTAAATCGATCGGCTGAATGCGCTCCGGAGCTTGAACGCGCTCATTGCGATTCGCGAGAAAACTCGTCAATCCATCACGCTCCTGTTCCAAATCGCCGTCGGAGTACGCGGGGCACGGTGCACATACGCGATCTAATGCGCGGTACACTTTGGCAATTCCTTGTTCGCTTAGGAAGAGATGATGCATAATTTCCCGTGCCGACCATGTAGTGATATCCTTTTTCACATTGGGATCCGGCACTCTGTGGTACACACGCAGAAGTTCAGTACGAGCTGCAGAGAGCTCATCGTGGTAGTGTTTAATCATGCTGACAAATTACAGGGAATCAGCGCACGATGCTCCGTCATTCTGCTTTCATTACATGCTAAGCCTATGTCATTCCGCGAACTCAAAGAACTCATTCGTATCATCGACGCCAAAGGTTTGAGCGATGCCGCAGCCTTGGGTGTGCACCGCGTCGACAAGAGCGATGCACGGTATCGCTTGTACGACGGTATCCGAAACGATCGCTATCAAAATGTTGAGGATGCCGCGCAGGACATTGTGCAAGCTCCGGCAAGCACAAACAGTTTCAAGCTGCTGAAGTCACGTCTGCGTCAGCAGCTCATCGATGCCTTGGTGGGCTACGATATTTCTCGCGACCGCGGCACCAGCGCTCAGCAACGAGCCGTGTATGAGTGTGTAAAGGGCGTCTATGAAGTTCGTTCTCTCATGAACGCCGGCGCTCTGCATGTGTCACGTAGTCAAGCCGAACGCTACGTGCACCAGGCTATTAAACACGACGTCACCGAGCCGGCTATGCAGCTCTCCCGCATGCTGCGTTCGCTCTTTGTGTATATGGGCGATCTCAAAAAAGCAGCCTACTACGAGGACTTACATGCGCGCTACATCCAGCGCTTTCTTGCCGAAGATCGCAGCGAAGAAATTGTCGATACCTTGTATCGGGAGTTTAGCACAACCACCGACGATTTAGCCGTGCATAGTCGTCAAGCCGAAGAGCTGGCGATTGAAATGCAGATGCTTCGTTCGGCACACCCAACCTTTTTGTGCACCACGAACTACTTCCGTGTGCAGTGCTTAAAGGCGCACATGGAACGCAACCACCTCAAGTCTGCCCGCGTTGGGTTGGAAGCAATTAGTTATTTGGAAGCACATCCGGAGCTCACCAGTCGCAATCGCATTGCCGAGTTTGCCAACATTGTGATGAACGAGTATTTCAGTTTGGGCGACTTCTCCGAGGCGGAATCCTTGGCCTCGCGCTGCTTCGAGAACTACACGCCGTACAGCAACCAGTGGTATAACTTCTTGTCGCTCTACATCGTCCTCATCATGCACAGCCGTGATTATAAGAAGTCCATGTCCATTTTGCGCAAAGCTGCCTCAGGCGCCATGGAGTTACAGCCAACCGCCAATCAAGAGCGTTGGAAGTTGTATGCCGGTTATTTACTCTACTTGCACACCGCCGAGTTCGTCCGCCTCAGTAAATCGGATCTCGATGTGTTGCACTCGCTGTTTAATCGCAAGAAATTTTCCTTCGCCTTTAATTATGATTTAGAGGTTTACGCCAAGGATAAAACCGGAATGAAACTCTCGGTGCTCATTTTGGAATTACTCTTTGCGATTGAGGATGCCCGTCCGCAGGACATCCTCACCATGCAGGAAAAACTCCGTCTGCTCTACTACCGCGTCCTCAAAGCCGATCGTTATCCGAGAGCCAACGCTTTCTTCCATCTCTTGCAAATATTGATGCAAGAGGATTTTGATACACAGGCTGCTACGCAGCGAAGTACTGCTGATCTCAACATTCTGCGCCCACCGCAACCGCACAGTCCCGAAACTCTGCAGCCCGCTTACCATGCGGTGGAGGGACTAGAAATACTTCGCTACGAAGTCTTGTGGTCCTACATTTTAAAACGTAGCGACGACCGAAAATTATCCGAACCCTTAAAGAATAAACGCAGACGATCCTGAGCTGTCGATAGGCAGACCATCACGTGCACGGTGTAGCTCGTGGTATCACTATTGACGATCGGCGTGTAATGATCTGCACGGTGTGGAGATTACCTGACACTTTTTAATCCAAGATTTTTGACCTGCCTTCTCGCTGCATAGACACTACGATTACTTTCTTGACACGTCTCTTTTTCCTCGCTTCGGCAGCAATGGGTTTATTTATTCGAGATTCATCGCTTCCCGATTGTAACCCTTCGTTTGCTCAACGTTAAACGCTTCACCATGGCAACCTGATCTGACATTTTTTCTTCCCGCCCACAGGTCGATGTTTGTATCGTGATGATGGCGCAAGCCTAACTCACTACAAACACGTCGGGACAGCGTTTACACAAGTAGTGAGTACTGACGGTTCAACTGCTTCACAGTTCTTTTCAGATTCATACTGCATTATGCACTTCATTCTCACACATCACCACTTGAAAGTACCCGAGACTCTGTTCTCGTCGTAACAGACGTTTCGGGTAGGGTGCATTCACACTCTGTTGTTTCCCATTGCGCTGTGTGGAGCGCGATGTGCGGAGAGGGCTTGAAAGTGACCTAATCCGCGACAACGGAACGCACCGATCACCTTCGTGGTCCTCCACCACGTCCTCCGGTGGAAGAGCCGCATGAGCCGTCGCCTAGTCTCTTGGCGACGGCTTTTTTTATTGCACCTCTCACAAGTGATCCATGACGCTCTTGACTCTCATTGCGTAATTTGCCACTCCTTTTCGCGCGTGCGAATCCATTGTCGGTTGACAGGCTGGACATTCATCACACTTTCAGAGCGCTTCCATGGGAAAGAACATCACCATCGTCGGCGGGGGACTCGTCGGATCGTTATTGTCCATTTACCTCGCACAACGTGGTCACACCGTGCGTGTGTACGAGCGTCGTCCCGACATGCGTTCGACCGACATCTCAGCCGGTCGATCCATCAACCTCGCCATGAGCGACCGTGGCTGGCGCGGTCTCGAGCGTGCAGGTATCATAGACTCCATCAAGCCCATTGCCATTCCGATGTATGGTCGCATGATGCACGATCGCAACGGTTCACTCACCTTCCAGCCCTATGGAACGCAAGATCAAGCCATCAACTCTGTTTCGCGGCGTGATCTGAACGTCACCCTCATGAACTGCGCCGAGAGTTTTGAAAACGTTAGCTTTCACTTCAACGAACGCGGCGTGGATATCGACTTAGATGCGCCGGCGGTGACCTTCGAAAACAGTATCAGCGGTGAGCGCCATGTGGTGCAGTCGGATGTGGTCTTTGGTTCCGACGGAGCCTTTTCCGCCATTCGTGAGCGGTTGCAAAAAACTGATCGCTTCAATTTCTCTCAGTCGTACCTTGATCATGGCTATAAGGAGTTAGTCATTCCTCCGGGTTCCAATGGCGAATTCCTCCTCGAAAAAAACGCCTTGCATATTTGGGCTCGTCACAGCTTCATGCTCATCGCCCTCGCCAATGTGGACGCCACATTCACGTGCACTCTCTTCTATCCCTTCAAGGGCGAGAAGTCGTTCGAGCACCTGAATACCGAAACTGACGTTCTCAAGCTCTTTCAGGAAGAGTTCCCTGACGCCATGCCGCTGATGCCAACGCTGCTGCACGATTTCTTCTCCAACCCCACAAGCTCTCTGGCTACGATGCGGGCCTATCCGTGGGCGTGGAAAGATAAAGTGGCGTTGATTGGAGACGCTGCACATGCGGTCGTTCCCTTCTACGGCCAAGGCATGAACTGCGGCTTTGAAGATTGCGTGACCTTAGCCGAATGTCTCGACGCGAATCCGAACAATTGGACAAGAGCGCTCGACGAATACCAACAAGACCGCAAGCCCAATGCCGATGCCATTGCGCAAATGGCCATCGACAACTTTGTGGAAATGCGCGATAAGGTGGCGGATCCACGCTTCCTCCTACGCAAGAAAATTGAAGCCATGATGGCCAAGGAATTCCCCCATCATTTTGCTACGCAATACACCCTGGTGAGCTTTAGTCCGGATGTTCCCTACAGCGAAGCACAGGAGCAGGGATTGCAGAACGATGTCCTGCTTGAGCGCATCATGGAAATTCCCGATATCACCACAACCTGGCAATCGGACGACGTCAAGCAAACCATTGCCGCCATGCTTGGGGCATCCATTGCTCGCTAATGCCTATGTCACTCTCCACTCTGTCACAACAACTCGTGAACGACCGTTCAGTAGTGCGTCTCGTTCAGATCGCACTTAATGAAGATCTCGGCACGGGTGATATCACCACAGAACTCACGATTGATGAGTCGGTACAGGCTTCCGCTGTCTTCGTCGCCAAAGCCCCGGGCATCGTCAGCGGTTTGGACGTAGCCGAAATCGTCCTCCGCTCCGTGGGCGAAAACATCGAGTGGAAGCCCGAGATGCAGGATGGCGACTCCTGTTCAAAAGGCAGTATCCTTGCCACCATGCACGGAAGCGCACACTATCTGCTCAGCGCAGAGCGCACAGCACTGAACTTCCTGCAACGCATGTGCGGCGTGGCCACCAAGGCACGCGCATTTGTTGACGCAGTGAAACACACCAAGACACAAATCTTAGATACACGGAAGACAATACCTGGCTGGAGAGTACTTGACAAGTACGCCGCGCATTGCGGAGGCGTTGTGAACAATCGCATGGGATTGTTTGACATGGTGTTAATCAAGGACAATCACATCGCGGCCGCCGGTTCGCTACGCGCAGCCTTGGAAGCTGTGCGTGAGCTCTATGAGGAAAATCGCATGACCATCGAAATTGAGTGCGACACGCTGGATCAAGTCCGCGAGGCACTGTCAATCGGCGGTTTCCATCGCATCATGTTCGACAACTTCTCACTCGACGCCATTCGAGAAGGTGTTGCTCTGGTGGGCGATCGTTTTAAAACTGAGGCCTCCGGAGGAATTACGGTCGAGAACGTCAGCTCCTTTGCCGAATGCGGCGTCGACTACATTTCTACCGGCGCCGTGACCCACAGCGCCATCGCGCTGGATATCTCGATGGACATCCAACTCCACTCGTAGCGTGATACAATAGAGTTTGATTCTCGAAGCGTACGAAATCTCTGCGTGGGAATTTTTATTCGTGTGCGCCTTTGGCGCGCACGTATGAAACATCTCCTGAGAGTTACTCTACCCCACTCCGGGCAGCAGAGCCCGCTCCAATTCGTCGCGCAGTTCTTCGTATTGAAAGGAATCGATGTACCCTTGCTGCAGCGCAAACTCGTTGGTGGCAAGGGAAAGATAGCAGTACTGACGGAAGAGAGTCGGTGTGGAGCGCAGGGCGTGCAGATGACGTCGTACGGTCCGCACATCACCCCTGGCTATCGGTCCGCTCAGCGGTGCACGACCCTGATGCGCCAAGGCCATGGTCGAGGCTTCGACGGCTGACTGAATAATGGGTGGTAAAAAGGTAGTCGGAGCAATGTGCGCAGACTCCGCAGCCTGTCTCGCTCCCGCAATAACCGCTTCCACATAATTCGACGCAAACACCGCACTGATGTGATAGAGAGCTTTGTGGGCACGAGTGTAGTCGGACAACACTTCGGCCGACCCGCCTAAACTGCGAACGAAGTAGGCAATGCGTTCCTCGTCGTCCGCCTCGCATTCGATGCCCCAGCGAATGCCAACTAAGAGTCGTTCGTGAGCGTGCGTAAATGTCTGGAACGGATGAGCCGCTGCAACACGTGCTCCGGCTTGTTCGCAGGATGCAAGGACTTCTGTGCCCATCGCCCCGCTGCAGTGAAGAACCAAAGAGTCGAGTAAGGCAGGACCAAACGTGTGAGCCACGGATGTAGAAACAGCCTCGATGGCAGTATCGGGAACGCACAGAAGCAAGATGTCAGGAATAAACGGAACCTCGTCAACATCCGCCACCAAGGAAATGTCGGGCAGTGCCTGCGCAAGCTGTGTGCGACGCTGCTCGTTGCGAACCACCATCCACAGAGGAACTGACAGCTGTTGCAATCGCAGCGCGATGCTGAGACCCACCTTTCCGGCTCCAACAATACCGATGCGTTGGTGAAAACCCGGGGTTGAGGAATCAAAAGACGTGGTTTGCAAGAGCTCGTGCGACGACATAAGAAGTCCTTCTGGAGCTGCAAATATCGTGATTCGAGCGCTCTCTTACACGCGGATGCGATGTGAAATGTCCATCATCGCGCGCAATTCAAATGAGAGGTAGGGTTAAGACTCACTCCGCTGAACATTTAACTCTCGTTCAATGGGTCATTCGAGGATTTACTGCGAGCGCCCAAGCACCTGCGTGATTCTTCAGCAAGCACCTGGCTTAGGCCTTGTCGACGGATTTGTTCGTGGCTGGCTACGGGACTGTAGTGATAACTATGATGGTAACGCAGATCCAGACGACGCAGTCCGGAGTATGGATTGTCGTCGCTTGATGTCATTCCGTCTCGCGTTGGTTTCACGTCCACTCCGTGCAATAATGATACGTGTCGCAGAAATACTACGAGCTAAAATACCGAGTTGTGCCTAGCAATTCTTACAAATAAGAGCACACAAAGTTCATACTACAACTCCACCAACTCAAATCCCTCTTTGGTATCCTTGATATCCCAGCCTTGGGCTTGTACTTGTTTTCTAAGATCATCAGCGGCGGCGAAGTCACGATTCTTCTTTGCCTCCCAGCGTTGCTGAGCCAAAGCATGAACCTCCGCCGGTGCGGCGACTTTTTCCACGACGGGTCGCTCGCCAATCGTCCACACGTCAAAGATATCGTTGAGTTCGCGAAAGAAGTGCAAGGCCTTCTCGCGAGACTCCGAGTTCATCGACTTCATGTTCAAGGAATTGAGTCCTGAATACAAGGCTGCCATTGCTTTGGGTGTATGAAGGTTATCCGCTAATGCGCTAAAGACATCACGGCGCAGCTCGTCGACTGACAAGGCTTCACTACCGGTGGCTTCCCACGTATCGTAAATACTCTCTTGCACCCGTGCACGCGCTTTGGAGGCAGCGCTGACTCCATCGAAGGTGAAGTTGTAGACCGAAGCATAGTGTGTGCTGAGCATGGCGAGACGAACATCCAACGCATCCAATCCGCGATCCAGCAGATCGTGCAGGGTGAAGAAATTACCCAGGGATTTGGACATCTTCTTGCCTTCCACTTCGAGGAACTCGTTATGGCACCAAACGCGCACAGGATCGACGCCGTAGCCGGCTTTACTCTGTGCAATCTCGTCCTCATGGTGCGGAAAGCGCAAGTCCACTCCGCCGGTATGGATATCAAAAGGTAACCCCAGAAGTTCCTTGCCCATGGCGGAGCACTCGATGTGCCAACCCGGACGTCCGGGAAGCGCAGGATGCTCGTCGCTCAAGTGAAAATCCCAGAATGGTTCATCGTCCTTCCGTGCTTTCCAGAGCACGAAGTCGCTCACGCTATCACGCTCATACTCATCGGCATCGATGCGTACACCTTCGCGAAAATTGCCAAAGTCCACTTTGAATAAACGGCCATAGCTATCGTCCCTGCGCCAGGCATTGAGATCAAAATACACGCTGCCTTCGGCAACGTAGGCGTAGCCGCGTTCGATAATGCGACGGATCAGATCCTGCATTTGAGGAATGAATTCCGTAGCGCGAGGCAAAGCCGCAAAGTGTTCCGAACGAATGCCTAGCATGGCGATATCGCTCACGAATTCTGCTTCGTAATAGTGCGTGAGCATGCGCAGATTTTCGTTTGCATCGGTGCCCTGCGCGCCCATGTCAGCCAACCAACGATCGCTGCCGATGCGGCTGTCGCGAATGGTCTTGTCGTCGATGTCCGTAATATTCATCACCCAGTGCACCTCGTATCCACCCACCACGCACATGACACGTTGCAGTAAATCGGCAAAGAGGAAGGCCCGCATGTTGCCGATGTGAGCGTGATTGTAGACAGTGGGACCGCAGGAATAGATGCTCACGACGTTGTCGTTCACCGGGCGGAAATCTTCTACCTGTTTGGATAGGGTATTGTAGAGCTTGATCTTCATCTTCGAAGCTTTCGATTATTGGCAATGGAGTAGGAAAAAACGGTCAATGCAGGATTCAACTGGCGCACAAGGGGTGCACCCCAAACGATAGTGCTCTCAACACCAACAGTCGGTACAAAGGAAGGATGGGTACGTGCCTGCAATCATGATGCCGCAAGATAATGAAGAAATGGAACATGGAAATGGAGGGGCGTTTGCACAAGCTTCCTTCCGATTTCAAACGATTATCGGTTTCTATCGGCTAAAAACAAAGCTCCGTGAGATACTTCGTTAAAAGTGAATCACTCTAGGATATCCTCATCTACTTCTCACTCCCCCGTTTCATTCACCAATCTCAGATCGATCAATCGTTTTTCGAGCTGGACGCGGAGGATTTGGACTTTGACGCGTTTGCCGAAGCTAAAGACTTCTTTGGAGCGGCGACCGACGAGGCGAAAGGCGGCTTCGTCGTAGTAGTAATAATCTCCGCTCATTTCGCGGATGTGAACCAGACCCTCTGCATAGAGTTCGTCAAGCAGGACGAACATACCGTAACTGGTGACACCGCTGATCGTGCCCTCAAGCTCGTCACCCACGTGCTGACTCGCCATGAGCACCTGCGCGAGTTTCGATGATGCACGCTCGGCGTCGACTGCCAGACGTTCCTGCTGAGAACAATGATCACAAATTTCTTCCAGCTCATCGGCCAGGCGATGCAGACGGTGTTCGTCGAGGGTGGGGCTTGCGTATTCTTTCAACAGGCGATGCACCACTAAGTCGGGGTATCGCCGAATGGGTGAGGTGAAGTGGGTGTAGTGTTCGAAGCCCAGTCCAAAGTGTCCCACATTAAAAGCCGAATACCTCGCCTTTGCCATCGAGCGCAACAGCACTTGATTGATGGCAGCAAATTCGGGTCGCTCGCTGAGGCCTTCAAGCAGGACGTTAATCTCGCGCGACGACGGACTCTTCATCTTCATCGTCACCCCCAGCGAGCGCATGAAACTGAAGGCTGACTGCAGCTTCTCGTCATCCGGATCGTCGTGAATGCGGTAGACAAAGGGTAAGGTCTGCTTGCGACGTAGCGTCTTCGAAAGTTTGACGATGTGTTCGGTCACCGTTTTGTTTGCCACGAGCATGCATTCCTCAACCAGGCCTGTAGCGTCACTCCGTCGCTTCACCGTTGCCTTGACGGGGTTCTTCTGCTCGTCCAGCACAAAGCGCACTTCCGCCGTATCGAAGTCGATGCCGCCTTGCTTGTAGCGTCGCTTACGCAACACCTCCGCAAAGCGATGGAGATCCAAGAGCAGTTCTGCGTTAGCATCGTCGGCACCTTCAATCACTTTCTGCACTTCATCGTAGGTGTAGCGTCGTTTCGATCGGATGACGCTCTCCGTTAGCCGATGCGCTTTGAGCACTCCTCGCGCCGTGAATTCCATGAACACAGAAAAGGCCATGCGGTCTTCATTCGGCACCAGCGAG
Organism: Chlorobiota bacterium; assembly: GCA_039810585.1. GTDB lineage: Bacteria > Bacteroidota > Ignavibacteria > Kapaibacteriales > NICIL-2 > JBBATK01. Next base: position 94,985 of record JBDHXF010000001.1, read on the forward strand.
CAAACGTTGTTGCTCAGCACTTCGGGGAGCATGGGAATCACCCGGTCCACCAAATAGGTGCTGTTGGCTCGCTTCAACGCTTCACGGTCGAGGGCGGAATCTTCCTGCACATACGCACTCACATCCGCTATGTGCACGCCGAGTTCGAGGTTGCCGTTGTCGAGCTGACGCAGCGACAACGCATCGTCGAAGTCGCGGGCATCGTCCGGATCGATCGTCACAATCATCTCTGCTCGTAAATCCTCGCGCGTGTGAACCGTCAGCGGACTCTTGGCGAAGCGTGCTGCTTCTTCTTCCACGATGGTACTGAATCGCAGCGGAAGACGAAACTCCTTCACCACGGCATCAAACTCCACACGCACCACACCGGCTTTGCCGAGCACTTCAACGATTTCGGCTTCGGGACTCACATGCGGATTATCCCACTTGAGCACCGTGGCAAGCACTTTGTCGCCAATGTGCGCGCCACCAAGGTTTCGTGCAGCAACTAAAAAGTCGAGGAAATAATGTTCTTCGTCGGGAACGAAAAACCAGAAGTCAGCTTCCTTGTGAAGTGTTCCGGCTATGGGCTGCTGGTTTCGCTCGACAATGCGCACTACTTCGCCGCGTGGCTTTTTGTTCGGACGCAGCGCGAGAAGTTTTACTTCCACCGTATCGCCATGCAGAGCACAGAGCATGTCGTGCCTCTTGATGTGAATGCGTGCAAACTCCGCATCGTTGGTTTGCACGTATCCGCTCGTTTCATAGTCCAGGTGCAAGACGCCGGTGAACGAGCTCACGTCCTCCCGTGAGGCAACCGTGTAGCGACGTCGCGTAGTCTTCCGCACCAGATCCGCCTCCACCAGGCGATCGAGTGCGGCGCGTAGTTCGTCATGCTGCGGCGTCTCCGAGCGTATTCCCAGCTCTTTGCCAATTTCGTTGATCTTGAGTGGGTTGAGGGAGCGAGCCAGAAGATCGAAGACGCGTTGACTGAGTTCCGACCACTGTTCAGCCGGAAGGTTCGAGGATGAATGATTCTTGCGCAGCTTTGCTGCTTGGATGTTCTTTTTCTTTTTCATGAAAGCGCCGTCAGGCGCGTACGAATAAAAATTCAGTGACTGTGCGTTATGCCTTTCGAGGTCAGGCACTCACTGCATAATCGGGCGTGTTTTTCGAATGTCGTGAGTGACGAATTTCCCGTATTACTCAGGCGTAGACCATCACATTATTGGTCTTGGCGGCAGCAAGCTCCATGGCTCTGCCCGCGTTGGTGAGGATGGATTCCGCGTTATCATCATCCACAGCCTTGGCAAGACCGATACTGACGGTGACGGTGTAGCGCTTGCGGTTGATTTCCTTGACGCTGATGGCAACTTCTTTGCGCAAACGTTCGGCCCAGAGTTGAGCTTCGGTATCGCGGGTGCCCGACATCGCGATGGCAATGATGTTATCGTCCACTCGACCCAGCACATCATAACTCCGTACTACTTTACGCAGAAGACTGAGCACGTGTAGGAATATCTCCTCTTTGTCTGCATGCCCCAGTTGATGCTCGATTGCGCCGTAGCGATCGATTGCCACAAGCACCACCACCATGGGCACTTTGTTATCCCTGGCTCGGATCACTTCTTCGTCCAAGCGATGAATAAACGCTGTACTGTTGAGCAGCCCCGTGCCTTCGTCCATGAGGGCTGATTTCTTGAGCAGCTTTTGCACGTGCAGTTGCTCGAGAATAATGCCCGTTTGTTCTCCGATAGTTTCGAGAATGGAGATATCTCGCTCGGTCAGTTCAGAACTGTGTCCCTCGACAAACAAGGCTCCGTAGCAATTTGACGTTGACTTCAGCGGGACGGCAGCGAAGAAACCATTGGGAAGCGCCGATTCCTGTGTGTGATAACGGCAGACACCGTGCGGAATGGGGTTTGACAAGGTCGTGGTACCACGGAAAATCGTGCGTGTGATCAGCGCATTCTCGGTGTTGATCACACTTCCTGCAAGCTTCTCCACGCCTTTACGTTCGGAGCTGATGTTGTGAATGGTCCAGTCTTCCTTCTCACGATCGAACAGTACCACTCCAATGGTTTGAGCTTCAACAATGGTGGACGACGATTCCACCAGTGCCGATGCAATGTGCTGCATCGACGCTCTCGGCTTGTTGACTAAGGATCGGAAATGGGTGAGAGCTTCGAGGGTACGAGAGGATTGCAGCAGGTCATACTTACCGGTATAACTCTGCGTGAGTCCACTAATGAGTTTCGTGAAGTGTCCCAGCGAGCCGATCGTAATCTCATCGTAGGCATCGTCCTGTGTAGAATCGGCGCACAACACACCGATCACCGTGTGATTGAGAAACACCGGCACTCCCACAAACGAAGTTGTGCCGGCTGGCTTCGTATAGTAGGGAATCAAGTCGCTCTGAGCCGAGGGCTTGATCTCGGTCAGAATTTCCGGACGACCGCTCTTGGCTATTTGCGAAACAATATCGCGCCCCATCGGATACTTACGCTGGTTGCGGAAAAGATCCGCTGCATCGGTGATGCGAGTTTCCATCACGAGCTCGTCTTGCTCTAAGTTTACCCAGAAGAAAACTGCCGTGCGCGCATTCATCATGGAGCGAATCACCATGAGGACGCGCGAGAGCAAGTAATCGAATTCTTTGCGTGGCTCCTCGTCACCCGGATGCTCAACGTCGTCGATCAGATTGGCCATCGCCAGCTGTAACTGACGCTGACGGGAATTCTGTTGCGGATCTGAGTTGCGATACGGCGTGTTCTCAGCTCCCAACATTGCCGTTCCCTCAGCACCCGCGATCTCATCGGTCTCAGAGCTTTTGTCGACTCGTGGTAGGGGCACTGCCTCGGGAATGGAAGGACTGTTGTCGGACGATTCGTCTGACGAAGCGACACTCTCAGGATCCTTCTTATTCGTGCCAGGCTTCGCCTGTTGCACGTCGAGTGTTTGGGAAGCAGCAGCAATTGTAGCGGGGGCTGACTTTTGTCCGTTGACACCACGCGCATCAGAAGTTGATTGTTCGTCGTCAAGTGGAGTTGTCTTTACTATGTCCGCCTGTTCTGTCTCTGGTATAGGCAGAGTTTTCGCTCCCTTGTTCTTTTGCTTCTGCTGCTGGGGTTGCGCTTTGGGTCCTTTTGTCGTGGCTTCACCCTGAGTTGCACCGGTCGACTGAGTGGCCGTAATGGCCGGAGCTTTGTCGCTCGGCAGAGCACCGGACGGTGCTGCGGTACCTCCTGTTGCAGCCGATCGGTTTGCGGAAGATCCCTGCGCTGAGGCAGTTCTCGAGTCAGCTGCGGCGGTCTGAGATGACGTTGCCTGATTTGTGGTGTCGGCGACTTCCGATTGACGCCGCTTGATGCGCATCCCGGAAATATCGTCGCTGAAATCGGCTGAACTATCATCGTCACCAAACGCATCACGTGCGGGCGATGCTTCGTTCTTAAAGGCAGGATTACGGCGCGTCACAACCGTCGGTTCGGAGCTAGCATCAGTATCGTCGAAGCGCATGCGCTGGGGAGCGGACTTCTCACGAGGCAGCTGAGCTTCTGCTTCCGCACTCACAAGTACATCGTCGCCACCAAAGTTGCTTTCGAAGTCGTCGAATACATATCGTGTACCACTGTCGTCCTTACGCACTTTCACCGACAACTCCACTGGCTGACTGGGTGCAGGACGACGCGTTTCAACGCGGTCTTTGAGTCTCGTACTGAGATTCATCACCAACACGACGCCGGAAAGCAGGGCCATGCAAGCACCGATCAGGCGTACGGGCAGATCGTTGAGGAACACGAGAATGAATAAGCCGAGGAAGATCACGACGAAGTAGATCGTGTCGCTCGGCACGAGGTATTTTTTAAGGTCGAATTTTGAGATCATGGCTGATCCAGGTAAAGCATTGGGCTTCACAGCTCGTCATATGCTGCTATGACGAGAGAAATGAGAATGTGCAAAGATACAACCATCCGCGTCTTTGGACGGGGAACAGTTCGCCTGTGTTGTATAAAAGCATGGAGATTTTGCCGCAGCAGTTCGTACAACGGCTCGCCTCGCATCACGTCGTACTTGACGGAACACCTTGCGCAAGCGAGGAGCGGCTGATTACTTCAACAGCTGGACGTTAAGTGTTGATGTTTGAACTTGCTTAAAGGTTTCAGACTTCTTCGTTTGCGGATTGATTGCAGAGGCTTCTAGCTCTTGCTTCATCACGGTATGTTTCTTCACGGTGTATCCGCTCTCGGAGTCGACAATCATGGTTCCATTACCACTGACTGTTCCGGTTTTCAGGCTTACTTGTGATTTAGCTCGCGGATCCAATTCGATTTTTCCGCTGAGTTGTCCGTCTACGATGGCCACTTTTCGACTATCGAGCGACGACACTTTGGCGACTCGATAGACCATCGTCATACTGCTATTGAATGCCGGTGGAATCGACTGTTGTCCGCTCCGTTTCCATATCATGCTAGCGTCCAACGCTGAATCCGGCATCGATAGTTGTTCTTGCTGCACCACTTGTGCGTAGTAAATCTCCTTCAATTGCTCGGCGATTTGTGCTTTCTGTTGATCGTTGAGTGGCTTTTGTGCCTCTGTGGCAATATGATTGACGAGTGCGCTCATTCCACCCACTTCGGTCACGCGACCTTTGGCATCAATACTCACGCTTATCTCCTCACCGATCAGCGAGGTCATCATCACGTAGTCCTTATTTGCCTTATCGGCGCTGTCGCTGGAATTATACTTCGAATCCTTATTACCGGCGCCCATTCCTTTCGTGGACTGCGTAGACTTTACGGAATCGTACTTCATGATAAACGTTGTAATGCCGTCGCGCACGCTCTTGATCGACTTGGTGTAGTACGCGGTGGTTGACGATTCGACAGACAGGGAATCATCCTGTACCAATTTCTGATCTTGATCTAGTTTGTAATGAAATACTTGTCCTGCTTTGTAGTTGAAGGCCAGACTACTGATGTGTTGCTCTTGTGCGGGAAGGTCTTTCAATCTTGAAGTGTCGGAGGCGGCAGTCGATGCCGGTTTTGAGTCGTTAGAATTGTGTTGGCAGGACAGCAGACTCAAACAACAAATCGATACAACAAGCGCGAGGTATTTCATGGAGTGCTATAGGGTGTGTACAATAAAAAAAGGCCAGTCAAAGGACTGACCTTCTTCAAATATCAGAGAAACGAGCGATTGGACAAGGCGAAGCGTGAAAAGAACGGCATTGCTTGCGAAGAAATCTTCAGAAGTGCGCCTTAGTACTCAGTCAGTCCACGGCTTATCCACGTGTAAAACGATTGCACATTTTCACTAAATGTTTCGTTACGGACGTGCGCTTTCACCGTCGTGTTGAACTGCGAGCTTGACGAAATAATATTTCCACGACGATTGATAACTAGCGTCTGATGACCTTTACCCTCCCCGCCCAGGATATCGATCATGCGTTCGATACCGTACAGTCGGTCGGTTTTTGGTAACACTTTCAAGTGCTGAATATCGCTTTCAAGAGTGTACAAGCCCAGAGCGTACGAAGCGATATGCGTTGTTGCGGAATCGTCACGACAATCCAAACCATCGATCTTCACGAAATACGGTTTCTTCCAACTGCTGTCTCTCTTCACCACATCGTTGGGAAGCACACCTTTTTGAGGGTCAATGATTTGAGCGTACGCCATCGTTGAGATTCCATTTAGCCACATGTATGTACTCATAGAGTCTAGGTGGCCTTCACCATATTTCGCGATGTAGTCCTTTAGCCAGTCCAACATTTCGCCGCGAATAGAAACAGCTTCCCAGTATGGTGAGAATTTGATAAAGCACTCACGATTGACGGGCACTGTGGCAGCTGTCAAGTCCGGAAACTTTAACTGTACTTTGGATCGGTTGTCGTACACAATTTCAGATTCCCCGCTCTTAAAGCGATAGCGAAGGGAATCGATGTTCACATCGAGTTCGAGCATCCCATTTACCGGATCCGAGTTTGCACGGAGTTCAAGGTAGTACGTAACATCTCTGCTGTACTTCAGTGTGGAGCTATCGCTGTAGGTGCGAAGCACTTCTGTACTGTCGTGCATGGTATAGGCAAAAATGTTGCCAGCTGGAAAACGCCATTTCAAAGCGTTGTATTCCGGCGTCACCGATTTACCGGGGGTCAGGTGTGCCTTCGCATCTGCCGGACTTTCGCCTTTCTCTTGAGCAAGGATACAATCGGTATTCAGGACGAGCAAAAGTGTAAGGAGCAACGTGCCGGTGACTGTGAATAGTCCGATCGAAGTGCGGACTTTGCGGACTGTAAAGGAGGAAGCGGATGTGTGCATAGGCTAAATCGAAGCAATGGAACCGATGAGAACAGTGCGAGTGTTGCCTGAAGCATCGCTCAGCACCTGGAAACAATAATCATGACGTACTCGGCTTGTTTCATGAGCGTCGAAAGCAATAGAGGGCCCAAGCGGCCAGCGTCATACCATCCCAGATCTCCCGAGCCGCAATGGCATGCTCTATTTGCGTACGAGTCCACATGAAAACCTCAATCTCTTCTGACTCTTCCGGCTTGGCAGTGGTTGACACGAGCTCGGTTGCCAGAAAGACCTTGCATCGCTCGTTCGTCAGGCCATTCATAGGGTTGAATTCACCCAGATAGGTCCATGATTGAGCGGTGTACCCGGCTTCCTCTTCCAGCTCAGCCTGCGCCTGTGCCAGTGGCTCAATGCCCTCTGCCAAACCGCCTCCGGGAAACTCCACGCTGGCATCTTGGTTCAGGTAGCGAAACTGTCGAGTCAAGATAAACCGATCGGTCGACACTTCTGCTATGACGAACACTGAGCCAAATGTGTGTGCATACCAATAATCGGCTTCACGGCCGCTTGGCAGCTCATAGCGATCGTGTTTGTAGCGCCAATAGGGATTGGTATGCAGAATTTCAGTATCTCGCTGTGTCAGTACTTTCAACGGCAACCTCAGGAAAGACAAAACGGGATGACACTGCATCCCGTCCTTGGAATATTCCACCGATCCTTATTGATGACAACGTACTTAGGCAGCTGTGTTTGCAGCAACATCACGTCCGGCAAAGAAAAACGCGATTTCATTCAATGCGTTTTCTACCGAATCTGAACCGTGAATAGCATTCTCGCCTTTGCTCGATGCAAAACGCTTGCGAATGGTACCTTCGGCAGCTTCTGCCGGATCGGTCGATCCAATCAGTGTTCGGAAATCAGCAACTGCATTTTCCTTTTCGAGCGCTATGGGAACCACTGCTCCGCTGCACATGAAGTTCACCAGCTCAGCGTAAAAAGGGCGTTCCTTGTGTACTGCATAGAACTCACGGGCATGCACTTCGCTCATTCGAGTGAGTTGCATGGCAACAATCTTGAATCCGGCAGCTTGAATTTGTGCAATGATTTCGCCGGCATGATTCTTCCGAACCGCATCGGGCTTGATAATGGCTAAGGTGCGTTCCATAGGGTGTGCGTTGGTAATAAGGTATATAAAAATTTGATATTGACTAGAGGCTCTCTCAAAAAACCATCCTGAGATGCCGCTTGATACACGTGGCGCCGGTGTTGCCGTAGGCAACACCGGCGCCGCATGAATAGAAATCTCTCTTATTTCTTGGCTGTTTTCTTTGCAACTTTTTTCACCGGAGCTTTAACTGCCGCTTTTGCTACCGTTTTCTTTGCTGCTTTAGCTTCTGCTCCTAAGTACTTGGCCACCGTAATTCCGATATGTGCCGGAGAATCGACCACATGAATTCCGGCTTCCTTCATTGCGGCTACTTTAGCGTCCGCTGTACCTTTACCACCGGAGATGATGGCGCCGGCGTGGCCCATACGACGACCCGGAGGTGCCGTACGACCGGCAATAAAACCAATGACGGGTTTCTTCACGTGCTTGGCTATGTATTCGGCTGCTTCTTCTTCCGCCGTACCGCCAATTTCTCCGATCATCACGATGGCATGAGTGTCTTTGTCGTTGTTGAACAACTCAACAGCATCAATAAAGCGCGTGCCAATGATGGGATCGCCGCCAATACCAATGCAGGTTGATTGACCAAGACCAATAGCGGACAATTGTCCCACCGCTTCATAGGTCAGCGTTCCCGAGCGTGAAACGATACCAACTGTTCCCGCTTGCGCAATGAAGCCGGGCATGATGCCGATTTTACATTCGCCGGGGGTAAGAAGACCCGGACAGTTTGGTCCCACCAAACGAGACTTGGAGCGCTTCAACGCGTCCCACACGGTAATCATATCGCGAACAGGAATTCCCTCCGTGATGCAAACGATAAGACTCACTTCCGCTTCAATTGCTTCCAAGATGGCGTCGGCAGCTACGGATGCCGGCACAAAAATGCAGGTGGCATTCGCACCCGTTGCTTTCACGGCATCGGCTACTGTATTATAGACCGGAACTGCTTTTTCAAAAATGTCCTCGCCCTTGCCTTTATACTCGCTCCCACCCTTGCCGGGTGTGACGCCGCCAACAACGTTGGTTCCATAGGCAATCATCTGCGACGTATGAAAGGTTCCTTCGCTTCCGGTGATACCCTGGACAATCAACTTCGTTTTCTTATTACATAATACGCTCATAGGAATGCCTTGCGGCCATATGTTCAGTGAAGACTACAAAAATAGCGAATTCAAACTTTTCAAGGTCACTGACTCGCCGTCTGGAAACGGTCTTAACAGCTCTTCACACTCAAGTGTGAGATTTTGCCTGCCTCGGTGCGCAGTCTGTTTGTCTAGTGAGAATCTGTTTGACGTAGGGGTTTGAAGACAAGGATCGCGGTCACCGCCACAACACCCGCGAGACTTAGGAAGTTCATCCATGCGTTTTTCGTGAACAGGAGCACAAAAGCCGGGATAACCGTATCGGCATGAATACCGGCAATGGAGTAGTGATCGCCCACAAGCCAATAGAATTCCAACGACTTCCAGGCGTACCACAGACCAAAGGGCACGCTTACACCATAGAGAATAAAGCTCATCACCATGTAACCGTCCTTGCGAAAACTCTTTCGCTGCATCCAGAGCACAAGCTTCACGGACACGATCATGAGGCCATATGCCCAGACCGCGGTGGACATCATACTTGCCAAAACTCGGATGGTGTTGAGCTGAAGGGAAACATCCATCTCGCGTAACACCGACGTGCCGGTTACAAACAGGTCGTAGGCAAAAGCTTGCGTGGCCAGACTGAGCCCAAACCATACAGCCGTACTCAGAATAGCCACGAACATCAAAAACGAGAGGAAAAAGGGTCTTTTCATGCTGAAATACGACGAAAACGTCAAAGTACTCTGTGATCTTGAATTCCGGATAACCGCATCACACAGTCGTGCTAATCTGGCCATTCAACGGAAATGCTCTCAGCATAGCCGCTGAAGAACGGGGCAAAAATACTGCTATTTAGGCATCGGCGGAGAAGCGCGAAGCGCGCAAGAATAAAAGCCTCTATTTCGATCACACAACACTACAATAGCAAGTTTTAGCACTCGTCAATGGAGACTGCTAAGTAATTTTGTACTCAATTCGCTACGGCGAAAGAGACGAATCCCTGAGGACGTCAGCCCTCAATACTACTTAAAAACCCATTTTTCATTAATATTTGGAGTCTTTTATGAATCTTACCCCACTTCACGACCGCGTTATCGTTCGTCCGGCTGCACCGGAAGAAGTAACCAAGGGTGGAATTATCATCCCGGATACCGCAAAGGAAAAGCCCATGCAGGGCGACATCATTGCCATTGGCAGTGGCAAGCAAAGTGAAGACGGAAAGCTCACGCCCCTGAGCGTTAAAGTAGGCGATCGTGTTTTGTACGGCAAGTACTCGGGTACCGAAATCAGCATCGAAGGCGATGATCTGTTGATCATGCGTGAGAGCGACATCTTCGCCGTTGTAAACAGCTAAACATCTTTCGGTCCACCGGCATCCGTCGGCACAAGCCGACGATGCTCAGAGCAAAAACACATACACTCGAAATCTCAATCATCTGAACTCATTCACAGGAGAATTTATATGGCAGCAAAAATCATCACCTTTGACGTTGATGCTCGTGCAGCGCTGAAGCGCGGAGTAGATCAACTTGCAAACGCAGTGAAAGTCACGCTCGGACCAAAAGGTCGCAACGTGATTATTGACAAGAAATTTGGCGCACCAACCGTCACAAAAGACGGCGTAAGCGTGGCCAAGGAAATTGAATTGGAAGATCCGATCGAAAACCTCGGTGCTTCCATGGTTCGTGAAGTAGCCAGCAAGACCAGCGACATGGCCGGTGACGGTACCACAACCGCTACGGTGCTTGCTCAAGCTATCGTGACCGAAGGTTTGAAGGTAGTCACCAGCGGCGCAAACCCGATGGATGTCAAGCGCGGTATCGATCTGGCGGTTGGCAAGATCACCGCAGAGTTGAAGTCCATCTCACGTCCTGTAAGCGGCAAGAAGGAAATTGCTCAAGTGGGAACGATATCCGCTAACAACGACAGCACCATTGGCAATTTGATTGCAGATGCCATGGACAAGGTTGGCAAAGATGGCGTGATCACCGTCGAAGAAAACAAGGGTACCGATACCACGATGGAAGTGGTAGAAGGTATGCAATTCGATCGCGGTTATTTGTCACCGTATTTCGTGACCGATCCGGACACGATGGAAGCATCGCTGGAAAATCCCTTCCTGTTGATCCACGACAAGAAGATCTCGGCTATTAAGGACATCCTGCCGATTCTCGAAAAGTCAGCTCAAAGTGGTCGTCCACTCCTCATCATCGCCGAAGATCTCGAAGGCGAAGCACTTGCCACCCTCGTGGTGAACAAGCTGCGCGGAACCCTCCGCATCGCTGCCGTAAAGGCACCGGGCTTTGGTGATCGTCGTAAGGCTATGCTGGAAGATATTGCCGTTCTTACCGGTGGTACCGTGATCAGCGATGAAAAGGGATACCGTTTGGACGCCGCAACACTCGATATGCTGGGAACAGCGAAGAAAGTCACGATCGATAAGGACAACACCACGATCGTCGAAGGAGCTGGCAGCAGCAACGATATTAAAATGCGTATCAACGAAATCAAATCACAAATCGACAAGACAACGAGCGACTACGATCGCGAGAAGCTCCAAGAACGTCTGGCTAAGCTCAGCGGCGGTGTTGCAGTTCTGAAGATCGGCGCTTCCACCGAAGTGGAAATGAAGGAAAAGAAAGCTCGTGTTGAAGATGCTCTGCACGCAACACGTGCTGCAGTTGAAGAAGGTATCGTGCCAGGTGGCGGCGTTGCCTACTTGCGTTGCGTGAAGGTTTTGGATGGTCTGCAAGGCGAAAACCACGATCAAACCACCGGTATCGCGATCATCCGTCGCGCCGTGGAAGAACCGATTCGTCAAATTGTCACCAATGCCGGCCTTGAAGCATCCGTGATTGCCAACAAGATCAAAGAAGGTACAGGCGCCTTTGGTTTCAACGCTTACAACGAGCAGTTTGAAGATTTGCTGACATCAGGTGTCATCGACCCGACCAAAGTGTCGCGCGTGGCCCTCGAAAACGCAGCATCCGTCTCTTCACTCTTACTCACAACAGAAGCTACCATCGTCGAAAAACCGGAACCGGAAAAAGCACCAGCTCCGCACATGCACGGCGGCGGCGGCATGGATTACTAAGAGTAATCCCTCGCTGATAAATCAAAAGGCTGTCTCGCAAGAGACAGCCTTTTTTGTGTGTGGAAGTATTTTCAGGTGGCGGAGCATTAACTCGTTTTCCACCATTTTAACGACTGCTTAACGCGACCGTGAGAGTCTCACGGTCGCGCGCATCTCGTGCTTTTTGTTGATTTCTGCGAAACGACCCAAAACGATGTGGAAAAGCCAGAGGCTCGCTTCAACCTTTTAATGCAGGAAATGTTAATTGTATAAACCTTGGTTCTCAAAACAGCTTGGTGCCGTAAACTGTTCCCGCCTATTCGCTTAATGGTACCTGCGCAGCTCGAATTGCTCTTGCTGCGTCGCATGGACGCAAGAAATGGACCTAAGCCTGACGCACCACGAGTTGTGGGTACGGTAATTCGATGCCTTCCGCATCGAAGGCAATTTTAATTCGTCGGCGCAGCTCACCGGCTACCGACCATTGGCTCAGGGGCGTGGTTTCGCCGAGAATTTTTATTTCAATGCAGGAATCTCCGAATTTATCAACGCGCAGATACTCGGGCTTTTTTGTGATGGAGTCTTTGTAGTCCGGATCGAGCGACAGTTCTTCTCCCACTGTATTCACGACTCGCTTCAGTTTCTCAAGGTCGGTGTTGTAGCCTACGCCAATGTTCATGTTGATTCGCGCAAAATATTTTGTAGAATTGGATGTCGTGCTAATCGCTCCATGCGGTACGTGATGCACTACGCCGTCCAAATCACGGAGAGTCGTCATACGCAAGCTGATATCTTCTACTTCGCCCGCCACATTGGCAACGCTTATCACGTCACCAATGCGATACTGATTTTCGAGAATAATAAACAATCCTGCGATCATATCACGAATGAGGTACTGACCACCAAAACCAAGCGACAAGCCAACTATCCCAGCGCCGGCCAGAATTGGTCCTATTTGTACTCCGAGCTCCTGCAGACACATCAGGCTAACGACGGTGACGATAACAATCCCTAGCGATGTGCTAAAAATGCGAATCAAGGTACTCTCCCGTTTTCGTTCTGCTTCTCGTTCGTGTTGCTTGTCTCGCACAACTGCCATGTGAACGCCGTCACGTATGAAACGATCGCCCAGTTTACGTGCGATAATGCCAAGCACGATGAGGAGAACGATGCGTGCTCCATGACTCAATAGCCAGGGCAAAATTTGTTGCTGCAATGCTTGATAATATTCATTCATGGTTGGGCGTTGTTGGTTAAACATGCTAAACGACAGCAATGCGTGCAGTCTACTCGACGAACGGTGTCGTTCGAGGATGCGAGGAAATCGAGTAATGAAGGTACGTTGCGTTCGAGCACAGCACGCGAAACGTTGGCTACGAGGGACGCTAGTAAGAGTAGGAACGTTAATATACCCACAATTGTCAGACGAGGTGTGATCGCGGAGTCGGCAGTTTGCTGTGTGCCTGCGAAGCAGGCACGCACGTGAACTCTGTTGCACTCAACGGACTCTCACGAGCGGCGTCTACCTTGTGAACATGATCACCGACAAAGGCGAGCGCTGTGTGCATCGAATATTGGTTCAGAAATAGAGCGGTTGTCAGACATCACGCTTAAACACGCGTCAGATGTGAACATTCGCAGGCGCAGTATGATGGATTACTAAGAGTAGATCGACGCCCCTCAATCAAAAGGCTGTCTCGTTGGGGACAGCCTTTTTGTTTGCTACGAGTCGCAAAGTGAGTGCTAAAGCATTAACACGTTTTCCCCAAAATTAACGAGTGTTTAACGCGACCGTGAGAGTCTCACGGTCGCTCGTTTCGCGTGCTTTTTGTTGATTTCTGATAAACAGTCCAAAACGATGTGGAAAAGCCAGAGGCTCGCTTGTTCTATACAACGCGCCGACTTTAACAGCTCACATCAAAAAGCACAAGGCCATCACCAAGGTGAACACAGCCTGCAGAATGATAGTATTCACATTCGATTGCACGAGCGAGCGGAGTAGGATGTTTTTACGCATGTGACTCACAATACGCACAGCGAGCAGTGTTCCAATGGCGGCCGGGATGAGCAACAGTGGCTTATGAAGCGACCACGCCAGATACACCGTGACAAGCAGCGCCCCGCTGACGATGGCTGTATAAATAGCCGGCGTACGCTCCTTACCATAGACCACCACCAAGTGGTTCTTGCCGGTTTTGGCATCCGATTCCGCATCGGGCACTTCGTTGATGAGCAGGATGTTGGCTGTAAGCAAGCCTGGCGGAACACCGATTAGAAAACTCCACAGATCGGCATGACCCGTGATGACACTCATCATACCCGCGCTGATGAGCGGACCAAAGGTGAGGCCAATAAACAACTCACCGAGACCACGTCGGGCTGAGAGGCGCAGGGGTGGAGCGGTGTAGAAGAATCCGGAAAGAGCTCCGGCGATGCCGAACATGAGTATCTCGGAACTGACTTGCGTATTCAGATAAAATCCAATAGCTGTTGCAAGAAGCAATAGTACTGTTGCCAAGACAAAGGTTCCACGCAACGTGATGAGTCCCAATTCAATGGCTCGACTACCACCACTGTACTTCAGAAAATACTGGGTGTTAGCGTCGTCGGTGCCACTTTGGACGTCGAAGTAGTCGTTGAATACATTGGCAGAGAGATGCAGAAACGCCAAACCCAGAAAGGCCAGACCAATGTTTAGTCCAACCGCATGCGTTCCCGGGAGCTGCAGCGCGTACAGACATCCCACCAATCCTGTCAACAACGAGGCACTCAAGAATGGCGCTCGAGTCACCACCAGCCAGCTCACCAGTTTGGTTGAGAACTTGATGGGCACTTGGACCGGTTTTTCCAAAACCTCTGTCACACCGCAAAATCCAATTTGCTGACCATCCCGAAAGGTAGGCGTAATGCGGATGTGCGCCGGAAACTGTTCGCCGCTCTTGCGCACAAACACAGTGTCGGTCACAAACTCACCCTCCCTCACTGCGGTAGCCAGCCAGCCCTCGACATTTTGCAGGACGATATGTCCGGGCGAAAACAGCGATACCCTCTTCTTGCCAATCACTTCTTCTTTCGTGTAGCCAAATATCTCCTCCGCTCCCGCATTGAAGGTTTCGATAATGCCCTCCATATCGCAGGTTACCGTGCTCTTCGCTATCATGAATTCCTCCTGATTGAGTGGACAACAGACCGACATTGTTTCTGGTTCACATCGGCTTAACGTCTGGCTGATTTTTATTCGTGCACGGCTGCGCCGTTCACAACACAGGGCACGCTACCCAACGATGCTTCTCTGCAAACAGTTTGTGGAGTTAACAGTGCCGTTCGAACAAACCGACTGACCGGTCGGTCGGCAAACTTAATCAGATTGGAAGTGCCGACAACTCGACGAAAAACTTTTGAGGGAAGCGCGAAGCGCTCAAGAATTGAGAGGAACTAGGAGAAAAAAAAGTCCCGTCACACGGAGGTGACGGGACTCGATTTTTCCGCCGAAAGGAATGGACTACGCTCAATGCATAATCATCAGGGTTTTCTTGACGGTTGTATTGCCAAAGTGAATAAGCAAGCTGACCGGACCGTTCGGGATATCCTGTGTGGAAACAACCACGGTCGAACCACTCATGTTGTTGCAATCTTTCACCAAGCGCCCCATCACGTCGAAGTGTTGAATGGACGAAATCGCAGTCGTGGAGGGGCTGACAATCGTCACAGCATCGTTAGCCGGCTGAGGTTGCAGCATAACACCCGAGGTATTGAAAGCGGGATCATCAATTCCTGCTGCCAGACCGGCGCTGTAAGAGGCTCCGGATGTGAACGAACCGAAGCCCGGAACAACAAATTGAGTGATAGCGCAGAGCGAGCCATATGTAAAACTGGGTGAGTAGAAATTGTACGCCACTTGTAGAAAATCCAGCGTGTCGGTGCTGTTGGTCATGTGATAATACTGCTTCGAAACCACTCTCAATACATCGGTATAGCTAATTCCGTGGGGGAGGTTTAGCGTTCCATAGCCATCGCACATCACGGTATCCATGCCACTGAAGGTAGCGCCGCCCTGTTGAGTCATATACCCGGCAAAATCGTCCACCAGGGTCGACTGATAGGTCATCGGAAACGCCGCCATGCGTTGTGAGTTGGTCATGATAATCGAGTCGCTCGGCGATGCCGATCCAAAGGTCTCCCAGCCGGCGCTGTTCACCAGGAAATAGGAATACTCTCCGCTGCCACTACCGCTGGCAATCGAATAATTGGCGTTCGAGAACAAAGAATGATACGGCGTAGTGGCCGCATCAATAAAGGTTGTGGTATCAACCGAGGCGGAGTCGCTCCAACTACTGAAATTCCACGTCACGTTTGCACCGCCTGTACCCGCAGTTATACCGGCAGTGTGGACGGATTGCATGCGGACACTTTGGCCAAGCGCCGGCACAACACTGACATCGATCACGGGACCTTCCGCTTGCGCGCATATCACTAACCCAACCATGGTAACGCAACACGCTACCATCAAGGACTGAAACCGAGATTTCATACGAACCTCATGTAAATGTGATAGAATAAACACTGCATTGTTCTCGTTGATCGTATCACGACCTGCATTTGCGGTTGAGCAACAACACCAGTAGGTGTTTCCTCTGCGACATGTTTACACTTCGCTTTCCGATTCGTCGCCAACACTCAGTGCACATACTCCGACGATTCGTGAGCCACTATGCCGAAGCTAAGCGGATCCGACCTCAGTGGTGACTGTGCATCTTGGCAATAAGGTCGATTACGGCCGACATTCCCTTGTGCCCTTCCCCTTCATCCAACTCGCGCTCGTAAGCTTCTAGACGCAGAATCTCCCAATCCGCAAAAGCGGTGGCCAACAATTCTGGAGTGTACAATTGCTCAAGTGCAGAAGGTCCGCCGGTTCCATATTCAAGTTGCTTGGGGGTGTATCCATGAAGCATCAACACGCCACCGGGTTTTAACGCCTTCTTCATTCCCGCAAAAATCTGATCCCGGAATGCAGGCGGGGCAAATTGTATGAAGATGGCAACGACGGCATCATACTCAGCGTCCGGCCATTCCAAGTGTTGCAAGTCCGCATGCCTGAAGTCGACCTGAACGGATTTTGATGCGGCAAGCTGACGAGCTTTTTGTAGAGCCGCTTCTGCGAAATCTGTGGCCACTACCTCGTAGCCATGTTGTGCTAAAAAGACGGAATTGCGCCCCTCTCCGTCGGCTGGTACCAGTACTCGTGATCCCGGTTTAAGGGAGTGAACATGTTCCCGTAAAAACTGGGCGGCATCCATTCCAAATACATAATGGTCAGTGCTATACCGTCCGTTCCAAAACTCATGTTCATTTGCCGCCATGGTATTGTTCCTGCCTTAAGAGATGGCTCATCCGCTGCCCGGCACTGACTTACTTTTCGTAGGGTTTTTCAGCGGGTGAATAGGAGTGCAAATTGCGACGATGTCGGCGTACGATCGCTGTTAAAATCTCGACTCCTTCCACTCCGCCCTCTTCCCCTATTTTTGCGGCTTCAGAATTGTCGGTAACGCCTTCACCCCTTCGCCACGCACACATGTCGGATTCAACCCTTGGTTTGCTTGCTTGTTGTTGCACCGTCCTACTCTGGACCATCGGCACATACGCCTTTACCAGCTCTGCGCGTAAGGCAGCGGCAACCACGGTTAATCGTGTTCGCCTTCTCTACGCCCTCGTTGGCATGACACTCATTGCCTGCGTTGTAGAGCAGTGCATGCCCTGGGATCTGCTTCTCCGGCCGCCGCTCGCGCAAGTTGGGTGGTTTGCCGTGTCAGGGTTGATTGGATTCACGATAGGCGACAGTCTGTTTTTCCATGCGTTCAAAATTCTCGGAAGCCGTCGCGCCACTGTTTTCACTTGCTTCGCACCAGCCGCATCACTTCTCTCGGGCATTCTCTTACTCGACGAACACCTCTCGGCCTTGGGGGTACTTGGTATGGCCATTTCGATTGGAGGGATTTTACTCTTGACCCTGTCGAAGGACGAGCAGCAAGAGGTGCACGACGATGGTCATGGCCGTTTTTCTGTGGGGGTGATCGTAGCCGCCGCTGGTGCAGCATGTCAGGGTTTAGGTCTGGTTCTCTCTCGCAAAGGTTTCGCTGCGTCACCCGTGGCAATGTCTGCCTTCCACGCCA
The DNA here is from genome assembly GCA_039810585.1 of Chlorobiota bacterium. GTDB lineage: Bacteria > Bacteroidota > Ignavibacteria > Kapaibacteriales > NICIL-2 > JBBATK01. The sequence continues at coordinate 112,768 of JBDHXF010000001.1, forward strand.
CCTTTCTCAGACTCTTGGCAGCAACAGTGTCGGCCTACCTGTCCGGCCTTCGCCGCGTTCCACTTTGGCAGGAATTAAAACGCATTAGCGCTGATCGCAAAATCGTGGCACCAATTCTTCTTGGCGTTTTGGTAGGCCCTATTCTTGGCGTCAGCTCCTCGCTCTACGCGGTCTCAAAAATTGAGGCTTCCATCGCTCAAACTATTCTTGCTCTTACGCCTGTGTCGGTAACGCTCAGCTCCGCCATGATCTTTCGTGAACGCGTCCGCCCGCTTTCCGCCTTGGCCGTTGCCATCAGTCTGGCAGGCGTCTTTCTACTGGTATGGAAGGATGCGCATTGAAGTGGCAACGCGCTGTCGTGGATGCCGGTGACAGATGGGCACAGGCAACGCTCAGAACCTAATACACTCGATGTCCGTTCGGAACAGCTCGTTCCGGCTGGAGAAGTATCACAGCGCCCTCGCTGTCATTTATTCCCAAGCACAATACTTCCGATACAAATCCCGCGATGCGCTTGGGCTCGATGTTTGTGAGAGCGATCACCTGTCGTCCGACGAGTTCTTCCACCGTGTAGCGCTGACTAATCTGCGCGCTGCTGTGTTTCACGCCAAGCTCATCACCAAAGTCTATTCGCAACTTCAACGCCGGCTTACGAGCCTCGGCAAAGAACTCGGCGCCGAGAATGGTCCCGACACGAAGGTCTGCTTGAAAGAACAGGTCCGGATTGATGGTCATGCGTGTGTTGTCGTTTTGGTGGATGACTTATCATCGCGCTTCGCGCCGGCTTCAGACCCTGTACAACGAACAGGTGCTGATGCCGATGCACCGGCACCTACCGGAGCGTGTCTGCCTGAGGTCCGAGGGCAGCGAAGCTGCACACGAATAATAATCACTTATGAGCTTTTCGTTGCAAGAAATCCCTGATGCAGACGCTTCTTAGTTTTTGCGCTGAGTAGTCGACGCAGGGTTGGGCTCATGAGACCGGCGCCGATAACGGACTGACGGAATTTGTACGCATCGCGCAAGGAGTATGATTTGCCGTCAAGGACCCATTGCAAGAAGATACCGTCGCTTATCCCTAGCTCCAAGCGAGCGAAAGATTGCACGTCCACATCGTGAAAGGCTTTTAGCCGGATAAGACGCTGCGTGAGGGATGCACCCAATTCGGCGAGTTTCTTTTTCATCTCGCGAATACGCTCAATAAACTGTCTGTCGTCAGAGCGAAGCGCGTGAGCCCAGAATTCGAGGAGCAGCGAGGCGTGGTCGGCGTGACGTTCGTAGAAGTCGATGGTGGTATCGATAAGTGCATCGGCCGCTGCAACTGGCTCCAGAGCTGAGTTTGCGGCGGAATTCATGGCGTGCTCGTATTCGTCCATCCACTGACGGTACACAGCCAAAAAGAGCTCGTCCTTCGTTTGAAAGTACTCGTAGAGCGTACCCTTTCCCACGGAAGCAGCATCGGCAATGTCCTGCATTTTCGCCGCATGAAAGCCCCGCTGGGAAAACACTTCAACCGATGCGGCAATGAGTTGCTCGCGTTTGGATTGTTTACGATCGCTGCGTGCCTCTTCTTTGGTCACAACCTGCACCTTCCATATAAGCGAAACATCACATCAGGCAATGGGTGGCGGAATCTGCTCAGTCCTCTTATCACGCCGCATTGCGCTGAAAGAGACCCAGGGTGGCACCCTGCGGATCCAGAATAATACAGAAAAACCCCTTATCACCTGCGGCACCGGGTCCCAGAAGTAGAGTCCCTCCTGCATCCTGCAGTCGAGCTGCAGCTGCAGCGCAATCGTCAACCATCACGTAGGGCATCCAATTGGGCGGAACATCAGGAATCTCCATCATCCCACCGATGCGTAGTGAACCTAAAGCCCACTCTGTGTACCCGGGACTCTCGATGGCAGTCCACCCAAACAGCGAGGAATAAAAGGCTGTGGCCTTGGCTGTATCCTTAACTGCCAGTTCATACCAGCAGAAAGCATTGCCTTCGTCGACAACGGCAGCGCCAAAGTGATTTCCTCTTTGCCACAAACAAAACACCGCATCGCAGGGATCTTTGACGATAGCCATGCGGCCCACACCGGGGACGTCGAATGGTGGCGCTAGCAACGTAGCTCCCAGCTCAACAGCCTTCGCGGCTGATTCGTCGACGGAGCTGACGCTGATGTAAACATTCCAATGGCTACGACTTCCGGCAGCCACTTCGTCGGGATGAAGCGAGAGTAAACCCGCAGCCGACAACTCGCCTTTCAAGAGCATGGTGTAGAGTTGTCCGTCGCCATAGGGCGAGTCACTCGCATTCCAGTCGAACACTCGTGTATAAAATTCCTTTGCGGCAGTCTGGTTGCTGCTTGCGCACTCAGACCAACAAAACATGCCGGGCATGTAGGAGCCGACGTGTGGCATTTGTATTCCTATTGTGTACTTCTGTTGTACTCGGTGCTTAATGTCTCTTGTATCGACCACGTACCACTGTCGTGCGCGGTATGAGTATCTCTGTTTCGCACTATCATCCGGCCGAGCGAGGAGAGGCGTTTCGTGAGTGTTGCACTACCACCTCGCGCAATTGAACCAAAGATTGCACCAGATCGTGCTCGTCATGAAAGGAGCTGGTACGAATGCGGAGCAGACGACGTCGGCTGCGAAGGCGAATCTTTACCAACTTGAAGGCTCCACGAACCTTGATAATTTTTTCGCGCCCGATACTCATTTTGCTGATGTCGTCGATAGATATAACGCGCTCACGAAAACGATTCCTTAGTATGATTCCGCGTTCGTCCACAACCAAGCTGCGCTTCATGAGCCAGCTAATAAGCAGTCCCAAACTCGAAAGCAAGATGAACGCCAGCAGCAAAATCAGCAGTGGATCCATCAACACGATTTGAATGCGACCCGAGCTCATTCCTTCTTTCAGACCACGCACGAGGGCATAACCAATAAGCGCAACCGCGTAGATGGCGATGCCTTTCCAGTAAAACTCAAGACGATATGTGTACTCTCGATTCACGTGATCTTTCGATTGAAGTCCATGCGAAACTAGGCAGAGCTCTAAGCACCGCAAAAAACGAGCAGAGAGAGGTTCGGCTTTAGCGGACCTCGGCACCGACCGGACTCGGGTCGATGGGGCTGATGAGCGACAGACCGCTGTCGCTATTGGCAGCCAATAGCATTCCCTGCGATACATGTCCCATCAGCTTTGCAGCCTTCAAATTCACCACCACCACCACCATCTTACCCACTAACTGCTCAGGCGAATAATATTGGGCGATACCGGCAAGGATTTGTCGTGTATCTGCCCCTGTGTCCACTTGAAGCTTCAGCAACTTGTCTGACTTTGGAACCCGTTCCGCTTCCAAAACACGTGCGGTGCGAAGTTGGATTTTTTTAAAGTCATCAATTGCTATCAACACATTCTCGGGCTTGTGTTCCTTGGACTGCACCGCCGGTGTCGGTGTAGCTTTCTCCGTTGATGCAACGAGCGGTGTCCCAAGTTTGGCTTGCAGGGCGGCGATAAAACCGTCCTCCACCTTGTGAAACAGAATTTCCACGTCACCCAATACCCGGCCCTGCGGCACCTTTGCCTGCGATATCTCGTCCCAATATTTTTTGGCCGCCACTCCGTTTTGCGCCTCACCACACACGGAATGATCGTCACCGATCATGCGTTGAATGCTCTCAGCAACGCTGGGCATGATGGGTGCAAAAACGATGGAGAGCGAGCGAAGCGATTGCGCGCAAAGAAACAGCGTCTTGGCACAGGCATCGCGATCCGATTTCACTGTTTTCCATGGTTCGGCATCATTGAAGTACTTGTTTGCCGCACGAGCCACATTCATGCTCTCATTTAACGCATCACGAAAACGGTAGGATCGATAGTGTGCTGCAATAGCCTGGGAACCGAAATACAGCGATGCTAGGAAGCTGAGGTCTTGCTGTGAGAAGTAGCGCAGATGACGGTCTGCATAGCGCTCTACCGCCTCAGTAACGCTCAGACCTTGATCGCGTCGAAAATCCTCCAGCACTAAATCCCAGGCTTCCAGAAGCTTGGCGTAGCGCTCGGGCAGATGGGGAACCTTGCCTTCAAAGTTGTTTTTGAGGAAGGTGAGACTACGGTTGACGAAGTTTCCGACAATTGCCGCCAACTCATTGTTGGTTCGGGTTTGATAATCCTGCCACGAGAAATCGCTGTCGCGGGTTTCCGGAAAATTCATTGCCAAGGCGTAGCGAAGAGCATCGCGCTGCAATGGACTCGGCAGCTCGGTCATCGCATCGCGCAGATCGATACTCCAGTTCCGTGACTTGGAGAATTTCTGTCCCTGCAAATTCAAAAACTCGTTTGCCGGAACATTCTCAGGGATCACGTAGCCGCCACGTTCCATGAGCATGGAGGGGAACATCAGGGTGTGAAACACGATGTTATCCTTGCCAATGAAGGCCACGTATTCTGTCGGCACATCCGGATGCTCCGGAGGCGGTTGCAGCCACCACTCTTTCCAAGCCTCGGGATGACCCTGCAGAGCACCCCAAGTTTTTGTTGCCGATATATAACCGAGAACAGCATCAAACCATACATAGAGAACCTTGCCTTTGGCTTGCTCAAGCGGGACCGGAACTCCCCAGCTGAGGTCGCGCGTTATGGCTCTATCTCCCAAGCCTTGTTTAAGCCAGGAGCGAGATTGCTGCAGAACGTTATCTTTCCAATCGTTGGCGTGTCCCTCGATATACGCCTCCAATCGCTGCTGAAACTCACCGAGAGGATAATACCAGTGTGTAGCTTTTCGTACGACGGGTGTATTTCCGCTCACCAGACTTCGTGGGTTCTTTAACTCCAATTGATTGTAGTAGGCACCGCAGGTATCGCACTGATCACCTCTGGCACGATCGGAGCCGCAATTCGGACAAATGCCTTCCACATAGCGATCGGGCAAGAACATGTTTGCCTGCTCGTCGTAGAACTGGTCCTCTTCGCGTTCGCGCAGTAAGCCTTTGTGATAAAAATCCAAGAACCACTCTTGCGCTAATTCTCTGTGCTCGGCTGAGGAAGTTCGGCCATAATAATCGAAGGACCACCGAAAGGCTTCAAAAGCTTTTGAGTTTTCGCCGTGATAGTGATCGATAATCTGTTGCGGACTCACTCCCTGCTTTTCGGCTGCAATGGTGATGGCCACACCGTGTTCGTCGGATCCACAAATGTAGAGTGCCGCTTCACCGTAAAGCCGTAAGAAACGAGCGAACATATCCGCCGGCAGATAGGCACCGGCAATATGGCCAAGGTGCAAATAGCCGTTAGCGTAAGGGAGAGCTGATGTAAGGAGGTATTTCTTCATGAAGACGGAAAATGGAGACCGGTAAAGACCTGCAGGGAATCATGATACGTGCCGCCGGAGGCGTCACGTATCATCGTTCCCTTGCATCGTGCAAAGATACAGCAGACCTTCTGCCATGTGGAAAAGGAGCCTACGATTGGATTGCGAATCACAACCATTCCTCCATCGCCTGTGCCTGTCACAATGGCAATTTCAACGGCGTTAAACTGCAGGCGAGATGCCGGCCTGTGGGACTTGAAATTCGTATTTTGTCGCTCGTGTTCATGCACCACGCACCATGCCGTTCACCCTTCGCATACTAGCCCTTTGCACCCTGCTTGGCGTGGTAACTCATGCTCAAGTGGCTATTGTGCAAAGCGTTGATCTGCATCGGTTTCCGTCCATGCGCGCCCGAATATTCGCCTTCGACTCGCTGGCACACCCGGTGTCGTTGCATCCCACGCGCGACCGCCTCGTGTACGATTCCCCGACGCGTCAAACAATTGGTGTTATTTCCTGCGAGTCCACCGCTCCTTCTCAAAACATTTCGGCGGTATTGGTCTTCGATGGTTCGATGCCCGAACTCTTTCCTGTCTATCGCGATGCCATGCAATGGTGGAACGAGCGGGTTGATTCTACATCGCAAACAGCACTTGTTGAGTACGGGAGCCGACCGTATTTGGTCCGTGACTTAGTCAACAAACCCGACACTCTGTTGAAGTCTATTGAGACCTTTCAACCTCTCACAGCCTCGAATCTCGAGCGGGCGCTTAACGATTCGCTCTGTGGCGCGTTTGCCATCTTGTCAAGGGCCACGGCTCGCCGAGTCGCGATCCTCATTTGCACCGCTCACCATCCGCTCAGCTCGCGAACGATCGACTCGCTGGCCGCAGCGCACGACGTACAGATTTCGGCAATCTGTGTGGGCATCAGCGCCGACACCGCATTGCGCGGCATCGTTGTGCGGTCCGGCGGCGTGGTAGTGGACAATTGTCCGAACACCGGAATCCCTACAGCACTGAAAGCTCTCGGCACCATCGCCACGGGCACAACGGCTTGTATGATTGATTGGAACAGCGATTCGACGGCCTGCTCAATTCAGCGGCAAGCGCGATTTGACATCAAGTCGTTGGGAGTATTCGCAAGTTGGGCTTATACTATACCGGATAGCATGCGAGCACACCTTAGCGCAAGTCCGCTCATCGTGGATTTTGGAGATGTCGCTTCGGGCAACAGCGCCGATACCGTGATCGTGCTAACAGCCAATGGGCGCACCATTGCGGTTCAAGCAGTAGAAATCGACAATCCGGAATTTGAACTCACACAGCCGCTGGGAGGGCTACATCTTGGAAAAGGAAAGCAATTCGCTTTGCATCTACGGTTCAACAGTTCGGACGACTTCCAGCGGTATGCCATTGCCCGCATTATCAACGATGCCTGCGACACCATAACGTGCTATTTGCTCGCCAACCATCAACCCAATCCTGCTTTTTCTCCGCTCTTCGACTCCTTCAATAATGGAGAAAAGGTCTACGCCGGATCGCGGCAGATCATTCGATGGATCGGCACTCCCCCCACGGATTCCGTCCATGTTGAATTTTCTGCCGATGGAGGGGGTCACTGGATAGTGATTGCGGACACCGTAACCGGTTTGCAGACTAGTTGGAAAGTTCCGGATATAAGCTCGCAGCGTTGCTTTCTGCGTATTGCGCAAATCCATCAAGATCTCTATCACTACTCCAACTCCTTCAGCATCATCCAACCGACGATAAAGCCCGGAATTCTGTCATGTGGAACAATTCGCCTGTCCGAAGAATTCGTCGTGCCGAGCGCTACCATCCTGTGCAATCCTTTGAGCGTGCCTCTGAGCATCGACTCACTGAGTGGTGAAGACTCGCAATTCATCCCGGTTTCCGGTTGGCCGGTTCAGCTCTCCGCGGGAGCTTGTGCGCGCATTGCGGTTTTGTGTACGCCTGCTCAAACGGGTCTTCTTCGCGACACTATCAGCGCCTACACCAACCAAGGTCTTCTTCGCATCCCAATAACCGCGCTCGTGAAACCTGCCTACGCAACTGTACCAGACTATGTCATGATTGGAAGGATACCAATCGGACAAAACTTCGATACCCTCGTCAATTCTGCACTCTGCAAGGCCAATGCTAATGTTGTGCATGTGCTGGATGCCGTGCAGGACTTTCCGGATATCGCGCATTTTTCAATGCCGGAACAAGTGAAGAACCAAACATTGACAACGGAGGATCCGTGCAAGGGACTACGCTTTCAGTTTAACTGTACGCAAATTCAACGCTTCAGCTCGAGGGTACGGGTAGTAAGCGATTCCGGAACCTACGAGTTTGTGCTATTCGGAGAAGGAATTTGCGCGCCTCCGGAACCGCACTATGGAATTGAGATACCGGACAGTATCACCGTTGCCATAGGCAGCACAGTGGATGTACCCATTCGCTATTATCCGGCTCCGTACACCTACCGAAAAATGAAGCGACCCTACACCATGGAAGTGCGCTTCGATAAGTCGATACTCTTTCCCACGGGCGATACTCCACTGGGAGTGGTGGAAGGTGATCAACGTGTGCTCAAGATTTCAAGTACGGGTTTTGAGGACGGCGACACGTTGGTGCTGCTACATTTCAAGAGCGCAATGGGCCTGAGCGATCGTACCTTCCTCAGTATCGGAGGCTTCAACTGGCTTGACGAATGTCAGTACCATCCGGTTCTTAGCGGAGGTCGCGTATTTCTGAGCAACGTGTGCCGTGCCGGCGGCTTACGCGAGTACGTGAGCGGCGATACGCTGAAGTTCAACCTCGTCGAACCCAACCCCTCGCATGAGCAGGTGGATCTTCATTTTACAGCGCGGGAAATTGGAGCACACCAGCTAACACTGTACGATATGTTTGGCAGAGTGGTGCGAGAGGTATTTCGGCAGGACTTGGATATTGGACACTATGAGTCTGTGATCGATGTGCACGATCTCATCAGTGGCGACTACTATGCAGTGCTCAATACGCCGACCGGAAAAATCACTGCCGTGATTGGAGTGGTGCATTGACGAAGCATTGGTGGACCATACTTGCGTGTATCGTGTGTGGTGCTACCATACTTCATGCTGACGATGCAGATACGAACAAACGGTTTCGGTTTGGAGCCACACTCGGTGCGACGCTCAATTTTCACGCCGCAAGTTTCGGATCGCTCGCCGGATTCCCGTCCTGCTGTCCCGAGTACACCTCCGGCTCGGGCGTTGCTCCCGCGCTCGGCCTATTGGCAGAGATTCCCTTAAGTTCTTCCGTCAGTCACATCATCCGAGCCTCTCTCTCCGATTTAGGTGCTGATCTGGGAGCTGCCGAAACAACGCCTGTCATTGTCAATAATCAGGTTGTGACTGCGCGTATTCAGCACAGTCTCACCGCCATCATCAAGGGTATTGCGGTTGAACCTGACGTGTATTTCCGCCTGGGTCGATCCATTGGTTTATACACCGGTCTCCGGTGCGACTTTTCACTCAAGGGAGAAATTTCCCAAAAAGAGGAACTTGTCTATCCTCTGGTTGGAACATTTGAGAACGGCAAGAGAATTCGCAATGAGCAGGACGGCGTGATTTTCGCTTTACAACCAATTGTGGCCTCCGCTGTTGGGGGAATTCGTTGGGAACTTCCGATGAACAAGGACGCCTCGCTTCTGCTCATTCCGGAACTAAGTTTGTCGTTCGGCCTCAATACCATTACCGCTAGTGAACAATGGCGAGTACACACGCTGCGACTGGCAACAAGCATCGTGTTTCAATCTCCGAAACCCTTCACCACGGTGACTCCGTGGGTAGACAACACGCCTCTTGGCGTAGAGCTCAGCGCCTTTCCTTTCGACGGTACACACGAAAATCCAAATGGCATTATGAGCGTTGAAGAGAGCGAACGCATCGACTTCCAACCTCTGCTTCCCTGCGTGTTTTTCGACTTTGAAAGTGATGTATTGCCGGCACGGTATACCACGGTAACGGATACTGACATCGATAGTTTCCGAGTGAGCGACGCCAGCAAACCCACTGCACTGTCCACCTACTACAACATCTTGCCAATTATTGGACGTCGATTGAGGCAGCACTCTCGTGACTCCATCAGCATCATTGGTCGAATTGATCCCGCCGAGAGCAACGCCGTAGAGCACGCAAAGAAGCGCGCCGATCAGTTGGCCTTTTATTTCCGTCGCATATGGGGCATCGATCGAACCCGTATCCATCTGTCGGTTGAAGCAGCCGATACCTTGTTCAACGAAGCGAACGCCGCCCTACAAGGGGCGCAAAACCGTCGCGTAGATTTTAAAGCATCCGAACGGATTTTGTCTCCGGTTCAGTTCCGCGACACCTTGCGTCAAGTCAGTCCTCGATTTATTCGCATCCGTCCTCAAGCCAAGGGTGGAGCTGCGGTGGATCAATGGGATATCAGCGTGTATCAAAAATCGACGAAGCTGAAAACGTTCAATGGAAGCGGAAGTCTGCCTTTTAAGTTTACTGCCGATGTTATGGAGAATCCATTCGTTGTCATCAACGACTCGCTTCGGGTGATGGCCTTGGTGAGTTCGAAGGACGGTAGTGCTGCATCCGCTGCCGTGGCGTTACCGACCTCGGTGTTGAGCCTGGGCCGCAAACGACAAGAAGGTTTGAGCGACACGCTAACCATCCGCACGCAGCTCCTGCAACTACGATCAAGCTTGATGAGTCCGTCACGCCAACTGCAAATGCAATCGGTGACCGCTCTCTACAACCAGCGCTCGTCGCTGAATCTTGTTGATTATAGCGATACAACAACGGAAGGCGCGAAAAATGTTCTCCAAGAACTTAAACTCTCCGGCTCTTCCGTTAACGTTAGCGCCGCCGCTTCCCCCCACTACTCAAATATGTTCCCGGAAAGTCGGGCGTACAATCACAGTGTTGACATTATCGTACACAGTGTTCAATAGTGCATGGTGCCGTTCGTGCACCTCGGTAAAGATTTCCATGCGTTCCATCCATGCTACAGCGAGATGCATAGCCTAGGATGAGCGAAGTCGCCCACCCCACGCTCAGCGCTCTGATTCATGTTCCTGCCGGCGTCGTATGCCCTTCAGCGCTTCCCGTACACTCAATGGATGGAGCTCGACTCGTTCTACAAAGCGTTGAACATAGTCTGCATCGGTGTACGAGTACTGCCTCAGCGCCCAACCAATGGCTTTGCGTAGAAAAAACTCCTTCGACCCCCGATGTGGTAGTATGGCTTGCTCCAATAGGCGCAGGTCGGTGTTTGCCTTGTACCCCAATTGGAAGATAATCGCTGTACGATTTAACCACATGTTATCTGCACCTATCCACCGATGAACCGTCTTCAAACGTTGCTCCGGAAAGCGTACGAAGTGGGGGCCTACGATACGCGCCGCCAGATAATCAACCGTGTCCCACCACGACTTCTGCACAATGCACTCCTCGTGCCAAACAATGCTGTGCTCGTCCACCTTCCGAACCATTCTCTGGCTGATATCCATCGCGGCATACTGAAACTCCCGCTGTGGTAGGCTCCAGAGTTTTCGCACAATCATGGCCATGTCTGCCGCTTCCGGTAAGCCCTGCTCTCTGAGCGCTTCGCGAACGATGCTTTGCCTCAGGGGCGCAGGAATTCCGAAAAACTCAAAATTATTCTTCATGTAGGCGGCGGCACCTACCGCGCGTTCCGGGTCTGCTGCTTCGCGAAATACGGTTGTTAGATGCGTAATAAGTGGATGCATGAACATGGTGCGAGGTTGTGGTACGAAGTTGAGTCCTGAGCTGCAGGCAAGTTATTTCAGTTAGAGTGCAGAGTCAAGCTACTAAGCCGGCAATTTCGTCGGGAATTTTGCACGGTATGACGAGAAACTTGTACTGTGGAAAAGTGTGGGCAGAGATAATTTGCATCCAATCACTACTTATCTTCATTCTTATGAAACACTTTTTTATCACCCTGCTTATGTGCAGTTTGTTTGTGGGCGTTGGAGCGTTTGCTCAGGGCACCACGAAAACTGACACCTTACATGTTTCCGGCAATTGCGGTACCTGTAAGAAGAAGATTGAGTCGCCGTTTAAGCATACCGACGGAGTGCAAAGTGCTACGTGGGACAAAAGCACGAAGCTCTTTATCGTCGAATATGATCCCACCAAAATCACCTTGGACAAGATCAAGGAAATGATTGTCGCCCAAGGATATGATACCGAAGACTTGAAGGCGAGCGATGAAGCATACGCCAAGCTCCCGAAGTGTTGTCGCTACCGCAGCGGCCCGCACGGTGAATAACACCCTGCCCAGGCTCTCGGCTATTCCTGCGCTTGTGGGTTGTAGCAATGGGACATGGTGTTCTGCTTGATACTTTTAATACGTGCCTTGCTCTGCAAGGCACGTATTAAAATCTCTTAGCCTCTCTCAAAGCGATCCAATGAGTCTTGGATCTCCTTCCGAATCCTTCGAAGATCCTCGTTGTTTTTCTTCTCGCACCACATCTTGACACGTAGGGCTATGTGCGACGCCGCCTGCTTCGGATCCAGCACATCTCCTAGGTGCAGACTGCAGACACGTTCCATGTTGTACTCTTGTTCAAAGAAGTTTGGGCAGGCCAGAACCGGTACGCCATGCCACAGAGCCTGATAAATGGAACCATTGCCGCCGTGACATATCAGACAATCGACCTGTGGCAGAAGTAGGTTGTGGTTGACAAAGCGGCGAGAACGGATGTGTGGAGCGCGCAAGGCGCTGTGATTACGACCCGTCATGATGACACGACAATCGGAAAAGGCATCATCACACAGCCACCGAAATTGATCCACGTCGCCTGTGCTTCCGAGCGACACGAGGATATTCAATCGGTCGTTCGCGACAAAGTCATCCACCGACTCATCGCTCTGTGTTTCCCGGTAGAACAAAGGTCCCAAGACATGGACAGAGGGAGGCAGGTTGTGTTGCGGAAACAGCGATGGCAGATCGCAAATAAGCGTCGTCTCACCTTCCAACTCGTCGAGGAACGATGCTCGTTCACGTAGGCCGTATTTTTTCCTCACCCGCTTGAAGGGAGCGTGCGTCCAGCGAAGTACAATCTGCTCTCCGACATGGGTCAGCCATCGTTGCACTCCACCCGGAAGTTTTGACAGCAAGGCATAAGCCGGATGCACCGTTGGTAGCGGTCTTCCCGGTGCATAGTACTTGCTCATATAGCCATTCACGAGTTTCACACAGGGTACGCCGCAGTATTCGGCCGCCATGTTGAGCGTCATTGAGGCATCACCAAGCACCACATCCGGTTTGTATTCTTTAATGATGGCTACTTGCAGCGTGAAGACGCGTTCCAACTCCACGTCGGACATCCATCGGAAGTCCATACGCGTTGAATATTCCAGAATGACTTCCGCATCGGTGTCGTCGTAAGCAAAGGTGGGCCAGCCTTGCGTTTTGAGCCACGCTTCATAGCGCTTAGAATGTCCGAAGATGAACTCCACCTCGTCCTTGCACCAGGAAGCCAGAAGCATGCAGCGCGTGTAGTGCGACAAAAAGTCGAAGGCAAACACCAGCACTCGCGGTTTCCTACGACCGTTGGAGGGACCTTTGACGAAGACGTCGCGCAATAAGGAATTCATAGACATCACAAACCATCAACAATAACAGCATCCCATACAACACATCCTCCACCGGTATGGTACCGAGCCTGAGCCCGAGCATCTGCTCAGGATTGTACCACACAATCGCTTCGTCTAAGCCGGTGCCGGTCAGAACTCCGTTCACGACAAAGAACGGGATCAGAATGAGGACATAGGCACGATAGAAATCCCTCAACCACGGAACCTTCCTTCGCTGCAGCCACAAGACATACAACCCGGCTGCACCGACGCTCACTGCGGTGTACAGCCTGGGAATTGACAGCGCAGCACAGGTCACCAAAGTCCAGCCAAATATCCAACTCCATCGCAAAGACGTCTTCGGCAGAACAGATTCATCTGCATTCTTGCGTTCCCGATACTTGAGAATGCGCAAGCAATGATAGCTAAAAATCGACGCGTAGGGAATGCACAGGAAGAAGAGGATTTCCTCGACAGGTAGGACGCCAACGTACACCCCGCTAAGATAGCGTGGGTTGAATCCCCACACCCTCCATACCGTGTACACTTCATCCCAGACGATGAATAGAGCTGCAACCGCAAAACAAGCGGGCCAAAAGGCGAACCACGTTTTGTGGAAATTCAGACGCGGATGAAAGCTGGCGACGAGCGGAATGACAACAGCGGCGAGATCGATGAAGAGGTAGCTATAGTGTCCCATACTGCCTACGACGACACAATGCGATCGTCCAACTGCGTCTTCGATGCTTCACGGAGATACTTCGGTGGAACAACCAACATTCCAAAACACTCACCATCTTCCTTAGTCAAATGCTTATGATGCATCTTATGAGCGCGCCGAATGGCGCGCAAGTAAGAAGAATTAGCATTGCGAAACCAGCGAAGACGTCGGTGAATGAACACATCGTGAACCAGGAAGTACGTCATCCCATAAAGGCTAATGCCACATCCCATCCAAAACCACGGCAGATCCAGTCCCGAGTGCAATCCGTAGGCCAAGAGGATAATGGCAGGTGTGGCGAATACCACAAAGAATGTATCGTTGCGTTCAAAGAAACCATCCTCTCCTTTGGTGTGATGGTCCTCGTGTAGAAACCATAGTGGTCCATGCATGAGGAAACGATGAGCCAACCACGCAATGGCTTCCATAGCCAGATACGCAGCGATAATCGAAAGGATGTTGACAACGACAGTCATACTATGAATCTGAATTGAAGCGCTGTTCGAGTGCGCGATACCGATAGTTGAAAATGTTCTCAATCTGACGGCGGACAAAGAGCCAATGGGCGAATCGACCCAGAATACCAAAGGGTAATTTGTACTTAAGGTCGTCGATCATTTCCACGCCTCCGGACACAGCGCGGAAACGGTGAGTGTGGATCCACTCTGCATAGGGCCCCTTCAACTGGATGTCTGTGAATTGCTGATTGTCCTGGACCTCAACGATCTTGGTAACCCATGTAAGCGGAATTCCAAAGAGTGGACTCACCTTATAACAAATCAGCATGCCTTCTCGCGTCACGCCTTCTTCAAAGCCGGACAGAATACGAAAGTTCATCGAGGGAGGAGTGATGGCGCTGAGATTCATGGGTGAAGAAAAAAACGCCCACGCCTCATCCAAACCGATGCGCAAGAGTTGCTTGGTATGCAGTTCGTGATATGGTTGGTCGTCTTTGCTCATCATGACATCCAATGTTGAGTGACCGAGGAATTCATCGGGACGAAATTACTCTACGGCGTGATTTCAGGCTTTGATCAGTGTTTGGTCAATGTTTGATCAGGGTTTGATTTGTGTCTGATCAGGGCTTGAATTGACTAGCCACCGTACTCATCTGCATCCGTTCTTGATCCGAGCACAATTCGCAGGTGCTTAGGAACTCGGCAATGTGATGGAGCAGGATGGTGTCTTCCGGCCGGACGCGTTGTTGATCCACGTACCGAAGGAGAATGGTTTTGTCGCCGCTAATATTATCACTGTACCCGAGCATCGAAGGCGCCTTCGATTGAACGGCAAAACGCAGAAAACGAAGTTCCACACTTTCAGGAGCCAAGAAAATTGCACGTTCCAACTTCTCCCGACCGAGGTTGAAGTATTTCAACTTAGAAAAGGGATTGAACGAGTGATTGGCTTGCATCATGTCCGACATTGCCTTGTAACCAAACAGTATCGGCGTTGCTTCTGTAATAGCATCGGTTTCGGTGACAAGAGCGTCGGCCATTTCGGACGACTCTTTGGCACTGTAAAACATGCTTCGCAAATGCAACAGTCGTTGTTCGGTTGCGGCACCGGCTTCAGCAACTCTCACACTCACGAAGAGTACACACACAAGGACAAAAACCTTCATAGCCAATTCGAGTGGTGACGGATGAGACTGGTAGCCAAAATCAGGATTTTTCGCCAATCCGGAATTCGAATTCGACGATGCATCAATTCTTCTGCCTTGGTTTTCTCGATCATTCGCAGCAGCGCCCAGTAATAGCGATACGCTAAATACACGCCGAATCGCGCGTCTTTCGGCAACTTGTGGATTCCCTTCTTTGCGGAATCGAAGTCTACACGGATATCGTGTTGAATAGAGCTCTTCTCTGAGTCGTCAAAGTGAGCAATGCGCAACCCCGGAAAGTACACACGGCCCAAATCCACTGAGTCTTCTTTCAGATCGCGCAAGAAGTTTACTTTTTGAAACGCCGATCCGAGGCTCATGGCTGCAGGCCGAAGTTCGTTGTAGAGTTCCTCATTGTTCTCACAAAACACCTTCAGGCACATCAAACCCACTACTTCTGCGGAGCCCAGGATATATCGCTTGTAATTATCCGGCGAATATTCCACCGGGTGTAAATCCATTTCCATACTCTGCAGAAATGTCTCGACCAAGTCATACGGAATCCCGTAGTCGTGCACCGTCTTCTGAAAGCTGTTCAAAATGGGATTCAAGCTGATGCGCTGCTGTACTGCCTTTGCGGTGTCGGCAATAAAGTCGCGAAGCAACTCTTCTTTATCGAAGTCGTGAAACGTATCTACGATCTCGTCCGCGAAGCGTACAAAACCATAGATGTGAAAAATGGCTTCACGGAAGCGCGGATGCAGAAAACGAATGCCGAGGGAAAACGACGTACTGTAATGCAAGGTCGTCATCTTACTGGTCAGCGTCGAAATGTCATCAAAGAGTTCTTTGGTAGCCATAACGGTGTTGATTGGTAAACGATTGACCGGCTTCCTGCCGGATTACATTGGCAACTACTTCCCCGGAGATGAGCGATGGCGGCACCCCCGGTCCGGGAACGGTGAGTTGGCCTGCATACAAGAGATTTTTGATTTTCTTTGAACGCATCGACGGCTTCAGAAATGCCGTCTGCTGCAAGGTATTGGCAAGTCCGTACGCGTTTCCACGAAATGCATGGTAGTCCTGCACAAAGTCATGAAAGCCGTAGTCTCGACGCACTACAACATCGTCCCGAAGATCTCGTCCGCATCTCTCCGCCAGGCGTTGCATGACGAGGGTGAAGTAATGTTCTCTCACCCGAGGACTATCCTCCAAACCCGCCGCTGTAGGTATCAGGATGAATAGATTCTCGCACCCTTCGGGTGCAACCGTCGCATCAGTCTTCGACGGAGCGCAGACGTAGAACAATGGATCTGTCGGAAAGGTTGGTCGATCATAGATTTGCTCTGCGTGTCGCTCGAAATCACGATCGAAGAACAAATTGTGGTGTAGGAGTCCCTCCACCCTGCTTTTCACTCCCACATAGTACAACAGGCTGGACGGTGCCAGTGTTCGAGAGTTCCAATACTCAGGTGTGTAGCTGCGTTGCGATTCATGCAGGAGTGCCGTCTCCACATGATGATAGTCGGCGCCCGCCACTACATAGTCCGCCTCGTAACTCGAGTGATTGCTGTGCACACGTGTAACTCTTCGAGCCTGCGTTTCAAGCCACTGCACTTCCTCACCCAGATGAACACTCACTCCCTGCTCCTCTGCAACCCGAAGCATTGCCTTCACGATTTCGTGCATACCACCCATGGGATACCAAGTGCCGAGGGCTAAATCCGCATAGTTCATCATGCTGTAGAGCGCGGGAATGTTCTGTGGTTTGGCTCCCAAAAACAGAACCGGAAACTCCATAATGCGTTGCAGACGAGAATCGTTGAAACGACTGCGCACGCTGGATCGCAGTGAGCGAAACATGTGGAGTTGAAAAAGAGATTTCAAGACGCGACGATCGGCGAACTCAAGGATGGAGAGCGAGGGACGATAGACCATGTCCTTCATTCCAACCTCGTATTTGTATCGTGCCTCTGAAAGAAACTCCCGTAAGGCTGCACGCGATCCTGGCTCAAGGGTGTCGAAGAGCTCCTCAATGTCGGGCATGGAGGATGGCATATCCACACAAGTATCGTGCTCAAAAAAAACGCGATACGATGGGGAGAGACGTTCGAGCCGGTAGAAGTCGGACACTTCATGACCGAAATGCCTGAAGTATCGCTCAAACACGTCTGGCATCCAATACCAACTCGGTCCCATGTCGAATCGAAATCCGCCCTCCTCAAATGTCCGCGCTCTACCACCTGCTTGGTTGTGGCGCTCCAGCAGCGTGACCGCAAATCCTTGTGCTGCTAAATGTGTAGCCGCAGAGAGACCGGCAAATCCCGCTCCGATAACGACCACACTCTTTCTCTCCACGGTGTTCATGGCTATTCAAATCTGAAACGTGCACACTATCTGTGAGTTGATTTTCCCAGAGCGCCCAAGATCTTCGTACCAGAGTATCAGCTCTGAATATCTATGTCGCTTAATTCCATCGACTTACTCGCTCTGACTGATGGAGAATTCGAAGGACAGCGCGAAATTTTATTGTACACATCTCATGCAATCTGAGCGTCGCGGAGATCATTTGAGATTCGAGAGCTGAGTACCATGACGTAAAACTCGAGAGTCGTCACATGAGTGTCAAAAAGTTGCGTTCGTGCTTCGTCACGTCGGTGTCGCCAACAAGAGCAACGCCCTTCACGACATCTGTCTACACGGGTAAAAAAGTGTTTGCGCGCTCGCACACGACACGCTAATTTTCGAGGTATTCATCCAATATTATCCGTTATCATCCACTATTCAATTGCAACCATGAGCTTGCACCTTGGCGACACCGCGCCCGATTTCCGTGCAGAAACCACACAAGGCACGATCCATTTTCACGAGTGGATGGAAAACAGTTGGGTGGTGTTGTTTTCACACCCGGCGGACTACACTCCTGTCTGCACCACAGAGTTAGGGGCAACGTCGAAACTCAAGGATGAGTTCGATAAACGCAACGTGAAAGTGATTGCGCTGAGTGTCGATCCAGTTCATATGCACTTAGCCTGGATTCACGACATCAACGAAACACAGCAGACGATCGTAAACTTCCCCATCATCGCCGATGAGGATCACCATGTGTCGAAGTTGTACGATATGATTCATCCGAATTCGAGTAGCACGGTTACGGTTCGTTCCGTGTTTATTATCGGACCGGATAAGAAAATCAAACTGATGTTGACCTATCCCTCGTCCACCGGCCGTAACTTCTTCGAGATAGTCCGCGTGATCGACTCCCTTCAACTCACGGAAAAGTATGCGCTGGCCACACCGGCCGATTGGGAGAATGGCGAGGACTGTATCATTGTTCCAAGCATGAGCAACGACGAGGCTCGCAGCCACTTTCCGCACGGCTGGAAAGAAATCAAACCTTACCTGCGCTACACAGCACAGCCGGACTTGAATTAGAGTCTGCGTGACACCGATTCTTGTAACACCCTGTCGGCAGATTTCGTACTACGCCGGCAGGGTGTTCTGCATTTGTATCACTTAGGATTTTTCATCTATGCATTCTGATGCTCTCATTGGAATCTTGACCATTGTCGTTCCCATTGTTCTCCTGCTGGTTTTTTACCGAGCAATCTTCAGACTCTTCGGAGTCGTGATTATACCGGAGAACAAGATTGGATTAGTCACCAAGAAGTTCGTGTTGTTTGGTTCACATCGAACTATTCCGGAAGGACACTTTATCGCTGTTAACGGTGAGGCCGGATATCAAGCGTCTGCGCTTGCTCCGGGCGTGTATTTCTGGATGTGGTTTTGGCAGTACGACGTCAAGATGCAGGATCTGACAATTATACCGGAAGGTAAGATTGGACTCCTCGTCGCTAAAGACGGCGCCGAACTACAAACCGGTCGCGTCCTTGCTCGCAAGGTGGAGTGCGATTCCTTTCAAGACGCCAGAGCCTTTATTGTCAACGGTGGCCGCAAAGGTCGCCAAACAGCCTTCATCACAACAGGAACCTATCGCATCAACACGTATGTGTTTGATGTGCTGCTTGCCGAGATGACCCATATAGCCGAAAGCAAGGTGGGAATTGTCACTACCTTGGACGGACAGCCTATAGAAGAAGGGCAAATAGCCGGTCGTCAAATCGAGCAACACAACAACTTCCAGGATGCTGATGCCTTTCTGGATGCCGGTGGCAACAAGGGATTGCAACCGCAAGTGATTTTGGCAGGATCCTACAATCTCAATCCCTGGTTTGTTCAAATAGAGCAAATCGCGATGACCGAAATTCCTATTGGTCACGTGGGTGTGGTGATCAGCTACGTCGGTAAAGACGGTGTGGATTTGAGTGGTGCCGAGTTCCGTCATGGCAACATCGTCGCCCGAGGCTACAAGGGTGTGTGGGCCGAGGCGCTTGGTCCGGGTAAGTATCCCATCAATACCTACGTGCAACGCACCGAATTGGTGCCCACCACAAATCTTGTGTTGAATTGGGCGTCCGCGCGGACGGAATCACATCAGCTCGATAAGAATTTGTCGACGATCACGGTTCGTTCTCGCGACGGCTTTCCCTTCAATCTTGATGTATCGCAGATCATCCATATACCAAGCATGGAAGCACCGAAAGTGATAGCCCGTTTTGGAAATATGTCCAACCTGGTCACCCAGGTTTTGGAACCGACCATTGGCAATTACTTCCGCAATTCCGCTCAGGAAGCCGACGTGATCGCATTCCTCACCTCACGAAAGGATCGTCAGGAATCGGCAAAGGCACACATTTCACAGGTACTGAATGAGTACAATGTCTACGCCGTCGATACGCTCATCGGCGACATTGTTCCACCGGAATCGCTGATGAAAACGCTCACCGATCGTAAGATCGCGCAAGAGCAAACGGTTACCTTCGAAACTCAACGCCAGGCGCAGGAGACCCGGCAGAAGTTGGAAAAGGAAACCGCGATTGCCGACATTCAAAAGGACATCGTCAAAGCCGATCAAGGTGTGCAAATCGCCAAACGCATTGCCGATGCAGCCGTAGAAAAGGCCGGAGGCGAAGCACAGAGTGTCAAGATTGCCGCAAACGCTGAATCCGAGCGCACCAAGGTCATCGCCGGTGCCGAAGCAGAACGGACTCGTCTGATCGCCAATGCAGAAGCCGAACGCATTCGCGCCATTGCCAATGCCGACGCCGAGCAGATCAGCGTGACGGGTAATGCTGAAGCGGAAAAGATTCTTGCGATTGGTAAGTCTAACTCTGAAGCGTATCGCTTGCAGGTAGAAGCAATGGGCGGAGACAACTTCACGCGTCTCAAAGTAACCGAAAGCATTGGTGCAAACCACTTGAAGGTTATACCGGACGTATTGATTGCTCCGTCATCGGGCGATGCGAGCTCTAGTGCCCTGAGCGGACTCCTAGGATTACGCCTGATGCAGGACATGGCGCCTGCCCAAAAGTCAGACGCAGAGAGCGCCTAACATCACAAAGGTCAGCTCGCTTTGATAGTCGTTATTCTTGTGGGTAGCTGTGTGCCTTCGGCGCACAGCTACCCGCGTGTAAGAAGAATCTCCTGCTACGTTAGCTCTTTCAAAGCCACCCGAACCGTATCCCCGGCGTGGAGCTTTCCACCAACCGATGCATGTACGACATATATCCCAAACAGTACTCGATTGTTGACGCTCCGAGTTTGAGCCAGGGTTCGTAAGGGCTCAGTGCCCGACGTGCCATCTTGCTGATTGATGGTTGTCACCACACAGCGAGATGTGCTCTTGGTTTGCAGAAAGTGCTCGGTGCCGATCGTCCATGACTCAACATCATCCTCCTGCCAAGCGTCCAATCCCTCCACCACTATGTTCGCACGGAAGCGATCGATCGGCACGCTTTGATCCATGCGCGCGTTTAGTTCCGCCCAAGACGCCACGTTCACGATGTGCAGGGGCTGAGAATCGCCGAAGTGCATAGCAACAGAGCGATTGAGTTGCTGTGTGTAGCGACTGTCAAGCAGTCTGTCTCTCTTTGTTGGGAGCCGTACGAGACGACAAGGGCGAGAAAAGCACATCGAGAGAAAGTGCGCAACATCAGGTCCCTCATCAATGGCAGTGCACCCGTCACCCCAAATCTCGACCATGCGAATTCGGTTTTGCTCTGACTGCAGTGGGACACGGTGCTCCGACATCTCGTCGAAGCGCAACATGAGATGTGCGTCGTTGAGTTCCGTGTGCATACGAGCCATCGCCGGCAGTTCGCGCTGCGTGAGGAATCGCCCCTGCTCATCCACCATCATCCATCGTCTATCGTACTCAAAGCCACTTTCGTCAAGCGTAGCAGATGTTACGGTCATACCACGCATAGACTTCACGGGATAGATGTGCAGAGACCGAACGCGTGGACCACTCATGGCGATACTAGTTAAGGTGAACGGCTGCTGTTTCCATGCCCTTGCGTTCACCAATTTGCTGACGCCACATCGCGTAGTACAATCCCTTGTCGTCCAACAACTCGCGGTGCGTTCCTTGCTCCACGATGTGACCACGTTCGAGGACGTAAATGCGATCGGCATGCATGATGGTACTGAGACGGTGAGCAATCATAATCGTGATTTGCTCTTTACGCTGAGAAATTGAACGGACTGTCTGGGTGATCTCTTCTTCCGTCATCGAGTCCAGAGCGCTTGTTGCTTCGTCAAAAATGAGCAAGTCAGGCTGGCGCAGCAGTGCACGTGCGATGGACAAACGCTGCCGTTCTCCGCCGCTCACTTTCACACCTCCTTCACCGATGATGGTATTCAATCCCTTGTCGGCACGCGCAAGAAGCGAGTCGCACGCTGCCTTCCGTAACACATCAAAGCACTCCTCATCGCTGGCTTGCGGATTTACGAATAGCAGATTATCACGAATACTCCCGCTGAAGAGTTGCGTGTCCTGCGTCACAAATCCGATGCGGTTTCGCAAGACGTCGAAATCAATATTGGCGGAGTCGACATCATTATACATCAACGAACCTTCGTTGGGGTGATAGAGTCCAACCAACAGTTTGACCAACGTGGTTTTTCCGCTGCCGGACGGACCCACAAAGGCTACAGTTTCTTTGCGATCCACATGTACACTTACGGCTTCAAGAGCGTTGTGCCCGGCGCTTTGATGACGAAAACTGACATCCTTCATGCGGATCGTTTCAATGCCACCGATGTCCCTGGGATTGTCCGGTTTCTTTTCGATTGGTGTGTCGAAAATCCCCTGCAAGTTATTTAGCGAAACCTCAGACTCCCGATAGATGTTGATGATGTTGCCAAGCTCCTGAAGCGGACCAAAAATGAAGAAGCTGTAGATGAAGAGAGAGAACATCTGTCCCACCGATATCTGCTTGTCGAACACGAGGTAGAACATCAGGAACAAAATGCAGGTGCGCAGAAAGTTGACTGTTGTTCCTTGAATGAAACTCAAGCTCCGGATGTATCGCACCTTTTTTAATTCCAAACCAAGAATCTTCAAGGTCACACCGTTGAGTCGCTTGATTTCCTGATCGGCCAATCCGAGTGATTTCACCAGTTCGATGTTACGGAGCGACTCGGTGGTTGAACCGCTGAGTGATGTGGTTTCGCTCACAATCACTTTTTGCATCTTCTTTATGCGCTTGCTCATGCGAGAGCTCACCATCCCAATTAATGGAACGGTGCTGAAATAAATCAACACTACGGCCCAATGCACCGTAAAGGCATACACGGTAACGAAGATGAGACCAATGATGGACGTAAAGAGAATGTTGATACCGGCGTTGACCAAACGTTCCACATCATTGCGCGCTTTCTGCAGAATACTCAGCGTTTCGCCGCTGCGTTGATCTTCAAACACAGAGTACGGTAACTTTAGCGAGTGTTGCAAACCGTCGGCATACATCTGAGCGCCAACCTTTTGCACGATAAAGTTCACGAAGTAATCTTGAAAGTTCTTGGCAACTCGAGACACGAAGGCGGCGCCAACAGAGAGTCCCAGCAGTCCAAGCACTTTCCAGACGAATTGTTGCAGACTCAAATCCGCATGCTTGAGCACCACATTGTCAATGGTCAAGCGGAATACATAGGGATCCAACAAAGAAAACACTTGATTGACTGCAGCAAGAAACAGTGCCAGCAGAACCAAGCCTTTATACCCACGCAGATAATCGTAGAGTAAGCGCATGTAAGAGCAGTAAAATGTGGCTCATGCTTGCCGTTGCATGAGGGAGTGAGGAAACGTCCCGCAATGACGTTATAACACCGACTTTCGTGGGACGCACTGTGCCGTTCGCCTTCGAATATAGCAGGCACAGCGCCCAGCAACATGAGGAATCTGTGCTAAAACAAAGATTATCACCGACTTCGGCCGTAATACGAATGCCTAATCATGTCATCGCTCACCCGCATCGCACGATGTAAATAATTCGTTCGGCCTTCGGCCAACGTGTCTCCAATGCAACGTCCGTCGTTTAGAATTACTACATTCTGCCGGGTGCTGAGTATGTTTTTACCTAAGCCTGCTTTGCTTTGTCTGAGGTCGATTCCAAGCAGTGAACATAGAGTTTGCATAAGATCTACCTGACCGCCAAAGGTGAGGCACTGCACTTCGGACAGACTCTTGTGGTAAATCATCAAGGGAATTCTCTCACTGCTATCGCTCAACCACGTTTGGGCCTCGACACCGGATGCCGACACATCCCTCAGATTTCGCACTTCGTCATTGTAATACTTGTGTAAGGAGCAATGGTCTCCATACAGTACGACCAGCGTACTATCCAGGAGATGACGTGCCTCCAGAGTATCCAGCAATGCACCAATGTATTTGTCGCTGTAATGCACTGCTTGAGCATAGCGTCCCGCCATTGTATTCTGTAAACCGCTTCCCAGTTTGAGTTCCTGCTTCTCGTCCGGAAGTACAAAGGGCGAGTGCATGGTTTCGGTCACAACAAAGGCATACCATGGCGACCGCAGGGCGCTAAGAAACGAGAGATCCTGGAAGAGAACTGAGGAGTCTGACTGCATTCCGTTTATCATATCCGTTGGCGCATAAGAGGAAGCATCGATGCAGCGCTCAAAGCCGAGGTGAGTCAACGCGTCAGTCCAGTTGTAGTAGCTGGCTTTGTCGGACTTCATAGCCACCGTGCTATACCCCGCGTCGCCAAGCAAGGTAGGCAGCGAGGGATAGCGGTTATGCGGAAAACGGAAAAACGCACATCCCTTTCGTGGCGGATAGAGTCCGGTATTCGTCATCAAATCCGCATCGGAGCTTGTTCCGTTGGCAACCTGTTCGTAAAAGTTGGAAAAGTAGATGCTGTGATTGCGAAGAGAATTGAGGCGCGGACAGATTTCTTGGCCTTCCACCTGCTGCCCAATCACACTCTGCTCGAGCGATTCGATTTGAATCACAAGCAGATTGAAGCCGCGAAAGCGGTCACGAAACAACGAGGTGTCAGCCTCGATGTGCTGTCCCTCCAGCGTGGCTTGTATTTCCGCCATATCGGCTTGACTGAGCTTCGCGTCACTGCCATCGTTCCAATACTCCCAGGCATCCCAGAAGTGATAGGCTAAGGGCGAAAGCTTGTGCATGGTTTCGCTTTGCACAAAGCAGGTGTAAAACAGCGGATTTTCTCGAAAGTGCTCGTGGAGGCGATCGGCCACAACCAATGTGAGTACAATGAAGCTTACAAGGCTAAGCGAGAGCAAACGATGCGCCGAGCCCTTGCTCGTATGCTCGTCAGAATCTCGTGTACTCGTTGCACGTAGTGCCAGCCACAGGAGAATTGGCAGATCGACGACGAAGACTATGTCTGTATTTCTGGCCATGGAAGCTATGCTAGCTCCGAGGCCATGCAGGTTATCGCTCTGTTGCCAGGTGTACAACGACAAAAACATCGTGAAGCCGCGGTAGTACCACAGATCGCACACTAACAATACAGATACTACAAGGTGTACGATCACTATCCACCATATCCCTGCACGCGGTTTGAAAAGTAAGGAACCAAGGTAGGGCAAAGCCGTCACCGCAAACCACAGGAGCATGTACATGAGGTGAAAAACAGGCTTCTCATGTGCACTGATGGACTGGGTCATCGAAAGAAACACAAGCACTTTCAGGTAACTCAGCAGCACAACCACCACAAGCACCCACCGCTCGGCAATGAGGTTACGAGCAGCTGACAAACGATTTAGGACATCATCGACCACAAAAAACAGGCGATCATTACACAAACACTGATAAATCAGCCAATGAGGGGATTCCTCATAAAGACCCGCGCCTACAAACCACGGGCAGCTCACGGGCGGCTCCCAAGCTTGAATCAGGCATTGCTCCGTAAATTGCGGAACCATTGCCAATAAGCATTCATTACCGTTAGAAAAGGGATCACCGTGGACGCCGACGCAACATTTGGATTTGAACCAACCGCAGAACAAGAAGCTATTCGAAGCGCAATTCGTGAGTTTGCCGAAAACGAGATTCGCCCCGTCGCCTCAGCCCTGGACGAAAGTCAGGAGTTTCCAACGGAAATCTTTCGCAAGCTCGGTGAGTTGGGATTCTTAGGAGTCGTTATTCCTCCGGAGTACAATGGAAGCGGCCTTGGCTACATGGAGTATGCCATTATCGTGGAAGAAGTTGCTCGCGTGTGCCCCGCCGTGGCGCTGGGAGTTGCAGCCCACAATGGTCTCTGTACATCGCACTTGTATCGATTTGGCTCGGAGGCGTTACGACAGAGGTACGTCACTCGGCTCGCAGCCGGCCAAACCATGGGAGCATGGGGTTTGACCGAAGCCAATGCGGGATCTGATGCCGGTGGCACACAGACGACGGCACGACGTGAAGGGGATGTATATATCCTCAATGGCTCCAAGAACTTCATTACTCATGGAAATGTTGGCGACATCGCGGTTATCATGGCAATGACAGATCCCTCTAAAGGCAAAAAAGGCATCAGTGCGTTTGCTATCGACAAAACGATGGAGGGTTTCTTCCCATCAAAGAAAGAGAACAAGCTGGGGATGCGTTGCAGTGATACTGCCTCGCTCACATTCGACAATGTTCGCGTTCCCGCTGATCATTTGATTGGTAACGAAGGAGAGGGATTCATCCAGGCTCTGAAGATATTGGACGGTGGACGAATTTCCATCGCAGCCCTTAGTGTAGGATTGGCACAAGGAGCTTTTGAAGCGGCAATGAAGTACTCCAGAGAGCGACACCAATTTGGCAAACCTATTGGAGATCAGCAGGCCATTATGATGAAACTGGCTCGCATGAGCATGGATATCGACGCCGCTCGCGTGTTGACCTACAAGTCGGCCTGGCTGCGGGATGAGGGAAAGGAATTCGGGAAGACCGCAGCTCAAGCCAAACTCTTCGCTTCAGAAGTGGCCGTACGGGTCTCCGAGGAAGCCGTGCAAATTCATGGAGGCTACGGATATATTAAGGATTTCCCCGTGGAAAAGTACTGGCGCGATTCCAAACTGCTCACCATTGGAGAGGGTACAAGCGAGATCCAGAAATTGGTTATTGCCAGAGCTGAGCTATCCTCCTTGCAACAATAGCAGATAGATAGGGCTTTTTCCATCAGTGTTGTGTTAATTTTTCTTTGAAAATTGTCGGGCAGGGTGTAAGTTGTCAGGACTGCAAAGGGGAACTCGCTCACGCCGACTTACGCGGGAAAAATTAATTGCAAATTCATTGAACTACCTGATGGGAGTAGGTTATGTCGCGTAGCTTAAACAAAGTGATGCTTATTGGTAATGTTGGAAAAGATCCGGACGTCAACTTCACCGGTAGTGGAATTCCCGTCGCTCAATTTCGCTTAGCCACTACAGAATCTCGTAAAGACAAAGAAGGTCAATACCAGGAACACACAGAGTGGCACACCATCATCGCATGGCGTGGTCTGGCAGAAATCATTCAACGTCTTGTTCATCGTGGCTCACGTGTGTACATTGAGGGACGTCTTCAAACCCGCATTTTTGAAGACCAAAGTGGGGTAAAGAAATACTTTACCGAAGTCGTTGCTGACAATATGCTCCTCCTCGATGGCCGTCGACCCGACGAAAAGAACTCTCCGGTCGGCTACGCGTTCCAAGCCCGATAGAGAATCGGCGAGTACGAGTACCGAGTTCAGTCATGGGAACACCCAGACTGAAGAGAGCGACGATATCCCCTTTTAAGAAAGCCTGTCGAGATCAATCCTTTCGGGGCCCTGCCAAACAGGGCCCTTTTCTTTTCTGCACGATCACCCTTCGCACACTATCTCCCTTGCGCAACGTTTCACTTCGATGTTCGTGGACAAAAGTGACGGTTTTTATCGACCATTGCATGAAGCGATGCATCATAGTTTTTTGTGCCTACTGCCCCGTGTCGTAGTTTGGCGCTCTTGTTTGTGAACAGGTTTCCATGGCATCGAACGAAAGCATTCGGAAGACAGAGATACGCGTTGGCATCGTTGCCATCTTAGGCGTTGTGATTCTCGTTGTTGGCATTACCTTAGGACGTGGCTGCAGTGTTTCGCCCTCCCTTAAAACAATTCCCATCCACTTTTCTAGTGCGAGCGGTATTGAGAGTACTGCACCGGTATTCGTGAACGGAATGCGACGGGGTCAAGTGTCGTCCATCAAACCGGATACAAACGGTGTACTCATTCAAGTGATGATGGATGATGTGTCCGACCTACACAGCGACGCCACTGCTCGCCTCACAATACTCGAACTCACCGGCGGTAAAAAAATTGAAATCGGGACCGGAGTGGCTCAGAGTCCCTACAGCGGTCAGCTGATCCACGGACAAGTCGCGCCCGACTTTGGAGAGTTAATGACTTTCCTTGGCGATGTGTCCGGAGATGCCAAACAACTGCTTCGCCGTCTCGATACTATATCGGTATCCTTATCACAATTGTTGGCAGACGGATCCTTCGTCGCAAACCTCAAGGAAACAGCCACCAACGCCAATGCCAGCGTGGCCAGTTTGCGGAGAATTCTAGACGCCAATCATGACAACATTCAAGTAGCGGTGCAGAACTTACGCACGCTGAGCGATGACTTAAAGCGCATCGTCAAGGACAACGAACCGCAAGTCACCACGCTCATTCATAAGCTCGACAATACGGCCAACAGCGCTCAAAGCGCTATCACTCACGCCGATTCCACTGTGCAACGCGTGGATCGATTGGTAGCCGATGTACATTCGGTTGTGAGTGATATTCGAAAAGGTGACGGCACGATTGGACGCCTGATTTATGACAAGGATTTGGCCATTCGCCTGGACTCTGCCATGGTCAATCTGGGAGTTCTTGTTGATCAAATCAATAAGTACGGCATCAACGTCAACGTACGCTTGGGAACCCGTCCCTAAAAGCCACCATCATCCGTCAGCACAATACGTCTGCTCCTGAATTTCAATTCGTACCGGCTTCGCCGTTACTCCCGTATAGCCTAATCTTCCGTGGAGAACTTATTGGCACTGAGTTCAATCTGAACAGGATATTTCCCGGTAAAACAAGCCGTGCAATAACCAATGCCCGGAGCTTGGGGTACGGAGTCCATTAAACCTTCCACAGACAAATAGTGCAAGCTGTCCACACCCAGCTCCTTGGCTATGGCATCTTGGTTTTCATGATGGTTCGCAATGAGTTCCTCGCTACTGGGGAAGTCCATGCCGTACTTGCACGGATGTGTGATGGGCGGCGAGGTGATGCGCATGTGTACTTCCGCTGGTTTGGCTTCGCGGACGAGTTTGACTAAAGACTTCGAGGTAGTCCCGCGAACGATTGAGTCGTCGATCATCACCACCTTACGACCTTCCACCACTCCTCGAACAACATTGAACTTTGTCTTGACCTTAAACTCGCGCGAGTTTTGACCGGGGGCAATGAAGGTTCGTCCCACGTAGTGGGAACGTATTAATCCGATCTCGTACTTAGTTGGTATGCCGTTTTCCTTTTCGTTCACGCGAGCGTAGCCAAGGGTGGCAGTGTTGCCGCTGTCGGGAACGGCCATGATGGAAACGTCCTTGTACTCATCGTTTTCAACCGGACTCTCGAGCGCCAGATTCTTGCCGAGTTTGCGACGGACTTTGTCGACATTATGACCAAAGATTTTGGAATCGGGTCGTGAAAAGTAGATGTACTCAAAAATGCAGTGACGGGCTTCGGGCGTCACATCGTCGATGGTGTAGGATTTCATCTCACCCGTTTTCAACGTGTCGGCATCAATAACCACGAGTTCGTTGTGTCCCACCTCTCGAACATACTCGGCGCTGATAATATCCAGTGCGCATGATTCACTGGCCACCACATAGGCCGAACTGCCGTCGGCATTGGTGATACGACCAATACACAAGGGCCTGAAGCCATGCGGATCTCGCGCCGCGTAGAGCGCCGTGTCCGTCATGATAACCAAGGAATATGCTCCTCGAGCCGTACACAGGGCTTCCCGAATTTGTTCGAGTTGCTGTTCCTGGCGACTGCGGGCAATGAGATGCAGAAAGAGTTCACTGTCTGTCGTCGTTTGAAATATGGCACCTTCCTCTTGTAACGCCGTGCGAAGCACGCGAGTATTCGTCAAGTTCCCGTTGTGGGCCAGCGCCAAATTGCCCTTGCGATAGTTAATCGTGAACGGCTGGATATTGGCCATGGAATTGGAGCCCGTTGTGCTATACCGGTTATGGCCAATAGCGTTTGGACCACGAAGCTTGCTGGTCAGTATTTCGCTGTCAGCAAAAACATCCAGAACCAAGCCTTCATCTTTGTGGACGGCAAAACGCTGCCGGTTCTTAAGATCGTCATGGTAGGAGCTCACGATGCCGGCCGCCTCCTGTCCGCGATGCTGTAGAGCATGTAAGGCGTAGTAGGTCATGACCGAGGCTTGAGGATGGTTGTACACTCCCACAATCCCGCAATTGCACTGCGGTTTGTCGAGGGCTTCGAGGTATTCAGAAATCATAAAGGCGGTAATTCAGAGTTCCGAGCTGAGAGGAATCATGCAATTTACGAGCTTTCCGGCATAGCGGTGGTGTTGAGGTGGCGCCGTCGGAATTCGCTCCATCGCCGAATCGCTAGGAAACCGGCAACGAGTGCCGCCTTGCGTATATTTGCCGCTTCTGACCACTAACCAATGAATGCTATGAGACGGGAAATTCGCACCTGGTGGAGTCCTCGCCTGAACAAGAACATGGAAATTGTTGCCTACGGCACCTATGGCTTTGCCTTGCTGCTTTTTCCCAGTGCCGCGGCCGATTATCTTGAGTACGAGCGATTTTACCTAATTGCTTCCCTCAAGCCTTTCATCGAGGCAGGCAAAGTGAAGGTCTATTCTATCAACTCCATCAATTCTGAGAGTTGGTTGAATTCGTCAATGCGACCCCGAGAAAAAGCCATTCGTCATCAGCAGTACAACGGCTACATCGCCGAAGAGGTGGTTCCGTTTATCTATAACGATTGTAACGGACGGGTGCCGATTGTCACGAGCGGTGTCTCACTTGGTGCTTACCATGCTGCAAACTCATTGTTCCGGCGTCCCGACCTGTTCGACGGCACCATTGCCATGAGTGGCACCTATAACTTGAAAATGTACACCGGCAAGTACTGGGATGAAAACTGCTTCTACAATTCTCCGGTGCATTATTTGCCAAACCTGAACGATCAGTACTGGCTCCCCATGCTGCAACAAAAGCGTCATATCTATTTTATGACAGGTCAGGGTGACTACGAGCATCCGCAATCGTCTACCGATATGGGTGTGCTTCTTGGACAAAAGGGCATTCCCAACTACATCGATGTGTGGAGTAAGGAATACCGTCATGATTGGCCAACCTGGCGCGACATGCTCCCCAGTGCTCTGAATAAGTGGTTCGCCAACGGCTTCTAAACCGGATGTCGTTCGCAGCGTTTGAACGATCTACCACACGTACGAAGTTCTCCTCACTTCCAATGGATTCCGATGGATGCATTGCGCATAGCCGTACCGACATCGCCCCTACTGCAACCTTTGATAGAGCGCATTGAAGCCGTCGCTCAGGAATCCGTCCACGTTCTGCGCGTACCGGAGTTGCAGTGTGCCAAGCTACTCTTAGCTAATCGTTGCGATATCGCCTTGTTGTCGCCACTGGGCTACGGAGGCGGTGTGATCACGGCCGACTTCCGCGTCATCCCGTCTACGGCGTGCCTTCTTGATGGTTGGACCCACGCCGGCTCGATGATTTTTGGCAAGAACTTAGGAGATGTGCGACGAGTCCTGGCGCTAAGCCCTGCAGATTTTCTTCTCCGTTGCGGTCAGATCGTGCTGGAAGAGCAATACGGTATCGAAGCAGAATTGGAGCAGGGACACGGATCGATTGACGAAATGCTCGCTGCGGCCGACGCCGTGCTGTGTCATGAACACGAAATGCAGGATGAGCAAGGGTTGGATATTTCGGAGGAGTGGGACATGAGCTTTGGCTTTGCTCTGCCCTTGGCACAATGGGTTTGTCGCAATGAAGTAGCTCTCGACGCCGGCGCTGAACACGACGAACGTGTTCAAGAATTTGTGGACCTCACCCGGTCCTTTGCTACCGAAAATCTGCCGGATCTCGATATGCGTCACGAACTTCATGCCGTAGCCGATACCGAAGAACGCGAAGGTCGTATAGAATGGAAGTGGACCGAACGTTACGAACAGTGTATGGAGAGTACGCTGCACCTGCTCTACCAACGCCAACTCCTACCGGAGATTCCTGCCATAAAAGTGCTGGGTCGAGATTAAACCATATCGGTTTCGGTTTAACCAGCTGTGGATACATGTTGACACCTTGCTCATCCGTTTAAGAGACTTTTAATACGTGCATGCCGGAGGCATGCACGTATTAAATCATCTCAGCCTAGAGTTGCGGTCTCGTTGAAAAAATCTCCCCGAGAAGAACTCTCCGGTCGGCTACGCGTTCCAAGCCCGATAGAGAAATAAAAAAGGTCGGCTGCTGAGCCGACCTTCAGGTGAGAAAGGGAGTTGCGAATCGACAATCCTTAGAGATTGACGATGAAGTGCAGATAGATTCTGCTGTCCGCGCTGGTTTTAGTGCCATCATACTTAGTCAACAAATCGCCGTTGCCTTTGTAGGACAGGCTTTGATAGTCGAGCGATACGGTGACAGGCTTTGCAAGCTGGTAGACCAAGCCGAGAATGAGTTTGGACAACTTAGCGTTAGCTGATATTGTACGGGTGGCATCGGTCAAATCTGAGTTTGGATCGTAGCTATCCATACGAGCAAGCAGAGACAAACGAGACAAGTCGTCGGAAGCAAGGCGACCCTTCAACTCCAACCAAGCAGAGAATCCGCTGGACTTTGTGGAGCTATCAGCTTTCACGCCGTTGCTAAAGGAACCGAATTCAAAGCCTACATTGAAGTTGTCGGTTGGGAGAGCAACCAATGCTCCGAAACGTGAACGAGATACACCAAGAGCTGTATTACCGGTGTAATAGTGAGCGGCAACCTGCAGCTTCTTGAAATCGCCACCGCCGTCCATCAGCGGAGTGATGACAACGCGACCAGCGAGGTCCTTGAAGCGATTATTTTCTGCCAGACGAAATCCAGTTCCGTTGAGTACCGAAATCTGAACTTCGCCCAATTTGTTCGGCAGCTTGGCGATACCGGAAAGGCCCAAGTCGGAGGAAGCGCTGATACCACGATCATCCAACAAAACCTTGGAAATTCCGCGATATCCCCACAAACCTTCCACATAATCGATCCACTCGGTCATTTGCATACCACCGCGGAAGTTCAACCAAGAAGCAGCCTTCCATTCGAAGTAGGCATACTTGAGTTGCATCATAGCGTTGAGGTTGCTGATAGACGAGGTACTCGTACTATTTGAGGTGCTCTTGAGATTATTTACCGAATCGGCAGTCGTTGTAGTTGTGGTTGTGGTCGACACTTTGACATCGTTGGCAGAAACGGAGTAGATGTCCAGGGTTGCGCGGAAGTTAATGTCTTCAGCCAAGGGACCGCGGAAGTTGAGATACATCCGTTCGATAGCGAATTGGTTTGCATCTTTTTCGGATGCACCGGCTCCGGCCTGGTTCCATTCCCAGCGTGAGAATAACACACCGGAAACTTTGGTGCCGTATTCTGGTTTCGCGTCTTGTGCCATCACGGCTCCTGTCGCGACGATGAATGCAAAGACGACTGCAGTAAATTTGGTCATGCCCTGATCCCTAAAAAGTGTAAAGAGTTGTTTTCCCTTGTAGCGAGCGTGAATTACAAGTGCGTCGCTACGAATTCGAAACTAGGGAGGCTCTATTAGGGCAATGTTACCAACGTGTTATGATGTCTTAACATGGGGTGCACACCCCGCCAAATTCCGCAAAACAGAGACTGAATGAATGGAAACTCACAATGCAGTTTGTTACAGTGTGGTAATATGTCGGGACCAAATTTTCGGTATCAATTACCGCCATTTCCATCTGAATTCGCAGTTTTTACAAGCAATTAACAATTTTCCGAGTCAACGTGTAACGGAAACTGCCGGCTTCTGTTACTCTCTTTTATGTTGAGGCGAAATCCGCCTTTTTCATACCGATTGCGGAAATACATTCACCTACATTTACTAACTACCAAGGATTGTGTATGCAGCTACGTTCTACCCTATTCCGAGTCTTGGTTCTTTTGCTCGTAGGCTTTGCCTCGGCAAACCTCAAGGCTGCGGCTCCGAACCCCCCGACGCAGTTCAACGCGACATCTCAGCGTGTTGACGGTACGTCGTATTTCAACGTCACCCTTACGTGGATTGGCTCGACCTACGACGATTCCACAAAGCGTGCTCTCGGCTACCATATCTACATGGCCGATTCGATTACGGAGGATCAATCTCTGTTCAGTTTAATCGCTACCGTCACAGCTGCCGATTCCGGCAACTATTATCGCTACGTAGTGGAGCACCTTTCAGCAGGGTCCTATACATTCTTCATCAAGGCGTTCAACAACGATGGTGAGAGCAATCGGACACCTATTAAGTCCTTCACGCTCGTTATCACGAATACCAATCATCTGCATATCGTTACCACACCGCCTTCTTCAGTGGCTAAGGGTGGAACGTATCATTACGAGCTGCGTGCATTCACGAGCGACAGTGCTAACAATTCTCACATTCGATATAAGATTATCGGTGGACCGGATGGTATGACCATCGATTCCATGACCGGCAACATTACCTGGACTGCTCCCAACACTTCCGGCACCTACACAGTGCACGTTTTAGCATACTTGGATAATGATGATTCGCAACGCACAGACCAAACCTGGACCATTACTGTTGGCGATGGTAATAATAGCGGCGGTGGCGACGGATGTTGCCTCTTTGCAGGAACTGTTAAGGATTCCAGTGGCAACGCTATGTCGGGAACTGTACGCTTGTACCGCCTCGACTCCCTTGGCCATGTTTCCACGCTCGTGGCAACAGTAACACTGGTCAACGGACACTTCACCTGTCACGTTCCACCGGGAACGTACGTGCTCCGTGCACAAGGCGACGGATTTGAATATGAGTGGTACAACAATGCGAAAGAGCCGGCACAAGCCGAACATTTCACGGTTGGATGTCAGGACACCACAGAGATTCACTTTGAAGTGACTCCTCTGGCCCAAGAGCAGATGTACACCTTTACCGGCCATGTAACAGACGCCGATAACGGAAACGGTCTGCAAGGAACTGTGTACTTCTACCCAATTATCGATGGAAACTTAGGAACACCGGTCGTTGCGCATTGCAATGGTGACGGCGTGTACACCGTACAACTCTCCAACCGCTACTCCTATTATGCGAAAGCAGTATCCGGAGATGCATACCTACCAGTGTGGTACGATAACGTTGGCTCGCCCTCGCAAGCAACCGTATTGCACGCTAATGAGAACAAGAGCAATATCAATTTTGCACTTCCGCATCGCCAGACAACCAATAATGGAATGAGTGGTCAACTGGTTGATTCAGCCGGTACGGGCATTCAAGGTCGCGTTACGGCGTACCTTATCGTTACGCACAACAACGATCACAGCTTGGAGACGATCCGCACGGTGGAGACAGATTCGATGGGACATTATTCCATCTCAAACCTCACCCCGGGTCACTATGTGCTCTTAGGCATTCCGTCCAACAGTCCATTTGTTTCCGGTTACTACCGCGCAAACAATTACGCAGCATCACAATGGGCAAACGCCACTCAAATCACGATGGATTCGACATCACATTCCACAGGCTTGACTATTAAGCTTGATGTGGAAGGTGGTGGCCATGGTATCGTTCATCTGCATGGCCAAGTGAACGGTCAATCCGGTATCACCAATGGTCATGGTGGAGTGGATATTCAATCGGTTACCCCACTGTCGGGCGCACTGTTGGTTGTGTTCGATGCAAACAACAAGATCGTGAGCTACACCTTTAGCGGCTCCGATGGCAGCTATGATCTCACCGATCTCCCGTTGGGCAATTGCACGGTATCTATCGACCGCGTTGGATACACGGCTGTGAACCAAAAGCTGAACTTCAACGGAACGACCTATACCGTTCAAAGTGACGCCACTCTGGATGCTATCGCTTCGTCCGTTACCGAGGACGCAGTTACCAACAGTTCGGTAGCTCCGAATCCGGCGGACACGCACCTGAACCTTAGCTTCCAAGCTATTGGTGGACAAGCTCAACTTCGAGTGCTCAATGCCGTTGGACAAACTGTCCAATCACTGACACAAGAGTTGCAAAACGGCCAAAATCAGCTCAGTTTGGACTGTTCCACACTGCCGACAGGTGCGTATTACCTGAACATCGGACAGGGTTCACGATCCACAACTATTAGCTTCCGGGTTGTGCACTAAGGTGCAAACACCGACTTAGCAGGTCATCATTCCGTATAGCTAAGAGCCTGTATATCACCGATATACAGGCTCTTTTTCAATTCGTCACACCCTGCCCCGAGGCATTGTCATTTGTCAAAAAAAGCGTACATTTGCAGTCCGAAGATTTTTACACCCCGAGAAAGGTCTGTCTATGGCAGAAGCCACAGAGAAGAAAGAGAAGAAGCGTACCCGTAAAGCGAAGTACATTACGATTTACTCTCCCTTTCTGATGCGTGAAACCAAGCACGAGTTGATTGGTGAACCCATCGAACAGGAAAATGGCAGAACACAATGGGCGCGCTGTACTGTTAGTCACCACTCGCAGCTCATTAATCTGGATGCGATTCAGGCTCAGCAGGATAAGAACAAGTCATTCGACATCCGCATCTCTCGCGAAGATTCGAAGCAGTATT
Source organism: Chlorobiota bacterium (assembly GCA_039810585.1). Lineage (GTDB taxonomy): Bacteria > Bacteroidota > Ignavibacteria > Kapaibacteriales > NICIL-2 > JBBATK01. The sequence continues at coordinate 149,271 of JBDHXF010000001.1, forward strand.
CGCCCAAGAAGGTGTTTGATGTCGGCGATGTTATTTATCACAAGATGTGGGATGACGTCGGCATTGTACGTGCCAAGGAAGTCATGACCAACGGTGGCAACGCTATTGTGGTTCTGTTCGAAAAATCCAAAGAAAAGCGCCTGGTTGAAAATCTCTAATTTTGGCACCATGTGTCTGAATCGGCGCGAAGCGCGCTGATAAAGAATCATGAACGCTGAATCGACGATTAAGAACATTCAAATTTTCATTCACTTCAATAGGAATTTTTTGTGATCGGTGTTACGATACAAGGAAACGAATCAATCGACCGCGCTCTGCGTCGTTTCAAGAAAAAATACGAGCGCAGTGGCGTCCTTCGTGAATTTAAAGCTCGCGCTTTTTTTGTGAAGCCTTCAGTTAACAAGCGCTTAGCACATATGAAAGCCGTTCGTCGCCAGCAGCGCGTTCAAATGGAGCAAGAGTAGTCGGTATGCGGTTGCCTGCTAGGCAACGCATGTTTCGACAAGTCTCAGGCTCGGCACAGTTGTTGCAGAAAGCAGTCCGTGTATCGTCACGGACTGCTTTTTGTGTATTGAGATGTGTACCAAGCCTGGATCTTTTATGAATTCTGTACTTTCTGCCGACGTCCCCACTCACGCTACTCTGCATCGCAACCCGAGTATTGGGGCTGCTATCATTGTAAAAAACGCCGAGCATACCATTCTGGATACCCTCGAGTCGCTCGAGGAATTGGTGGATCACGTCGTTGTTCTCGATACCGGCTCTACCGACGCGACGCGCGTGCTTGCCACACGATGGGGAGCAGAGGTGCATTGTCATCTGTGGGAAGACGACTTCTCCAAAGCCCGCAACCATGCCCTGAGCCTCATTCGTACCGACTGGTGTCTATGCATCGATGCCGACGAGCAATTGACGAGCAGCAGCTTTGACTCAATCCGAGAACGGATGGACGATCCGACTATCGGGGGATTTCGGGTTCGCATTCAGAATGCCTTATCGGACGACGACTCCACCAGTATCGACCATTCATTCACCCGTATCTTTCGTGCACTCCCCGCCATTCGTTTCCGTGGTGCCATTCATGAGCAAGTAGCCGATTCCATTCGTGAAGCCGGGCTTCGTATCGAGGAGTCGGACATCATCCTCAATCACGACGGATATCGCAATGTCGATGAGGCGAAAACGTCGCGCAACGCAACATTGCTTCGCAAAGAACTTCAAGAGCGACCCGACGATGTGTGGACCCAATATCATCTTGGTCTCACCGAATTTGGGGCGGGCAACTTAAAAGAAGCCTATACCATTCTGTATCCTATTCGAGAGTCGCAGTTTCTCAGTCTAGAACAGCAGGAAATTGCCACCATCCGATGCGCACAGTGCGCGCTTGCTGAAGACGATTTTATGAAGGTTGAACAATTGCTCCTCCAACCTTGCATGGATAGCGAGCGCGAAGGTCTGCGCCAGTACGTACTCGGCGCTGCCTACTGCAACAAGCTCAATTTTGCCGCCGGATTGCGATGCTTTACCATGGCTCGCGAAAGCCAGTCACGTCTTGTAGATCAAAAGCAGTTGAGTTCAATTATCGATCAAATCCGTCAATTACGTCTACCCGGAAGCGCTGCATAAAGAACTCTGCTCTTCCCTGCCGATACAATCCCGAAGCGGCTCAAGGTTTTGAACAATTCAGGCTCCGTGCTCTGCACGAAGAGCTATCTTGCTACGTCTGGATAGCATTACTCTCACTTGTACCTTTTTGCTTTCATTGCGTATGAAACACGGGCTTGTTGTACTCATTGCCTTGCTTCTTATGAATTCTGCTCAGGCTCATGCTCCGGCTCAAACGAGCTTTTATGATTTTGTTGTGAAGGATATTAACGGTCACGAATTGGCTCTCAGCAGCTTTAAAGGGAAAGTGGTCCTCGTGGTAAACGTCGCCTCCCATTGTGGATATACACCTCAGTATAAAGGGTTGGAGGCGTTGTACCGGAAGTATAAGGATAAGGGACTCGTAGTACTCGGTTTTCCGGCAAACAACTTTGGTGCCCAGGAGCCGGGAACAGATGCGGAAATCAAGAGTTTTTGCTCAACTACGTACGATGTAAGCTTCCCCATGTGTTCCAAAATTTCGGTTCTGGGTGATGATATGCACCCCCTCTACCGCATGCTTACGGCCGATCACGGAGAGCATTCACCTCAGGGAGATATTAAGTGGAACTTTGAAAAGTTTCTCATCTCTAAAACCGGCGCGATCATTGGCCGCTACCATTCAAACGTAACGCCGGAAAACTCGGACCTCGTGCGCGCCATTGAATCCGCTTTAGGATCCTAAGTCTGAAGGATATGCGACCCGTCAATGTTCCGAATCACATCTGGTTTACCCACGGGTCGTCAAGTTGCCTAAACGCCACCAGGCTGGCCAATACACGACTGCGTTGGCGGACTTAGCGGGAACTAAGAACTGTGATCCTTTAGTGAGCTTAGGAATTCTCGTCTGTTTGCAGATCTGCAAAGGCTTGGTCTTTGGTGTCGTAAAACTCGAACAGCCATTCCATTTGCGAAATGCGCAGGAGGTTGCGCACCGTTTCGCGAACTCCCACTAAAATAACCGGAGCATCATGGTCCTTGAGTTGACGATGAGCCAGCAACAAACTGCTTAAACCGGTGGAATCCGCATAGTCGACTTTAGCAAGGTCGATAATCAAGGCATCAATGTCAGGTTGACAGACAATGAGCAGCTCCGCTTTCACATCCGGTGCGACGGTTGAGTCCAAGCGGTTTTCTTTTAGGGTAAAAACGACGATGTTATCGTCCTGCTCAATCGAAAATTTCATACAAGTCCTCGGTACAACTGATTCCTTCGTCAACAAAAATAGAATATTTCCGGGAGCGACAATGGCAGAGGGCTATTCAATCTGCTCGGGGAATGTGTGAGGAATGTGTGAGGAAAGTGCGATAAGGACATTGATCTCAAGTATCAATGCTTAGGAAGTGGCAGTATCCGCCCACAGAGGCATGCTCAAAATGAAGGTTGCGCCTTTTCCTGCCTCGCTTTGCAGCTCGATGCTTCCATTCATGTGTTCAACGAGTTTCTTGGCGATCGACAGCCCCAAACCGGTTGAACTTTCACCGCCGGTTGGACGAGCGGATAGGCGGGCAAATTTTTGGAAGAGCGACTTCTTATCCTCCTCCGTAAATCCGGCACCCTGATCACTTACCATCGCACGAACAAAGTCACCATCGATAAACACACTCACTCGTACTTCCTTCCCCGTAGGAGAGTATTTGGCTGAATTGGAAATGAGGTTATCCAATGCTTCCTTTAAGCGAATAGGATCTGCCAAGACTATACAGCCAACCTGCAGCTCGGTGATGAGATGCAGATGTTTGTTCTCGAAATGTGGTCGGTAATGATCCAGCAAATCGGAGCTAATTGCCGCAACATCCACTTTCTGCATATCGAAGCGAAGCTTGCCGGTTTCGAGAGCATTGGCGTCCAGAAGCGAGGTGATGAGGTTAGTGATGTCGTTCGAGGCATTAATAATCCGCCCCGCAGCCGCCTGCATGATGCTGTCCTCGCGAGTCATCGGGTAGCGTTTAATGCCTTCTGCCGCCAAGCGAATTCCGGCGATGAAGTTTTTGATATCGTGAGATACCACACCAAGAAGATCATTCTTATCCTGATTCAGTTCACGTAGCTGCAGATTGGCATTCTCGAGTTCGAGGTTTATTTCGTTGGTGACAATCTGTTGTTGCTCAATGTCTGAGTAAGCCGACGCCAGCGCGTCTGATTTTTCCTGTAAGGACTTAATGGCATCGGCAAGTTCGACGTTACGCAGGCGATAAATCTCGCGGTCACGAGCGGCTCGCTCGATATTGAAGCGGATCTCCATAACCGAGAGAAGCTTCTCCTTATCCCCGGCCAGAATCTCAGCTCGTATGGCGCTCGCACGTTTGTACGACACCAGTGCTTGTTCATATTCCTGAATAGCCTCCAACGAATGTGAGGCGCACTCGTGGAATGTTGCCTCGTCGTTCGGCGCTCCAATGTTGCGAGCCAGTTCAATACCTAGCAAATAGTACTTCAACGCACGGCGATGCTCTTGCTTGAAGCGGTAGATATCTCCGATCTGCAACATCGCCTCCATCTCGTCGTGCCGATCGTTGATGTCGCGAGCAACTCGAAGTGCAGTAGCAAAGTACGATAAGGCTGTGGGCGTATTATCCTGTCGTGCATGCAGCTTCCCAATGCTGATAATGGTGGCCACCAATATCTGCTGGTCTTTCAGCAGTCGTGCTTTCGTAAGGGCTTCGGCATGGTACTCGTGCGCTTTTTCAAAATTCTTGAGATGACTAAACAGGTCGGCTATATTGCATAACAACTGCGTGATGTAGCGCGTTTCGTCGGCGTCCCGGTACCACGACAAGGCTTGCAATGTGTATTTGAGCGAAGTTTCGTAGTGACCCAGACGTGAGTACAATCCACCAATCGTGTTCGCCGTTATCGCAATGCCATTGCGATCCCCTATTTCCTCCTGCAGCTCTAAAGCCTTGAGGAGATGCTCAAGCGCAAGGTCGTACTGACTGACAATCTGATAGGTCGTGGCAATGTTGGAAAGGACTCCCGCCAATCCTCGCTTGTCGTCCCGCTCTTCAAAAATGATTTGTGCTTTGCTTAAATACTCAAGAGCACGGTCGTGTCGTGCAAGGCGAGAGTAGATGCCTGCAATATTCATGCAGAGCGAGGCAACCTGGACTTCGGCACTGACGGATTCATAGCTCTGCAATGCACGCTGCAACTCAGCGAGCGCTTCTTCATAGTGTGCCAGCAACAGATGAGCTTTGCCTGAATTGGACAATGCTTCCGCCACACCACTCGTATACGAAAGCTGGACTGCTTCCTCGATGGCGCGTTGCGAATACGCAAGGGCGGTCTGCGGATCAACGGAACGGGTGCGTCGAGCTTCTGCATTCAGAAGGTCAACACGCTCGGTGTGACTCTTGGCTCCTTCCAAGAGTTTCTCAATTTCGTCGTCCGTGACACTACCCCGAACCGTTGCTTCCAAAAGCATAGGATGAGAAAAGGGGGTCGTGGTCTGACTGTACCGTGGTGCTGCTCCACTGCACAGCGTTGCTGCGTTGCGAAGATAGCGAGCATGCTGGCTATAAGCCAAGAGGAACTTTTACCGTGGGGTAAATCGTCGGAATGACTGTGCCTGCGTCAGCAGGCACGAATAAGAAATCTCTTGTTACGAATGTTCTACCAAATCAGCGCTTCGACTGCCGCGCGCGCCTTGTGGAATGCTTGGTTGAGGTCAGGACCCAGCGCGGTAACGTGTCCCATTTTCCGTCCGACACGACTATCCTTCTTTCCATACAAATGCAAACTGGCGTCGGCGTGACGCAGGGTGTCCACCACACTGTCGGGAATGCCGCTGCCATTGCGCTCGCCTAAGATGTTGATCATTGCAGCGCCTCCCTGATGCATTGCCGATGAACCCAGCGGCAGGTTGCACACCGCGCGAACGCAGTTTTCAAATTGCGATGCCACGCAGGCCTCGATGGTGTAGTGTCCGCTGTTGTGCGGTCTCGGCGCGATTTCATTGAAGAGGATCTCGTCGCTCTCCGTGAGAAACATCTCCACCCCAAACACCCCCACACCGTTGATTGCTTCAACGCAGGCAAGCGCTACCTCCTGTGCCTTTTTCTGCAAGGTCTCTTCAATGGGAGCCGGCGCCAGCACACTCACACAGATGTGCTGCTGCTGTATTGTTTGCGTGCAGGGATACACTACTACCTCGCCGCGACGATTGCGAGCCACAATTACCGCCAGCTCTTTAGTGAAGCGCACGAATTCCTCGGCCATCAGATCGCGCGGCGACTCTGTATTTCGAAACTTTGCCCATGCACTTTGACAATCGGAAATGCGGTAGGCTGTTTGATTCCCGTATCCGTCGTAGCCAAACTTGCGCGTCTTGATCACGATGGGCCAACCCTTCGTCTCCCCAAAGGCAACCAATTCGTCAACACTTGCGGCGGCTACAAAATCGGCTACGGCGATGCCGGCCTTTTGCATACTCTGCTTCTGTGTGTATTTGTCCTGCACCAAGGCAACAGTGGCCGAGGAGGGAAACACGAGACGACGCTCCTCAATGCGCTCCAGAATAGTCGGATCGATAAATTCGTTCTCGAGTGTTACCACGTCGCACGCACTCACAAAGCGATCCAGTTCCTCGACGTCGTTCCAGCCCTTGTTGAAATCGAATTTGGTCATACAGCCCGCCGGGGATTGTTCTGCATGCTCGATAATGGCCACCTGCAAACCCATGCGATAGGCCGCCAGAGCCGTCATCTTCGCCAGTTGACCCCCTCCAAGAATTCCAAGGGTAAGTGCACGATCCGGATGATAAAGCGATGGGAGCATGGCAGATGTCGGTTGTCTGATGAAGTGATCCGATGAAGTGGCGGATGCAATGACTGATTTTTATTCACGCAGCCTGCGGCTGCGTTGTGCTTCGTTGACCACTAAAATACCAAAGCTTTGGTGTGTAGATTAGAGCAATGACTCGATCCACATCTCTTGTATCGCTCGGACAAATACCGTCAGACGTGCTGATGTCCACGCTCCGAAGCAAGCTTTCTCGGTGGTATAGTCGTCATGGACGTCGCTTCGTGTGGCGCCGGGAGAATCCAGACCCCTATATCACTCTGCTTTCCGAGTACATGCTTCAGCAAACTCAGGCATCGCGAGTACAGTCGTTGCTGCCGCCATTTCTCAAGCGTTTTCCCACAATCGAGTCACTCGCCTCTGCATCGAATGCCCAGGTACTCGTTGCTTGGCACGGATTGGGTTATAACTCACGAGCGCTCCGTCTGCGGGATTGCGCACGGGAGATCGTCAACACCTACAATGGACGTATTCCGGCGGATGAGGCGTCCCTCCGCTCGCTCCCCGGCATTGGCCACTACACCGCTTCCGCACTGCGCGCCTTCGCCTTTCATCAAAAGGTTGTGGTGATTGATGTGAACATCGAGCGCATTGCACGACGTGTCTTTGCGCTACCACCTGATCTTCGCGGCAGGCGCGCAGGCTCGCTGCTGACATCACTTCTCAGCCAATGGCAAGGACGAAGTTCGTCCTCTCGATTCTATCAAGCGCTGATGGACCTGGGGGCCATGCGCTGCAAAGCAAAGAACCCGGATTGCGCTGCGTGTCCACTGCAATCTGTTTGCGCATCCGCGTTCGCGGTTATTCCGCAAATAACCGCTGCCAAAAAGGAGCCTTCTCACCGCAGCGTCCCCAATCGCCTGTGGCGCGGACGTTGCGTGGAATTGCTGCGCAGCGCAGCAAAACACCGGATGAAGTTGTGGGATCTTGAGCATGCGTTGTTGGGAGAGAGTAACGAGAGTGACAGACAGTGGTTAGCGACACTTCTCACCAAACTCGAGCGCGACGGCTTAGTCTCGCTGACAGGTGACGCAGTGCGACTGGCGGACTAAGTGTCAACAGCTCAATTAGAAACCTAGGGGTGGCTCGAGCTGACCCTGGCCTCGATGAGTCAAGACTCTATACCTATACTCCATCCTGTCACTCTATCGCTGCGGACTATGCTCAGCCCTATGCGACAGTCTCTACTTTTCGGTTCGTTTATAGGCATCACTGAAGATTTCGCGCAGACCACGCTGCACAGATTCCGGCACGAAGTCAACAAGAGACTGACCGTAACGCGCCAGTTCCCGGATGATTGAGGAATTGAGGAAGGTGTAGCGCTCGTGGGGCATCAAGAAGATGGTGGACACGTTAGGCTCAAGTTTGCGATTCATGAGCGCGATTTGAAACTCGTATTCAAAGTCGGAAATGGCCCGCACGCCGCGGATGATGGTGGAGCAGCCATGCAGTCGTGCAAAGTCAACCGTCATCCCGGTGAATGCCTCCACGCTGACATTGTCAAGATGTTTGAGTGCATCCTCTGCCATCTGCACTCGTTGCGACTCGCTGAACAACGGCGTTTTGCGCGAGTTCACGGCAACAACCACGATCACACGATCGAACATTGCGCAAGCGCGTTCGATCACATCCACGTGACCATTAGTGATGGGATCGAAAGAGCCGGGATACATGGCAATGGAATTCATGGGTTGATTGGAGAGGTTGTGATTGGAATGCGCTGAGAGAATCCAAGAATACACGACAAAAATGCAAGAAATGCGCAGACTGCAGGATCCAAGGTCGTAAATTGACCGAAAATCACCGACGCTATGGCTCGAATTGCAATACTTGGACCGGCCTACCCCTACCGTGGCGGTCCACCCCTGGTTGTCGCCCACTGCTACGAACTCCTAAGCGCACACCACGACGTGGAAGTTTTCAGCTTTACCCGTTTGTATCCGCAGTTTCTGTTTCCGGGAACACGACAAGAAGACGTGTCCAAATTCCCGGCCAAGGTGCACCCCGTGAGGCGCATGATTGATTCGATCAACCCCCTGAGTTGGCTCCGCACAGCGCGCGCGATCGCCGACTACAAGCCGGATTTGATTGTAGTGGATTGGTACCAACCATTCTTCGGTGCTTGCTATCGCACTATCCTCCGACCTCTCAAGGCTCGAGGAATTCGCATCGTGTTTCTGTGCGAAAACGTGGTGTCGCATGAGGGACGTGCTGTCGACACCTTTCTCACACGCCTGGCTCTCAATATGTCGGACGCCTATGTGGCCTTTTCGGAATCGGTGGAGAAGACCTTGAAGACTTGGTACCCCCGGGCAGAGGTGGGTCGAGCAACACTACCGTTGTTTTTCAGTCGTGATTCCGCCCCTGTACAATGGTCACGCGAAGACGCCCGTCGTCAGCTTGGCCTCGAGTCCAAACGGGTATTGCTGTTCTTCGGCTACATCCGTAAGTACAAGGGATTACGAAACCTCATCGCCGCCTTCGATGCTGTACACGCCGCCCATCCGGACACCTATCTTCTCATAGTCGGTGAGTGTTACGAAAAGGCCGAGGATTATGAGCAGCTCATAGCCGGAAGTGCAGCGCGTGAAAGTATTCGGTGGGTCAATCAATACGTAGCGAACGAAGACATCGGCTTGTATTACTCCGCAGCCGATCTGGTTGTACTGCCATACATTTCGGCAACCCAGTCCGGCATTGTGAAAATTGCCTTTGGTTACGACAAGCCTGTTTTAGCCACAGAGGTGGGCGGACTGGCTGAAGAAATTGGTCGGTGGAATGCCGGGCGCATCGTGTCGCCGAACAGCGTCGAAGCCCTGGAGAACGGTCTCATTGCCATGCTAAGTGAGGACAGCTTGGAACGCTATGCCGAGGGAGCCCGAAGGGCGAAAGAATCAAACTCCTTTGCTGACATACTCCCGCTCATCGAGAACTTTTTACCCTAGGCTTCACCGGGTAATGCGGATCTTGGGCTGCGTGTTATTTTATCCCTCGCACTTCTCAAGGGAACGCCATGGCTATCACTTGGAACGATTTCGTTCTGCACTTTGCCTACCTGCTCTTTTTCATTGCATACGCAATGAAAGACGTGTTCTGGATGCGCATTATACTGATTATTGCGGCGTCGATTGACATTGTCTACCGCTACGCTTTGGCAGTTGATATTAGCTATCCCGATATCTTTTGGTGTACCGGCGACATCGTGATTAACGTCTACCAGTTTGTGATGCTCTATCGCGAACGCAAGGGACTTCTCTTCAACGAGGAAGAAAAGGGCATTTACAACATGGTGTTTTCGAAAGTCCCTCAACTGCAGTTCAAACGATTGCTCAAAGCCGCACAGTGGCAAAGTGTCGAGGAGCACACCCAACTGGTGAAGCAAGGCACGGAGTTAGACACATTAATGATTATCTATGACGGCGTGGCAAATGTAGAGGTGGACGGCAAGGTGCTAACCTACTTACGTGCCGGAAACTTTGTCGGAGAGATGAGCTTCCTTACAGGAAATCTGACCACAGCCAACGTCACCACCCTTATGCCCTGCCGATTGCTTGTGTTCAATCGAGGGGTACTTCGCGATATCATGAGCAAGGACGAAGAATTGGATCGAGCCATGCACTCGGTCTTCAACGGCGACCTCCTGGCCAAACTCTCCAAGCATACCAATCAACACCAAGAATAGGCGAATTCGAAGCGCCAACGAAAGCCCCGTTTTACATCTGGTGGACACTACCAGTCTGAGTGCCCAATTGTCTCTTTTTGGACAAAAAGAGCACGTTTTACATTCCGAAACATCCCATCAGAATCAATGAGCGCCGTCCTGATCGGCACAATGGCACAAAACTTGAGGAACAATTTTTGGGTTACACGATTTTTTTTCGTGAACGACCCCTGAATGGATTTCTCCACGTTTTGCAAAAGGATAGCTCATGGCAACGAACGACTACCTTTTTGGCGGCCATATGGGACTCTTTGAGTCTGCCATGGACGCCTACGCATTGCGCCAACGCACCATTGCCAAGAACATTGCCAATGCCACCACACCGGGCTACCGTCCGGAACGCGTCCGCTTTGAAGAAGAGTTTCAAGACGAACAATTGCAGCTCCGCGGTTTGCACGGCGATAGCAATTACGTCCAAATCGGCCCGCAAGACCCGGGCAGCGTACAAGCAGAACGTGAAGGAGCACCCATTCCCAAACCCGAAGTCTACTTCGGGGGCGAATCCAGCGTAAACGTCGACAAGGAAATGAGCGAATTGGCCATGAACCAAATCCGCTACCGCCTTGCCACACGCTTTACTCAGAAATATTTCCAAGGTCTGCAAAGCGCCATTCGTGGCACACCGACAGCCTAATGCGTGGCAAAGCGAGTGGCTCGCTCTGTAGGAGCGAGCCACTCGCTTTAACCCTCGCGAAAAACGGCGGTACTCGAAAACGCTCAAAAAACGACGGTCGACAGCTTCAACAATCAGGTTATCAACATTCTCACGCGCAGCGTGAGACTCTCACTCAAAATCATCTTTGAGGAAAAAAAGTGGAAAACATCTTCTCATCATTTGGCTTTAGTGGTCAGGGATTAAGTGTTCAACGGCAACGCCTGAGTGCGGTGGCCAAGAACATCGCCAACGCCAACACCACGCGCGACGAGAACGGCAAAGTGTACCGTCGCGAGCAGGTGATTGTCATGTCCGACAACAAAGATTCATTCAAGAGCATTTTACAGAGCGAGCTACCTCTGGCGACGGAAGAGCCAGGCCACGTGGGTGGAGGGATGGACCCCTACAGCTCGCCTGACATGAATACCGTGCGTGCGGTCACGGGCAAGGATGGTACGGCACCCAGAATGGTGTACGATCCTACGCACCCCGATGCAGACTCGAATGGATACGTGCAAATGCCAAACGTGAACGTGGTCACTGAAATGGTGGATATGATCTCCGCGCAGCGTGCCTTTGAGGCCAACACCGGAGTCATCAATGCAGCCAAGAACATGGCAAAAGATTCGATCGATATCTAAGGTTGGTTGCTCGGATGGTGGATGACCATCCTATGAGCCGAATAACATTTTAGGAACATCTGAGCTAGGAGAGCCATGAACGTAGGAGCAACACAGATTTCCGTCCAGTGGGATGAGATTCAGCGCGTGGCGCGCGAGCGCAACGAGATTCGTCAGCAGGCGTTGCTCAAGCAATACCGTCAACACGCCGGCAATACCACCTCAAGCACTGAGGAAGTGTTGCCTGACCCGCAACAACGTGACCAACGTATGGTGTTCACAAAGGGCGGCAAGCTGCAGCAGAATTACATTCCCAAAGGTACACTGTTTGACAAAGTCGCGTAACGCACGACCGTATTTCTTCAACGATTACAGAGGCACACCATGACCACAATTCCCGATTTGCTTTCGATGCCGCAACCGCGCATGCCGTTGAACGAAATCAACGGTGGCGAGAATCTTCCGCTCAACGAGAAAATCGGTAGCGATGGCTCACCCAGCTTTACCGACACGTTGAACGGCTTTATTCAAGACGTGAACAGCATGCAGAAAACAAGCGCAACACAAAGCGAGAAGTTCTTAAAAGGAGAAGCGGTGGACATTCACGACGTGATGATCGCCGCGGAGAAAGCCAAAACAAGCTTTCAACTCCTCATGGAGCTGCGTAACAAAACACTGGATGTGGTGAACCAAGCTACTCGCATCAACGTGTAATTCATCAGAGGATTTTTCTTACGTGCGGCGCTTTGCGCCACACGAACGCAACGAGACAGCAGCGATCATTCGCATCAGGACCCGAAACACACAACACAACGTTATGGCAGAGAATACATTCGTTACCTCAGCAAAAACCTTTGTCGCAAAGCTTAGTAATGCGCAAAAAATCAGCATCGCTGTTGCGATCGTTGCCGCAATCACCGGCATCAGTATGCTGGTGATGAACAGCTCTAAACCCGCCATGGCCGTGTTGTTTAGCGATTTGGATCAGAAAGATGCGGCAACCATCGTCGACAAGCTCAAGGAGCAAGGCGTTGAGTACCAGATTGGCAACAACGGAAACTCCATTATGGTGAACAGCGAAAAGGTTTATGAAACCCGTCTGTCACTCGCTAAAGACGGCTTCCTCCCGGGAAACACCGTTGGGTACGAATTGTTCGACAAGACAAATCTTGGGATGAGCGACTTCGTGCAGAAGCTGAATTACAAACGAGCAATCGAAGGTGAATTGCAAAAGACAATTTCATCATTTGACGAGTGCCAAAAAGTGCGCGTGATGATCGTGATGCCTGAGAAGACACTCTTCGAAAAGGATCAAAAGAAGCCAACCGCTGCTGTGCACTTGCATCTGAAGAACGGACGCAGCATTTCCAAACTCAACGTTGAAGGTATCCAAAACCTCGTAGCGAGTTCAGTTGAAGGTATGATTCCCGGAGACGTGGTGGTTATCGATCAACGCGGTCAAATTCTTTCCGAAGCAAAGAAAGATCAAAGCGCACTGGCCGGTTTGAGCTCTACGCAAATGGAGCAACAGCAAAAAGTGGACGACTACATGATCCACAAAGTGCAGTCCATGCTCGATGGAGTCTTAGGCGCCAACAAAGCTATCGTTCGCATCAACACCGACTTGGATTTTACCCAAATCGAACGAACCAAAGAGAATTACGATCCGGACGGCCAGGTGGTGCTGAGCGATGAGAAGATTAACGAGACACACAGCGCGAAGGACACGATCGACTACCCACCGGTGAACAACCAGAGCAGTATCGGCAAAGTCCGCGCGAATTATCTCAATTCGAAAAACATCGAGCATATCGTCAACGCCGTCGGCACCGTCAAGCGCATTTCGGTGAGTGTGATGGTAGACGGAACTAATACCATCACAGAAGTCAACGGTGAAAAACAACTGAAGTACACACCGCGTAGCGACGACGAGATTCAAAAGATCAAGCAAATCGTGCGCGATGCCGTCGGATTTGATCCACAACGCAACGATCAAATTAGCGTTGTCAACATGCCCTTCGATCAAACGGCACTGGAAGAGGAAATCAAAGAACCGAAGAATTTCATGGACATGACGCCAAAGGACATCGTCGAAAAGGTGTTGTTGGTTCTTGCCATGCTCATTGCTGTGTTCATGGTTCGCAAACTCTTTGCATCTCCGCAGGTGCAACGTCAGATCCGTGAAATCCTCTCGCCGCCCATGGAAAACCTGGTTGCCAACTCACCCTATGCCTATCAACTCGGTAACGGCGCAGCGTCCGGTTATACCGTGGCTCCAAATGGTCAGCTGGTAGCCAACACGCAACAATCGCCGGCGGCACTTTTGGAAGACGGTTCAAAACCACCGTCGAAGGATGAAATTATTGCTCGAGCTCGGGCCAGACTCGACTCAAAATCGCTCGGCGCGATGAACGAGGATCAAATTATTCAAGATGAAATGAAGCACCGTGTTCAGCATTTCTTCGAGACGAATGAAACGGAAGCAATGAAGATCGTTAAACTCATGATGCACAAACCAACGAAGTAAACGTTATGTCCACGCAGCAATCAGAAGCAGATATCACATACGACAAGCTCAGCGGACGTCAGAAAATTGCTCTCCTCCTGGTGGCAATGAATGTCGACACCTCTGCTCGCGTTTTTCGAGGTTTGAGCGGTGAAGAGGTCGAGCAAATCTCGATGGAGATCACCAACCTCGCCGACATTCCCCAATCCGTGAGTAATCGCGTTGTGGAGGAGTTTTATGGTCTTATGGTGGGTCAAGAATCCTACACCCAAGGTGGACTGGATTATGCTCAGTCCATCCTCGAACGCTCTTTCGGCATCGATAAGGCGCGCGAAATGATGGATAAGATTAAGATGCTCACCACTGTTCGGGGATTTGACATCCTTCGCAAGGCTGACGCCCAACAGCTTGCTTCGTTCCTCAACAAAGAACACCCTCAAACTATCGCACTGCTCCTCTCCCATTTACCAACGGATCAGAGCGCCGACGTAATTAGCGAGTTTCCCGACGAGCTAAAGGCGGATGTGCTTATGCGCATTGCATCCATTGGCAAAGTGTCGCCGAACATCGTCCAACAAGTCGAAAAAGTAGTCGACGAAATAGCCGAGCAAACCCTGTCGCAAAACCTGGCAATGGCCGGGGGCGCACAACTTGTTGCCAGCATTCTCAATAAGAGTGCCGTGCAAACAGCAAAGGGACTCATGGATCAAATTGAAGGTAAAAACGCAACGTTGGCAGCCGAGATTAAACGACTTATGTTCTTGTTCGACGACATCATCCAAATCGACGATCGAGGAATTCAGCGTATTCTCCGAGATGTTGACAAGCGCGATTTGGCTCTGGCACTCAAAGCCAGCGACGATCGTATTCGCACCAAGATCTTCAAGAATATGTCTGAGCGCGCTGCAGAAGTGATCAAAGAAGACCTAGAGTTTATGGGACCAATTAAACTCAAGGAAGTGGAAGCCGCTCAGCTCCGCATAGTGGACGTGATCAAACGTCTGGAAGAGAAGGACGAAATCAGTATTGGCGGACGCGGAAAAGAAGATGTATTCGTGTAATACACAGCACACACAGCATTGATCAACATGGATCCGGCTGCAAAAGTGTCACCGTATTCACACTGCACAATCTCCGCAGTTCGCTCAGTTTAGCTAAACGCAGTCAAGAGGAAGCTCACTTCGAGCCGCTCTTGCCTGCGTTTTTTGTTGCACTCTTCGATGCAGATTTTGATTTAGGCGAGCTTGCTTTTGGAGCAACGCCATCAGGTGCTGTATCAGCACCAAATTCTGTTTGCACGTCACGCAGGCGAGCTTCCGAAATTCCGAGCATCTTAGCTGCGGCGGCTTCGTCATTCGAGGCAAGAGCTAGTGTTTGAGCAACTACTTCGCGCACGATATCAGCAAGCGGTGCCCCCTGTTTGGAAATGCGAACGCTGTGAGTACCCGGCGCCAATTCTGAGGCAGACATACTGCGCGAACTCTTTTGAAAGGCATTGGCCGGTGGCAATGCATCCATGCGCAGGAACGACAATTGTTCTTTGGTGATTACACTTCCCTGTTCAAGCAAGACCGCACGCTCAATGGCATTCCGCAATTCACGGATGTTTCCCTTCCACACGTAGTGCTCCAAAATGTCGGCCGCTCCCGGCTCAAATCCCTCAATATTCTTACTAAACTTCTGGTTGAATTCTTTGATAAACGAAGTGGCAAGAAGAAGAACGTCGCCTTCACGTTCACGCAGTGGCGGCAGGTAAATGGTGGCTACGTTAAGGCGGTAATACAAGTCTTCGCGGAACTTCCCTTCCTCCACCAGTTTCTCTAAGTCACGGTTCGTCGCTGCAACTACGCGCACATCGATGGAGACTTCTTTCGATCCACCCAGTCGGTAGAATTTTCGTTCTTGTAAAACACGCAGAAGCTTTACTTGCATATCAGCACTCAGCTCCCCTACTTCATCGAGCAGAATCGTTCCTCTGTTTGCCTGTTCGAATCGACCTTGCTTCACTTTTTCGGTCGCTCCCGTAAATGCCCCGCGCTCGTAGCCAAACAACTCATTTTCGGCGAGGTCTTTAGGAATGGCTCCGCAGTTTACCGTGATGAACGGACCTTTATGTCGCTGAGAATTAAGATGGATAAAACGAGCCATGAGCTCTTTTCCCGTTCCGGACTCGCCAAGAATCAACGAGGTAGTATCTGATGCACCGGCCACAATCTTTGCCACTCCAAGTGCGCTCGCAATAGCATCACTCTTTCCAATGATCTCGCTTGGCTTTTCGCTTTGCAGCTCTTCACGGAGGAGTTTTACTTGGCGACGTAAGTCATAATTGTGCAAAGCGCGTTCTACAGCCACTTCGAGTTGATCAAGATCAATTGGTTTGACTATAAACTCCTCGGCCGAGGCTTTCATGGCGCGAACGGCAATCTTGATATCGTTGAAAGCCGTCATCACGATTACGGGTATGCTAATTCCTTCCGCTCTCAGTCTCTCAAGGATATCCAAGCCATTGGCGTGTCCAAGGTAAATATCCAGAAGGATGAGGTCGGGAGAGACTGTATCCAGATCCTCAATCGCTTTATTGGGATCCGTAAAGTGAACCACGCGTTCGTAACGAGATTCCAAAATCTCCAATATTGTGGCCCCTACAAGAGGGTCGTCTTCAATAATTGCAATCGAATAGTTCAGTTTGGCCATGGTATGTACTGCGGAGAGCAATGAGCGGTTGACAGGTGGTTGAGCTTTGGCTCAGCTCGACAAAAATACACTTCTTGGCGTTTTCACGCCGAATTCCGTCGGGACTCGAACATTTTACACAGACGAGTAAAGCTCCATCCATCAACACCTAGTGTTGAATGGTTGAATGCTGCGCCAAGCCGGGAAGCAATGTCAGTGCTGAGGTTGCGGAGAGCCGCAACACTCTTCACAGCGTAGTGATTATGGTTGAATAATGGTGGATCCACGCAGCCGAAAGCGACGATATGAAGCTGCTCAGAGCGTCCGTTGTCAGCATCATCGAGCATCAACGAATCCTACAACCTGAACATTCCGGTGTGCACGTGGCCATTGCAATAGGTTCGATGGAAGTGCTTTACGCGCTCGACAAGAGCCAGCATTAGTGAGTTGCGATTAAAAGGTCTCGTTCATTGCGAGCGTTCATACACAACGTTTCGCGCGTGTATTCCCTAGGACAAGTGTTGCAGAGATGTGAATTAACACGTGTATTATTCCAAATAATACTCGGTCTTCATCGTTAGTGTGTGTGTAAACAAACAATTTATGGTAACTTGCAATCGAGGGTTCCACACACTTTCATTTACATTATGGCTAACGTTACAAATCCAGAGCTTGAGTTGCTGTCGCTCGTAAAGCAGCGCGACGCAATTACAGCTCAAATTAATGGCCTTCTCCAGCGCATTGTTGGAGGAGCTGAATCGAGCCCGGCTCCGACCGTAAAAAGAGGTCGTCCGGCTAAGAGCGGCGCTAAGCGTCGTGGTCGCCCCGTGGGCTGGAGAAAAGCTTCTGCTGCTCCGGCTGCGAGCAGCGCTACTCCCGCCGTGGCTGCCGCCCCCAAGAAGCGTGGCCGTCCGGTTGGTTGGAGAAAAGCTTCTGCCGCTCCGGCCGCAGCTTCAACACCTGCTGCAGCTCCAAAGAAGCGCGGTCGTCCGGTTGGTTGGAGAAAGGCTACCGCTGCTCCGGCTGCGGGCGCAGCTCCGAAGAAGCGTGGTCGTCCGGTTGGTTGGAGAAAAGCCACCGCTTCGACGTCCAACGCCGCCAAATCAGGTCCGGCAGTAAAGCGCAAAGCAGGCCGTCCAAAAGGCAGCTCGAAAAAGTCGAAGTAATATTCGCTTTCAACAAAAAAAAACTCCCGCTGATTCAGTGGGAGTTTTTTTTGTCAATCCGCAATATGTCATCCTCAATCGTGAGTTTGTTCGGCGTTGTTAAGGTATTCGGGAGTAGTACGAAACACATAATCCCACAACGGATTACTCACTCCATAGGCCGAATGCTCATCGTTGTAATGGTGCCGAAGGTGATACTCCTTCATCCACTTTGCAATACCACTTCGCATGGGAAAATGATGCGTGGCGTAGTGAATGCTGTCATAACAGACGTAGCCAAAAATGAATCCGGAGAAAAGAGCGAAACTCAAGACTCCGAACATCGAATGCAGTAGAGCAAATATCAAAGCCGCCAACGGCACACTCACCAATAATGGCATCACGAGTCGTGTATGATCTCGAGGATAATCATGATGAATGCCATGCACCCAAAAGTGCATTTTCTTGCCCCATGAACTTTTAGGGTCATAATGAAAAGCCCAGCGATGAAGGGTGTATTCAAAGAGAGTCCACATCAACACGCCGAGTAAGGCGTAACTCGTGGTGACAGCAACAGAAGCCACCTGTAAATGGTGAAAGGCACAGTAGAGCGAAACAGGGATGAAGACAACGATGGGTGTGGCAGGATGAATGTGCGTAAAGTACTCCAAAACGGGATTGGAGAAGAGTCGCACCGTTTCATCTCGATTGGACACGAACATGGGCATAAGAACCTCGTGAGCTAATGAGGACGAAGCGTGGTGAACACGAAATTAGATCATTTCTGACGAGTGCTGACGGCGAAGGCTGTGAAATATTTATGATCAGCAATACTCAACGTTCCGGCCGCGGGCAGATTCCATCATGTAGCGCGAAGCGCGTACGAATCACAATGTCTCCCTGATGTCTGCAGGTACTTATAATACGGGTGCGCCTTTGGCGCTTTCACGTTGAAGGAATTCATGCATCACATTCACTCCCGCACTCAGTCCCAAGCGTTCGGCACCAGCCTCAAGCATGCTGAGGGCAGATTCAAGAGTGCGGATTCCGCCGGAGGCTTTTACCTTTACACTCGGAGCGACGTGTGAGCGCAGCAGTTTCACATCGTCGACCGTAGCGCCACCGGTCGAGAAACCGGTTGACGTTTTGATAAAGGCAGCCTGTGCTTTAGAGACGATTTCGCAGGCGATAAGCTTTTCGTCGTGGGTCAAGAGACACGTTTCAATAATCACCTTAACAGTTGCGCCTAGCGCATAGGCAGACTCGACTACTTCCACGACTTCCAGTTCGACGTCGGCACGCTGACCATTCTTCAACGCCGCGATGTTTAACACCATATCGATTTCGGAAGCACCGCGAGCAATAGCCTCCCGACACTCATGCGCTTTTACCGGTCCGTATGTTGAGCCCAAGGGAAATCCCACAACAGTACATACTTTAACCGACGAACCATCGAGCACACTATTCGCCTCGTGCACCGCACCGGGAAGAACGCACACACTGGCGAAGCCAAATTGTAACGCTTCTTCGCACAGACGTATGATGTCGTCATGACGGTAATCGGCTTTCAGAAGAGTATGATCGAAGGTTGAGGCGAGTTGGGCAGAAGTCATCGTTTTCAGAAATGAGTGTGACAGGAGTGTAGCGATCGCGTCCCGAAATACCGGGCATCATACGTATCCCCTAAGAGGCGGCAATATAATCGATAGGCTGAGTTGGGATAGTGATGATGTCCATCACATTTCCGGCCACGCCAACCCGGATAGCACTCAAACCGTTTCCTTTATACACTCCCGTATCGACATTCCATACGTTTTCCGCCTCTCGGAATTCTGGTTTTGCGCACGGTGTATGCCCGATCACTTGGAGTTTGTTCAAGCGCTTCAGTGACGTGCGGTTCCACAACACACCACGTGAGTTGTTCTCTCGAAGTGGATCCGGGGTCTCGGTAATGCCGGCGTGACTCACCATAACGGTTGTGCTCTCCAGCGTGAGCGGACGAATCTTAAGCCATTCGAGATCGTCGTTGATATTCCGACCCGCCAATCGGTACTGCTCAATGGTATCGGCTCCGCCCTGCTCCAACCAATTGGTTTCTCGACGGTGCTCGAAAAAACTGTGTGCCTCGAATTCGTGATTTCCTTTGAGGAAATGTGTGGAGGAAGGAAAGCGATCGGACAAGCTACGCGCGAGCGCAACAGTTTGCGGACTGTGTAAGCCGCGGTCGATCAGATCGCCTAATTGTACAAGATGTTCATCTAGCGGACGCCAGTGCTTTTGGACCATTTCACGAAAGGTGTGAAAACATCCGTGCACATCTCCAATGATAAAAAGCTGAGCTTCCATGGTGACTCTCAAGTGTGATCAATAGGTCGGTCGCACTCCGGGGCCACGGGCAACCACAACGAGCAAGATAGCATCGACAAGCATTCACACCAATTCCTCTTGTTCAGAATTTGGTCGATTTTTGACAAATATTGGACGTTTAGCGCTGAGTTGGTACTCTCAGAAATCGTACCTGCAGAAGAGACAGCAGCAAGAGGAAGACAAAAACAACGTAGGCGAAAGCAGATGCGTAACCCAGCATATCGGTTTTTTCGAAGGCATTGCGATACACTTCGTAGACCAAGGTCGTCGTTGTCCCTTCCATAGGGAGGGGGCCACCCTTGGTCATGACATAGATCTCCACGAAGACCTGGAAGGATTTGATGGAGTTCATAACCACCACGAACAGCAAGGTGGGTCGGAGCAGAGGCAGGGTTATACGACGAAACTGCGTCCACTTCCCCGCTGCTGCCAACTCTGCAGCCTCGTAGAGATCGTTTGGAATGGCTTGAAGCCCAGCCAGAAACAAAACCGTGTAGTAACCAACGGACATCCAGACGTCCATCGCCATCACCGAAACCAGTGCCGTACCGGGTTCAAGCAACCAACCGCGCTGTACAATCGGGAGATGCAGCATGCTGAGCAGAGTGTTGATTTGTCCCTCACGCGCATAGAGGTTCGTAAAAATCAAGGAAATCACCACGAGCGACGTGAGTGTGGGCACGAAGTAGGTCGCTCGAAAGAATGTCTTGGCGCGTGTTCCCGGCGCATTCAATGCCACAGCCAATGCTAAAGCTATCGCGGTTGTGAGCGGAACAGTCCCAAATGCGAAGAGACAGGTATTCAGCAATGCCTTGTAGAACAGTGGATCCTGAAATACTGCGCGATAGTTATCCAGTCCAATCCATTCATAGGTGGCACTCAGCGTATGAAAGCGAGTGAAGCTTATGAACAAGGCATAGAGCAAGGGAAAAAGCCAGAATACGCTCAGACTGAGAATCCACGGTGAGAGCAAACTCGCGCTGACCAGGTTTTCGCTGCGACGCCGTTTGCGACGAAGAATGGCAATGCTGTCAGTGCTCACGGCTAAACTCCTTAAGCATTTCGTACAGCAACTCCAGAGGCAATCCTACTATAGTATAGTAACAACCCTCAATGTGTTCGACAAACACGGCGCCGTAATCATCTTGGATACCGTAAGCGCCAGCCTTATCCAGTGGTGAACCTCCGGCACAATAGGCGGCAATCTCTTCGTCGGAAAGTGTCCGGAAATGCACGGTAGTGATTCGCTGCCGAACCCGGCTCTTGTCGCCTTGAACCAACGCTACGGCGGTGATTACTCTGTGACTGCGTCCGCTGAGCAAACGCAGCATACGTTTTGCGTCATCCACATCACTGGGCTTGTTTAACACAAGATCATCGACCACGACAATGGTGTCGGCTCCAAGCACGATTGAAGAGTCGGCTCGCACCTCCGACACACAACGCGCTTTTTCAAGAGCTAGATGCATGGCATAGTCCTCGGGAGCCAAGTGTGCCGCCAAATCTTCTTCGGCGAGCTCAGCCGGTTGAACGACGAAGTCTAGACCAATTTGCCGAAGTAATTGTTGGCGTCTGGGCGACTGCGAGGCTAAGACCAGAGGATCGGACAAATGAATGAGTTCGTTTAGCTTCATACCGGAATCTGTGGCTCTAGACGATACAAACACACGGTAGAAGGAGCGGCATCGCTTTGAATAGTGGGCACCGCGATGCTGAGGAGGTAGTCGCCGTCCTCAATCTCATCCGGAACGACAATCAATTCGGTAATCGTGGCGTGAAGCCTTGGATTTTGCGGGTACTGCCAAAACTCATGATGAACCTGCAGCTTCCCCTCGTCCGATTCACGGTCCACCGAGGGAACATCCACCAGAAAATTGCTGATTCCGTGCTCACAGAGCAATGTCCCAACACCGGCTTCGCAGTACGGAGGATTGCTGCCGGACCACTGACGATTTCTATAGTCTTGAGCCGACGATGATGTCCGCAGGACCAAACTACTGCCCTGAAATCCCCGCAAGGCGTCTCTCACCGAATGAAGGCTGATCACCTCGTCGCCATCCCGCGGTTCGGGTTGAACACGTGCAAGACGGGCAAAACTGAGGCTTTCGAAGGCACAATCGCACAAGTACCGGGTTTCACGAGAGATATGGCCTACACACTCGGTGTGGGTACCATTTCCATGAGGTGCCAAATGGATCAGCTCACAGTTTACCGGTCCACCTTCAGCCACGCTGCCGATAAATCCTTGAGCCCGAAAGGGTTCAAATAGAGGAGCCGGTAAAAAATAGGCATTGGGATTGCAGTGATCTCTGCGAATTGGCAACGAGAGTGGAATCGGCTTCGAAAAATCGACCGAAACGCTCATTTGTGCATAACGAAGGTCTGCTTTCATCATGAAAATGTCGTGGTACCAAACAAAGATACAACCATCGCTGAGCATCAGCGGGGAGCATTGTGTGGCAACCAATACATGGGATAAAAATAATTTTCAAAATTTTCTCAAGCTTCCCAAAGGCCCACCGATAACTGTCTACGAGTACGCATAATACTCGGTACGATAGTTCCATTTGTCGGGTGATTCAGGATGAATCCCGGTGCTACCAAGCACAGACCCGGCAAGTGATTTCAAGGATGAACAGAACAGTATCACCAATGGTTACATGGAGGTAACATGCCAGCAGCAATAACAAACGGTGCGAGAATACGCACGAATACCGCCGCCGAGAACGCGTATAACGCGTTAGATGCCTCGAATCGCAGTATAGCCAACCACCAACTTCGCCTTTCCACCGGAAAACGTATCAACTCCGCAGCAGATGATGTTGCAGGATACATTACCACGCGCTCTTTGGGTGCACGGAGTGGATCCTTGCAAGCAGCACTGGACGCAGTGGGCGGCGCAGCCAATGTGGCCAATATTGCGCAAGATGGTTTGGACAACATCAATACTTTGGTGACCCAAATCAAGGAGTCGGCTTCTTCAGCCGCCTCGGGCGCAATCGGAACGGATGAAAAAGTTGCTCTGGCAAAGGCAGCCTATCGCCTGGCTCAACAAATTCAGGCGGTGATCGACTCTACCGTGTTCGGCGGCCAGCAGTTGCTCAACGGCGCTTTCTCCACAGAGTTTGTGATTGGCTCCCGCGCCGACAACTCTCTGCTCACCCTTGCCATCGACTTAACAACGGGCAATGCCGACTTCAACGTTGGTTCCAACAACTTCGACATGAATCTGGCATCAGCCAGCTTCGGCGGTATTGCCGGATTGGCGTTGCAATCGCTCAATAGCGTCTCCGCAACCGACCTCGGAATCTTCTCTGCATCCAACATTCAAACCACCCTGCAAAGCTTAGCCGACGCTCTGAACAACGTCAACAAAGTGGCTTCGTACATCGGTGGTGTGTCCAATCGACTGACATCGCAAGAAGACAACCTAAAGTCGCAACTCACGAATTACAACGCTGCCATCTCTCGCATTGAGGATGCAGACGTTGCTCAGGAACAATTGCAACTCGTGAAAGCACAGTTCCTGCAACAAGCTTCCCTAACCTCACTGGCTCAGGCCAACCAAGCTCCGCAAGGTTACCTGCAGCTCATCCGAGGATAAGAAGCTTGAACAGCTCTGAGAACGAAGAAACGTACACACGATTGAAAAAGTTGGCAACGTTTTTGCAAAGTAGTTCTCAGAAACCTTGACATTATAAAGCCGGATAATCCTCACATCAAGCCTTTGCAAGGTGTGTGACGACGGACAGTTTGTGGTGAGCTGTCCGTCGTTAACCGGTTTTTTTCTTTCTGAACCTCCATTGTTCATCAACCGAAGCCCGCAAGGGCTTCAGTTGTTTGTGGCAATGCCGATACATCACCCAGAGACTCCCCTGTGAGTCCGATGAAGGACCCCCTTGTTGGAGAGCAAAACCCCCTCTGCTTACCTGGACCGGTGAAGAACTATCGTGATCACCACACGCCTTCTTCATCTCATCAAGCAGTTTGCCTCACCTTCATCACAACGAACAATACATCCTGCCCCTTCGGCGGGATGTTTTGTTTTAGACCTGCACTTCCTTGCGTTCGTACCCGTTCAAGGCTCAGGACCACAAGCCCGTATCTTTGCGTGTTCTACGTACCCGACTGTTTCCAGCTCCATGTCCGATCCTATCTCCCTTCAGCCCATCGGCATCATTCACACTCCCTTTCGCGAGCGCTATTTGGCGCCCTTGCAGGCTGAGGAGGATAATGATGCACGATCTGAAATCATCTTGAATGCGCATTGCAATTACGAAACTGCTCTGCGCGATCTTGAATCCTTCTCGCACATCTGGGTAATCTGGTGGTTTCATGAAGCACAGTCATGGAAACCCGTTATTCAAACCCCGCGCGATGGCTCCAAACACGGTGTGTTTGCCACGCGCTCTCCGCATCGTCCCAATCCTATCGCCATTTCCGCTGTGCGCTTGCACGGCGTTGAAGGTCGTACCCTGCACATCAGTGGTGCCGACATGGTGGATGGCACTCCGGTGCTCGATCTCAAACCATACATCGCTCAGCACGATTCTTTCCCCGATGCCACAGCGGGCTGGACAGCATCCGCCGCTTACCGTCGCTCATACTCCGTCGCCTGGTCCCCCGCCGCCGACGAACGCGCTCGCTTCATTTCCGAACTCAGTAGCTACGACATAGCAGAACACGTTCAACGTCGATTGCTTCTCAATCCTTTCCCCACCGATTCCAATCGCATCGAAGCACTGAGCGATGGACACTTTCTCCTCAGTAGTCGCGCGTGGCGCATCCTCTACCAACTCGACGATACGCACGCCCTCATCCTCGACATCCGCTCGAGCTACGACTTCGATTCCATCCACCGCGCCGATCTCGAACTCAACTCCGCCGAAGCTCACTGCCACCACAGCTTCCTGCGAAACTTCTCCTGATGCTTGATACCGGTCGTCGGGTGATTTTCAATTCGTGCGCAGCGAAGCTGCACACGAATAAGAAATCATTGAACGATTAACGCAACTGCGCGACACTTGCCACCCGCATGCAGCTTCGCGTTGCGCCGTAAATTGCGCGCCGTTGCAAGTATGAGATTGCTTTGCCGCGCTCGCAACGACTCGCTTCAGATCAACCATTTTCATCAATCACGAGAGTTACGATGTCCACCAGCGAAGAACTGATTTCCCGCGAACACCGGGTGATTTATCAAACCTATAAACGACTCCCCGTGGCGATTGACCGCGCGGAGGGCTGTCATATCTATGCGTCAGACGGACGGGTGTACTTGGACATGTTAGCCGGCATCGCGGTCAATGCCCTCGGTCACTCTCACCCGCGCATCATCGACGCAGCAGAGAAGCAACTGCATCGCTATCTGCACGTGTCCAATTTTTTCTACCAGGAACCACAGGTTCGTCTGGCAGAAATGCTGACAGCCCGCAGCGGATATTCGAAAGTGGTATTCACCAATTCCGGTGCGGAGGCTTGGGACGCCGCCATGAAGCTGGCTCGTGCCTATGGCAGCACACGCGAACGCGTTGGAAACATCATCGCGTTTAAGGGCGGATTTCATGGTCGCACCTACGGTGCACTGTCAGTGATGGACAAACCCTTGTACAAGAAAGGCATGGAGCCCTTTCTTCCGGGCACACGCGTGCTGCCCTACAATGACATTGCCGCTCTGCGCGATGAAGTCAACGCCACGACCTGCGCCGTAACTCTGGAACTGATTCAGGGTGAAGGTGGTATCAGCGTAGCCAGCGATGACTTTGTGCAGGAACTGGTGCGCCTGCGTGACAAGTACGGATTTGCCATCATCGCCGATGAGGTGCAAACAGGAGTGGGACGAACGGGTGATTTCTTTGCCTTCGAACACTATGGCTTCAAGCCGGACATCGTCACCATGGCTAAGGGCATCGGCGGCGGCCTGCCACTTGGTGCAGTGCTTGCCTCGGAGGCCTTGAGCGCAGTCTGGCAGCAAGGACAACACGGTACCACCTATGGCGGCAACGCCCTGGCCTGTGCAACCGGCATCGTGGTGATGGAAGAAATTGAGCGAGGCTTGATGGAAAATGTGCGCGCCATGGGAGCGCGGCTGCGCGAGGGACTCGAAGCTGTGCGTTCTGAGTTCCCGGGCATCGTCACCGAGGTCCGCGGTCGTGGCCTTATGCTTGGCCTTGCCCTCAATCAAAACTCCACTCCCCTGCGCGATGCTCTGCTCGAACGCGGCGTCATTACATCGGCTACCGCCGATACCGTGCTCCGAATCGTGCCGCCACTCGTGATCGGCACGAGCGAGATAGAGGAGTTCTTGGGAGTGTTGAGGACAGCATTGGATGCTGTGAAGTCGACACCCAAACAGGCCTAGACAATACTTTTTTGAACTATAACCTATTCGGAGTACTCATGTCGCATCGCACAACGCTCTCTGTAGTCTCCGCTTCGCTCTTGTTGATTGTGCTGGGAAGCGTGTCACTCCACGCCGGTAGTATAGGACTCAAACTTGGCGCCACTATCCCGCAGTGGACTCTAGCGTACGAAAATCAGCAGAGTCAGAACCTGAAAAACTTGAACGACTTTGCGATTTGTGGTATCACGGAATTCGAGCTTACGAAGTACGTGCATCTGCAAATCGAACCGGCGTATTCCCGAGAGGAGTTCAGTGTGGATTATCAGAAGGCTGCGTTGCAACAGTTGACCACCATGCCGTTTCCGTCTTCATTGCCTTCGACCCTATCATTTACACAGGATTTTGTGAATATCAATTGTCCTGTTCTTCTCAAGATCAGTCCTTTTTCAGAAGGCCTTCGGCCCTACCTCTTGACCGGTTTGGTTGCCAGTATTAACCTCTCTGCCACATCGACGGCGTCGTTCGATACGACCAATCTCAATCTCAGTAGTCCCATTGACGTAAAGCCGGAAGCCAAGGCTGTCGGCTATGCCTTTCAATTGGGTGCCGGTATACAGATTCCGCTCCTTGGCAGCCTGAGCATTGTTGGTGATGCACGCTACACCTTCGCACTGAGCGACGCTGCGTCGCTCAGTGCCTTCAATCAATCCCTTGGCACGGTGAAAGCATCCAACCTCTTGATCATGGTCGGTGCCTGCATTGATTGGTGATTCCGACAAGTATTGACGCTCAAATGTTGAGCGCTTTGGATGTGTCGTTAAAGATAAACGCATAGCATTACCATCATAGCCGGGTTGAGTGCCGCGACATCGAAGCGGCAACTGAGCATCGTCGGAGCGACATCGCGTGCATATCGCTCCTATCGCTTCCTTAACGTAGTAGTTCTCTACACAAGTAGGTCGATCAGATTTTCCAGCGCCATGCCTCGCGATGCTTTCACAAGAATGGCATCAGCGGCTGTGCATGAAGTATTCAGGAGCTGAGCCGCTACTTCAACGTTCTCTGCAAAGTGGAATTGCTTGCCCGTACTTTGAGCACGATCTGCAGCCCCGACAACGTGTGCAGCATCAGCCATGCTGCGTCCAAGCAGAATGAGCACGTCGCAGTGTTGCAGTGCTTCTGCAATGATGGCCTGATGTGCAGTATCGCTGTGTTCGCCTAACTCCCGCATGTCGCCCAGTACAGCAATTCGCTTGTCTGCAGGGAAAGCTTGAAGGGTACGCAAAGCCATGCGCATGGAGGCCGGATTGGCATTGTAACAGTCGTTGAGTATCGTGGCATTGGTCGTGCGCATACGTTGAATCTGCATGCGGGCGTAGCCGTGTACGGGAGGAGCTTCATAGTTGGCAAGCGCTACTGTGCTGTCGGCGAGCGATATCCCCACGCTCACCCCAATGGCAAGCGCAGCCACGGCGTTCGTTGCTGCGGCATAACCGACAAGACTCGTCGGCACCGTACATCGCTCCTGTGCGCTCTGTACCTTGAGCTCCGGATGGAGCTCGGTGTCAAATGAAATCGATGCGTTGAGATCACTGCCATCATTTGTCCCGAAGTGAAATTGGTTGGGAAAGGTGCCGCTATACGCTTTCAGTCGCTCGTCATCCATATTCACGAGTGCGGTGGCTTGCTGTTGCTGACAATATCGGTACAGCGCTGTTTCCTCTTTCTCGACGCCATCCAAGTCATGCAATTTTTCGAGATGTTCTTCACCGATGTTGGTGATAATGCCGTGCGTAGGTGCAACCATGTCCGCCAAGACTTCGATTTCCCCAGGCTCGTTGGTTCCGATCTCGATCACAGCAGCGCCATGATACTTTGTCAGTTGAAGCAGCGTGAGTGGCGTACCGACACGATTGTTGTAGTTAGCTTCGGTTTTCAGAGTGAGATAAGAGTGCGAGAGTACAGCCGCACTGAGGTCCTTCGTGGTTGTCTTTCCATTTGCTCCGGCAACCGCAATCACAGGAATGGAGAAACGCTTGCGGTGGTAGTGGGCCAAGTCGCCTAGGGCGACGAGACAATCGGGGACAACGATACGAGCGAACGAGGGAAAGGTTTTTCCCGGGCCGCTTTCCCATTGCGACAGCCAGCGTTCTTCAAACACTATCCCAACGGCACCATAAAGAATGGCTTTATGGATATGATCGTGTGCGTCGAAACGTTCGCCTTTTAGTGCCACAAACAGACACCCGGGTTGAAGACTGCGTGTGTCGGTGCAGACGCCAATCGAGGCATGGAAATCGGGAACCACAGCACGATCTCCAAACAGCGTTCGAAGATCCATCGCGCTAAAGGCGGCAGTGTTGGCTTTCATGGAGGAATGTAGGTTCACGTGATAGAAGCTTGGCGTTGGATCTCGTTAAAAATACAACAGCTCTTGCGCCTAACGACGCAAGAGCTGAGCATGTGGATCAGAACATGAGAGTATATGTCCGTTTACACAGCGTTGTGATTAACGCTGCAGAACGATTTTACGTGTGCTCGTCCCGCCTGCTGTGTGGAATTGAAGCAGGTAGGCACCGGACTGAAGTTGAGCAAGCGGAGCTTGCGTGAAATCAAGACTCAGGAAATGTTCGCCGGCAGTTTGGTGATCGGCGTTGAGCATACGGAGCTGTTGGCCGCGCTCATCGCAGAGGCTAAGCGACACGTCGCCGTCCACCGCTAATTGGTAGCGTAGGACAACCGTGCTGTTCACGGGATTGGGACCGAATGCACTGACTGTGATCACTTTGTCCTCGTTCACGCTGTTTTGAACATCGCTGATGATGAACGAATGGGATGGGCTAAATGCACTCTGAACCGAGTTGTCGTGGAAGCCTGCCACATGCCAGTAATAGGTTGTGTCCATACCGATGGTGCCATCAATATCATCGAGCGTCCAAGTTGTATCAACGAGGTCGTCGTACACATTAAGCGCATAATCGGTAAAGGCAGAGTCGCGTGCAATTTCGAACCAATATTTTGCGACGCCGGGTTTGCTTTGGGACCACTTGAACGTAATATTCTTGTCCTTCAACTTGGCACCCTGCTCAGGATAGAGGAGTTGAACGGTGCTCGGAACAATAACGGCATTGAACTGGAACGGCGGAACGAAATCGCCCCAACCAAGACTACTCTTCGCACGCACACGCCAGTAGTACACGCTATCCTGTAGCAGGTTGTGAAGCATATAGCTGGTGTCCTTCACGGCAATAGCAGAGTCGTTCACCAATAGCTTGCTGAAGGTTGGCGACAAACTGACCTGTAAATGATACAAAGTAGCTGTGCTCAACTTATTCCAACCAACGCGAGCGGAATCGCCATTGACGGACGACTGATCGATAGGATAGCTTAGGATGACGCTTGGTGTAGAGGATTGATTGAAATCGACCTTGACATTTGCTTTGCCCGTGAGAGAGATTGACTTTGAGCCGGTGATACCGTTGCCGGCAGCAGAGACAAAGATGTTGCCCGTGGCCGTCGTAGGAATAGCATAGCCGCCCGAGGAGGAGGTAACGGCATAGTAATCACCGGTAGAAGGAGTAACGGTCACTCCACTCAAGCCCTCGCCCGGATCGTATTGACCGTTGTTGTTCTTATCCTTATACACCACACCGGTGATGTAGTACACGGTTCGTTGTCCAAAGTCTTCTGTCACAACCCACGGTCCAACAGAGCCACTACCGGCTACAACACCGATACCGATTTCGGTATAGATGATATCATCCGATGCGAAGTTGATGGTATTATGACGATGACCTAGTGCTTCGTTGCCCGTTCCCCAGTCAACGAGGAAGCCACACTCTGCTTCCCACATAGAGTGTGCATAGGCAAAAATGTTCTCACCCCACGGTGTACCGTTGGGATACCCTGCCTTCACCAGGCGTTGACCGGGATTAGAACCGTCGGTGCCGGTGTGATCTTGGTAATGGTTTGAGGCCATGTCGTTACTATGGACACGTGCCGCATCAATGGCCTTGGGATGAAAGGCAAGCGGTGGACGCGAAGGATAGGTTTTGAATGCGGATCGAACTCCTGCTTTATCAACTTTCCAGTAGGAGTAATTGTTCAATACGTCGGCATCCTTCGTGTTATAGAGCGAGTCGCCTTCTGCCGGCGGATTTGCTCGGGCACGATTAATGAGTTCAAGTAGGTACTGCTCCTGATCGGTCGGGTCACCGTGACTATACAATGACTGTCCGAGAGCATTTACCGGTCCGGTTGGTGTTATCGTTTGCACAGTGTTGCCCTGCGCTGATTTCTGCACAGCGGAAACGTCGCTCCGAGCGCTTGGCCCCGGTGCACGCTGTGCTTGGAGCAGACCTGTGCTGAGCAGGCAGAGAAAAAGAAAACGTATCTGATGTGTCATACACATTACGGATATTGTGAGAGAAAGCTATTATTCGTAGAGAAGGACTGCTATTTCCAACAAATAACTCAGCCGAACGGATTTTGGTACATCGGCTGACGTTGTAACAGCCTTAAATTTACGACTTTAGTGCAAAATGAGAGCTAGGAAACCATGGGTTTACAAAGCATTCACCGGCTTGTCATGAAGTGTCTACCAGGTCTTAAATCCATGATCTCTTCGCGCTGTGTCCTCTTACTGGCCACCGGCATCACCATCGCCTCGTTATTGAGTTCTTGCTCCAGCACGGTCGTTCGCCATCTCGACCCGCACACTATCAGTCAGACACGGCGGGATAGTATAAACCGACAGTTTAGCCGCGCAGAGGTTCAGCTTCGCACCCTCGATCGGCAGTACACGCGTAAGGCGGGCATGGTGTACCTGCTCCACGACACACTGTTTTTACGCTCATCCGTACTGTTTGATACCCTCAGGATACCGATCGGCAGTGTACGAGAATTACATTGCTTTGAACGCATGCCCACGAGTACCATTATTCTCGCCACCCTTGGTGGCGCAGCGGCAGGATATGTGGTCGGAAAAGTCTCTACCCAACAGTCAAATGCCGATCTTCCCTTGGGCTTTGGAATTATCGGTGGACTAAGTGGTGCCTTCATGTCCATCATTTCCGAAAAGGAAACGCTGTACCTCTTCGACGGAACTGAGGAGGAGACCGAGCCTGTACGGAGCCTTAAAGCACCTACCAAAGTTTCGAAGTAACAAAGCAAAGGCTGTCCTCGAATCGCCAGTCTTGCTGCGGACGACGTTCAGACCCATGCACCGACATGACGAATGGTACCGCAAATCAAGCGCGCGCGGCACTGACGCAGAAAGACGACCGTCATGAGAAACGCAGGTCAAGTCGATGAATTTGACGGTGTTCGCAGCCTTCCTCGTATCTTTGTGGTCGCATTGGAAGCCATCATCGCGCCCCGGAGAGTGGTCGCAGCTAACAGAACTGTTTCATTATTAATCCATTGACCATGAGTGTTGAAGCACAAACACAAGTCCCTTCGCGCGTAGCCACAGGCGAAGTGCACTATGCTGAATCAAAATATTGCGTGAGAGATCTTTCGTTAGCAGCCTGGGGTCGACGCGAAATCCATTTGGCTGAAGCCGAAATGCCGGGTCTCATGAC
Source organism: Chlorobiota bacterium (assembly GCA_039810585.1). Lineage (GTDB taxonomy): Bacteria > Bacteroidota > Ignavibacteria > Kapaibacteriales > NICIL-2 > JBBATK01. The sequence goes on from JBDHXF010000001.1 coordinate 181,325, forward strand.
CCTTCGCGAACGCCACGGCAAGAGCAAACCGCTTTCCGGTGCTCGCATTGCAGGGTGTTTGCACATGACCATCCAAACGGCAGTATTGATCGAGACTCTGGTGGAGCTAGGCGCGGAAGTCACATGGTCGTCCTGCAATATCTTCTCCACGCAAGACCACGCCGCTGCTGCCATTGCAGCTGCCGGCATCCCGGTGTTTGCATGGAAGGGCATGAATGAAGAAGAATTCAATTGGTGTATTGAGCAGACGCTGCACGCCTTCAGCGGGTCGCAACCTCTCAACATGATTTTAGACGATGGTGGCGATTTAACCAATATGGTTCTCGATCAATTCCCGGAATTGGTTGCGGCTATCAAGGGTCTGAGCGAAGAAACAACCACCGGCGTGCATCGCCTGTACGATCGCATGAAAGCAGGAACCTTGCCGCTACCGGCTATTAACGTCAATGATTCGGTGACCAAGTCGAAATTTGATAACAAGTATGGCTGCAAGGAATCGTGCGTGGATGCGATTCGCCGCGCAACCGATATCATGTTAGCCGGCAAAGTAGCCGTCGTTGCCGGGTATGGCGATGTAGGCAAAGGCTCCGCAGCATCACTTCGCGGCGCCGGCGCCCGGGTGATTGTGACTGAGATCGACCCGATTTGCGCTCTGCAAGCGGCGATGGATGGATATGAAGTAAAGAAGATTAAGGATGCCGTACCGCGCGCTGACATCGTGGTGACAGCGACCGGCAACTGCGATATTATCACGCCGGAAATTTTCAAGCTGATGAAGGATAAGACGATTGTCGGCAACATCGGACACTTCGACAACGAAATCGACATGGCTTGGTTGAATACCACCTATGGCAACACAAAAGTTGAAGTGAAGCCACAAGTAGATCTGTATAACGTCGACGGCAACGAGATTTTAATCCTTGCTGAAGGTCGATTGATGAACCTTGGTTGCGCTATGGGTCACCCGAGCTTCGTGATGTCCAACTCCTTCACCAACCAAACACTCGCACAAATAGAATTGTGGACGAACTCCGCAGCCTACGAAAACAAGGTGTACATGCTACCAAAACATCTCGATGAAGAAGTAGCCCGATTGCACCTGTCCAAAATCGGCGTGGAACTCGATGTATTGAGCGAAAAGCAAGCGTCATATATCGGCGTTGAAGTAGCCGGCCCGTACAAGCCTGAGTATTATCGCTATTAATCGGATAGTGTACGGTCAAACCATTATCCGTCCCCCAGCATTTGTCCCGTCCTGCGTTGCAGGACGGGATTTTTTTATGGGGATAGTTTCATACGTACAATCGCATTGTAACACCCGCCAGTAGGGACAGATAATTATCTGTCCCCACACACGAGGGGTGGCTGTTTATATTCATCCGAAATTTGCGCACCACGCAACACCCTACGGCACCGGCGTCTCTGCTTCAATTTCTACCGTCCGTGAATAGAACCGGCCTTCGGGCACATCGTTGTCGTAAATAGGAGCGTCGCTCTTTACATCGGTTTGCGCCACTTTGAAAGGAGCGAGTTCAGCGGCGACAGATTTTGCGCGGCTCATGGCGAGGTTGCGATTGTAGGTTGGATCGCCGCTGCGATCGGTAAAGCCGAAGACGTTGATCGTGGAATTCTTCTGGATGTTTTGCTTCACAATCATTAAGACCTGGCGGTCAAGTGATGAGACGTCGCTGTGCCGGACCGCAAAGAGATTGACGCCGAAATGGGCAACTTCCTTGTCTCCCCTGCGTTCCAAACGCTTTTTCTGCACGGTCACCAGATCGATGCTAATGTGAGTCTGCACGGTCTTCTCCTTGCCCAGGCTGTCAACAACATGACACGCAAACTCTAATTGATCACCAGAGCTTGGGCTGGCGCTTTGATCTACGTTCAAGGGCCAATCGATCACCTCGGGCGGTACACCGTTGCCGTTCCATGTTTTGAGTGTGCGCCCATGCTGACTCACACTCAGGGTCCACGACGCGATGCCGCGCGTTGCGCTGGCCTGCATGTGCACACGCACCGTAGGTGGATTGCTGGAGCGCAGCGTATCGTGATGGAGCACCGGAGACACAATACTAAAGTCATTGCAGCTGATTTCCACTCGTCTGTTCTCTGCCGCACCGTCCGACGTTGTAGAATTCGAGGCAATGTTGGGAAGCCCTCGCGCTTCCACGCGAAAGCGATCTGCAGGGATGTTCCATGCTGACGTGAGATATTCTCGAATAGCCTCCGCCCGCGATCTGGCTAAATTCTGGTTGCGCTCTTCGACGTCGTTGTTATCCGTACACCCGATCAGGGTCACGACGGCACGCGGATTTTGCTGCATGCGCATGCCGAGTATGTTGAGCAGCTGGTAGTACACCTCCAGACGGTTGCTGTGGAGTCGCTCCAAATCATAGCTCACCGAACGCTGTGACGCCTCAGATGTCTGATAGCGCGAGGGAATGACGCATGAGTTGTGATCGAAAAAGACAAAGGGCAAGAGCGGCGTCATCTCGGTACTTAAAAACTCTTCCGTGCGGATGACAGCGCTTGCTTGCTCTTGCTTAGCCGAGTCCAAGCCGACAGCACGAATCGTGGCATCGACTACATCCGGAGTGTGCGTGACGAACAACGTATCCGTACGACGGATGCCACTTCTCAGATGAATTTCATCGCTCGTCTCACTGGGATCGCGAATGGTCTGTGCTATACCTTCCACGAGCACCGTGGAGTTGGAGTCGGCGATGAGCGGAACGGTGAGCGTGTCGATTTCGTTGTGGATTTCGCGTGTGACAATCTTCTTGGCGTTCGGACAATACTTCAAGGCCACTCCAAGGCTCAGGACATGCGCCTTCCAGACTAGGTCTGATGTCACTGTACTGACGCTGTAGTGGTAATACAATTCCGGGCATAACAGCCACGACTTCTTTCTGTTCATCGGGAGTTCGTATGACACACCCAGAACTGCTGCAAACTGTACATTGACGTTGGGAACTATCCCGCTGAATTCATTGCGGACACGACTATGCGAATCACTACCATCGGCGTTCATGAATGTTCCCACACCGCTCGGTTGACTCAGCTGCTCCCACTGTGAATAATTGGATGTCACGATCAAGCCAACGCGTCCACCCACACTAAACATCCAGTGTGGTAAGGGGCTCAGGATGAAGAGCGGCTCGACACCGAAGCCCGACACACTGCCTTCCAAATGATGCTCGAACAACCCACTTTGGACGCTCGAGCCACTAATAATACGCGTCGCCTCCGGCGTCGTCATCGCAAAGCCCTGACGCAAATAATCCAAACGCAGCGCCAGCAATTGATGGACGTTCACCGGCAGCTCGATCACCATTCCCAGATGTGCACCACTGCCCGTACCTCCCGTAAAGCTGGAACAACAGCTAACGGTTCCAGTCATACGCGGGAAATCTGCCGAGTGCATACTGAATGCATAGTGCGCAAACACGCCGTATCGCGCTTGCAGAGTGTCGTCTTCCGGTTCTGTTTGCGGCATTTCTGCACCAACGCCTGCAATACCCTCGGTAGTGACGTTGTCGTGTACGGATGTGTCCGCAACAGCTGCCGGCGATGCGTTGCTGGTACTATCAGCGGATGTATCCTGTGCAGACAACACACTCCCAACGACGAGAACTGCGAAGCAGTGCACGAATAAGAAGAATACCTGACGATACAGTCTTTGAATACTCAAATGTGCCCGGTGTTCAGACGATTGAGGCATGGAACACAACAGATGTGTAATGTGCGGACGGTGATTCATAGCGCTGCCGGTCTTGAAAGATGATCGATGGAATGGTGGTATGGAACGTATGCGCGCCTTTGCGCACTCACCGGAAGAGTACAACTGTTTCGCTGAGCGACTCGGTGCGGGTACGCATGCGAAGGAGGTATGTGCCATTTGGTACGGAATGCAGATCGACACTAATACTGTGTGTGCCTGGAGGCAAAACGCCATTGATGATAGTCAAGACTGAGAGACCATTGAGATCCACGAGCTCAATGCGCGTCGGCGAATCCTCGCTGGTTTGAAATTCAACTGACGCCTGATCGCCTTCAATCGGATGCGGATGGATCATGGCAAGGGAGATACTACCGGAAGCATTGACGAGTCGCGTCCCACCCGCGGTACAGAGATTCGTGAGGGTGAACGAACCGTTTTGCGCTGAGGTTTGATAGGGCAAGGCATTACCGGCAGTGTCCAGCCAGACGAATGAATCCAGCTGCAGCGGACTCGTCTGCCGACTCGCTAAGACTGCCTCCACATCAAAGCTATCGATCACTTGAGACGTACCGGGCCAATCACCCTCCACATCGAACGCGATGGATTCTCCGCTCAAATTCAGATGGGACACGTTGGATGGAAAGTAGTTCGCAACAGGGCTACTGACGTGGGCACGGAATTTCATGGGTATGGGTTGTGATGGAAGCGAATCCAACAATCGCAGCGTGATGGTACGATGTTCGCCGACAGCGGCAGAATCTGTGGAGATGATGATTCGATTCCCCAATCCGGTTCCAAGAAGTTGCACCACAGCTGGCGAGCCAACGCCGTTAAATTCGAAGAGTAACGAACCGCTCACCGGTCCGATGATGCGAGGAGTGAATCGAAGAGTCATGGCATGTGATTCACCCGGCTTGAGCGTGAAAGGACCGGCACCCTTGATCGTTGAAAAGGACAACGAGTCGGGACCTCCATGCCACGTACGAGTAATAGTAAGTGCGTTGTTGCTGACGTTCTTAATAGTCACCGACACGAGAGAGTCTCGCCATTGTCCAGTAGGTACTCCGCCAAAGTCGATGAGCGGATTGGGAAGACTGACAACCGGATTTACTCCCTCGCCAGCCAATGCACCCCAGAAGGCGATACCACTGGCGTAGACGCGCAGAGCAACGTCTTTCAACCCAAGGGTCAATGGTTTAAATCGAAAGGCTGAGGTATGAGTGGATCGTGGTTGTACGACAAAGGGATACGATTCAGCTAACACAGAGAAGTTTGGTGAATTATTTCCGATGATGACGATAGAGTCAACGCGGGCGGGGAACGATGACGGGTTCTGTATCATCGCGTTTACAACGCTATCCTTCGTGGTTCCCACCACCACTTTTCGGAAGTCAACAATTTTGACGATCAGAAAGGAAGAGTCGAGTACGTGGTCATGCTTCACTTCCACGGCTGACAAGGCATGTACCGACTCAACCTGAGCGCCCACAACACTCGTCAATAGCAGAAATACGAAAACATGAAATAAGGTGTCAACAGAGAGTGCTCTGTGTAACGGCATTAGGGGTTTGAGTGTGATCATGTGCTGAGCTTCTGTATCGCGTACGCGAACATTAAAGGATTTTTCTGAATGACCAAAATGTGACCTCTTTGTTTCAAAAGCGCCGTACCATGCGCACGTAGGGACAGATAATCATCTGTCCCCACAAGCGTATCGTTCGAGGGCGGGACAGAAAATTTTCTGTCCCTACGGGCATGTCGCGTGATATCATTCAATTTACATGCGCACGTAGGGACAGATAATCATCTGTCCCCACACACGTGTCGTTCGAGGGAGGGACATGGGTTGCAATATCAATCAATATTTACATGCGCACGTAGGGACAGATAATCATCTGTCCCCACACGCACGCGTTTCGTTCGAGGGTGGGACAGAAAATTTTCTGTCCCTACGGGCATGGGGTGCGATACCATTCAATTTGTGGGCGCACGTAGAGACAGATAATCATCTGTCCCCACACACACGTGTTTCGTTCGAGGGTGGGACAGAAAATTTTCTGTCCCTACGGGCATGTCGCGTGATATCATTCAATTTACACGCGCACGTAGGGACAGATAATCATCTGTCCCCACTCGCACGTGTCGTTCGAGCGGGACAGAAAGTTTTCTGTCCCTACGCACCGAACCCCACGACACACAACGCCACGCACCACACCGCACCCGCACAACCCACCCCTATCGTATTTTTGCATCGCAGCATACAATCATCACACCTGTGAACAATCTCTTTCGGCCGAAACTGTGGACTGTTCTGCAGCAGGGCTACGATCGTCAAACCTTTGTCAAAGATCTCAGTGCCGGCGTCATCGTTGGTATTGTGGCTTTGCCGTTGGCTATTGCCTTTGCCATTGCATCGGGTGTCAAGCCTGAGCAGGGCTTGATCACGGCCATACTTGCGGGCTTTGTGATTGCTGCCTTGGGTGGCAGCCGTGTGCAAATCAGCGGTCCTACCGGCGCGTTCATTGTCGTGATTTACGGTATCGTGCAGCAGTATGGTTATCAGGGCTTAGCGATTGCTACCATCTTAGCCGGTGTACTGCTGATTGCTGCCGGACTGTCGCGCATGGGTGCGTTGCTCAAGTTCATTCCCTACCCGCTGACGGTTGGATTTACGAGTGGGATTGCGCTAATCATCTTTAGCGGTCAAGTAAAGGATTTGCTCGGCATGACTTCCGTCCAGGTTCCCGCGGGTTTTGTGGAGAAGTGGGAAGTGTATGCGCAGCATGTGGGCGATGTTAATCTATGGTCGCTCGGCGTCGCAGCAATCTCCTTCGCGATTCTGACCCTGCTTCCCCGAGTGCTGCGCAAAGTTCCGGCGAGTTTGGTTGCCATTTTGTTGATGACGCTGCTTGTGCAGCTCTTTCATCTGCCTGTCGAAACCATTGGTTCGCGCTTTGGCGCGGTAGCCAGCAGCATTCCTGCGCCGTCGCTTCCGCCCCTTTCGCTGGAGCTCATTCGTAAGCTCTTTAGTCCTGCCATTACCATTGCCCTGCTCGGTGCTATTGAATCGCTGCTGTCGGCCGTTGTCGCCGACGGCATGATGGGCACCAAGCATCGTCCCAACATGGAGCTCATTGCTCAAGGTGTGGGCAATGTGCTGACACCATTCTTTGGCGGCATACCGGCAACGGGAGCCATTGCGCGAACGGCCACGAATATTCGCAGCGGCGGATTGACACCGATTGCGGGCATGATTCATGCCCTCACGTTGTTGTTGATTATGATCTTCTTCGGACAATGGGCGGCGCTCATTCCCATGCCCGTGCTGGCAGCGATACTCGTGGTGGTGTCGTACAACATGAGCGAGTGGCGCAGCTTTGTGAAGTTGTTGAAGAGTCCACGGAGTGACGTCATCGTATTGCTCAGCACCTTCATTCTCACCGTTGTGATCGACCTCACCGTTGCCATTCAAGTGGGTGTGGTGTTGTCGGCGGTGTTCTTCCTAAAGAGCATGTCAGACGCCACCCAGGTGAATTTGATTTCGGCCTCACTGCGACAGCAAGAGATAGATGTCGAAATCGACACCGCGGACTTACGTCAGCAAACAGTTCCGCACGATGTGCTGGTCTACGATGTGCAAGGCGCACTCTTCTTCGGCGCGGTGGAGCAGTTCAAAGAAACCATGATGCAGATACACGAGCAGCCGAGGGTATTTATACTGGCGCTCAATAACGTCCTCTCTATCGACGCCAGTGGCCTGCATGCCATTGAGGACTTGATGCTCAGTATGCGCATGCGTGGAATTGCTTTTGTAGTCGTAGGACCACACGCGCAGCCCTACGTGGCCATCGAACGCTCAGGTTTATTGCTCAGTATCGGCGAGAGCAACATCTTCGCCACCGTAGCTGAGGTACTGGCAGATGAACGCTTTACAGGTCCTCATTCAAACGAATTAAAAAGTGGCTCCTGAGCTGTGGGCGCGCGGAGCGCGACCTCAAGAATAATAATCAGTAGTGAACGGAGTCTGTTGCATTTTCTCAAAGAAGGCTCTTTCACCTCCGTTCACACTATTACGGATAGCTGTTAAAGCAGCTCTCACGCGTCGTTAGTGTTTTTCTTTCGGCGTATTTTGTCTTCCTCACACTTGCAAAGGCATATGAATAAAGCGAGCTCTTGGGTAGCGATGATGGTTGTGGCGCTGATGTTTGCATCGCAGCCGTGTCGGGCGGGGTTGTTCGACAATCTCGACCGCAGTTCGGAGACGGAGTACCTGGTCCGTCTGACCAATGGCGAGTTGCTCACGGGAACGATCGTGGACATCGTGGACGATGCCAACGAAGGCAAGGCAATCAAGCTCAAGACGGCGATCGGTGTGGCGAAGATTTTTGAGATCCAGGTGCTAGAGATCACCAATGTTGACGACGCGTATCGACAGTCCAACCGCGTGTACTTTCTGCCCACGGCAGAGCCCATCGGGAACAACCACTATGTTGGTAATCAGGAGTTGTTTGTGTGGACGGCGGGCATTGGCTTTTGGGATTATGTGTCGGTGAACATGATGCGTTCGACCTTGCCGTGGATCGGATCGCAGTACCAGTTTAGTCACCTCAACGTCAAAGCCAGCATCTACCGCCAGGAATACGAAACGATGAAGGGTCACATGAACCTTGCCCTCGGCGGCACGCTCAGCTGGCTCAACTCCGCCAACCGTTTTTCGGATGTGTATTTGACCGCCACTTACACGCGAGTGCGCTCACGATTGACCGGCATGATCTTCATGAACATGTCGGGCGGCAACCGAAATGACGGACTCGACGGCTTCCAGGTCTTTGCCGGCAACCTCGGCCAAACCATTATCAACTACCCGGCGGGCGCGGTAGGTTTTGCACTGGGTCTCGACACGAGATTCCCCGGTTACCAAGATTTCCATGTCCTGGCCGAACTCTGGAACGGCAACCTCGCCTCGGCCTACAACACGGCGTTTTTATTGGGACTACGGGTTGCTAACTCAAGCGTCTCCATGGACTTCGGGATGGTGGCCTTTACCACCCCCATCGTCATCCCCGTCTGCGCCTTCACATGGACCCCGTTCTAAGCGATGCCGGCCATACTGACCGGTGATAGAAAAGGCAGGCACGACATAAAACATCAAGAGACTTCTTATTCACAGCGCCTTCGGCGTTTTTCTCGAACAAAGCCACTCGAGTTTTTTGCCTTTCGTGCAAAACTCGTATCTTTGAAGCCCTCCCAACGCAGAGGCAAAAGGAGGACAACATTCTGGTCAGGTAGCTCAGTTGGTAGAGCAAAGGACTGAAAATCCTTGTGTCGGGGGTTCAATTCCCTCCCTGACCACATTTAACATTTTTCGACCCCAACCGATTCCAACCAAAATTAACAGCAAGTAGCTTATTTCAAAGGCACTTGCAACGACAAATGGGGTCAACGTAAGTTCAGTTAGTTTAGGGTCAGAGTACGGAATGTGTACGAAAAAGTGTACGGAAAGCGTAAGTTGCCGTACACTTTTTCCGTTTTGAGGAATTCACTCATGACTGCACACTTCTATCTCGATGATCCAAATGCAGAAATCTGCTCAATTGTACTGACAATCCGCTCGCGCCATGGCAACCGGCAATCACTAAGAATTGGTACCGGCATCAGTGTCAATCCCCTCCTTTGGGACTCTGCGCGAGAGCGACTCAAACGCAACACGCACAGCACACCCATCAATAATCAACTCGACCGCATTGCTGCCGCTGTCGCCGAATTCCATGACACAGCCGTACGGTTGCTCAAAGTTGAGCCCTTTCCGTACATAAAGGAACAGTTGCTGGAGAGTGGTTGACTGAACCGTCGTCGTACCAGCGCTAAAGACAAGAAGACTTCAAAGAATGTTCTTGACTGCTTTGAGCAGTTCATCGAGACCAAGTCCATCAGCGCCGCCGTAAACACAATCAACGTCTATAAGACATCGTACAAGCACCTGAGGAACATCGTACCCGCACGGGCAAAGTTTGCAGATATCATCACGCCGGAGTTTCGCGACAAGTACAACAAGTATCTGATTGCAAACTTTACGAACAACACGATCGGCAAGCATATTGTCATACTCAAGCGATTCCTCCATTGGGCCAAGGACGAAGGCTTTCATGAGGACTCAACGTTCGAGCGTCTGTTCCGCAACAACTTCAATCGCGAAGCACCTACCATTGCTCTGACGCAGGAAGAGGTCGATCAAATGGCGGCATTAGACTTGTCAAAGCATCCGGGATTGAATAATTCTCGAGCTTTGTTCTTCGTTGGTATTTACACCTGTCTGCGCATCTCCGACGTCGTTCGCTTAGATCCAGCGGTGCACTGCAAAGACGGCTGGATCAGAATCACCATTCAGAAAACGCGACGACTGCATGAGATACCCATCGTCGCGCCGTTGCAGAAGATCCTCGACACGGAAAAGTGGTATCCTGTGTCCGCGCAGAAACTCAACGACAATCTGAAGATCATTGGTAAGATGGCTGGTATTGATGCACCGACGGAAGTTGTGCGCTACCGTGGGGCACAGGCGGAGATTACGGTATGTCCGAAGTATGAGTTGATTACCTCGCACACGGCGCGTCGGACTGGCATCACGTTGTTGCTGCAGCATGGTGTTGAGAGTACCTTGGTGATGCGTGTGAGTGGACATACAGACTCACGATCGTTTCAGAAGTACATTAAGCATTCGAAGAAGCATTTGGGGGAGGTTATGGCAAAGGCGTGGTGAGTAGACAGACCACAAACTGTAATTCGACCTCCAATGTTTGATTGCCGTGCTCAGGAACCAACAGAAATATTCCTTATCTATGTTCCAATCAATCTGCGGACAATCTTCGAAGCCTTTCACAGGTTGAATTGTACCTGCATAGTCAGAGATTGTTCTCTACACTTAACATTCACGTAATATATTCATCGTAATATTGCGATAAAGGAGATAGACCTACATGATACGAGTGCTCTTTGTTTGCTCGCATAATTCCGCACGAAGCCAAATGGCTGAGGCATTTTTAGAGAATATTGGCAACGACAAGTTTGAAGTTGATAGTGCTGGGCTTGAACCTGGGACTCTTAACCCTTTCGTAGTTCAGGCCATGCAAGAACTTGATATTGACATTTCAGCTAACAAAACAACCGATGTTTTTGACCTGTTCAAAGCCGGACGTCGCTATGAATTTGTAGTCACTGTATGCGATGCCGATGTTGCAGAGCGATGTCCGATCTTTCCAGGAGTCAACAAACGCCTGCATTGGTCTTTTGACGATCCCTCAAAATTTAGTGGGACGGAAGACGAAATACTGATCAGAGTCCGCCGTGTTCGTGACGAAATACGGAACTGTGTGACAGAATTCTACAATGATCTGGTACAACAACATCCGGAGATTGACGATTCCGCGGATCTACTTCATCGGCGCAAGAACACAATTGATTCATGAAACATCGAATCCAAGGCAGAAATTTCGTCCAGATACGACAAGACGTCATCACGCTCGCTCCACCAGAAGACAGGAAACCCAATCTAAAAAAGTCTTCGTTCCAAAGCGAACATTCTGCACACTGTTATAAGTAAACCATGTCATTTCCTCGCAACGCTCATTTCAATTGCGTCACTGAAATAAAATGGAAATTGCTCTCAGTACAATTGACGGACGTTGCTAAGCAGCCTCCATATAGTTACTGAGAAGAAATCAAGAAAAAAGGGACTGTTAACTTAATAACAGTCCCGAGTAGACGCCACTCAATGAACACCAGCTTATTCCGTGCAGTTACAGCCAGGCGAATTTGGACAATTGCTTCTGTCACTAGCTGAAGCCTGAGGTGCCAACACATGTGTATCTGCACTTGGAGTACAAATGCATCCCGGCCGATTGGGGCAAGTGTTATCAGACTTTTGCACATTCGTACTATTGGCAAATAATGCAATACAAGCAATTATTGCCGTTCCTAAGATGAGACCAATTTTCTTTTTCATAGTTGAAGGTTTGCTATTAAAAAAAATGTTAAAATATACGTTTCACTGTACTAAAAGCGCTAGCCTTCATTGGGAGGATGGAAAAATTCCTGACAATATGGCGAAACATATATTTCCGTTTCGCGACCGAAAATATCTCTTGAAGATTCTAAAACAATTGGCTGAAATATGTTGTTGGTAATGCCGACACCTGAGCAAACGGAACACATTGCAAAGGGGTTGCAAATTCCTTTTTCTTGCGGAAGTGTAGTCCGATTCTCACCATTATCAGTAGAACAACCGCACTCTTCGCAGCATTCTTCAACTGCTGAGGAAGAAAATGCACGGGGAGCAAACTCTTCTGGTTGAAAAGCCAAAAAGATGACAAGAAGAAGAAGAATTTGAGCAGTTATCCGCATGTGTCGAATTTACACATTTTCAGTAAGTGTTTGCAAGTTATTTGGCACTTGTCTCGGTTGAGTTCTGGGGGTCTCAGAAGTTATATTGAAGTCGGTATGGCAGTTTGCGTCATCCCTTTATAGCTTTCCCTTAGAGCTGTGCCCAACAACGTTGTCTTTCAACGCAAAAAAGACCGTCTAATAATAACGACGGAGCTTGAGAAGATCGTCAGGCAACTCTGGAGATGCGGTAATTTGAATACGTACCGTAGTTCTCAAGACCCCATGGCTGTTCATGACTTGTTTGACCTGCAGGGTAAACGTCGAATTCAGTGAATCTTCGTAGCTTTGTTCATGCGAATCTTGACTTGCATACTCTGTTGTTATCTCTTGTTTCTTGCGTCAGATCCATGCACAGATGTGCATTGTTGTGAGAATACAGTCTCTCGTGTATCCGAAATTCAAGCTGCCGATTGTAATCATGCTAAAACCCCAGCAGATGATTGCTGTTCTCCGCTTTGTGTTTGTTCCTGTTGTGGTCTTGTTCTCTCTTGCACCCCTTTAAAATCAGACTTGATCATCCTTTTCGCCATTGAGAAGAGGATTTGCACACACGAAGCCATTTCGCACTGTCTCTCCGTTTCCACTTCGATCTGGCAACCCCCTCGCCTCATTTAAGCTGCCTTTTTCCGTTTTTCCGGACATTCTACTGAGTTCCGGTATCGTCGTCTCATCAAAGTGACAGGAATACGTTCGTCAATCCGTAACTAAGCTATACCTACATGCTAAACAAGATCATTGCTTTCAGCATTGAACGGAAAGGTATTGTGGCGCTTATGACCCTTGCTCTTGTGCTCTGGGGACTTTGGTCAGCCACACAACTCTCTGTAGATGCAGTACCAGATATAACAAACAACCAAGTCCAGGTTATAACATTGTGTCCTACTCTCGCCTGCCAGGAAGTCGAGCAACTCGTTACTTATCCTATAGAGCAGAGCATCGCCAATCTACCCGGTCTTCTGGAATCGAGAAGTATCTCGCGATTCGGATTGTCAGTGATAACAGTTGTATTCACCGATCAAACAGACATTTACTTCGCACGACAGCAAATCAGCGAGAGACTCAAGGACGCTGAGGAACACATACCGCGAAGTGCTGGCAAACCTGAATTAGCTCCTGCAAGCACAGGATTGGGTGAGGTGTATCAGTATATTCTTCACCCAAAACACGGGAGTGAAAACAAATATTCTGCAATGGACTTACGAACCATGCAGGACTGGATTGTCGCACGGCAACTATATGGCACTCCAGGGATTGCTGAAGTCAATGGTTTCGGTGGTCAATTAAAACAATATGAAGTCGCAATAAATCCTATCCGGCTGGCAGCCTTGGATGTGAGTATTCCTGAAATATTCAAGGCACTTGAAAGCAACAATGAGAATACCGGAGGAGCTTACATCGACAGAAAACCAAACGCCTACTTCATTCGCGGCGTTGGTCTCGTTACCACACTCGCAAGTGTTGGTGAGATTGCTGTGAAATCAAGTCCAAACGGAATTCCAATACTGGTTAAAGACATCGCTGAAGTGAGATTTGGATCGGCGGTGCGATACGGTGCGATGACATACAACGGAGAAAAAGATGTAGTGGGAGGCGTGGTTATGATGCTCAAGGGTGTCAACAGCGCTGAACTCGTGGCAAAGGTGAAGGATAGAATGAAAACTATTTCGGCTTCGCTTCCCGACGACATCACGATCGAGCCATATTTGGATCGAACTAATCTTGTTAACAGAGCCATGAATACCGTCACAACGAATCTCCTTGAAGGAGCCGCTATTGTCGTATTCGTACTGATCACGTTTTTAGGGAATGCCCGTGCAGGACTCATTGTTGCATCTGCCATACCTCTCTCGATGTTATTCGCATTGGGTATGATGAATCTGTTTGGTGTTTCAGCAAACCTCATGAGTCTTGGCGCACTGGATTTTGGTTTGATAGTTGACGGAGCCGTCATCATCGTCGAGGCAGTGTTCCATCAGCTGCACACCAGGTACTCACTTACGGGTCAGTCTGTTTTAACACTTGAAGAAATGAATTCAACAGTTTATGAAAGTTCCAGCTCACTGATGAACTCTGCTGTTTTCGGTCAAGTAATCATCCTCATCGTGTATCTGCCAATCCTGAGTCTTGTAGGAATCGAGGGAAAAATGTTTAGACCGATGGCTGAAACGGTAGCGTTTGCTGTATTGGCAGCGTTGATCCTCTCTCTGACATACATACCCATGGCAACGTCGGTGCTCTTAAATAAAAGACTCAAGTTGACCGAGTCATTGCCAATTCGATTGTTCAAGAAAGTTGAATCCATCTATGTTTCACTGCTTGCTCTTGCAATCGCGCATAGGAGGACTGTCGTCGTCAGCACAATTGTCGCCTTTGCTTTATCCTGCGTTCTTTTTACCCGTCTCGGATCTGAGTTCATACCGACACTTGCGGAAGGAGATTTTGCGTTTCATTGTATACTACCGCAGGGAACATCTCTGTCGCAGAGCATTGAAACGAGTATGCAGGCATCACGATTGGCCAAGCAGTTTGACGAAGTCAAAATGGTGGTAGGAAAAACTGGAAGTGCTGAGGTGCCGACTGATCCTATGCCACCCGAAGCGACAGACCTCATGATCATTTTGAAACCTAAGTCAGAGTGGAAGCGCAATCGCAGTTACGATGAGCTTGCAGATGAAATGGTAGCGAAGCTACAGACTATTCCAGGTGTTTTTTTCGAAAAGAACCAGCCTATTCAAATGAGATTCAACGAACTCATGACCGGTGTACGACAAGATGTCGCAGTCAAGATTTTCGGCGAGAACTTGGATACGCTGTTGCGATATGCTGGACTGGTTGCTTCCGAAATTCGAGTCATACCGGGAACTACCGAACCGATGGTGGAACGGGTCGATGGTCTTCCTCAAATGGTCATTCGATACAATCGTCAGCAAATTGCCAACTATGGTCTCAATGTGGCAGACGTGAACAAGATCGTGAGTACCGCCTTTGCGGGAGGAAAAGCTGGTGTTGTCTACGAGAATGAGCGTCGTTTTGACCTTGTGGTTCGTCTCGATAGTGCATATCGAAGTTCGATCGAGGATATTGAAAATCTGTACATACCAGTGCTAGGTGGTCGTCAAATACCTCTCTCCCAAGTAGCTGCAATACAAACCGAGATTGGACCGGCTCAAATTAGTCGAGAGGACGGAAAGCGTCGGATCGTCATCGGGTTTAACGTTAAGGATCGCGATGTTGCTTCCGTAGTTCAAGACATCCAACACCGGCTATCAACACGCGTCCACCTTCCCGAGAGTTACTTCTATCGCTACGGTGGCACATTCGAAAATTTAGAAGCAGCTACAAAAAGGTTGATGATCGCTGTACCCGTTGCCCTACTGCTCATCCTTCTCTTGCTCTATTTCACGTTCTCTTCTCTTCGTCTTGCCACAATTATTTACACCGCCATACCTATGAGTGCCATCGGTGGAGTATTCGCTTTGTACTTGAGAGATATGCCATTCAGCATCTCAGCGGGAGTCGGTTTCATTGCCCTGTTTGGGGTTTCAGTTCTCAATGGCATCGTGCTAGTGAGCACCTTTCAACAACTCATCAACGAAAGTGTAGGATTATCTGAGCGTGTTCTGCAGGGAGCAAGTAAGAGATTGAGACCGGTGCTTATGACAGCAACAGTTGCCTCATTTGGCTTTCTACCAATGGCTGTTTCTCAGAGCGCAGGTGCTGAAGTACAAAAACCTCTGGCCACCGTTGTTATAGGCGGCTTATTCTCTGCGACAGTCCTCACACTATTTGTCTTGCCTCTTTTGTATATACTATTCAACAAGGAAAGGCGTAGAAAAACTCCTGTAATTGCACTGTTGATATTGTGTGTGACCGCTCTACTATCAACTCAATGCACCATTGCTCAGCAACGCACATTGAGCGTCGATGAGGCTGTCGAGACCTGCCTGAAAAACAGTCCAAAGATGAAAGCTCAACAGCTTGGAGTCAAAGCAGCCGAAACGGAACGAGCAACTGCATTTGTACTTCCAAAAACAGAAGTCAATTATCAATCCGGCCAATACAATAGCATCGCCCGAGACAACGCATTCTTTGTCCAACAAAGTATACCGTTTCCATCATACTACTTTTCGGAAGCCAAACGTCTACGCGCGAGCGTGCGTACTAAAGAGCTCTTGCTATCACTAACCATACAAGAGCTTCGGACGAACGTCCGACTTATTTGCAACCGGATACAATATCTGACGCTGTTAAGGACTGAGTTGCACTCGCAGGATTCATTATATGATAGATTCGTTGCGGTCAGCACCAAACACTTGCAGGAAGGAGCCACAAGCTCTTTAGAGAATATCACTGCGGACTTCGAGAGGAGTGAGCATCTCATGAAAATTCAGCAATGTGAATCCGAACTGAATTCAGAATACGAAGTGTTGAAAAGTATCATCGACTTGAAAGAAGATTTCGTCCTGGCTGCTGATACAACTCTGCCTTCTACTCAACTACTTTCCAATGATTCACTCAACTTTACAACTTTACCTGCTGTCCATCTGATAGTCAGCCAAGCAAATCTGGCTGCCTGCCAGGCAGACGTTGAGACTGCACAGGATCTCCCAGAATTCAAAGTGGGATATATGAGTCAAACTTTGATTGGCTCGCAACTCGTCGCAGGCTCAGAAAAAGTGTTCGATTCCTCGACGCGGTTTACGGGATTTAACATTGGCGTAGCATTGCCTCTAACATTTTTCAATTCATCGGCGCGAGCAGAGGCAACAAAAGTGACCCAGGCTTCACTTGAAGCTGAAGCGCAAGCTAAAGAGCAATCACTACGTTCTGAGCTCATCAGTACATACAGGCGTTATTCGCAACTTAAGTCGAGGTACGACTACTACAGAAATGAAGGGTTAGCACTTGCCAATGCGATAGGTCGTGTAGCAGAGAAACAATTTTCGGAAGGTGAAATTGATTATGTCGAATACGCTCACTCGATCCAACGAGTGAGTAGTATCAAACAGAGCTTTCTGCAAGTACTATTCGATCTTGGAGAGACGTACTATCAAATATTATATCTGAAAAACAAATGAAGAAGCAAATCATGAATAGAAAAGACTTGTTGGTTGTCTGTGCATCAGTCCTATTACTATTGAATTCATGCTCAAAGACCGCACCTGCTGATGAAGCAAAACTAGGCGCACACAACGAGTTTCACGAAGAAAGCTCGACAACTCTTACTGCCGAGCAGATCAAGTCTATCGGCATTACTCTGGGACATCTGGAGAAGAAACAACTCACCGCCGCTTTGAAGGCGAATGGAATTCTGAAAGTTCCTAACCAAAACCGCGCTACGATCAGTTCTCCAATCGGCGGGATTGTTAAGTCGATACTTGTACAAGCCGGACAATCTGTCAAAGCAGGACAACTGATTTGCACTTTGTACAACTCGGAGTTTGTTTCTATGCAAGAAGCATACTTAACTGTGAAAGCAAAGGTTGAGCTAGCCTCGTCTGAATTTGCACGACAGAAAAACTTGAGCCAAGCTTCTGCAACTGCAATGAAGAACTTCCAGCAGGCTGAAACGGAACTAAAAACTCTGACTATAAGACAAGCCAGTTTGAAACACCAACTTGAGCAGCTTGGCACGAATACTATGACGCTGAGCACTGAAACCATTCATGAGGTGATGGAGGTGCGTTCTGCGTTGTCAGGGAGCGTAAGCAACGTACTCGTTAACATTGGCTCGCACGTCGATCCTGCGAACCCGATTGCTGAAATCGTCGACAATAGTCAACTGCATCTTGACCTATACGTTTATGAGAAAGACATTTCGAAAATCAGCGTAGGGCAAATCATACACTTTAGCCAAACAAACAATCAAGGTCGAGAATACGACGCTCGCATATTCGGTATCTCAAATACATTCGAGCCTCAGACCAAAGCGATCACCGTGCATGCACGAGTTGAAGGTAAGAAGGACAACCTTATCGATGGAACGAGTGTTAGTGCAGTTATCAGTTTGCAAAGTGCCATGTTAGATGCAGTTCCTACTACAGCATTAGTGAACAGTCAGGGGCAAGACTACATCTTTGTTTCAGTTCAATCGCATGAACAACGTCCGGCGACAGCAAATGACCACACGCACGATCGAGAAAATGTGAAACGAGATCCGTCAAAAGACGGCAACCATAATTCCCACGATGGTGAAATTGAGTTTCGTCGAATTCCTGTTCGACAGGGTACAAGCGACGTGGGCTATACGGAGATAACTCCTCTTGAATCACTTTCGCCGGATGCCCAGGTAGTTACGACCGGTGCGTTCTTCATTTTGGCTAAACTTACAAATTCAGGTGAGTCGCATGAGCACTAAGAACCTTAGACTGCCTCTACAGGACAAGACTTTTCGTTTCCTTCTTTTAATAGTCGTCGCTGTCATTTCGTTAGAGACTGTATCCTTAATCGGGTTGCAACTTCCTAGTCCGTACGCTCAGATCACTTCCTTGATCATAATTGTGAGTGTCGGGCACACTGTCATTCGAAAAGGACTGTTGGCACTTTTCAGATTAAAACTCGGCAGTATCAATCTGCTCATGTTGCTGGCCGTTATTGGTGCCTTTTACTTAGGTGACTATCCTGAAGCATCAGTTGTCATTGCACTGTTTGTACTTGGCGAACGCTTAGAAGACATTGGTATTGACAATTCTAAATCAGCGCTGAACTCACTTGTCAAAGCACAGCCAAGAACCGCTTTGCTAAAGTCAAAGAATGAATTTGTCGAGATAGGAAGCATTACCATAGGTTCTATAATCCAGGTAAGACCTGGAGACTCGATTCCTCTCGATGGAATCATCGCCGCTGGTGAAACAACGATCGACGAATCAACTATTACAGGCGAACCACTTCCGAAGGATAAGCGCGTTGGTGATGCCGTCTATGCGGGAACGATTAATGGCAATCATTTGATTGACGTACAAACGACAAGCAGAGCCGATGACACGACTCTTTCTCGCATTATACGACTGACTTTTGAGGCATCCGCAAATAAGAGTAAGATTCAATTGTTCATACAGAAATTCTCAAATGTGTACACGCCATCTATCCTAGTGCTAGCGCTCTTGTTGTGGCTCGTTCCTACCGTATTTCTGCACTTGAGTTCAGAAACTTGGCTGCTTCAAGCGTTGACACTGTTGGTAGTGGCATGCCCTTGTGCACTTGTGATCTCTACTCCTGTTGCAGTATTTGCAGCAATTGGCAACGCAACTGCCAAAGGAGCACTGGTAAAAGGCGGCCGGTACTTGGAGGAGTTGTCAAAAGTAAAAGCAGTTGCAGTTGACAAGACAAGAACTCTTACCTATGGTAAGCCTGAGTTGACCGACGTTATTCCGATCGGCGCAATAACCAGAGACGAGCTGCTTTCTTGTGCATCAGGGACAGAACTGTTTTCTACACACCCACTAGCCCAAGCGATTGTTTCAGCTGCAACGTGCAACCAAGTGACGCCGCATGCAGTTTCGAATTATGAAGAACGACCTGGTAAAGGAGCATTAGCTACTTGTCTTGTTTGTGAGAGTAAAGACATTACAATTGGCAAGATGGCTTTCATAAGAGAAAACTCGAGCGTTCCTGTTGACGTGGAACGAATTGTCGAACAACTGAGCTCCGAAGGAAAGACCTGCGTGCTTGTTTGTTTCAACGGTACGATTTCCGGAGTTTTGGGTCTCAGCGATGTCGTTAAGAAAGACAGCAAGTTATTCCTTCAAGAACTTGAAAAACTTGGTGTCCAAGCCGTTATGTTGACCGGCGATTCTGATAACTCAGCATCGCACATTGCGCATGAGCTTGGAATCAAACGTTTTTATAGCAACTTGCTTCCGGATCAGAAGGCAATGTCGATTGAGACTCTCATGCGCGAATTCGGAAATGTTGCCATGGTTGGTGATGGAATAAACGACGCACCAAGTTTAGCTCGAAGCAGTGTTGGTATCTCAATGGCGGCAGCAGGAAGTCAGGCTGCTATTGAAGCTTCAGATGTTGCTCTCATGAATGACAGCCTTATGTTGATTCCCTTCCTCATAAGACTTGGACGCGCAGTTGTGATGAGAATTCGGTTCAACACACTTCTGGCTATTTCTATCAAGCTGCTCTTCGTTTGTCTTGCCCTGGCTGGTCATGGTTCGCTAATAAAGGCAATCACCACAGATGTCGGGGTTACTTTGTTTGTGATTGCATATAGTTTACGGCTAAATGGATTTGAGTAGCATAATATGTCTTGATCGAGTCAGCCATGCTCTATTGGGGATTCTGATGCACGCATGCAGCCTTTTTATCATTTGAACTGAATTTCCGATAATGATGAGGTAACCAGTCAGTACCACTTTGTGTCAACACTGTTGTGAAAAACAAGAAGCCCACTCAATTACAGTTGAAGAAGCCGTCAAACTCCAAACGTTCATCCAGATCGCTAAGTGACTCACTGTTTGATGATATCTACAAACTCCACTACGAAAAATCCGTCCGCGCCATCCACAACGCCTACGCCAAAGCAATCAACGACCGTGGCATCCTAACGGAGATCGCCGCACAAAACCAATTCCAAGCTAAACTCCGCGACAAACTTGACACCAAGTTCCGCAACGACAAATTCCTTGAGCGTGCACGAAACTGCATGCGCGATGTCACCTCACGATATGAACACAACTCAATTACAACCTTCGTCACCGCAAAGAACGAACCCTATCACCTTCCCGAGCTGCGAAAAGAATTCGTTAGTGGTGGATCAAGCACCACCATCAAGTCGAAGTCATTAAAACTGAGTGATGTAGACCTGCTCAAGAAGATCGCGGAATACAATGCTCTGGAAGACAATGTTGATCTGGCCTTTGCCAGAAAGAGCCCGGTACCGACAACAAATGTTTCAACACTTACGAGCCAAACGGAACCGGCTCAGAAAAAGTCAAGCCGTATGATCGTCTCGAACAAAGCGCTCACCGATCTTGTGCGAATCTTTGAATCTCTGTCAGAAGCACGCTTCATCGAAAAGGTCAATCAGGAACTGATCACGTCCATTTTTCAAAAACGTATGGAGGATCATTCTGCGCAGGAATGGACGCCGAATCAGTATGCTGCTTTGAAGTCAAATGCTTTTCCGACCAACAGAGATGACAGGCCTCCTCAAACAAGCAGTGAGTACATGGTCAACTTCGTTAACTGCCTTCTTAACCTCATGTCACCCGACGCAAAGAAGAAATTAAACCGCTCTTAAACCGTACTTAAACCAGATTGGGCTTGGGGTACAAGCTACCCCAAGCCCGATTTACCTCGTTGAACCCTCCAGCTATTTCATAAAAATCCAACCTCATTTAAGTTCGACCCAGTGATTCGCTGAGCGACGCGAACTCAACATTCGCATGTCATTCATCACTCGCAGCGAGCAGATCGCCCAAGTAACTCGAACAATTTCATTTTTCATTATTACGAGGTTGTCCATGTACACCACCACATCAGTTGCGCCGAAGGAAACGGCAGAAGTTCTCGAAGATCTACGCGACGAGCTTGTTCGGATCATCGACGCGAAGCTCTACGGTGCTCAGCGCTCGCGCGTTGAAACAGAGCGATATGACAGAAGTCCGGAACAAGACCTTATGTCTCAGAAGGAAGTCTGTCGCCTTCTGCGTCTCTCCAAGCCTACAGTGATCGATTACGAAAAGCGTGGTCTGCTGCACGTGCTGCGTATTGGACGGCGAGTGTACTACCGTCGCTCTGAAATCATGCGCACGCTTGAAGGCGGTCCATCGTTCCGAAAGGCAATACGATGACAAGCTCTCCTGCTGACCTGATCAGCGACTTAACTGACGCCTTGTCGTTCATCCCCCGCCGACCGCATTACGACGAATGGCTTGCGGTGATTTCCGCGGTAGCCAATACGCTGCCTGAGGACATAGCATTGCACGTTCTCTTGCAACACTTTAGCGAAGAGAAAGCTGGCGAGACCCGTGAAAAGATTAGATCACGCTTGCGCAGCATCTCCATCGGCTCACTCTTCAAACTTGCATCAGATTACGGTTACACGCGAAAACGTCGAGTGCAGAGCGATGCTTCGGTGAGGCCTACTCCAGATTCAGCGCGTATCGATTTTCACGGCGCAGTCGAGTCCCGCGCTTGGCACTTTGATGACGAAGAGTTAGAAGAGCGTGCTGCAATTATGGAGTTCGATGGTGGTCTGTCCCGAACTGATGCTGACAACGCAGTGTTGCTCAGCAATCCATCAGCAAGTCGTAGACGCAGTTACCACATTGCCATCAACGCTCAGGTGCACGACAAGACTTTTAGCCCGAAGAGTTTGACGGAAGGGTTTGAGAATTGTGTGTTGACTCGTGATCAAATCGTTGAGTCGGTGTGTCGTGAAGGCAATGCATTCTCGTGTGCAACATTCTCGTGCGATAATAACGGATGCACTCACAGAGCTGAGCGCAATTGGCGCGGTTCCGAATTAGTTGCAATTGACGTGGATGGTGGATTGAGCATCGATCAGGCACGTCAGCTTAACCCGTTTCATGAAGCAATCTTGTGTTACACAACGGCATCGCACACTCCGGCGCATCATCGCTTTCGTCTTCTGTTTGCACTTCCCTATTTCGAGACTGACCCAAAGCGTTACCGTTACATCGTCAAATCATTCATCCACATCTTCAAGGCTGACAAACAATGCTCGGATCTTGCGCGCGCCTACCTCGGTAATTCACAGGCTATCGTAATCGAAACTGCAGGAGGCCAGCATGACTGAGAACCACACGAACGGCACAAGCGATGTCCTGGGATCAATCAACAATCTTCAAGACTTTCTGCGCAGCATTTCACTGAGAACTGAGAGCGAGAGCAATGGCAGTCGACAAACCTTGAACGTCATGTCGATGCAACAGATCATCGAGCTTGCCGACACCAATCCGGACAGACGTCAACTCTTTGGTAATTACATTTTGGAAGACTCATTGACACTGCTCATCGGCGAGCGCGGTTCTTCAAAGACATACCTCGGGTTACAACTCGGTCTTGCTATTGCGTCTGGCGCACAATCGTTTCTCGGTGAAACAATCGGAGTGCAGGGTCCGGTGTGGTATATGAACTTCGAACTCAGCGACGTCCGTCTGGCAAAACGCGTGAAGCTCTTGACGGACTATGGTGCGCCGTTCTACAATGAAACACTTGCGCAGTTTTTCGCAACATCCATTCGTCAACGTCTTGACGACCCGATGCTCAAAGACATTGCAGCGCACATCGAGCGTATCAAGCCGGTACTCATCATCATCGACAACTTCCGCGCAGCATTTTCCGGTGTACGTGCAGACGACAACTCTGCCGTTGCAAGCGCGATGCTCAAACTGTGTGAGCTCAAGGATAAATACCACTCGTCAATTTTGATGGTTCACCATACACGCAAAGGCACGAGTGATTTACGGAGTCATAGCGACTTGCAAAGCGGTGCCGGAGCACTGTCTGACTTTGCCGATGCGGACTTCTTCATTCGCAAATCCAAAAAGAATCGTCACCAACGTTTACTTCAACGCGGAAAGAGTCGCGATGTCGATGAATCCGATACTGCAAAGCTTATCGAATACTTCCCTGAGTCGGGCA
Source organism: Chlorobiota bacterium (assembly GCA_039810585.1). Classification (GTDB taxonomy): domain Bacteria; phylum Bacteroidota; class Ignavibacteria; order Kapaibacteriales; family NICIL-2; genus JBBATK01. Next base: position 205,110 of record JBDHXF010000001.1, read on the forward strand.
GTTTATGGTTCACAAGCATCGAAGATGGTGTCGACGAGCGCGAGCACATTGGAGAGGATGTTCAAAGACAATCATCAAAATCAGAATCAATATCCTGGGAAGCACTATTCGGTTCCGATAGCGAACTAAAGACCGGTGAACTGCTCAGCAGAATGGAGAACATCTATCAAATCCGTGGTGGTTCCAGAGATCGTGTTCTTGAACAAGGGAGAAATTCAGGTAAGGTGACACGTTGCGCACGCGGAGTGTACAAGCTGAGCTCAAATGCCAGGGCGCAATACACAGAATCACTGGATCTGGATGATGAAACGCCCAATGCGATCTACGATTGACCCCGCTTCGTTCCACCTACCCACCACTTTCTAAGGGAATTGGTTGGTTGGTGGAAGCTGAAAGCTTTGAATTTTGATCAAAGTAGCATATTCTAAGCACTAAATCACTATGAGTGGCACCATTAGAAGTCAAATTCACGCGTTCTGAGCGCCGATTCGCAGGTTATTCTGCAGGTTTGACGTCAGTTATGCCTGAAAATGGCTTGAATAAAGCAGTCAAAAGCAATCTTTTCAGCATGAAAAAGGCACATTTAACCTCAGGTTGGTCAAAAGATCAGTCAAAAGTTGCTCGATGGAGCTTGCCTGTTCTTGTTCAGCATCGACCACTAACGATTCAGAACGATTGACAGTGATTACGAGAGAAAGGTGCTAGCCTGAGACAGAAATGATCAAAAATGAGCTAAAAACATCGCCAATTGATCGGTTTTTGATAAAAAATGATACGAAAAATCAAAGTTCCGATGTGCCCCGTGGTGCAAACGCACAATGCACCAACGTTTCATGTTCAATTCCGCGAATACATCAAGGGCTTTTGGTCAGATGTCGCAAAAGTCAGACAGGTTTTGAATCAGAACGCTAACGCTTTGTGTGTGCTGCGAGTAAGATCGCACTAGTCCACGGCACAAACCAGCAAGGAGTCGCGGCGGAATCGAATATTCTTAGCGAATTCAAGAGACGAGAGCACAATTGTTTAGCAGAACAGAACGAAAACTCAATCATTTAAAACAGGAGGACATATGACGGGCATAGAATTAACAAATGCAATGCGCAGAGTTGGTATCACATGTCGTCAGTTGGCGCACTTATGCGGATGGCAATGCGAATCACGCGTAGTAGAAGCGCGTTCGCGTGGCACAAGCGACATTCCGGAGATCATTGACATGGCGCTGGAGAAGTTCATTGGTCACAAGCGATATGAAAAACTCGTCGACACCCTGGCAGATGTCAAGTGGATTGATGTTGAGAAAGCAAAGACCAGGGTGATCGTTGGTCCGGGGATTGAGATTAATAAGACGTATCGGCGGCAGTTGCAAGTGGTGGCGGCGAAGTATGGGGTGAGGGTGGAGGTGTATGGGTTGGAGGATGGGACTGGGAGTGGAGAGTGACTAGTTAATCGTGTGTCGGCGTTGAAAAACTAGTGCTTGCGCGCAAAAGATGTAGAGTCCGAAGTTCAAGCCAGTTGTATTTGCCTGCCTTTTTTCAAAACTTGGTGTCAAACACACTTGTGTACAGCAGTCAAAGCATGTGACATACGGGTTCAATTTTACTCAGTGACAATGGCAGTTGGATAAGACCCTCTTGGGTAATCGATCAACTGCGCGGATTCCGCAAGGGTTCTCAGATACACGTCATCATTGGAACCGTCGTGGACGAGCACATGCGCTGGGTTGTCAGATTCAGGTGCGTACAAACAGCGTGCGCCGTTATCATGGAATACTTTCGTCAAAATCTGACAGAGCGCAAATTTGTCAGCATCATGAACAAACAATTCAAACGCTGTAAGTCTTTTGATGTTCAGTGACAATAGTCCGTTGTCCTTTTCGCGCAACTCGAACGCACGAGAGCTAATTGTACCAGTCTTTGAGATGTACGCGGGTTTATTTCTGAAAGCACGTCGAAGCAAGAGCTCTGAGTCGTCAATGCGTTCATTCAATTCGTAGTTCCTACTCTGTGATGCCATTCTCTTGCGCTTCTGAGCTATGTAACCAATCTATATGCGATGCAATTTCTACCAGTTTGAACATTCCCTTGCTTATGAAATTCTTATTCTGGAATCTCAAAAAGGACGTTTCATGAGGGTATACTAAAATCTCAAGCAGTCGTGAGGCGTTGCGTAACTCAATCGAAATTTCACCGTTTACTCCAGGCGCAGCAAAATGGACTTCAATCCCGCAAGCATCAAAATCCTTAAGAATGTCTAATGCTAAATCAATCTCACGCTTTCCGATTTGCTTGGCAGATCCATCATCCCATCCCGCCCGAAGTTTTGCAAAGTCCCAAATTTGCGCCTGAATTTCACGATTGGCCGTTTTCTTTAAGTCCGCAAAGTCACCAACTTTCATAACTCGAGCCGAAGCAATCGGACTGAAGTTAAAAACTGGTACAGGTTTTGTAAGCGATGAAGCGCTTGAAGCAAAATCAACTTGCGGCAAAAAAACCATATTGCTCCTTTTTGATGAGTTTCTTGAAAGTTTCTGATGTTATCTCGTGAGACTTGTCCAACCAACTAGTCAATGAATTGAAGTCAACATCGGAAGTTTTGCTTACAGCAATCTGACAATTGAGTGCTGGTCTGCGTGTATCAAGTTGTACAGACGACTGAACGTTAATATTCAAGACCGAATCATCGTCTAAAATAGTTGCGGTTGTCAGCGTCACTCCTTCAACCGCGCCAAGGGCTGGAGACACTTCGACATTCACATTCATCGCTTGTCTGATAGCATCGAGTCTATTCGGATTCTCATGCTGCCATGCGTCAATATATTGTAGAACGACGCGAATCAAGTCGAAAGTATTGCGACCGTAAGCATCTGATAGGGCCTTCAATCCTTGACAAACAAGATCTCGAAAGGTATTCCAAGTATAGTTCTGTTCAACGTCGTTTACAGTAAATATACCTTTACCGAGTTGAAAAACTGGATAATGCCCCTCTTCTGACGACCAATATTGATGCGCAACGATGTGGGGCGGAAGTGGAATTCCTTCCGGAAACCTTGATACATGGTAAGGTTCACGATTAACTTTCTGCCTCAGCGAATCTTGCAGTTTACCTACTGCCACTTCATAGCCGCTGTCGGCTCCAGTTATACCATGTACTCCCCAACGAATTTCAAATATGACTTCCTGCAAGGGAGCATTAGGTAGTTTTTCGATGTGAGTAGGCATGTTCATGTTTTGTCTTTGGCAAAGATACGAGGAGTGCCCGTTAGTGCAGAGTTGTTAACGAATGATGAGGAGACTTAGCGCTTTATTCGCCAACACTCAACTCCTTACAAATTTGATCTGATTAATCTATTCTTTTTCGATTGAAAATAAGACGATTTGTATTGCGATAGGTCAGTCCTGGATGCGCCTCAAAGCCCAGAAGCCAAAGTAGATGAAGCTCAAGTACTTGTGGATCAGAAAGACAGAACCAGGTGTGCACACCGTCTGCATAACTTTTGAGGTTTTTCATATCTTACGGAACTTGACGATTAACACATCGATGTCACTAGTTACCAAAACAAATCCACGAAATTCTATAACACATACTTAAACTCCGCGATCACTGAAATCGTGCCTTCATCATCAGCTGTTATCACAATTGGCTGAAAGTCACGATTAACAGGTTGCAGGGTGATTTTTACATGTCTCCAGATTCCTTCATCATCCGACGTTTTCACACTCGAATAGCGCTTCACTGTATATCTTTCACCGCTTTCCGGGTCTGGCTCATTTCGTAGTTGCGCGAGCACTATCTTGCCTTGGCGCGTCCCTTCAACTGGTGTGGAGAAAACGCAATAAGATCCGTCAGGAATCATTGGCTCCATAGACTTGCCCACAACCTGCGCAACAAACATACCGGGACGCAATTTCCGTCCGTTGTTTACAACAACCCAGTCATCCCATTCAACGTCTTCACTGATATGTTGTGGGTCTCCGAAAGCACCGGCCGCCGCTCTAAGTGGTACAAGTGGCAAACAAGTAACGTATCGCTGGTCGGGTCTCGGTTGTATGATACGTAATGCTGCTCGTTCTACTTGATCGCCTACACTTGTCGACTTCGTTGTCGATGCCTCATACCACTGCGTGTCGGACTTCAAATGCTCCTTTAAATCAGGCTTGTTTAGGTAACCAGCCAACTTTCGGAAGTGCCTTGTCATTGCTGCTGCATCATAGAGATCGCTCGCGGCAATCTCGATGACTTCATAACCATTGTTACGAAGCCATGAACGAATTTGATGATCAATCTCCGCAGTTGCCGAGTTGCCGTGCAGGTGCTGGCTGAGACCATCAAGATAGATGCAAACGCCCTCGTCTGTACCTTGATCCACTGTTCGGTAGATGACGTCCGGGGTCGTGGTACCTATCGCCCTCTCCAGACGCAATTGCTCGCCGCGAATACCTTCTTCAAACCCTGCCGCAAGAAGCATGTGTCGTAACCGTCGCTCGGCTTCATTGACAGGTTGACTTCCCTCTTGAGGCTCCTGGGAGGGTTGCTTCGCCGGAATGTCGTATGCAAATGCTATCTTGTCGCCCCAGACGTTTAGCTTGTTCAAGGCAAGCTTACGGTCAAGATGTTTATGGTAGAAGCCGTTACGGAAAGTTTGCAGACAGTCGATGCATGATGCATCGCAAGCGGTAGGACAATCTTGAACGACTAATTTAGCTGCGGCAATGATTTCCGGAAAGCGATCGCAGATTTGACTAAGAAGACCTGAACCACCTGGCATTGGATCCCACAGCACCGCATCTACTTCATCCCTATCAACATGACCGAGCACTAGCACCTGCAAGTCCTCCATCGTCATGTCGAGAACCTGAGTCGCTGCAATGCGCAGAGACTCAAGCATGCTATAAGCAGTCTTTTGGTCAGTACAACTCGGAATGGTCAGAGTGTCAGCTACGACATCTGAATAGAACCCCACTGGCCGCACCTTACGGCCGCATCGTTCCTCATGGGAGTCCCCGAACTGCTTGCGTTGAGTATCGGAGGACAGCGGCGATACGCTCTGACCACACACTGTACATACGGGATATCCAAAAAGGCCCGACTTCTCGATCGCTCGACTCGCACCAACGTTTACGAGGCGGAAGCGGACACCATGCTTCAAGTGGAGCGGTTGCTCCCCCCAATTGAAGGCCCGACCCCCATTGTGCTGTTCGCGCTCAAGCCCAAAGACAGCTACTGGTAGCTGGAACCGCAGCTCTTCGTCATCTGAAATATGCGACTGGTGTACAAGGTCAACATCACAGACAGCTATCGCCTGTATCACATGAGCACTAAGTCCGCTAATCGCCGCCGCAAAGTTAGTTAGTTTTACAGCCTGGCGTTCGACGACAACTTCGAAGGCCGGTACTTCGGCATTCTGTTCGTCCGCGTCGCGATGAAAGCGTCTCGCGACAAAACGATTTCCGTTGGCGTAGATCAAATTGCCTGGTACGTATTCACGCAAGGCTACGCTAGGAGGACGTGGGAGAGTAAACTCCATCGCACCTGTTTGCCAGAACGGGATTTCCGCAGTACCGAGAACTGAGCCAACTTCAAGTCCATAACCGGGTAAGAAGCCCTCTGCCGCGAGTACGCCGAACGTGTTGACGTCGTCGTAACCTTCAGCTTCACGACGGACTCGGCGAGCAGTACCTTTGAAGCGCCCAACCAAAGAGTTACACCGATTAAACAACGCGTTATCTTCGGGTTCGAGCGTACCATGTTGTTCGCGTATAGCATTCAGCCGTTTCATCTGATCGAGTGCCCAACGCAGACGACGATTGAGTCGCGTTATCACTTGATCAAGCGCGTCTACCATTGTCGCTATATGTTGAAGCAATGCTCCAGGCGTCACGACCTGGGCATCCCCCGCGGGCCAACCTTGATGAAAAACTTCTCCGACATAAACACAGAGGTCATCGAGACTAGAATTGATCAGGTGTCGCAGCGGAGTGAGGTCGAAGCGAACCGTCCGTACCTTTCCCCCGTCGAAGAGATACGATGAGACTCTATCCGGCAAACACATCTTCAGCACGCTGTCGATCGCACCTCGATCAGCCTCGGTCCGTGCTTCATCACGAGTATATTGATGTAACCGAGTGATGACAGTTGCATGAACATGCTTGCCCACCATCAACTCGTTACGGAGGTTAAACGCCGGGGGATCGACATGTCCAGCCAAGAGTTTCAGTGGATCGTTGAAGTATGCTCGGTCGTGCGAAACAGTACGGCAATAGGTAACATCCACGGCCATGCGATGCCGACGGCCTGCGCGACCTGCGCGTTGCCAGTAGTTTGCTGGCAATGGTGGAACATTTCGCATCAGTACCGCATCGAGCTGACCTATGTCCACTCCCAGCTCTAAAGTCGGAGTACAGACGAAAGTGTTAAGTGCGTCACTATCACTTTTAAAAAGGTTCTCAAGTCGCTCTCTTTCTTCGTTGGGCACCATCGCTGTATGTTCCTCGGGACGGAGCATCGAATATCCCTGATCGAGCATTTGCAAATCGTAGTTATCATTATCCTCACGAACAAACTCAAGCGTGCCATTACATCGCCATGCCATGCAAGCACGGTGGGGAGTGCGGCGTGTGCTGCGACGTCGACAAGTGGCACAACGCCATACGCCGTAATTCGACTGAAGACGCAGGAGATCGGCATTTACTTGATAGACGTCATTTACATGCGGCAGAGCATTTCCCTTAGAACCCTTCAATGTCACAGGATGTAGTAGCTTGCGATCGACGAGAAATTGGAACATGCGCTCAAGAAAATCCTCAATGTCATCGTCCACTACGCCCCACTTTTTTGCTACCTGTTTCAGGACTGTGTCGCCACGCTCACTTAACCATTGTGTAACGTACTCGGTCTTCTCGGTCGACTCACGCCGCAGCTTAGTCCCGCTCGGTGCACCCAGTCTTGGCATGTAACCTTGCTGAATCTCTAGATCACCGTCCATCCAATATCGGCTAAAAATCTCGCGCTCAGGGTCCCACAAAATCTGTTTTCGCCTGAGGTAGTCGAGCACGCTGGCAACTCCGTCACACAGATCTTCCGCAGGCATACCAAGTTCTCGAGCTGTACGCCTTATCCAATCAACGCCTTTGTCGAGACCTTGGTACTCAACCTTCATGCGCCCCCACGGCTCAAGACCAATGGCTTGCCGTGACGAAAGTGTTACTTCTCGCAGCACCTGGATGCGCAGAAACTTGCGTCGCTCCTGCTCGTGACGACTGCCACCGCCCTCCTTGCGCTGCACCTGCCAAACCTCGGGAACTAACGCCCGCGACAGTGACTCATCAGCCTCTAGCTGTTCATCTATATACCGTGCCAGGTCACCGACAGTTAGCGGACTTTCCCTCAGTGCTTCTGACATTAATGAACGTAAGCGGAAGCGACGAGCATGATCTTTCATCCATCCAGCTTGAAATGCAGCGTCCTGTCGGTTATCACAAAAAACTAGAAGCCGAGGTCGCTCAGAGTGGTGAACCATGTCCTGCGCCAGGACATGCACATCTGCAACATTGGTCGCGCGAACAGGACGAGCTGGTTCTCGGTAACTAGTGCCGGAGCTCCTTCCACTCGCGCTGCATGAGAGGCAGCTAGTCAGATAGCCTGGGTTTTCCGGTTTACTACGGACTACGTAAAGTAACACAAATTCACCCTTTGATCCGCAGGCAAGACAGCGATGCCCAGATTCTGGGTGGGCAGCGCCACAACTCCTACAAAAATGCAACGACTGTACGCGCGCGTGATCATCAAGACCACTTTCCTCATCGCCATCATCACCATTTCCTCCGATGATGCGATCGAGCAATACTACCCGATTACCACCTTGCGCCTCAGCCAACGGCTCCCAATACGAGTCTTCACCGACCGCCTCACCCCCGCCTGCTCTTTTAACCGTAAAGTTGAAATCCTTCAGAGAACTAACATAATAGTGCTGCCCGCAGGTGGTACAGGTCGTGATAGGGAAGTGAAAATGACGCGTCCCATCGGCACTTTCATGCAACTCATCTTCGGCGGCTAACCACAGTCTTGGTCCGGGCGCACCTTCTGGAAAAGTGACGACTGCGCCACTAATACCGCGCACGAAGGCATGCACCACGGGTCGTAAGAGGGGGCGATTGCCGCTACGCGCTGCCGCGCCGAGCGTTAGCCAAGACAACACCTCCTCCTCACTCACCGGACGTTTGACAATATCATGTAAGCGACTTGGCAACTCACTTAGTGCAGTTGGGGTTGATAGCAACTCTGCTAGCTGCCACACGATCTCGTTGCTAGTTAGCACTTGATGGAGAATTTCGGTCCACTCGCCTTTCGGTAACGATGCACCTGAGAGCTTCTTGTATACCGATTCTACCTTGACTCCACTTGCATCCTCAACGGCTGCCACCACCTCACCTAAAATTTCCGTCGGATCCCATTTGGTTGCGGCAGGAACACTTCGTGTTGCCTCCCATTCTTCGCGCTCATATGCTTCACCAACGGTCTTAACGGCACTCATGTCAACGCCGAAGAATCGCGAGGCGAACTCGAGCGCGGCGTTGGGGTTCTCTTGGTCGACAATTGTTGCAGATGTCGCAACGCAAACAGTGTCCTGTGCCGCACGACCGCAGAACGCACGCAAACGACGGATCAAGCACGCGGTCTCGGCACCCTGGGCTCCTGTGAATGTATGTGCCTCATCGAAAACCAAGAAGTCAAGTCGTGCACCAGCAAAGAGTTCCACATCGCGCTGACGGGTTAGCAACAATTCAAGCTGCTTAACGTTTGTAAGTAGTATCCGAGGTTGACCTCCTGGGCGACGCATTGCCTCGCGCGAACAGACCTCTTCAGATGGATAAACTGTATCACTTCGCTTCTCATCGCGTGCTGCCTTAACCCGTGCTTCGTAATCTGCACGCGACGCACCTTTCGGCAATCGGATGCCAACCACGTCAGCATCCTTTTCAGGTGTTTTGCCAACATACATGCCAAAGCTGATACCAGTACCTGCAAGCAGCCCGCGCAGGCGTCCAAGCTGATCTTCAGCGAGGGCATTCATCGGGTAGACAATAACTGCAGAGATACCGGCTGTTGCATTCTCATCTCGCAGTTCAAGACATTTACTGACGATTGGATACAGAAAGCACTCGGATTTACCAGAGCCGGTACCAGTTGAAACAAGAGTTGTCTGACCCTCATAAATCGCACGTATTGCCTCTTCCTGGTGACCGTAAACGTGCGTTATTTCGGCTGGTATGCGCTGTCGCATGTGCGGATGAAAAACACCCTCTGTTACAAGTGAGTCAACTGACGCTCCACGACGGAACGGTCGCGAAACACTAACGAAGGGTCCTTTAAGCAGCGGTGAGTTGCGGGTAGCATCGAGCGAAAGAAGTTGCCGCATTTGCGTGTTCAGTCGCTCGTCAGCAAACGGATAAGCTGTTAACTGATACCTAAGGAAACTCCGAACAATCTTTTCCGTAAACACTATGGGATTAAGAGCCATGGCTATAGTAGATTTCTTATACGATTTAACGTTGCAGAAAGCAAAACTGAATCAAGGCCACCACGACTATCATCCTCGGACGTAAAGAGAGTTACACCCTCGCGAAATCCATTACTTTCATACCACTTTTTCTTCCATATCCAGCCACGGCGGTAGTCTTCACGCGACAACATCCCAAGGTGTTCCCAAATAATGAGTTCACCATCCGGGGTAATAAACGAGAAGTCCGGGCGAAGGCGGCCTGGTTCATTCGTGCCTTCACAGATTCGCTCATACTCATAATTCATGCCGTTTTGATGTAGCATATTCGCAATCACCAGTTCGGACTTACTTCGTACCAAATGCCCCTTCTCGGTCTTGTGAATCAGGTGGCGTGCATAAGGCACCTCCTCGTCTGTTGGGCGCACAGAAGCTACAAACAAATTAGTATTGCGCCGTGCGGTCTCGGAACGCTCCGGTTTGGTAAGGTCGTACAAACCCGACAAATCACCGCCCTCAATTAGCAGCACTAATTGCTTCTTCGACCGTGTCATAGCAGTGTATAAGAGCTCCTTTGATAACAAGCGACTTTTCGCCGGAATTATTACGAAAACCTTTTCAAATTCACTGCCTTGGGACTTGTGGACTGTAAGGGCATATGCAAGTTGTAAGGGCGCCCGTCGCTCGGAAAACTCTTTACTCTTGAATTGAAAGGTTGCTCCTGGTCTGCCCGCGAATAAACAATTGAGTTCAGTATGCGGTTCTATCTGAGAAGCAGTAAGTAGGCCTACTTCGCCATTTGCCACATAAGTCGTATCTCTACTTCTAGTTGACCAATCATAGTAGTCACGCTCTCTGTTAAAGGTGTTAATTACTTTGTCGTGTTTAACAATCGTTTCGTCACCAAAACTTGGCACCCAAGGTTGTTTGCCGGCAAAGAGTTCCCTGGATCTAAATCTTTTCTGCACCCATCGATTCAGCTCTTGAACCCCATGGATCTGCATCCGCACGGGTGATAAAATCTGCCACTTTTCACAAGCTGATGGTGCCGAGAAATCAATATAGCCGTTTGGCGATATTCCGAGGGAAGCGTTAAATCCATCTACATCATATTCATTATTCATGCCTAGGTGCTCGGTGAATGAAGCAAGTAGCTGTGATTGAAGTTCGGATGCGGTAGTCCAAAAACGAATCTGGAGGTCATTAAAAGATTTTCCTGTCTCTAGGTCGCTAAGAATTCTATCTGCATCAACAGCTTGTGGCTCTCGAGTGTACCAACTGGCGAGTCGCAATGCATCTGAGCCTCCTTCCTGCTCTGCTGCACGTACAACCACACTTAGTCTCGCCAATGCATCCTGTAAACGGTGTCCGTTTTCATCAATTAACTGTGAACTGTCCAAGTATGCTACCAGGTCTGCGAAAGGTCTCCCAACACCTATAGGAGGCAATTGGTTAGGATCTCCAACAAGTATTATTCGTTGCACATGAGCCAGGTCTAACGTCTCCAGTACAGCGAACAGGTCATCCATGGTTAACATGGAGCATTCATCTATGACTACCGTACGCTCTCTACGGTATTTCTCGTCGCCATTGAACAACGGGCGCTGTCTAATTGCGTCGTACCTATTGTTTTGGTACAGAAACTGAGCGATTGTCATTGCCTCGGCATTGGCAGAACCTCCAAGACGTACACGAGCTTTGCCCGTTGGAGCTAGCAGCAGGATTCCGCCTCTAGCAATTTCTGCGCTCAACATGACGGCACCCATCACGGACGTTTTGCCAGTTCCTGCTTTGCCCACTAGTACCGACAACTTGCGTCCAGTTAAACTACTCAGGGCCTTGGCTTGTTCAGCCAGAGCTTCTTTATGCCTTTGGTCATTTGAATTATAGTGCCCGCCGGAATTCAATATGGCTCGTTTCAACAGATCCATCCAGTCATCATCGGGGGGCGCTATTGCTCGCTTTGCCCTTCCTTCGAGTATCTTCCTAAGACTATTTTCCCTATTGTAGAGCTCATATAGTTGTAGCGCTAGTACCTCTTTTTCACCATGCTCGTCAACGATTAAATTGACCGTTTTCACGACACCTTGCAGCGTGTCTTCATTCGCAGTTACCCAGTCCACCCCAAACGTACAATCACGATTCGTATCCATCTTGGCTACCTGCATACTTAAATCTGCGACGCTCATCAGAGTGTCTCCCTTGAGAGCGGCACAGCGTAGAACAGAGACAATTGTGGCACGAACTCTTCGCGAATCGAGGTGTGAGGTTAGCCTCGATGGTTCAGGCAATGGATGCCGAGAGATAATTGTAGAATCAGGAAGCAATCCTCGGTCGATGGTACCAAAGCTAACCGGAGCTTCACTATTGTCGCCAAGATCCGTCTCACATATTCGATAGGGGTTAGCCAAAATCTCCTCATCGCTAACAAAAACAGTGGTTCCGCGATTTCGTTTTTGCGGATCGAACCATCGAGCTGCTTGATCGACGGTCATTGAAAAACGCGAAAGCAGCTTTGCAAGCGCGCGTCGATTCTCGGGTAATCGCAGCCACTTGTTCTGCAATGCCGTCAAGTGGTGTGTGTAAGCAGGTTTAGGAGCGCGTACCACGCCTTGAAACAATTGGTCCACCAATGGCCAGGGGTCATCATCGGATCCAATCATACCGTTGCTAACCAGATCGAGCGCTAGCGCTGTACCTAGAGGCATCCCCAAAGCCTCAAGTACGGGGCCTAGCCCAGGGAATGCTCCGCGGTCTTGCCAAGCCTCAGCAATCCGCTCGTTCAGCCAAGCCTCCCGCTGCTCCCAAGGACCTTTTGCAATGCCATGCGCTTTTATCCTTCGTACCGCTTCAAGGCACTTGACCAAAGTGCTCAAAGCCACATCCGGAGCTGCCAATTCTCCAGCATAGCTGAAGGCACGCATGTCAGTCTGATCTACCGCAACGGCAATCTCCTCTAAGAGAGCGACTCGACGTTCGTCCTCTTGTGTGTCACCGGTCGATTCCAAATAGTCGTGATAGGGAAAAATGAATCCATCGGTCCCTTCAGGCCGGATGGAGTGGCGGATGAGGCGATCCCACATGGAATAAGAATTGCCACCTTTTGAATCGTAGTATTCTAATCGTCCAACCTTGAGTATTGTCCCGACACCAATTACTAGCCGAGAAAACTTGTCACCTAAGGGTTGTCCTTCTTTGCAGTAGAAGAACACCAGTGACCGCTCATCGTGAAGGTGGCCAAAAAATAGTTCGGTCAGCGCCTTCTGGCGCTCGCGACCAAATACCCAAGGCGTTTTGTCAAATGGGCCTTTCTCATCTGGTGGCAGTATGGCTAAAAAGCTATCATCTATTCGCTTCTGTTCAGATTTGAGCATCCAATTAAATGGTACTACAAATGTTGAATAAGGGGGCACCTTCACGGTTGTTGGTTTCAAATTCCCGTGAGTGCTCTCGGCCTTTCTCACGTCTGCATATGGGTGCACAAATCTCCGACACCACCCAGTTTCATTCATAAAACCACCTCCCTCTGCTTTACAAGGTGGCAATTGTTCGAAATCAAGGTCCGCGAATGCTGTTTGCGCAAGCTCATCCTCGGCTTCCTCTTTTCGTGACTCACGCACACGGTCAAGAGCCACACAGTATGGGTTGCTACTGGGGTGCTTGCAGATCGCACCATTCCAACGATTATCATGCCACGCTACACGTGCGGTCAGATGAAACATGCTTCTTGGTCCTTCAGAAAAGTTCTTGTTGTCCGTTATCTTGCTTCTGCCCATACTTTATATGTTGCTCTTTTACTGCAATGGGCTGCTGCACCTCACTTCTTTGGTGCGTGTCGATGCGAGCCAACAACTGTTGGTAACCAGCCTCGCCTAAAATATTCCTGGCATGTAGGTGACACTCCCTCCATGATTCTTCTACCGTCTGAGCGAGCTGCCAGTCGAAAAAGCGTGGGCCGAGACGGCTAGCCACAGGTTGGTGGTGCTGGGCGCGCTCGTCATGGCCAAGGTCGTAGTCGGCAAGACGCAGAGTTTCAGGCAACAGCCAACCTTCACCATGGTTCTGAGCAAGGAAGGCGGCAATCCCGGCGGTGCGATCGCACTTATGCTCGCGAATCTTTTCCTCAAGGTCATGAAAAGCAACGAGAGTAAGGACTGTGTGTCGGAGCTCGGGCTCCTTATCTTTGTCAACACGCCAAAAACCTTTAGGATCCTTTTCCAACGAGATGCTATGACTAGTTCGCTCCCCAGGCAAGTCACAGTCTCTGAGTATCCACCTCACATCAGCTTGCCCGAGCGAGTACATTGCAAAAACAACAGCATCAAGGATGCACCTCAGACGCAATCTTTCGTGTTGCGTTACAGCCCAACTTTTCGTAATCGGCACTTCTTGATCATCGGATTTTTGGGAAAATTCAAGTCTACACCATTCACTAGCAAAGCTCCAATGTGGGAACGAAAGTGCTGCAACATGACGAGAAATAAAACTACTCACGGAGGTTATCTCTTCAGGCATCGGCACTTCGCTTAATACATAACCAGTAATGTTAAGACCACCTAGTCTAATACGAACCATATAGTCAAACGAAAAAGAGTTAAGCACTGCAGACAGTTGTAGCCACTCTAGGAGTGTCAACTTCGTGTTAACTAGCTGGCATAAAGAGTAGACGGATGGGCTATCTGGAAGTACTGTTCCAATCATCGTTCTAGCATTGGTTGCCGACGAGATCTTCATATAATAAAACGCGTAACTTCCAACCCGTTTTTGCGAATTCTCATAATCAATTTGTGCCATTAGGTACTGTGGACCCGGGAGCTTTCGCACCCAAGAAACTTCATCCCATTGAGCCGAACGTCCCCTGCCGAAAACCCATCGTTTCTCAGATGGATCGAACTGATTAATCATTCTTCCCTCATAAACTGCGAGAGCTATACTTCCGTTTGGTCCACTCCAGACGCCGTAGTCACTTTGCTTGAAGCCATTTTTAATCCATTTTGTTATAGGGGGAAACAACTTAGAATCACCTGTCATATCGAACTGCTGAGAGAATCTGACTAGTTCTTCCAAGATAGGCCTACCTGCTTTCATAGATGTCAGGATTTCAAGATCGCGTTTAGACTGGATTTCGAGAATTGCTAGTGATCGCGGGCTGAACTGGTCTACTTGAGCTCGGGTGTATGATATAGCGAGCTCCTCGGCTTGCTCCCAGTCCTCAAGCTTGCGACGCATGAAAGCAGTGCGGATTGCTTCGGTTTTACCACCTTTGGTAATAATCACGGGGTTGAATTTGAAGCTGCTGTGGATGTCGAAAATCTTATCCCGATTTTCAAGCCCGAACAACCATTCCCACTGGCAGTGATCGAGCAAGAGTCGCCTTAGGTCACCAGTACCATGGTCAGAATAGAGACCTGAAGGCACAATGAAACCCAATCGTCCGCCGCTACTCAGCAGCGCGTGTGCAACTTCTACAAAAGCTTTATAGAGGTTGATGTCAGCAGAGCCCTGATGACGGAATGGATGCGCGGTGTCAGCGAAGCCCGTAGATCGACTCCGCAGCAAGCGCCAGCTCGCATGCAGCACGTCGTTCTGACTACCGCGCACAATACCATATTTGTCACTACTTGCTTCATTAAACTCAGGGTCGCCAAATGCGTTTGCGGCATACTTCATAAAATTCGATAACGCACGAAAGTCCGCGTTATAGTCGATCCACTGCCGTTCAATACCCGCATCTGCGTAGTACGCGGTCTGCGAAAGAAGCGCCTCCTGCTTGCCATAAGTGCGATAAAGCGGGTCAATGTTGCTGAAGAACTCCTTTGAATTCGGCTTTGTAATATCCCACGGCGGGTTCCCGAGAATCGCATCGAACCCTGTGCCAGCAACTCGAAACACATCCGGAAACTCAAGCTCCCAGTGGAAGAAGCAAAGTCGTGAAGCGATGCGAGTCGCTTCGGCAAGTGTCTCCTCTGACGGATCTGCTAGTGTACTTGGAAGCGGTGCGATTGAGACCGCTTCAGGCGGCCAAAACCAACACGCGCACCACAAATTCATCGCACTCTTCAAATCCTGCCAAGCTGACGAACCCAACAGTTCATCACGATAGATTCGAGCGCGCTCCGCGGCATCGTGCACTGGAAGGCCGTGTAGCTTAGAGAGTAATGCCAGTGCATCATCGTGCACTGTTATAGCCTCATGGGCACGGTCCGCTGGGTCGAACAAAGTTGGTCCCGATAAGAACTTCGCCAAATCACTTTTTAACTGGCCGTTTGCAAAGTCACGCAACACTTTACCTCGGGCTTCTTTTTCAAAGTGAACACCATTGCTGTGCCCTTTGTCGCCTCCTTCGCGATTCTTCCATGCCATTACGGGGTAGTGCAAGAACTGGTCGAACCAAGCGCCAACCAGACCATTGCCACACTTGATCTTATGATCAAGGAAAGAGAAAGGCAATGTTCGATCCATCGTCTCGATCCACAGCGCAAGGCGACATAGCTCAACTGCAAGCGGATCAAGATCTACGCCATATATACATCGCTCCACAACGTGTCGCTTAAGCACGGCCTTGAGCCGAGGCTCAAAGCTTGGGTCATCCGACCGGCAAGGCACCATCTCCAGTCCCATGGCTGCTACGTCGTCAGACACGATATCACGCGGCTCAAGAAGGTTCACAACAGAGCGGTCACCGAGGTCCTTCACGCGTCCGTGGTAATGCACCGCGGCGTAAAGCGCTTCGGTTAGATAGCGCAGCGAAGCTACTGGGAATGTGCCCGAGCCGCAAGCCGGATCGCAAGTCTTTAAGGCAATGATTTCCTCCGGCCGACGCGGCACCCAGTCTCGCGCAGTAGCATTGGTGTTGAACGAACCGTCTGGATTGGCAGGTGGAGTGTAGGCCAACGGTCTTAGTGTGCGTTGTACCGTTGGCACTGCAAGCCCGGGACGAGTATAAAACGTACCGGATCCCTTACGAGTGCCCCCCCAACGAACGAGGTACCATTCTCCTGGCAGTACTACACGTACTATCAACTGTCTAGCTTTGCGTGCCACAGCATCGTCATATTCACGTCGCTTCTCTGGAGTAAGGTTGCCGCGTTGTCGGGGAATCAGCTTCCCAGCCTCAACTGCACGCCGAGCCCAAATTTCGGCTCTGCTGCGTATCTCGTAACGGTGATCACTTGTATCTGTGGTTTCGGTCACGTCGAGTTCGTCTTCGGGCGTCTCATCCTCTTCGCTGTCAGTGTTCTCGAACTCTTCGACCACCCCAACTTCATCTTGAACGGATTCGTCGTCTCCTTTCTTGCTCGCATCCTTCATTTTCTCGAGTAGCACAGCGAGCGCCGCATCGTCCATGCCTTCGAGGCGAGAGAGCGGTAGAGCAGGTTGATTACCAACTGAGATGAAGATTACCGGGTTTCCATCGGGTGCATTACGTAGCTCGAAATCAAGCAGACCTTCATAAAGGATACCAATGTATTCACTGGAAAGGTCAGAGAAGTCGACCGGTACTGTGACCCATGTATTCTGCCGTCCTTGTCGTAACCGCACTCGGGTGCGGCTAATCTTTTCAAGCAACCGATGCACGTCAAGGTCAGAGAATACGGAGTAGCGAGGATCAAACGTGGCAGTTTCAAAAACACTCAAAGCGCGTGCAAGGCCATCAGGATCGTCTTCCTTCACTGGTGCGAACAGCTCGCCACCATAAGCTGGAACTGGTAAAGCAGGATGATGACTACCCTGATGTACGAGTCGAAAGAGCGCTAGCAGACGTGGCCACGCGCCACAAGCCCGTGCCAATCGATTGCCACCGCGTGCTGCTGATTTTTCTAATTCTTCAAGTAAGCCACCGATGCCGTAGGCAGCGTGATAAAGCACATTCTCTCGTGGTAATAAGTCTCGCGATTCAGCAAACAATACGACTACTAGGCGCATGATGACACGCACCGCAGCACGATATATGTCGGCTTGATCGACATTGGCACAATGCTCAGCTAAGGCCTCGCCATGAGCTTGCACGAGAATCTCTACTGCTTCTCGAACCCGCTCACCCAGTGCGCTTGATAGTTCTGCTTGACCTTTGCGGCTATCGAGCACGGCTGAAAGCAGCGGTGACGTCTGACCTTCAGCCGGTGGTGTGAATGCAGCTGGTGAAATGAGCGTTCGTAGTGCCTGCACTTGTGATGAGAGCTCGCCCTCCTCGAACCAGAGATCTATATCCCACTCGCAGAAAGCATCAAAATCAAGCCCTGCAAAGATGAGTCGCCACTGGCGCCCATTAGTTAAAAGTGCCAGCCGCTCTGTCCCAGCGCGCAACCACTGTACGACTTGGCTCGAAGTGCGGCGACCGCGGCCGAGCCCAACGTGCTTTTCAGTTTCAAGGAATACAGGAAGGATAGCGCCATGTCTCCCAAGCCAAAGGTGGAGCGGTTTGGTTGTCTCACCTGTTGGTGTGCGTCTGGACCACTCCGTGCCCACAGCAGTACCACGCAGCCAAGTACCCGTGTCGTGTGTAAACCCGCAAACACGTTCGAACACAAATGTGATGAAGTCGGAGAATTCTAAACTTCCGCCGAGCAAAGCTGCGGACTGACGACGAAGATCTTCCTGTTGAAAACTCGAAAGTTCGAGTGGGGTAAACTGTGCAACGACCTGTAAACGACGCGCATCAAGGAGCAGTCCACCGTGGCGTAATAAATCCCAACCTGCTAAGGGGGTGCCGTTCATATTGGACCTCCCGACAAACGAATTTCGACGGACACAGGAAAAAGCTGCGCTGAGCCAACCAATGTGTGGCGCTTAGGCAGGAGATGCTTAAGTATGCGCTCGCGCTCCTTGTCAAGTTGTTCTTTGACCTCGCTATGGTGGCGACGACGACGTTCGACTTCCGCACGTTTTTCCTCAATGGATCTGTCGATCTCATCAAGACGTAAAGCTTCTTCGAACAGCATACCTTGTTTGCGCTCGTCCTTCAGTTTTTCGATCTCACGTTCGAGCTTCGCGAGAGTGTTTTCACTGATAAGGGTTGAGACTTCGGCTTGACGACTGCGATACCGCTGTTCCTCATCGGCGCGCGCCAATTTACCAGACTCGGTAAGCTGCGTTTGTAACGCTTCGGTCAACATTGCAGTCAGTCGAGTAATATGAGCCTTCAGATCCGTCTCGATGTTGTCGAAGATAGCCCGTGCATTATCGTAGTCACCCTTGTCGAGAGTCACCTCCGCACCTCGCAATTCGAGTGCACTAACGTGTGGAAGTGGTTCGTCAAGTCGACCCCGAGTAACTGGGAAGACAATTGTGCGAACCCAGTGGTGGAATGTTTCCCTCAGACCATTTACTGCAAGTTCCTCCACGCTAAGTAGAATCAAAGCGTCGATACCAGTAGGGAGCGTCGAACGTCGAACGGTCCAACGCGAGACCTGTTCGCCTGTTCCTGGGAAGCGACGACGCGTGAGAGAAGAGATAGCGTGTTGAAGCATTGGATGTGAAAGATGCGCCATCAGCACATCCGGTCGCGGCGAGAAGACAAGTCGGTCGCCTATAGTATCGATGAAGGGCGTAGAATCGAAGGCAATACGTGCGACAGGTCCCAGCGTTCCACCTTTCTGCGGTCTGCGCATAGACTCGTCGATCACTTCACTCCAGCCCAAAAGTCCTGGATTTACTAGTTTACAAGTACGCGGAACTTCAGTGCAATCTAGCTGCGGTCGTCCTGCACGAATCGCCATTGCTGATTCGAGAGTATCGCGTAATGATTGAGAGTCAAGATCGATCTCGTCGGCGAGTGCTTTGAGCTGAGCATTGGCGTCACGCCCTTCGGTACCAGTATCAAGAGTGACGTCGGCATCGATCTTCACGCTGCTACACGCGAGCTTCACACGTCTATCAAGGTCTGCTTCAACATCTCGTGCGTTCTCGCCGGCGATTAGTCGGCGGTGAGCAGCTTCGTCGAAGATATCATTAGCCGAGCCGAGATCCTCTCGAATTTCGTCAGCCTTTTTGATGACATGTGAGAGGAAGGCAAGGTCTTGGTCTTGGTCAGTGACGAAGTGGAAGATAGTAACATCGCGCGGCTGCCCGTGACGATCGATGCGGCCGTTGCGTTGCTCAATTCGCGATGGGTTCCAAGGGCAATCGAAATGCAGGAGGTACCGCGCAGTTCTCTGAAGGTTCAAACCTTCAGCAGCAGCGTCAGTGGCAACCAGCACACGCACGGAATGTGTATTGTTATTGAAACTAGCCTTGACTTCACTTCGCTCAATGTCATCCATACCACCGAAAAGTGTCAGTATACGCTCAGCTCCAAACTTAAAGGTCAGACGACGCACGAGGTAGTCGAGGGTTGTCTTGTACTCGGTGAACACAACAAGGCGCTCATCGTCAAGCCACTTGTCCTTTGCACGCAGCCGTTGCTCTATCAAGGCCTCAAGTGCTGAATAGCGAGAATCTACATGTGGATCGACTAACGAAAGCGTGCGAGAAGTTTCATTAAGTCTCAGTCCGGCGACTGCCGCATCAATCGCGGCAATCTCATTTGTCAACGAAGACGCAACCCCCTTGAGCCAAGCGCCAACAACACCTGAGGCTGTTGCGGCGCGCGATTCAGCTTCGCGGTCATCGCTCGTCTCGGATTCAAGACTTCGACGCGCTGCCTGCACCTCAGCATCAGCGGCTACTATATCTTCGGCAAGTCCTTTTTTGCATCGAGCCCACGAGTCTGCGAATGCAACTGCACACGAGAGCAATCGCTTTCCGAGAATCTCGACAGCGAAACTTCCCGTACGACGACGTGCGTCGCGATCGCTAGCGATGAGTTTGTGTATTGCCTTCCGAAAACCATCGAATGCAACACTTAGCGCGACTTCCTCCGGAGCGAGACTCAAGACCAGGGCCTGGGGAGCTAGCCGCTTGCAGAATTTTGGCGGCGTAGTTCGCGCGTTGATCTCACGCTTAAGGCGACGTATTACGATTTGTTGAACTCGACCACGCTCTGCCTCGCGGAGTTCATCTGTTTGACTAAAACGAACCGGATCCAAGATTTCGAGCAGACCCGTAAAACAGCGCGTGTGTCCATTATGTGGTGTTGCACTCAAAAACAATCGGTGCTCAAACTGCGGCGCCAGCAGACGTAACATTCGGCATAAATCACTGTCGTTGCCAAACGCAGAAGGCATTAAGTTGTGGCACTCATCGACAATCAACAGATCCCATGGCAAATGAGGAGAGCCTTCAGGAGTTCGGCTGGCAGCTAGAAACTGCTCCAACACATCCTCTTGTCGTAAATAGTGATAAGAAGTAATAATGCGGCTGAACGAGCGCCAGGGGTTAGCGTCCATGCCCAAACTGCGGCGCAAGGCATACGTCTCGTTCCGGTCAACAAGATCGAAAGGCAAAGAGAATTTGTCCCACATCTCATCGCGCCATTGCAAGCGCAAAGCTGCTGGGGTAAGCACAAGTACTCGTTGTAAACGCCGACGCAGTAAAAGTTCAGTCAAAATGAGCCCAGCCTCAACCGTCTTTCCGAGTCCAACGTCATCTGCAAGAAGCAAACTGACGCGTGGCATGCGCAGTGCTTTAAGCAACGGCACAAGCTGAAAGTCGTCGACTTGCACCGCCCCGTGAAACGGACTCGCGATTGGCAGCCTACTAAGCGGACCAGACCCATCGGGATCGATAAACGGGCTTGCAGCAGACCATCTAGTTGCACGCAATAGCGCGTCATAATCTTCACCAGGCATCGGGTCGTCTGTACCGACATTAGGTAGAGCGGTAGGCTCGAGAAGCCGACTTACGGGTTCCAGCTCCCAGATAAGCTTTTCGCTGCGTGGTAGTAGATCATCTTTATAATCAATGTTGACGAGGTGCAGTCGTCCGTTCGGACCATCGAACGGCTCTACACCAGTCGTTAGACCACGGCGGTTACGAACTGTAGCGAACATGCCAATGCGAGGTGTACTCATGGGACTTCAAATGAAAAAAATGTCTGGCATCGCCTTTCAGAAACTCAACCGAGGCTCTAAATGGTCTGAACCCGCGTTAACAAAGTCTGCAGGGTACCTTGTTGCAACGTAGGAAATTTTGACTTACTTCGTGTAGGCAAATTTACCAGATATTGTGTCGCCCAAAATTCGACTTATAAGGCTGCAAACCGAAGGAACAAAGATATTGTTCGTTCGTGCTCAAATTTCTCTCCTCAAGTTAATTGACTCACTGAAGGGCTGAGTGACCATGCAATAAACACTAATGCCGTGCGCCAAACTTTCTCCAGCACTGCTAAACAAAGCTATTTTAAGTGAGTCTTCTAAAAGCCTGTCACGAGTCCCAACTAAAAACTTCGAGCTTCAAATTTGTTGCGCCACTCTCCTCGAGGTTGACAAAAAACTGTGCTGGAGAATGTCGCACCGCGCCTTGACATTGTAATCCACATCGTCGGAATCGTTAACACTCGCACAAAATGTCCCGGCTCAACGCATCCATCAAAACTGACTTGTTTCCATCGATTCTAAAACAGTGTGTCAGATACACTCATTGGACACGTGGCTCTGATTGGCGGGCTCTCGCCAAGCGATAGTATCACTTTCTGCTGAATATTCACGCATATTCCACCATCGCGGATAAGTCAATGGCTATGGCGCTTGCAGCAAATTTCAATTTATCTTTGACGCATATCTACAACACCTTCATCATCTTCTGCAACTGTACCAGTTAGCTCATATGGTGTTGGATTACAAATAATTGTTCTTGCGGTATAACTTAATACTGGAAACACTCTTCGTAAATCCCCAGAGCTTCCATCACTCCTAATAGTTACCCGCCACAACTCTTCTTCGACTTTTTGCTTAAGTAGTGCACTAGAATTATAGGCACGAAGATTTAGAAATCTAGGGAAGGTCTGAACAAGTCCGTTTTTATCACTTGCAAAGCTGAACTTTACGCGTGATGCATTTAAGATCGCTTT
>JBDHXF010000002.1:0-182415 GCA_039810585.1 Chlorobiota bacterium
GATATTTCGATTTTTGAGACCGGCTTCAATTTGACCAAGCATCATAGCAGGCACAGCGCTGTGACGATCTTCATTTTCGTCCAGAAGTCGGTACACTTCCACTGACGGTTTTGAAAAATCGAGTGAGAGGTAAGCATCGCGTTGAAAGATGCGCATCTTTCGCATAGCCGTTGCCGACAGGCGTGAGGCTGTAAGATTGGCAACAGCACCATTCTCGAATTCAATGCGTGCATTGGCGATATCCGGTGTGTCGGTTATTACCGCTACTCCATTGGCTTCGATATGACGTGCAGGACTTTTCACAAGCCACAAGGCGATGTCGATGTCGTGAATCATCAAATCGTGAATCACACTCACATCGGTAGCACGCGGACGGAACTGGCTCAATCGATGGGCCTCGATAAACAACGGATGGACATCATACTGTTGAGCCGCTACAAATGCAGGGTTGAAACGCTCAACGTGACCAACCTGGATGATGCAGCCGCGAGCATCTGCTTCACGAATAAGCTCGAGAGCTTCTTCGTACTTTTCGGTGATCGGCTTTTCTATGAGGCAATGTTTGCCGGCATGCAAACACGCCATGGCAACGCTATGGTGCAGAACAGTGGGAACAGCAATGGTGAGCGCATCGCAGGCGGCTATACACTCCTCCATCGTGGCGAATGCTTGTGTTCCGATATCCTGTGCCTTCTGCTGTGCAATCTCATGCTGAGCATCATACACACCAACGAGTTCCACATTTGGATTGGCGCGCCAGAGGCGCGCGTGAATTGAACCTAAATGTCCGACACCAATAACGCCAACTCTAAGCATAAACTTCTCCTTCTCCATTCAGCGCAGCGTGATGTCGCGCTTCAAGTGAAATAACACACATACAACCAATGGATACAAAAATCATGAGTTCGGAAGGTCCGCCTTCGGGTGAGCCTGCTTATAGGCTTCCTTCAGACGCTCAACGGAAACATGGGTGTAGACTTGCGTAGTGCTAAGCGAGGCGTGTCCTAACATTTCACTCACAGCCTGTATATCTGCTCCATTGTCCAGCAAATGCGTTGCGAACGAATGTCGCAGCACGTGCGGAGATTTCTGTGTACTCTCGGTGATGCCTTGCATCGCTGTATGAATAATCGACCATGCTTGGGATGCACTCAAGCGACGTCCCCTGCCATCCACAAACAACGCTTGCTGTTCGGCCTTGGCGCCAAGTGCAATGCGCTGCGGGAGGTACTCGTCCAAGGCACGCAAACATGCAGAGCCAACCGGCACCACACGTTGTTTCTTACCCTTACCGAGAACTCGTACTCGACCATTCGTGCGATCGATGCTATCCACATTGAGTTGCAGCGCTTCGCTGATACGAAGTCCGCTACCATACAGCAACTCCGCCAGGGCAGCATTGCGAGAGCCTTCGGGGCTTTCACGATCGAAGCCTTCGAGTAGCGACTTCACCTCATGGGCTTGAAGAAACGACGGGAGTTTTTTTTCAACACGTGGGGCATGGAGCGACACCGCCGGATTGCTGCGAAGGAATTGCTTGGAGCAGAGAAAGCGAAAAAAGGATTGGACAGCACTTAAGTGCAATCGCAGAGTTTTCTTTGCTAATCCACGATCATGAAGCCAGCCTAAAAAGGGTCGCAGACTCTGCAGTGAAATATCCTCCACATCCGGAAGCTCGGTTTCATCTTCGCGGAGATACTGCTCAAGAAAATTCAAGCTGTGCGCATAGCGATCCTGTGTGTACACAGAGTAGCCACGCTCAGATGCGCAGTATTGAAGAAAGTGCTCGCGAGCCTCGGCAAAGGTCATGACGAATGAAGGAGTTACACGATAGTTCGAAATTACGATGCACCCGCCTTTCCCGCAGGGACAACGCAGGAAAAAGCGTAACTTTGTCATTCGGCAAGAGCAAGCGTGGCAGCCCTGTGCGAAGCATTGTATTGCGTATGAATCGCTTCAGCACACGGTGCTCTTTCACCATCAGGCAACGCATTCCAAAGCAGCATGCAATACCTTCGTAATTATATACGCGGCGAGTTCCGTGATGCACAAGCCGGCTCCTGGCTGGACGTGTATGAACCGGCAACCGGACAACCTTACGCGCACCTTGCTAACAGCAATGCACAGGATGTTGATGCTGCAGTCCAAGCCGCCACAGAAGCGTTTCCGGCGTGGTCAACTCTGCCCATCTCTCAACGATCGGCGGTACTACTGCGCATTGCCGATGGCATTGAAGCACGCTTCGACGAGTTTGTACGCGCCGAAAGTAAAGATCAGGGAAAACCAGAGTGGCTGTGCAAGGTGATGGACATCCCGCGTGCCATCTCAAATTTTCGGTTCTTTGCAACGGAAATATTGCATCAACGATCCGAGTTGCATAGTGGCAATAATGAAGGACTCAACTACACGCTTCGTAAACCGATCGGTGCGGTAGGATGTATTTCGCCCTGGAACCTTCCACTCTATTTGTTCAGCTGGAAGGTTGCTCCGGCTCTGGCCGCCGGATGTACGGTTGTTGGTAAGCCATCAGAAATTACACCGCTCACAGCAACTCTGCTCGCTGAAGTGTGCCATGAAGCAGGACTTCCCGCCGGTGTATTTAATGTGGTACACGGACTGGGTGATGCGGTGGGTGCAGCTGTCGTTGAGCATCCCATGCTCAAAGCAATTTCCTTTACCGGATCTACGCGTGTTGGCGAGTATATCGCGCGCACTGCCGCACCACAGTTCAAGAAACTTTCTCTTGAGCTGGGTGGTAAAAATCCAACAATCGTCTTTGCCGACGCCGATTTCCACAAGAGTGTTCGCGAATCCGTCCGCGCCGCCTTCTTGAATCAGGGTGAGATTTGCTTGTGCGGGTCGCGTGTGCTGGTAGAGCGATCCATCTATGAACGCTTTCGCGATGCCTTTGTCGAGGAAGTTCGGACTCTTACTGTTGGAGATCCAACGCATCATCTGTCACGATGCGGAGCCTTGGCTTCCGAGCTGCACATGAACAAAGTTCTGCACTACATCGAGCTTGCCAAGCAAGAAGGTGGAACAATCCTCTGTGGCGGCAATCGCGTTCAACTTGAGGGGCGCTGCGCCGACGGTTGGTTTGTTGAGCCAACGGTTGTGGAGGGCTTAGCACCAAACTGCCGCACGAACATGGAAGAGATCTTTGGTCCGGTGGTAACGCTCACACCGTTTGACACCGACCAGGAAGCAATTAGCATCGCCAACAGCACTGGTTATGGACTGTCAGCCGTGCTCTTCACTGAATCGCTCAAACGCGCCCATTTCGTGGCGGAGCAGATACAAAGTGGACTTGTGTGGGTCAATTGTTGGTTGGTACGCGATCTCCGAACTCCGTTCGGTGGCGTGAAGCACAGCGGCGTGGGTCGTGAAGGTGGCATAGAATCATTGCGCTTCTTCACGGAACAAAAGAACGTCTGCATAGTCTATTAAGGTGTCTGGAAACAACGACGGTCCGTCGAAGTGACAATGCTCCGACGTAGCTTTTGTTGTGATCCGATTGATGACACTCATAAACACGGAATTATGTTTCTCCTTATTCATGGCTGATTATGAAAATTGTTGCACTCACATTGACCTGTCTTCTGCTCGCGGTCTCGCAGAGTCCCGCCCAGCAGTGGATCAAACTGGCTCAGAAAGATGGCGGAGCGGTATCGACGCTCACGGCAAATAAGTTCGGAGACCTGTACTGTACAGCGTTGAATCAAGTGTACCGATCGGTAGATCAAGGACAATCCTGGCAAAAACTAAAAACGCCGATCAACGATGTCCTTAGCGTGCAAGTGTATGCCACTACCGATTCCAACGGAATTGCATGCCTGTTTGCGTTTGGAGGCGGACAGCTGGTACGTTCCACAGACGATGGACAGAACTGGCAGCCGATGAATGATTTAACCGACTCCCTCAGTCAACACAAGATCCTCGCCTTTTTTAGTTGCCGCTATGGTGACTTTCTCGCTCTAGCAACAAATGGTTCGGGATACGAGTTACGACGATCACGCGATAACGGCATAAGCTTCGAGCCCATTGCACAGCTTAGCGCCCCCGCACTGAACGTCTTTCAAAGTCTAGACTCCACCTTTTTCGTTATCGGTGCAACTACACAGCGTGTGAATGCCGATCATTCAACCACCGGTGTCGGTACCGTAAATCTCACCACTTGCACGCAGGATTTCTTTGGTGCGCCGGTCGCTATTTGGGGCATTCAAAACAATCAGCCAATTCGCTCATCAAACAAAGGCGATACATGGAAGAACTATCAGTACAACATGCAGGAGGCAAACAACACACTGATCAGTATCGTGGGCGGACGCAACGGCGTAGCCTATGCGTTCTGGAAGACAACGAGCGACAGTATGCACATGTATTCGCTGGAAGCAGGATCGTCAAGTTGGAATCATGTGAAGGATGTTGCCTACACCTTTCACACCATCTACGCCTATACGAATGGTCGCTTAGTAGCAGCGTCCGATGCCGGAATTTTTAGCTCAGAGGAAGGGATAGACTTCTGGACGAACACGTCGTCTGGTATTTCAACCTATCCACTCAGAGCAGCGGCAATGAGCGACAACGCGATTGTGATTGCTGGCTCGAACGGCGTTCTGTCGCAATCAAAAACCTTGGGTTTGGATTGGTCGACTGCGAACATCCCGACAACAACGAGCAAGGTCAGCGTGAGGGATCTCATCGGCACTGCTACCGGTCGAATTCTGTGCGCCTCAACAGCCGGCTTATGGTTCTCAACGGATTTGGGACTGAATTACTTGAGCGGTCAGTTGAACGCTAATCCCATGACTCAGGAAGCATACTGTGTGCAAGAAGTTGCCGCTCACGTGGCGTATGCCGGGACATCAGTCGGCCTACTTCGATCTGACGATGAAGGATTGACATGGACTCTCGTGGATGCCAACGCCATGGTATCGTCCATCTATTCAAGTGGCGACGGACGTTTCCTCGTTGCCCAGGCCAACGGGGTGTATGCGGGCGATACGTCATCCGCTGCATTGAGCATGCTCGTGCCATTAAGTGGCGCCGGAAAGTTAAGTGGTACCGCACAAGGCGACATCTTCTGGGCCGGCTACGAAAGCAACGGCGGTGGATACACCGTAACTCTCTATCGTAAGAAACTCAACCAGACAATCGAAAAGATAACAATTCCTTGTAGCGGCACACAAAACACATTCCCAGTCTGGGTACTCGGAGCTGCCGGAGCCGGAGCCTACGTCAATACCGATCTTGGAGTGTACTACGTTAATGGATCAAGCACAAGTGCGGACAAGATGGATATCGGCGACGATTTATTGTCGTCCATGCGCTCAAGCGACGGAATCACTGCTCTTGCTGCAAGCGAATACGGAGCGGTGTACAAGCTTGATTTGACGATTGGTGTACAGGATGATCAGCAAGTACAGAACGCATCACTTCAGTGTAGTCCGCAGCCCACTTCAGGTGTCCTTCTTATTCACGCAGCGCAAGCGCTGCACTCTGTTGACCTCTTCGATGTTCATGGAAAGAAGTGCATGACTATTGATGCATCACAAGGCGCGCAAGAGCTCACGTTCTCCACCGTTGCATTGAGCAATGGCGTCTATACGGTGGCCGCGCATCTGGAATCGGGAGTAATGGTTGTGAAGTCGATTGTTGTTTGTCACTAACGCCTCCCCACATGCGCAACGAGATCATCAACTCAGATCGTGCTCCGGAGGCGGTTGGCGCTTATCCGCATGCACGTCGTGTGGGAGACTGGTTGTTCCTGAGCGGCGTTGGCCCTCGGGAACGTGGAACAAAAGTGATACCCGGTGTGCAACTATCGCCGGCGGGTGAGATTGAAAGCTACGATATCGAAACGCAGACCTTATCGGTGTTTCGAAACATCGCGAAGATCATCGAAGATGCCGGTGCGCAATGGACCGACATTGTCGATGTGCAGGTGTATTTAACGAATATGAAAAAGGATTTTCCGACTTTCAACCGACTCTATGCCGAGCACTTTTCGTCTGTGCAGGCTTGTCGTACAACCATCGAAGTAGGTGCATTGCCTACACCCATTGCCGTGGAGTTGAAAGTCGTTGCTTACGTTCAAGCTAAGAACCAGGATGTTTGAAATGATCATGCCCCACGTTGTACGACTTCTTCGTCATGCATTAGAAATCATGTGCTTGGTAGTGTTTGCCGCACTTCCAGCCATGGCTCAACCTATTGTCTCCTACCTCTTACCGGATGTCGGGGCTCCCGGCACGATGGTGTATGTAGAGTTCATCGCTCCCAATCAGGCGAATGTGAACGGTACCAACTTTGCTAACACTGATGGTCTGTACATCAACAATGTTGCCGATGCCTTCCGACTCGAATGTGTGAACGCGGCGGATCGAGCCAAGATTACCTTCTCACCCGTGGTGGTGAGCTGGGATGGACGGATGCTGTCCACCATAGCATTCATCAGTCCTATCTGCGCGCCGAATTCGTCAGATTGGACATTACTGGCCGATGCATGGCGAATACCGGTGCAGATAAGTCGTTTGGGAGTGCCTTCCAATGTTGACACCTTCTATATCGTCAAGCCAACGCACTTGGGTGACCTCAGCTCTGTAAACGAATTTGTCATCGGCGAAGGAACGCTGGGAAAACGCTCACGGCGCGGTGCAATGGTGATTGACAGCGTAATCTTTCGAAACAACACCTACACTGTCTCCACTACCGATGTTGATGCCAAAACAGACGGCAATCAAGGCTATTTGCCATTCAGTCTGTATGCAAGTGGAAGAATAGTCGGCGCTGGTAGCGCCACAAAACTGTCGCTGGAGGCAAATGGTGCCTCAGGCGCACCGGGAGGAGGAGGTGGTGGTGGTGGCTACTGTGACGTTAGCGGTAGTGGCGGCGCGGGAGGTCCCGGATACACCGGAGGTGGCCGTGGCGGTAGAAATGCGTCCGGAGTCTCGACAAACAGCTATAATGGTTATGGACAAGGTTCGGGTCCACCAGATGCAAACGGAGTCGGAAATTCGCTAAACGGTACTAGTGGTTCCGCCGCGGCAACCGCGTACGAATCTGCGGGAGGTGGAACAGGGCATCCGTTCGGAACCTCCGGTTCAAATTGTTCCGATGGGGGCAATTGTGCTCCTCAAGGTGGTCACGGGGGTGCGTCAGGAGAAAAAAATACAGTTGGCAAAGGTGCCGGTGCCGGCAATAAGTCCAATGGTGAATCCTCGAATTCGGTTGAACCGAACGGTGGATACGAAACAGGCAATATCATGAACGTTCCACTTGCCGGAGGTTCCGGCGGATCCAGTGGTAATCCTTCTGGATTCCCACCCGGTTGTTCGGGTAATGGTGGAGGTGGTGGTGGTGCGGTGCAACTGTATGCGCTTTCATTTAAGCAAGTAGATATCTCGGCGACTGGGTCTAATGGCGCATCCGGGAAAGTGGTCGGAGGTTCAGGATCAGGCGGCGGAATTAATCTTGCGTCTAAACTACCGTCAACATCGGTAGCTGTTCACGTGAGCGGCGGCAAAGGCAATAGTGCGGCTGTGGGAAGCGATGGACGCGTACGGATGGACGGACCAATTCAGTTAGCGCCTTCGAGTGATGCCGCGGCTGATTACGTGGGGCCGACCATTGACACAATTTCCGCCATTAAGCCACCGTTTAGTTTACGTGGATATGGAAAGCCAGGAGACACAATTGCCGTGTATTTGAAGTCGGACAATACCGCTTGGGTACTTGATACGATTGTAAAAGTTGGGGTGACTAGTCGATGGGCGGCAACGATCGACTATACGGGCGCTGATCAAAACTTGCAGATTGTTGCGGCGCAAAAAGTGACCAATCCTGCAACCGGTAGCTTTGGTGCTCAACCGAGCTATGTCCTTTCGGCAGCGGCTGCAACAACAATTCATATCCTCCGAATCGCCGAAGTATCATGCGATTCCATTCGAGACATAGGCAAAGTCAGTTGTGCCAATAATGGTGTTAAGCTCGACACCTTCTATGTACGCAACCTAGGGAATGCTGACGTTGTACTCGATAGCGCTCGCTTTCTTACCGGTACCGTAGGCTTTAGTATTGTGTCTCCATCGCCTGCGAAGAATCTGACTCTGAAATCAAAAGATTCTATCCGTTTCATTGTGCGTTTCCAGATGCCTGCCTTTCAAGCGGGGGTAATACAGGACCGAATGCTGCTCTCCTTCCCGGTAGGCACCTCACCCCAAGTATTGACGATTGATTACAAGGCAACCGTCGATACGGTTGGTTTATCCTTCATCAATGTGTCGGCCAATACTGAAACGCGCAACGCCTACTCAATCGACTTCAATCGCGTGTGTGCGACCATTGGCGAGAGTCAGACGCATGGAGTGCGCAACATCTCGGCCAAAGCGGCGAATATCACGCAATTCAAACTCGTTAAAGGCACGGTCTTCACGGCAGTCATTCAAACAACCTCACTCAATCCAAACGATACGGCGCAGTTCGTGGTGCGCGTACCGAGCGGCGCAGCCGGCTCGTATCGAGATACCCTGCAGATTACCATTCTGACGACTGATTCCTGCACTATATCGTACCGCATACCGCTGTCGGTCACGTTGGTGGACACCAAAGTTGTGGGCTATGACAATGTCTTCGAAGATTTTGGATACGTAAAAGTTGGCGCGACACTTACCCGACGATTTACAATCATCAATCGCGGAACCGGAATTGACTCGGCTGCTTTCCTTACAGTGCCGACCGTTAGTGCGCCGTGGACACTCACGATGGTTCCACCCGACACCGTTCCGAGAATATTAGCTCCGGGTGATAGCATTGTCTTTCTCCTCAGCTTCAAACCGGATACTGCCGGTCCGTACCAAACGACGCTCTTATGGACCGTCAGTGAACAAGGAGCATCGTGTCCCGCAACTGTACGCTTTCAGCCTCACGGATTTGGCACGAATTCCTCCATCGTTCCTTCGGTCGACACTCTTCGCTTCGGGACGGTATATCGCTGTAGTAATGTGCTCGACACCTTCTGGATTCGTAATGCCGGGTCCGGTCCTGCAAAGGTGTACGCTCCGGCAATCATTGGCGGACCGGATGCTGCTCGTTTTCAGATTGTGAAGCAGCCGACAGCGGACTCAACACAGATCAACAATTCCACCGATTCGCTGATGTATGTGGTAGCCTATGTGGGAGACCCGACAGACAATAGCGTTTCACTAAAGACCGGCACGATTAGCATACGCGTATTTGACGACAGCGCGCGAACGATTGTTATTCCACTCATGGCCGATCAGCAGAAATCGACGCTTGATGTTAGCCGTACACTGATCATCGTGAACAATGCTCCCATCAATCAATTGAGTTCCGAACCGCTGCAATTCACGAATTCGACGGCGACAAAAATTTGTATCGATAGCATCAGTTCTCAGAAAACGGAGATTTCGGTCAACCCTCCAAGCCCCGACATCGATCCCGGACGCAGTAACACCTTATACGTGAACATCACACCGAAGTCACTCAGTGATATCGTTGACACTCTCACTGTACACATTGGATGTCCGTGCATCGACTCCATAAAAATTGTGGTGATCGTCCATCCCACAAACAATGCCCTCACTTTCACGTCTGCCATCGATTTCGATACCGTTCATACCTGCGTCATTCCGACCGGCAAGTCTGTAACGGTTCAGAATATAGATGCCGTAAGCTCAGGCTTTATTGATTCCGTGAAGATTCAGGGACCGAACGCGTCCGTGTTTAGCATGAAGTTGTCATGGACCACCTTCCCCTATGTTGTTCAACCAAAGAATACTGACGGAAGTGCTATCACGATTTATTACGATGGTGCGGGCACGCCGGTTGGTGATAAAAACGCATTGCTCATTGTGTGGTATCACATCAACAACCAGAATATTTCGGATACGATTCCATTGCACGCATATCGAGAAGTGCCTATTCACCTGGATTCAACGCACTTGGATTTTGGTGCCGTAAAGCAGGCGCAGATCGACATGCGGACCATGCATATCTTTAACGATTATACGCAGTCAATCGAGATCGACTTTGGCGCTGCCGGAACATCCAAGAATCTCTTTGTTCCTCAACGCCGCAACTTCTCCATTCTTGGAAAGAATGTCGATACGGTGGATATTCAGTTCAACACAGCAAGTATTGGTGATTACTCGGATACGCTGTATGTCCGCTACTTCCAACGTAACCTGGGTTGCACCGATAGCATCCCTCTTACCGTTCACGGCGTGGTACTACCCGGCGTGAATTATCGGGTATGGCTCGATCCGTCGACGGTTGTTAACCCTACGGATAATAATGTTGCCATTCATATGTGGGCTGCGTTAGATACCGTGTTAAGCTACACGAACACGCTTCAATTCAAGGCCAGAGTGAACATTCCGGCGGATATGTTTCGACCCAATCGAATCGATTCTGCTGTCGGTCGCTTCATTCCGGATCCGGCCGTGGTGGGAACAAGACAATCTATCGACATCAGTGTCGATACAATTGCCAATCCCCTCTCTACCTCGCCCACCATGATTGCTATAATTCGAGGTCAGGCTATGCTTGGTCATCTGGAATGCGATTCACTGATCATCGAAGATTTCTATTGGGACAACAGCGGTCCGCATCCTACAAATCTGACAAACGTCGGACTGGGTAATGGTGAGTATTGTACCACGATTTGCAAGGCAAATGGAAGTCGCTTGTTGAGCACCGGAACCGGACCGCTTAGCTTGAGCTTGTCGCCGAATCCGAACTCAGGACTGCTTCACCTCAATCTTCATAGCATCGAAGCAGGCACGTACGCATTTGATATTGTAAACGAAAATGGACAGGTAGTCGATCATTTTAGCATCGATGCTCTTTCGAACTCAAGCTACCTCATCGACCACGATTGTTCCATGCTCAGCAGTGGCGTGTTTAGTTTGCGCATGACGACGCTCACTCGTATGCTCCACTTGCCCTTTGTGGTTGTTAAATAGTCATAAATGCCGTACATAGCCTTGGCCATCATTCCATCGGCGACACGAGATTTTCTATCTTTGTCGCCGATTGTCTTTTCACCCCCCTTGGTTGGATGTTTGCTTCGTTTCTGAACCGTCATCACGTTCTGCACACCTTCTGCTCTGTTTTGGTGTGCTTGAGCCTCTTGTCGCTCTTCAGTGCTGAGGCATCTCACACGCACGACAGTGTTTCGCTTAACACGCAACACAGCGGCGCACAGCATGATTCGGGATCCGCGCCGACGCTGGATACCAGTCATAGCCACTGCCAACTCTGCCAATTGTCCCTTGTGAGTTGTGACATTGTTCCGTCACTCCACCCCTTTATAGAACCTCCCGAAACCGTTGAGCAATACCTGCTCTCGACTCCGTGCAATGACAAAGCTCCGCGATCACTCCTGCGCGGACGTGCACCACCGACCGTCTAATACGCTCCATTATTCGTCGCCCGCGAGCAGTCGCGGCTGGACTGTATTGTCACGCCTACCGGTGTTGTTTCACTCATTCTTTGTCATTCTATGGTTGACCGACTTTCACGGGGCATCATTCTGCTTCTCATCTTTTTCGTGTGCTCCATTGCGCACGCTCAACATCCAATTCATGCGGAACCAGTCGAAGATCATGTTCTTCACGGCATAGTGCGCGACTCACTTAGCCGGCAGCCTCTGGCTGGTGTAACCATCTTTTTGGTGGATATTAAAAGAGGTGCAATCTCCAAGCGAGACGGGAGCTATCGCATTGCCCATCTGCCAAATGTCAGCACTCGTGTGCGGGTTAGCTTGCTTGGGTATAAAACAATTGTTGAGCAGGTCGATTTGTCTGCCATCAGTGAGCACGACTTTGCATTGACCGAGTCCCTCATCGAAACACCCGAAGTTGTCGTAAGCGGGGTCTCCGAAGCGACGGAGAAAAAGCGCATGCCCGTACCCATTAGTACTGTCACGCAGGCGGATTTAAAAGAGTCGGCAGCAACGAATATCATCGATGCCGTGAGTAAAGAGCCCGGCATTAGCAGCATCTCCACGGGACCGGCAATTTCGAAGCCGGTGATTCGAGGTTTGGGATACAACCGAGTGTTGGTGATTAGCGATGGTGTACGCCAGGAGGGCCAGCAGTGGGGTGATGAACATGGGGTGGAAGTCGATCCATCGTCCGTTAGCTCAGTCGAAATCTTAAAGGGTCCTGCTTCCCTGATGTATGGTTCGGACGCCCTGGCGGGCGTCGTGAATTTGCTTGCCGACAACGATGTGGAAGACGGTCATATTCGCCTATCGGCTGACGGCGAGTACAGAACGAATAACGGTCAGATCAGTACGTCACTCGCAACTCAGGCGAATCTCAAACAGTGGACCTGGGATGTTCGCTACAGTCACCAGCAGGCCCACGCCTATCAAAACGCCTACGATGGTTATGTGTTCGGATCCGGCTTTCGAGAGGATGCCCTGCGCGCAGTGCTTGGATATCATGGTTCGTGGGGATACACACAGCTTCACCTTAGCCGATTCATCTTGAATCCCGGAATTGTGGAAGGAATGAGTGACAGCAGCGGTGCGTTTGTGCGCGAAGTGGCAGCTTCGACAGGAGTGGAGCTTCGGCCGACTACACACGACGATGCCCTCAATTACGAATCGATGATTCCCTACCAACACATTGTGCACAGCAAGGTGAACAGCGAGACCACACTGTTTCTTGGTGGGTTCAACCTGTTGGCAAATATTGGTTGGCAGCAAAATGAGCGACAAGAGTTTGCCAGTGCCGAGACGCCTTCCACTCCGGGTCTGGCTATGACACTCGGAACGCTCACTTACGACCTTCGAGGCACCGGCATCCATATAGGCAACGCACACCTCAGTGTGGGATTCAATGGAATGGCGCAAGACAACCGAAACACCGGCGCGGAATATCTTATTCCAGATTACCACCTGTTCGACTTCGGCGCATACGCGGTATCGACATTGCGTGCTGGATCATGGGATCTGTCCGCCGGTCTGCGCTACGATCTGCGATCTGAGCGGAGTGGTGCTTTGTATCTCGATTCGAACGACACAAAAGTCCCGCAGAGCGCTCCCGACGCCACCCAGCGCTTTGTGGCGCATGACTATCAATTTGGTGGTGTGGCCGGAAGCCTAGGGGCAAGCTATCAGGCTAGTGATGACTTGACCTTAAAGTTCAATCTCGGCCGCGGATTTCGTGCTCCCAACATGAGCGAACTTGCCGCCAACGGTGTGCATGACGGCACTGTGCGCTACGAACTCGGGAACAGCGATC
Organism: Chlorobiota bacterium; assembly: GCA_039810585.1. Lineage (GTDB taxonomy): Bacteria > Bacteroidota > Ignavibacteria > Kapaibacteriales > NICIL-2 > JBBATK01. Next base: position 13,275 of record JBDHXF010000002.1, read on the forward strand.
TCCGACCCGAATTCAATACTCAAGTGGATGTCGGACTGCTCTACCAAATCACGCACTTAAGCATCGAGGCTTCTGTGTTTGCCAACTCGGTAGATCATTACATCTATACACGCAAAGTGCCGTCACTCCTCGGTGGTGACTCACTCATCGACGGCAATCAAGTGTTTGCCTACGATGCAGCGTCGGCTCTTCTTTACGGAGCGGAACTCCTCGTGGACATCCACCCACATCCTCTCGATTGGTTACATTTTGAAAATGGCTTTGGCTTCGTGATCACATCGCTTCGCAACCAGGCTGACTCCATGCAATACCTTCCCTTCAGTCCCGCACCGAAGTGGACGTCGACGCTAAAGACGAGCTTTAAGCATGTGAGCGCAGAGCTTGCATCGCTCGATTGTATTCTGGGTGCTGACATCGTCTTTGCACAGCACAACATTTACTCGGCCTTCAATACCGAAACCGCCACTGCCAGTTATGTACTCATCCATGCCGGCGTGATAAGCGATTGGCAGGTCTTCGAACACCAACACGTGCAGGTATCTCTTCTCGTCAACAATCTTGGCGACGTTGCGTATCAAGACCACCTAAGCCGATTGAAATACTTGGATACGAATGAGGCAACGGGTCGTATGGGAGTATTTGGTGTAGGACGTAGCTTTGTGCTGCGCCTGTCAATTCCCCTTGATATTATTCCATGACCCCTGGTTTTCGAACGATACCATACGCCATCATTTTCGCATTGCTCTTCGGCGCTGCCATGTTTGCACAAACACTGCCGCAAACAGATCAGTCGATTCTTGGTACCTGGTCGTTGCAGCGTTACGATGTGGAGAGTACGAAAACTTTGAGCCGGCGAACGGAACGACTCTACTTGCACGAACGACGCATAAGCGACTCCCTTAACGTATTGCTGCGTAGCGCAGATTTGGACTTGCATGTGGACTTCCGTCCAGACAGTAGTTATAGTCTCAAACGACGCTTCCAGCGCCATGTAGAATACTTCGAGCGTGGCACGTGGACGCTCGCCTCAACTATCCATATGCACAGTATCACTCACGACGACGTTTCCCTTTTTGACGGAGCGCGTGTTCAATGGCAAAGTGCTGATAGTATTGTGCTCATTTTTCGAGTGGGCAAAGCAAACGACGGATTGTGGCTCCAAGTGAGCATGAAGCGAAGCGAAGCATTGAATGAGCAATGAACAGGTAGCGGCGCGCTGTGAGCGGTGATCCCTGAGAATTAAGAACACGCAGGCGTGCTACGTACAAGTCCCTGCACCGTCGTAGTGCTGCGAAGCAGCGCAAGAATTGAAAATCTGCGAACGACTCAACGCCTAAAAGAAAAGGGCAGATGACCCACGTCACTGCCCTTTCTTCATTCGTCGCCAAACATTTACCAAGTAGGGACTGCTCTAATTAAAGAGTGGATATGTATTCGGATGCACTTCGTGCATCATCTCGTACACTGCATCAAAGATGTGCTCTGCTTCCGGTTTTGACCAGTAGTTGCCATCTGTTCCATAAGCAGGACGATGCTCTTTTGCGCAAAGAGTACGGGGAGCGGAGTCGAGATGACGATAAGCGTTTTGCTTCTCCAAAACGTGTTGCAGCATCATGGAACTGACCCCACCGGGCACGTCTTCATCCACAAAGAGAACGCGGTTGGTTTTCGCAATGGAATCGACGATGCGATGATGACGATCAAACGGAATGAGAGTTTGTACATCGATCACTTCCACATCAATGCCGCACTCGGCAAGCATGTCGGCAGCGCGTAGTACCACGCGGCAGAGCGCTCCGTAGGTTACAATGCTCAGGTCATTACCACTGCGAATAATGTCCGGTACGCCAAGCTCAAGCGTGTGTTCTCCAACATTATCGGGCAACATTTCTTTGAGGCGATACCCGTTGAGCACTTCAACGATGATGCCGGGTTCGTCGCTTCGGAGTAGAGTGTTATACATGGCGGCGGCGCGTGTCATATCTCGCGGGACACAGACGTACATGCCATGCACGAGCGACACGATGCCGGACATCGGAGAGCCGCTATGCCATATACCTTCCAGGCGATGACCGCGAGTACGGATGATAACCGGAGCTTTTTGTCCGCCTTTCGTTCTCCACTGCACTGTTGCTAAATCGTCGCTCATAATCTGCAAGGCATACAGCACATAATCGAGATACTGTAACTCACAGATTGGTCTCAAACCTCGCATTGCCATACCAATAGCCTGGCCGACGATTGTGCATTCGCGTATACCGGTATCGGACACGCGCAACGGACCATACTTCTCTTGCAAGCCGCTGAAGCCCTGATTCACATCTCCAAGCTTTCCGACGTCCTCACCAAAGGCGATGACGCGTGGATCGATCTTCAACCAGTAGTCGAAGGTTGCATTCAGGACTTCAAAACCAACTTTGGTGGCAGAAGCTTCCGAGTATGCCGCAGGGACCGGGGGTACTTTCAGTGCGTTCTGTGATGAGGCACTATACAGATGACTATCGTAGCGATCTTCTTGCAGCTTCTGCTGCTCATCTCGATACGCTTTCAACGCTTCGGATGCAGCCGACGGCTCCATGCGAACCGCGCGCAGAGCTTTGTGTATTGTCACAAAATAGTCGCTACGGAAAGGCTCGCGGATAGCTACCAGCTCATCCTTGCAGCTCTGCAACACATCGCGCACGTTTGCATGTCGTGCGATCATCGCATCCAACAAGCCAATCACCTGTGCGATTTCGGACTTGATGGGATTGATAAAGGCATCCCATGCTTGTTGCTTAGCAACGCGAACAGTTTGAACAGCATCGTGTTCAATACTGTCGAGTTCCACCGATGTTGCCATGCCCTGTGCGAGTATCCACGCACGCATTTTCGCAATCCCATCATATTCTGCTTCCCAAGCCAGACGCTCCTTGGACTTGTACCGCTCATGCGACCCAGAGGTAGAGTGCCCTTGCGGTTGCGTAAGTTCTTTAACGTGAACGATGGCAGGAAATCCTTCGGTGCGGATGCGTTCGGCAGCACGTAGGTAGGTTTCAACAAGTGCTGCATAATCCCAACCGTTTACCGTGTACACATCGTAACCGGATACGTCGCCGGCTTTACGCTGGAAACCAGTGAGCAGCGCACCCGGATCTGCCTTGGTATGTTGGAATTCGTTGGGAACAGAAATGCCATAGCCATCGTCCCATATCGAAATCAGCGCAGGAGCGCGGAGCACGCCTATGGCGTCAATGGCCTCCCAGAACATGCCTTCTGCAGACGACGCATTTCCAATGGTTCCAAACGCAATTTCTTGTCCCTTATTTGAAAACTGCGTCAGGTGCTGCAGCTCCTCCAATTCGCGATATAGGCGCGAGGCATACGCTAAGCCAACCAGACGCGGCATCTGAGAACCCGTAGGAGATACATCGGCCGACGAATTGTACTGCGCGCTGAGATTTTTCCAGCTGCCGTCAGGATTGAGAGTCCGTGTACCGAAGTGTCCGTTCATGGAGCGACCAGCCGACGCTGGTTCCGCATCGACATCGGTGTGCGCGTATAACTGAGCAAAGAACTCGCGGACGCCAGAAATCTCTTTTGCGAACATGAAGGTTTGGTCGCGATAGTAGCCGCTGCGAAAATCGCCGTGACGAAATGCACGAGCCATAGCTACTTGGGCGATTTCTTTGCCGTCACCAAAAATTCCAAACTTGGCTTTTCCGCTCAGCACTTCTTTACGACCGAGTAAACTGGCTTGACGGCTTTCGCAGGCAATACGATAGTCGCGTAAAATAGACTGAATATCAGACTGCCATGATGGCGCTGCGGCGTGTTTCTTTGCCTCACCATTGGTGACTTTGAGGCCTTTCTTGGTTGTCCCTGAGAGTGATGTTTCGTCCACGTCAATTCCCGGCTATAAATGGTACCACTACGATCTTCCCCCGATCACAAAGATACGAAATGAGGCAGCTTTGAGGGGTCAACCGGTGTTGGCTCTGCCTCCAGCGACCCGCGGGGCGACACTAGGTTGCCTCCGTGCGTAGCTCATCCTCTGGATCGCTGATGTTGCACAATATCCAGTGCTTTCAGCCAGGCTATTCGCTCCTCATTGCCACTCATCATTTCTCTTCGTTCCGCATTGCTCCTCATCGCTCCTCATCGCTCCTCATCGTTCTCATAGAATCACGTTCTTTCAACGAATCTCCACTTTGCTACTATGCTAACTACCCTCATGACATGCAGCGTTTGCTCGATGATGCTGTAGGTCAGCGAGTTGAGACGGCCCAAGATTCGACTGCGAACGATGGTTCGTCTAATGATTTTCCTTAGCACAGCGAATCGAAGTTGTACCAGGAGACAAGAGAGCTCGTAGGCATCTGTAATGCCAGATGCAACGGTATAAGACTCCTTAAGCGAGATCAGTTTCCATAAGAGAGGAGCAGGAAGGCGCCGTCGTTACGACAATCGCGAAAAATCAAGAAGTCACACGGACAACCACACTGCACTACCCGCTGTGCAAAAAAGAATAATATTCTTCATTTTCTCCATTTTTCTTTGCTTTATATTATATCCAAGGAATTGCTTCACGATTGATTTTCTCACTCGGTGCAAGAAGCATGGGGAGCTCGTTTTATCGCGAGGTCGTTTGTGGCGACAACTATTGACAATGTTCTGTGCCACACACAGTAGATCCGGCGTGATTAAACGACAGTGCTTCTGAACGGTCATTTGGGGAAGAGACCACGATCAAGGTCTTGATACGAAGAGACGAATGATCCTATTCCACGAATACTCTCTTTGTCCAAATGCACCGTGTGTACGAACCAAGTGTCCGGATCAATAATCTAGTACCCGCACACAATAAAAGATTGTAGAGAGGCCTGCTACCTGCGGGACGAATCTGTTACCAATGACGATTTCACTTATGACTCCACGAATAACCGACATCATGGACCTAGACTCACCGGAAATCTTTGCGGCAACTGTACCTGCCACATCACGAGTGAGAGTACCCGTGAAGACAACCCTATTCCTAGCATTATCAGTACTCTTGGTTGTTTGCAGCTACGCGGCGAACGAGAACAAGGACGAGTATGATTTTAAAGAAAAAACCAAATACCGAATTGAGGAAGTCACTCACGATGGCAAGGTGAGCTATTCCCTCACTTCAAATCGCGAGTGCTTCTATACCTTTTTATCTGACGAGTCCGTCGACCGTCGATTTTTTAGTGTGCACGAATTTGAGTTCATGAAAGTGCAGAATTTGTCGGCGGATCTCGACAACGACGACATTGCCAAACGATACATTTGGTCGGAGTCCAATACAGACGACGACATTTTCCTCTGCGATTCAAAGACCTGGTACATTGGGCTCCCCAAAAAGCCGAAGGTTGGCAGTGTACTTCACTATTGGTACGACGGCGTCTATGATGGTCTGGAGTATATGCCGCTCATCGTTGTCCCTAATTATGAAAAAATGTCATCCTTCGAAATCGAGTTCAAGCATCCGGACAATATGACGGTGGAGTTTGAGCCATTCTTTCCTGCAGGAAAAGTCCCGTACGACGTGAAGAGCAGCGCCGGCAACACTTCACTAAAGGTTCCGGAAATTCCACGGCGACTCCCCCGGTCGTGCTTTCCGTACGACTATTACCACGTAGCGTTCCTTGTTCACTTTAAGATTAACGGTCAGGACGTCAATCCCACATCGCCGGATCAGTTTTCGCGTTGGTATTTGTCGAAGGTGCCGGTGGATAGTACGATTCATGTACAGTATGCGGATAGCTTGGACCGAAGAGTGCGTGCAGCATCAACTGATGAGCAAAAGCTCCGCGTGATTTACGAATATGTACGCAGTCGTGTACACTATTTAGCGGACGAGAGCAGCTTAGGAGCCATAATACCGCGCAGTCCCAATTTTGTACTGGAAAAGAAATACGGAGACTGTAAAGACAAAGCCTGGTGCATCACCAAGCTTGCTGAGTATTATCATATACCGGGAGTCTCCATCGCCCCAATCTGTACGTATCCATTTTCTGAATTTAGTGGCATCAACTTTAACTCGTTTAATCATGCCATTGCTGTTGCGGACATCAACGGCAAGCGCATTTGGATGGATCCTACCAGCCGATATTGCGAGTTCGGAAATCTGCCTGAGGGAGACATCAGCAATCACGCGCTCATCATCAACGCGCAGCATGCAGAATACGTGCCCATGGTAGAAAGTCCGCTGAAGCAACCCTCTATTGCCCTTACAATAGACGCGCAGATAGACAACCTTCAATCGGCCACAGCGCAGATCGTTTTTCGCAACGACGATAAATGGAGAGTACAAAATGCTGAGTACGAGTTAACGGCTTCGGACGCAAAGCATCTGCTATCGCTCATTATCGGGCTAAACTTTCAGAAAATACTGCTGGATTCCTTTGCTTTAGAAGTTGACTCGGCTGGCGACCTACGCTACCGAGCACGTGCAAATTTGAGCTCGTTCGTCGTACAGTCGCCAACAAAGATTTACGTTCCCCAAACTCCATTTTTCACCGTGAGTGGCAACCTCATGGAGCGAAGTTCAGATAGCCTTGGCGTGTATATCTCTACACGAAGCAATCTGAACATCGACCTTCGGCTTCACTGTCCGAGTGCAACGGCAGAACACACCGCGGTATCCTTGGGCGACAACCCTGCCATTGCCTCATTTCGAGCTGAGTTGAGTCCGGAAGAAGGCGGGGTCTACCACTTTCGATACGATTACAATGAAGTGCGTCATCGCTATGTGGGACCAAATCAAGACACCTATCTTCGTTTTTGCAAACAGTACTTAGCCGCGAAGAAAAACATGTTTATCCTCAATAAGAAATAAAGCATTCATGAAAAATCTCGTTGTCCTTGGTGCGCTTGCCACCATCGTCGTTCTTGCCCTCAGCCTGACTGGCTGTGACACTCTCACACCAATTATAACATTGCATCCACCAACGAGCGACGACTCGCTTCGTAAACAGGCAGCTGCAATTAATATCAAAGAATTGGAACGTAACTACGAGGGTGAAAATGGCGTGTATATGGACTATAGCGAAAGCGTGGAGTCCTTAGGGCGAAGTACACGGCGCGGTCAGTACGGTCGTGACGTCACCTGCCTCTGCCGCCGCATCAACTACGTTGTTCTCAAAGCTGAAGATAAAGACCTCTCAACTTTTGAGTGTGCGGTGATGCACCAGAGTGACTTAATGGACTTTTATGCGGTGTTGATCTATCCCGATGGCACTATCGCGCATTTCACGAAGAATGATTGCAAAGTGCAAGAAGTTGACAACTACTTCACGTATAAACTCGCTTACCCCAATATGCAGAAGGGTACCTTGATCGAAGAAGGAATGATGGTGAACTACTACACACAATCAACGTACTTTCTTCAACATGGGATGCCAGTTCGAAAGATGCACTTCGTTCATGCGTACAATCCGCATACACTGGTTGAGTTACGTCGTTTTGGGACCGATCTGGTGTGCGATTTGAAACGAGGCAAAATGCAGGATGAAAATCTTCTAACTAACACGTACGATTCCACCAACATTCCTGCGTATCACTTCGAACCGTATGCTCCGTATCGTAAAGAACAGGGTTCCTTTTATGAGTTCGCCTCTATCACGGTACAAGATCCTGATTACATTATAGCCAATAACAAACGCTGGACAGGGTGGGCAGATAGTGACCGGTTGTTCTCCAAGTCCATCGAGGACTTCGCAAGCAAGGAATCAGATGCAAAAGCACGAGAAATCTGTGCAAACTGTAAGACGAAAGTGGAAAAAATAGACACGATTACCACCTGGATACAGAAGCACATCGAGGTTGTGGGTCGTGACGATGATCGCTTTTCGAAGGCCGCGAACAACGTTGATTTTGACGATATCTTCTCCGCTGGTTACAGCACTAGTTTCAGGACGCTATGCCTAGCACAATACATGTTTGCAATAAACGGAGTTGAAAATGCAGAGTACGAATTCTTCGATCCGTCGGACGGACCGATTGACGAATACTCACCGGTGTTTGCCGACTATGTGCTCACCGGGATAGCATGTAAGGATAGCGACAAGATCTATCTGGTTTTTCCAAACCAGAAAGAAATATCTCCGGACTTTGTTCCACAATTTGTGCGAAGCAATCGTGCACTCGAGATTGGTGGTTGGGTGCAAAGTGTAAAGGATGTGAGCTCGCATGACTATCGCTTCGTCAATCTGAATCCTGTAAATCTCAAGCCCCTCTCCGAACACAGCGATTTCGAGTTACATATCACCGACGATGGAAACATCAATGTGATCGAAACGCAGACCTATGAAGGCATGATCGCTGTGGAGCTTCGCAAAACATTTAAGCAGTACAAGGCAGACGAAGAAGAAAGTCACGTCAAGAAAATGTTGAGCTATAACGGAAGCGAATTCAAACTCACGAAGTACACGATCGAGGGTAAATCAAAACCGGGCGAGAACTTCGTGCTGCGTACCGAGTACACTATCAATAATCTCGTGACCGTCACACCGGAGGAAGCGATATTTCAAACGTCGGGTCTCTTTTCACCGACCTCCTTGTATCAATCTCCCCTGGAATCGGATCATCGGTATAATCCCATCGATATCGATGCAGACAACAAACTTCAACGGTCCATTTCTGTGTTCTACCCTAAAGAATGGAAACTGAGTTCCACTCCTGCCAACAAGGAGATCAGCAATGATCTGGGCAATGCCAGCGTGTCGTACGATGCCTCGTCGCCCGGACAATTGAAGATCTCTATCAGCCGAACACTTAATCGTACGCGGGCACCAAAGGAAAAGCTTCCTCAGCTGGTGGATCTTGTGGGTCGTCGCTCCACTTTACAAGTTCCAACGATTATCTTCAGTACGAAGTAAGTCTCCACGAACGGTTATTGCAGGCAGTGACGCGCGGTGCGCGGCACGAATAATAATTCTCTGGATACACGTGATAGCCGTACACTCAGAATGTTGTGACTACAAACCCAGAGGAATACTGATCGGTATCACAAACGAGCGGCGCGACGGAAGCTCTTGGGGCAACAAATGTGGCACCTTCTTCAGTAACGCATCGGAGAGCTGATACACTAACCATCCGCTCGCCAAACCGACAACGCTGCCCACGAGCACGTCGCTCGGATAGTGCACGCCTAAATTGAGCCGGGCGTAACACGTGTAGAGCCAGTAAGCGGTGCAGGGAGCAATAACGTACCACTTGGGGTAACGCAAACTCAACAGTGTTGCAAAACTTGCCGTCGCCGTGGCATGACCGGAAGGAAACGAAAAGCGGTCGTGCAACTCGGCTGACTGTATGCAATCCGGATAGGTGGTATAGGGTCGCTCTCGGCGCACAATACTCTTGATGAGAAAGGTCGCGCTCATGGCACCAAGATCTGCACAGGACACGAGAAGTCCCGATGTGGCTGTCTCCCGATCGTGCGCCAACGCGCCGATTGCCCAAGTGGACAATGGTGCCACCACGGTCATCGGCAGAAGCGCAACACTTACAATTTGCGACGACTGTTTTGTCTGTTGAATACTGTAGCAACTCAGCACTACGCCTGCCTCCGCGCTCGTGCGGGAGCTATCGCAAACGGGTGCTTGAGTGTAACATGGCGCAACGCACACGCACACAATAAACGCACAAACAAGTGCTTTCATGACAAGGTGACAACTATTTTATTCCAGACCAGGCGCACCTCAAATTTACATTTTGCCTAAGTTTGAACAAGCAGTACCAACGCACCGCCTGCTCTTGTGGATCCTACACTTCTCCGTGCCTTTCTTACGTTAATGACCTGTGTGGCAGCGATTGCGTTGCTCATGTGGTACCTTAAACGTCGAACGGCTCGCACGAAAGTTGGCAACACGGAAGTTGCCATGAATGTTTTGGCGCGCCAGCAGCTCTCGCCAAAAGCACACGTGTGTATTGTCCAAGTTGGTGAACGCACCCTCGTATTGGGTGTAACGGATACTCAGGTGAGCTTCTTGGGAGATCTTCATTCGAGCGCTGCTGCGCAGCTTCCTACGTCGGTGTCCAATGCTTCAGCAACCGGCACAACGCCTCCCACTCCCACGAACTCCACGGCACCTGTCAGCTCAGTTTCCCCTTCGGTGCACCTCACGATGGAATCGCTCAACCCGGCCTTCGGACCGCAACCACCTGGGCACAATTTGCCCCCTGATCTGAGCGTCGGTGCATACTTGAGAAGTTTGGTGGGAAGAAATCGGCCGCGTTAACGCGGACGAAAAAGCCCTAAGATTCGTCAGGAAACGACCTTGCGACCCATTTTTCCACAAGTTCATTGTGCTGCCTTTTGTATGTTTGCGAGCACAAGAATGGTCGGTTTGCGTTCGTGTGACCTACCACAGCACGTGCAGCCACGGTCTGACTTTTCGGCTGACGAAAAGAATCTGACGATCGGCATGGATGCTCTTCTGCACACCTCTTAACCCCTGGCTTCCGAATGAGATTTGGCTTACTTTCAAACGATGTCGCAATGGACCTTGGCACCGCGAATACGCTGGTGTGGATGAAAGGCAAAGGCATCGTCCTCAACGAACCTTCCATTGTCGCATTCGACCGCACGACGAAGAACATCATCGCGGTTGGACATGATGCTCAGGCAATGGTAGGAAAGACACACAAAGATATTCGTACCATCCGTCCGTTGAAGGACGGTGTCATTGCAGATTTTGAAATTGCTGAAGGCATGATGCGCGCATTCATCCGCAAAGTGTCTCAAAGCTGGCAACCGGTTCGTCGCGTCGTGATTTGCGTCCCTTCCGGTATTACCGAAGTGGAAAAACGCGCGGTTCGCGACAGTGCCGAGCATGCCGGAGCAAAAGAAGTGTACCTGATCGCTGAGCCTATGGCTGCGGCCATTGGTGTGGGCCTGGATGTGCACGAACCGATTGGCAACATGATCGTCGATATTGGTGGTGGAACCACGGAGATTGCCGTCATCGCACTTAGCGGTATTGTGAGCGAGGAATCTATTCGGGTTGCAGGCGACGAAATGACGCAGGCTATCGTGCAGTATTTCAAGAAGAGTCACAACATCTTGATTGGCGAACGTACCGCAGAGATGATTAAGTGCACGGTGGGATCCGCATCACGACTGAGCGATGAGATCATTATTGAAGTAAAGGGTCGCGATCTTGTGGATGGAATTCCAAAGATGATTGAAATCAGTTCGGCAGAAATTCGAGAGGCTTTGGACGGAGCGGTAACGCTCATTGTTGAAGCCGTGCTCAATCTGCTGGAGCGCACTCCCCCGGAACTCTCAGCCGATATTTTTGATCGAGGCATCATCCTCTCAGGAGGTGGCGCCCTGCTGAAGGGATTGGACGAAAGACTCTCACGTGAAACACGACTTCCGGTGCACGTAGCAGACGATCCCCTCACAGCCGTCGTTCGTGGAACCGGAAAAGTATTGGAAGATCTGAGTGACTATCAAACGGTTCTGATCAAGTCCAAGCGTTACTAAGAATGTACCTTCGGGCAACCACGAGTGCAGCACGTGGTGTCCACCGTCAGTTCAACCGAAACCGACTCGAACCGTCCATCGCTCTTCATGCAACGGGTATTCGATTTTATTGTCCGCTTCAAGGAATACATCACCCTCCTCATCCTGGTGGTGATGTGCTTCTCCTTTATGTCATACGGAAGCACCGGCAAGCTCGGGGGCTTTCGTAGCATCGTTATCGCGGCTATCGGTGGTGTGCAAAGTGCATTTTCCTGGCTCCCAAATCCTGTGGCGCTGAAGGCGGAGAACTCCGCACTGCGTGACCTCAATTTGCAGCTCTCCTCCGAGGTCGTCAAGATGCGTCAGTCGGTGATCGAAAACGAAAAACTCCGCAGTATGCTGGAGTTTCGAAAGCACTCAGCCTTGCCCTTACATACAGCAGAGGTTGTCGGGAAGTCCGCCTCGGAGTTCAGAAACTACATCACTATCAACGGCGGCTCTGGTCAGGGAATTCAAGAAGGGATGACGGTGGTCACCGATGCCGGTCTGGTTGGGATTGTGATCGGCGTTTCGCAATCGTATTCTCTGGTTCAAGTGGTTCTCAATCGAGACTCACGCATTGCAGCCAGAAATCAGCGAACGCGGGAGGAAGGCATTATTGTGTGGGATGGAACGGATAACCTGGTGATGAAGAATATTCCTCGGTCGTATGACATTAAGCAGGGCGATGCCATCATCAGCTCAAGCTTGAGCAGAAAGTATGTTGCAGACTACGTGATAGGATACGTGGTTGATGTGGTTGGCGATCCGAATTCGCTGTTCCGTAAGGTAGTGGTTCGTCCAGCGGTAAATTTCTCGTCACTGGAACAAGTATTTGTTGTGATGAAGGTTCCCGATCCTGAACGCCTTCAGTTGGAGCACGAGGTAGAGGATCGCCTCAGAAAGAAGTTGCAGTATGAGTAAGTACTTGAGCTTCTCGCATGCAACAACCGCCACGCTCTCTATGCTTGGTGCTAGGGTTGAGACCTCCAAATGTGTCCGAGGTGATATCACAGTTCATGTCTCGATTGAGGTGTTGAATGAGCGCTATTAGCGAACGTGCACACCTAGCGGTGAACCCGCAGATGCGATTCGTGCTTTATGCCATCGTGGCATTGGTGTTGACTGTTATCACCATCGTTTTCCTAAACTTCCTCGCCATTGGCGGAGTGGCACCGGACGTGTTGCTTATTCTGTGTGTGTGGGTTGCTCTCTCCGAGGGACAATTCGCGGGCATGCTCTTCGCGTTTGCCGTTGGGATGATTTTCGACGTTGCATCAAGCGACGTTCTTGGGTCTAACGCTTTGGCAAAGCTCTTGGCTGCGTTTGCCGCCGGGTACTTTTATTCCGAAAAGAAAGTGAACGAAAATCTGGGAACCGTTCGCTTCCTGATCGTCGTTACCGCCGCTGGTCTGGTGCATAATCTGATTTACTACTTCCTGTACATTCGTCCCACGGAAATTTCGTTTACAGGGTTCTTTGTGAAATATGGAATTGCGTCGACGCTCTACACCACGGTACTTGCAATCGTTCCTATGTTGTGGAAGTCGCGCAACATGGAGCGTTGAGCATGGAAAATGTGGATCCAAGTTGTAGCCGTAGCATTTTCCTCTTCGACGAGTTCGAGGTTCTAAACGCACAGAAGCGTGTCTCCACTGTGTTCTATTGTGGATCCGGACCGAAGCGAATGTGCATGTGGTTCGTTGGACCTGAAACACCCACAACGTTGACCGCTCGCAACTCGATGTCGTTGTCACCCTCTTTCAGATTCCAATCAAGTTTGTCCCCTTTTACCCTCCTCCATGCGGTATTGTCGATACTATACTCGTAGTGATCGAACCAGAGCGCGTTGTTTTGGAGCTGCACGCTGAATTTAGGAGAGGGCGCAAAGTTCGCCATGTTGGCCATGTAGTCGTCCGGCGATTTGATGTTGTACGTCCGAAACAACTCACCCCAGTTTACATCGCGTCCATAATCGAAGAGAAGAACCGATGTATTGACGTTGAAGTACAGATTCTGCACCTTGTCGGTAAATACTCTTCTGTTGACGGGAATTCCCTGAAAAGTGCAGTATTGTTCTTTGCCGTCCAACTGTAAGAATAGAAAAACCGGTGAGCCATAACGGGTAGCGATGATACCCTCATACCCAAAGTACTGAAACAGAAAGCCTCGGTAGGCAGCATCGTATTGATTGACATCAAACACACTGTCGCGAGCCATCACGCGCATCGAAAGTTTGAAGCGCAGTGAGTCCAGTGCTGTGTTCTTCTTAAGCTGATACAACTCATAGAAGTTAAGCGGGGTGTCGCCATTGTATGGCATCATGCACCACTGCGGATCGACAAAGACCCACTTGGACAAGGTATTAGAAAACACTTCAACGGCCACGTGTCCGGCGCCCGGCGCTCCATACGCAGCATCCGGTTTGCGCATTTGTAACAATCGCGCCACATAGCCAAAGGAAGTGAGTACGTCAACAAAAACCTGCGCATACTCCTGACATCTGAATTTCTCTCCTTTGGATGCGCGAGTGAGAATCTCCAAGGTCGATGCGCCGGGAGGTGGTTCATGCAAGGGATCGTGCTCCCATCGCATACAGGTCCACTCCATGAGCATCATGAAGATGTCAGGATCGGTCACGCCTTTGAGCGGCACATCCTTGGACACCATCGCTCTCAGTTTCTTCATATCCGGGTCGGAGGGACCCTTTGGCAAGTACAAATACTTGTACCGATCGGTAAAAAAGAGGTTATTGGACTCTGTGACCGTTATTTTCTTCAATGCTGGCTTCGAATCTGTACTGTCCTTCGCTTTGACGCCAACAGCCGAACAAAGTGCAAGGACAAAGGCAAGCCAAACTGCAGTGTGACGTAAGTATCTCAATGAATTTCCAGACGATGCTGCGGCAGCCCTATCTGCCGTCAAGTGGCGAATTGTAAACGATGAATCCCCTTCATCTCTTTCGAGTAATAACCCTACTACTCGTTCCGGTTACACAATTACAAAACTAAGGACCGACCCGGGCGAAATCCATCACGATGTGCATGAAACGTGGAAAAGTTCTCCACAACTCGCGCCTGTGGAAAACCGCTCTGAGCCTATATTTGCTGGCTGTACTGCCCTCCTGCGCATACACACATACCCCGAATCAATACCTCGAACGAGCATGTATTTATCAAAGCTTGAAATTCACGGCTTTAAGTCGTTTGCACAAAAAATCAATCTGAAGTTTTCCGATGGTCTCACTGCCATTGTCGGACCGAATGGCAGCGGTAAAACCAACATTGTGGACGCTTTACGATGGGTGTTAGGTGAACAGAAATCTTCTGTACTTCGTTCCGATGGAATGGAGCAGGTTATTTTCAACGGAACTCGTACGCGCAAGCCTTTGGGAATGAGCGAAGTGTCGCTCACTATCGAGAACAACAAGCACATCCTACCGACGGAATACTCTCAAGTCGTTATCTCACGTCGACTCTTTCGGGATGGCGAATCCACCTATCTGTTGAATCGCACGCCCTGTCGTTTGCGTGACATCATCGACCTCTTTACCGACACGGGTATGGGCGCCGACGCTTACTCCGTGATTGAGCTTAAGATGATCGAGCAGATCCTCAGCGATCGCTCGGACGAGCGCAGACACTTGTTCGAAGAAGCTGCGGGCATTGTGAAGTATAAGCAGCGTCGCAAGGAGACGCTTCGCAAACTGAGCTCCACACAGAGCGATCTTGAACGCGTGCACGACATCATCCGCGAAGTGCAAAAATCTGTCGGCTCTCTCAGCCGCCAGGCAGAGAAAGCCAAAACCTATTCTGAAGTATCGGAAAATTTGAAGTCAGAAGAGCTCAGTCTATTCCGCTTCGAGTATTCCGAAACTCTGCACCGACTCAACGAGGTGAGCGAGCAGATCGATCGTATTCGCACAGAGCGTAATGGCTTTGGTGCGGATGTTGAGCGCTGTGAACGAGAGTATGTGCTCATCGAAGCAGGCAACAACGAGGCTGAGCGTGAATTGCAAGTGGTGTTGGAGAATGAGCGCACTCAAAGCGCTGTACTTTCTACCGCTCAACAAGAGTTGGCTGTGTTACGTGAACGACTGAATGCGTTGCAGCGCGACAGCTCACGTATACGTCAGGAAAAAGTATCATTGCAGGAGCAGAGTCACCGGCTCACGCAGGACATTCAGGACACCGACCGTCAGCTTCTGGATTTGTCTATGCAGCAAGGTGAAGGTAGTTCCGAAGTTGATGTAAAACGCAGTGCACGGGACGAGCAACTGCTCGTGGTGCAAGACTTCCGTGAACGTGCACGCAGCGCATCCGAGCCCATTCAAGCCCTGGAGAGCAGAATTCACTTTCTGGCCAGTGGTCGCGATCGGGTGCGCGGACAAGTCCACAATGCCCACGAACAAAGCAAGAATGTTTCCGAGAACATTCAGCAGGTGGAGCTGCAGCAGCAGGACATCCAGCGTAAAATGAATGAACTGAGTCAATCGCTTGATGCCTCCCAGCAGGCCGTCATTTCGGTTGAGCAGGATTTACATCGATCGCGCAGCCGCGTAGAGGAGCTCACGCAGTTCATAGATAAGGCGCAAAGCGCAGTGTCCGACCTTCGGGAAACAAGCTCCCACCGCCAAGCTTCGTTAGAGTTTCTCATGGGCTTGGGCGAGCAAAGTGATAGCGCTAATTTTCTCCTTGCCTCCCCCGAGTGGCAGGTTCGCGAGAAGAAGGTTCTGTCGGACTGCCTCACCATCGATCAATCCTATAGTGTAGCTGTAGAGTCGGCACTTGGCGCTGCAGCCGAGTATTTCGTCGTTGCCAATTTTGAAGAAGCCTCAGCGGCTCGTGAAACGTTGCGCAAGCAGGACAAAGGCAAAGCGTCGTTTATTTGTCGCAATGCTGTTCCTACCATTGCCGCTCCGCCAACCTTAGCGCCTAACCCAAATGTTGTCGGATGGGCAAGCGAACTTCCGCAGTGCGATGACGTTGTGCGGCATGCCCTACGCCATTTGCTTGGTCGCACCGTGGTTGTCCAAAACCTCGACACTGCTCTGCAAATCGTCGATCAACAGGTCGAAACAGCCGTCACTCTCGACGGCGAAGTCGTGTCCTTCTCCGGCGTGGTTCGTGCCGGTTCGGTGGGCAAACTGGAAGGCGTTCGTTTGGGCAAGCAGCACCGCATCGAGCAATTGCAAGAAGAGCTGACAACGATGCGCAGTTCAATCGAGGAACTGGAGCAACAGCTACAGCGCTCACGGGCTGAACGGAGCACGATTGATGTGCATGCGATTGCCGATCGGTTGCGTCAAACAGAGGCCACTAAGGCGGCTTTGGAACGTCAGAAAAACGAGCTCTCCGTCCGCGCCGAAGCCTTAGACGCTCGTCTGGAACAACTCAATTCGCGCATCCGCGATCTGAGCAACGAGAATGCGGATTTCCTTCGCGAGGATGAGAATATTAGTCGTGAGACCGAAGAGTTACGCGAAAAGAAAGCTCAGGCACAAACAGAGTTAGATGGTCTGCATGCACAATTGCGTGAGGCCGAGGAACACCTTGCTCAACGCGAAGCCGACCTTCGCTCTGTCGAATTGAGCGCTGTTCGCGTGAGTACTGAACTGGGCGCCCTTCAGTCTGCTCAGCAGCGCGCGCAGGAGCAGTTGCAAACGTTGGAGCGCCGTCTACAAACAATCGACGTCGATATCCTAGCTACAGATGAAGGCTTGGAAAGTTGCTCGGCCTACTACTCAACAAAGGAAAAAGAAGTACACGAACTGGACGAGATTTTCCGAGCTGCGAAGGCTGACCGACTTAGCATCGAATCCAATACGCAAAAGAGTCGCGACCTTCTTCACTCCAAGAGCGAAGAACTGAAATCTCTGCGTGCCGAACTTGAGGATCGTACGTCGCGACTGCACAGCTTAGAGGTTCAAGCCGGCACCGATCAAGCACGCGTTGAGGAATTTGTCCGCCGCGCTTCCGAAGAGTTCAACATGGAACTCGATCGCACCTCTCCCATGCCGCTTGAACAAGTGGCACTCGATGAAACCCGTGAACGCGTGCAGCAGCTCAAAACAAAACTCAACTCCATGGGCGCGGTGAACTTCCTTGCCTTGGAAGAGCACGGACGTGAGGCTGAACGTCTTCACCAGCTCAAAACACAGTATGACGATTTGATTGAAGCCGAGAAAAACCTCAACGCTACGATCAGCGAAATCAATACCACGGCCAAACGCCTGTTTCATGAAGTGTTTGATCAGGTGCGCGGACACTTCAAAGAACTCTTTGCTATTCTCTTTAATAACGACGGCGAGGCGGATTTACAGCTCGTGGGCGACGACGTGCTCGAGGCTCAAATCGATATCATGGCGAAGCCCAAAGGCAAGCGCCCCCACTCGATCGAAATGCTCAGTGGAGGTGAAAAAACTCTCACCGCTATCGCGTTGTTGTTTGCTATCTACCTCGTTAAACCTTCGCCCTTCTGTATTCTGGACGAAGTCGACGCGCCGCTTGACGACGCCAACATCGATCGCTACCTGAACCTCATCCGGAACTTCAGCAAGAACACGCAGTTCCTAATGATTACCCACAATAAGCGCACTATGGAAGCGGCCGATACGCTCTATGGTGTGACGATGGAAGAAGCCGGCGTCTCGAAGATTGTCTCCGTCAAACTGCGCGAAGGCAAGGAACCAACCTTACAAAGCGACACCGCCGCTGATTCCGAGGCGGTGGTTTCCGCGGACTAGACGGCTCGTTCAAACGTGTAGAGCAGAAGGTATTCACAGGATCTGTAAGGCGCTAAGGAGCAGAGCAATGCGCGATGAGGTTCGTCAATCCGTTGGAGTGTTCGATTGTGTGGTCACGAGCCGGATGTGCGCTACGCTCGACGGCGCCGCTATACATCCTGTCTACTCCACTTTTTGGTTATGCTATCATGCGGAAGTGGCTTCGCGTCGCGCCATCGAAGCCTTCTTTGATCCGGGCGAAAATGCCGTCGGTGGCTCGCTGAGCATCGACCATAAGGCCATGTGTGCCGTTGGTGATACGGTGCGAATACAAGCGACGGTCTGTGATGTGAGTGCACGTAAAATAGTCTGCCGCATAGAAGCCTACTCGTCAAAAGGCCTCATCGCCACGGGCGAACAGACCCAAATTCTCCTTCCCCAATCTCGCATTGATGCACTCGTAGAAGAGGCCTATAAATTCTGAAAGCCGAAGCGCAGGCGTAGAGTGTGCGCGTGTGAGTGCGAAGCACGCACGAATAAGAAGTCTTCTAACGGTAGAGTTGTCGCTCAGGATTGATTTCAATACGTACGCAGCTTCGCTGCCGGCACGCTACGAGAGTACACGGTTGGCTAGGTACACAACACCCTTATGTTCGCTCACAAACAAACGCTGCAGCGGCTTGGTGGGTGGAGCGGCGGTGACGTTACCGTGTTCGTCGAAGGCGCCTCCGTGACAAGGGCAGAGGAACTGATGTTCCTTCTCATCAAAATGAACAACGCATTGCGCATGTGTGCAAAGCAGACTGTAGGCCACGATGCCGTCGGCTCGATCGAAAATGATAGCCGGGATATCTGCCACTTGGGAGACGACGTGTTTACTGTCGCGAAACAGCTCTTCCCTCTTTCCGACTATCACCGCGTGATTGGGCTCGGAGTGACGGAAGAGCGTTGGCACGAGGGCGTTCAATCCCAACCACGCCAACGGTGCGGCAATACAGAGATCAACAATGCGTTGGAGAACTTGACGACGAAGCATAGTCACATGTGCGTAATAACCTGAGTGTGCTTCTTCACACTTAGGGAACGATGCGATAGATCATGCGTGGGAACGGAATCACTTCGCGAATGTGATCGGCGCCGCTGATCCACTTGACCGTACGCTCAAGACCAAGACCGAAGCCACTGTGCGGCACGCTACCAAAAGTGCGCAAATCCAAGTACCATTGGAACGCTTCGCGTGGCAGACCTTCGTGTTCGATGCGTTGCAGCAACAGATCATGATCGTCCTCCCGTTGCGAGCCGCCAATGATTTCGCCGGCACCTTCGGGTGCAAGCATATCCATGGCAAGCACCACCTTGGCGTTCTCGGGATCGCGCTTCATGTAGAAGGCTTTGACATCAGTTGGGTAGCGGTGCACAATACAAGGTTTCTCGAATTGGCTCATGATCGCTTCTTCTTGTGGAGCACCAAAGTCCTCACCCCAAGGGAAATCAATCTGCATTTCCGAGCCGTCGCCGGTCTTTTTGGTAAGCTTGATGTTGTTGTCGTTGAGCCACTGCACAGCTTCCGAATAACTCATGCGGTGGAAGGGACGTTTGACTTTTTCGAGTTTGGAGATGTCACGACCCATGACGGCCAGTTCGTGCTGACAGTGTTTGAGACACATGGAGACGATGTATTCAACTAAGTCTTCCGCCAAGTCCATGTCGTCATTCAAGTCGAAGAATGCCATTTCCGGTTCCACCATCCAGAATTCGGTGAGGTGGCGTTTGGTTTTGGATTTCTCTGCTCTGAAGGTGGGACCAAAGGTGTACACCCTGCCAAGCGCCATGGCACTGGCTTCGGCATAGAGCTGACCGGACTGCGTGAGATACGCTTTGCCTAAGTCGAAATACTCAGTTTCAAACAAGGTTGAGGTGCCTTCGCAAGCGTTCGGTGTAAGGATGGGCGAATCCATCAAACGGAATCCGTTGCCGTCGAAGAAATCACGAATTGCTTTCACCACCACCGAGCGAATGCGCATGATAGCGTGCTGACGCGTAGAGCGAAGCCAGAGATGACGTTTCTCCATCAAGAACTCAACACCGTGATCCTTGGGAGTAATGGGGTACTGTTCGGATGGAACCTGAAGAATTTCGAGCGCATCGACGTCCAACTCCACCCCGATAGCTGCGCGTTCTTCTGCGCGCACAGTGCCGGTGATGCGAAGAGATGACTCCTGAGTAAGTGCTTTTGCACGCTCAAATACCTCTTCCGGCACATTGCCTTTAAAGAGCACGCACTGAACTATTCCTGTACCATCGCGCAACTGAATGAATTGCAGTTTGCCTTTGGCGGTGATGTTATGCACCCATCCGCGGAGTTCAATACGCTGACCTACTAAACTCTTGAGTTCTTCGACATAGTGAAATGATTTATATCGCGATTCCATATTCCGGTTGCCTACGAGATTGTGGTGTTCAAGGTCTTTTTAGACTGAAGCTCATGTCTTTACAAATGTCTCAGTCCAAGACAGAGTTGCCGCAATATAGTGTTTTCGACCGTTTCTGCTTGTTTTTGGACAATTGGGAAGCTCATTGAAGAGCTGCCAGAGACGGACGGAAGTCGGCGCAGGATATCATGTTCCAGGACTAACTGAGCTTAGTCAGTCCGAAAACGATAGAAAGTGGACGAAAACATGCTCGGAGATTCTGGTAGAGTCTGTCCGGCTTGCATAGCGTCCTGTGGGTAGCTAGTGGGGATAAAACGCCTTCGTGCCTGTATTTAGCGTATTTTTGTAGACTACACCATTGCGACACGTTGTCTCCCTTTCATGAATGCATTTGAACGTCTTGGTCTGCGCGAAAGTCTTGTCCGCGCAGTTACCGAACTCGGCTTTAGTCAACCCACACCCATCCAAGAACAAACAATCCCGGTACTGCTTGAAAAAGAGACTGATTTTATTGGCTTAGCGCAAACAGGCACCGGTAAAACGGCGGCCTATGGTTTACCCTTATTAGAAAAAATTCACTTGAAAGAACGCGGTGTACAAGCCTTGGTGCTTGCGCCGACAAGAGAACTCTGCGTACAAATCAGCAACGACCTCCAGGCTTTTGCCAAATACTATGGCGGTTTGCGAGTCTGCGCCGTCTACGGTGGCGCCAATATCTCCAAGCAGATGCGCGAATTGCGAGACGGAGTGCACGTGGTAGTGGCAACTCCGGGACGCTTGATCGATTTGTTGGAACGTAAATCCGCAGACATCTCGAGTGTGCGTTACGTTGTGCTGGATGAAGCGGACGAGATGCTGAACATGGGCTTCCGCGACGAAATTGATTCCATACTGGACAACACACCGGATACGCGACACACGTGGCTCTTTAGTGCCACCATGCCGAACGAAGTTCGAAGCATTGCCAGCAACTACATGCAGGACGCACACGAGCTTCAAATCGGAACCAAGAATACCGGTGCCGAAAACATTGAGCACGTGTACTATGTGATTCATGCACGCGACCGTTATGAAGCATTGAAGCGCCTAGTGGACGCCACGCCTGACATCTTTGGCATCGTGTTTTGTCGCACCAAGAGCGAAACGCAAGAGGTAGCCGAAAAGTTGATCAAGGATGGCTACAATGCCGATGCCTTACACGGCGATTTAAGTCAGCCGCAGCGAGACAAGGTGATGAGCCACTACCGACAGCGCTCCCTGCAGTTGCTTGTGGCAACAGACGTAGCCGCACGTGGAATTGACGTGAATGACGTCACCCACGTGATCCAATACAATCTCCCCGACGAAATCGAGAATTATACGCACCGCAGTGGACGAACAGCCCGCGCCGGAAAGTCTGGTATATCAATCGTGTTGATCACCGTGCGCGAGATGTTTCTGATCCGCAAGCTGGAGCACGTGATTGGAAAGAAGTTCCGTTTGGGACGTATTCCGGGGCCGGCCGAAGTCTGCGAATCACAGCTGATGGCCTTAGTGAAGAAAATCCACGACGTAGAAGTAGACGAAAAAGGAATCTCCAAATACTTGCCGGCAGTTCGCGCCGAATTGGAGGACTTAACAAAAGATGAACTTGTTTCCCGCTTTGTGAGTATCGAGTTCAATCGTTTTCTAGAGTACTACAGAAACGCCCAAGACATTAACGCCGATCTTTCGTCACGCGACCACATGAGAGACTCCTGAGCGCGCAAGCGTGGTGGGTCGCGCATGTTCATCAACTTGGGAGCGATGGACGGTTTTGATCCCGGCAAACTGCTACGATTTCTCTGCGATGCCAGCAATCAGAAAAGCAGTGTGTTTGGTCGGATGGACATCAAGGATACCTACACCTTCATCGATGTGGATGCATCGGTAATGGCGAAGGTTGTTGCGTCGTTGCATGGGGAAGTGTACCGGGGACGACGTATACGGGCAGATATCGACGGTGGACGTGGTCCATCGCATCGAGGTGGAGCTCCGGAGCGCGGCGGACGATATGAAGGACAACGTCCGCGCCAGCGCTTTACTTCAGAACGACTCGGCGGTCGCGGCAATGACCGTTCCGGTTCACGATCCTATGGCAAACGCCATGACTAGTCGGTCTCGCCGTTCAGCGGAACGGTTGTTTCTGTCTATTTCACGATCGCCTGGCGTCTCTCGACGTCATGGATTGCACTATGGATGACGTTTGCTCATCGCAGGCAGGGCTTTGGTCTTCACAGACTTGAATGGCTGTACTGCCTGATCGAGAAAAAGTGAAAATCACGCTAAGATTTTGCGTCAGTGTTCGATACTTCCATCATTATGGCAAAGAACAAGAAACGCCCTTCACAGCCGGGTCAAACGAACAAGCCTACTCCGGCTACTTCACCCAAGTCGTCCAAACAATACTCCGGCAATCCTTGGTTTTGGTTGGCAGGTGTTGTGCTTATTGCAGCCATTTGCTTTTATCCGATGCTGAGCAACCAATTCACGAATTGGGATGATTTGTTCTACGTGTTGGAGAATAAGCTGTTAATCGGCCCTGACTACAAGAATATTTTTGACCTTGGTCATCCCGTCGTTTCGAACTACCACCCGCTCACGGTGTTGTCGCTGGCGTTTAACTACCAAGCAACACAACTACAACCGTCCAGCTACTTGCTGACGAATTACATCCTTCACTTGATCAACTGTGTGTTGGTATTCTGGTTCATTCGCGAGCTTAGCAAAGGAAACTCGTGGGTTGCCGGATTTACGGCACTGGTATTTGCCATTCACCCTATGCACGTGGAATCGGTGGCATGGGTCTCCGAACGCAAGGATGTTCTGTACACGTTGTTCTTTCTTCTGTCGCTGATATCGTACCTGATGTACCGGAGGGACGAGAAGATCATACGTTTTGTGGCGTGCAACATCTTCTTCGTCCTATCTCTTCTTTCCAAACCGGCCGCAATAGTCCTCCCGTTGGTTCTCGTGGCAATTGACGTGTACGAGGGACGTGGAATATCGTCGAAGAGCATTATCCAAAAGTTACCGGCTTTTATCCTCGCAGCAATCTTTGCCATCATTACGCTGAAAATTCAGTCAGCCAAAGCGGTATCAAGCTTGGACAGCATCTCGTTAGCAGTGAGGCCGCTGTATGCGTGTTATGCCTTAATGATTTACGCGTGGCGATTTTTCGTGCCCTATCCCCTGTCGGCTTACCA
The DNA here is from genome assembly GCA_039810585.1 of Chlorobiota bacterium. Taxonomy (GTDB): domain Bacteria; phylum Bacteroidota; class Ignavibacteria; order Kapaibacteriales; family NICIL-2; genus JBBATK01. The sequence continues at coordinate 37,167 of JBDHXF010000002.1, forward strand.
TCCTTATCCACCGATGGATAACATGGGTTGGCCCGTGTACATTTCGCCGCTCGTTGTGCTTGCCTTGGTCGCGGCTGTGTGGAGATGGCGTAAGGACAGAGTGGTACTTTTTGCAGCATTGTTCTATGTCATCAACCTCCTGCTTGTACTACAAATCGTCTCCTTTGGTAACACCATTGTTTCTGAGCGCTATACCTACGTGCCATATATCGGACTTGCCTTCCTGGTTGGGTCGGTACTCTCTCGACTTTCCCAAGGTCGAGTTGCATTGGCATCGGCTGCGGTGATCGTGGCGCTGGGCTTTGGCTATGTGAGTTTTGAGCGCACGCATGTGTGGCATGACAGCGACGCGTTATGGACCGATGTGCTCTCGCATTATCCATATACAAGTGTACCCCGTACGAATCGAGCAAATTACATCTCCACACTGGCGGCAGATCCCGCCTACGCTTCGCGTGCAGACGCCATGAATCGGCAATCACTGGCCGACTGTGATACTGCATTGCGTGTCGACCCGAAGCACATCCCCGGATATCGCATTCGCGGCATCGTGCTCTTACGGCTCAATCGTCCGGCTGAAGCTTTGAAGGATGCAGAACAATTGAAAATTCTGGCACCGACGGAAGTGACAGGATATAGCGTAGGAGGAACGGCAAATCTTCGCCTCGGTCACGGCCCGGAAGCACTAGCCGATTTCAACAAGGCGCTGCAAATCACACCGAACGATGCAGAAATATTGAACAGTCGGGGCACGACCTTGTTCAATCTCTTCAAACGCTACAACGATGCGTTGGCCGACTTCAATTTGGCGCTCAGCATCAAGCAAGATGGCGGAACCTACCTCAATCGCTCGCGATGTTACTATATGTTGGGCGACCGGGAAAAGGCACAAGCCGACGCTCGCCGCGCACAACAATTGCACACGCCGGTGGGAGCGGACTATTTGCAACTCATCGGCTTGAATTCTTAATTCGGGCGGGCGAAGCCCACCCGAATTATTATCACAGTGAGAAAAACACTACAGAACATCTCTGTCAGCTATGAAACGAATCCTCAGTGTGGTCGGCGCTCGACCAAATTTCATGAAAGTAGCACCGCTGCATCGTGCTTTTGCCACGTACGCCGGAAAAGTGGAGCACAGTATTTGTCATACCGGTCAACATTACGACGCCAGTATGTCGGATGCCTTCTTTCAGGATTTGGAAATGCCGCAGCCCAGGTTCTTTCTGGGAGTAGGAAGCGGATCGCACGCGCAGCAAACGGCCAGAGTGATGGTGGAGTTTGAAAAAGTCCTGGAAGAATATGCGCCTGATCTCGTGATCGTCGTAGGCGATGTCAACTCTACGATCGCCTGTGTGCTTACCGCCACCAAAATGCACATTGCAACAGCGCACGTGGAAGCAGGATTACGTTCCTTCGATCGCAGCATGCCGGAAGAAATCAATCGCATGGCGACAGATGCGATATGCGACTACTGCTTTGTAACGGAGCAAAGTGGAATGGACCACCTGACGCGCGAGGGGTGGCAGGCGAACAGGGTGTTCTTTGTTGGAAACACGATGATTGATTCCTTGCACTACGCACTACCGAAAGCCAACCAAAGCACTATTGTGTCGGAACTCTCACTTCGCCCGAACGACTATGTGTTGATGACATTGCACCGACCGAGTAATGTTGATGACGAGGCTCAGCTCCGAATGCTATTGGAACTGTTCGCGGAGCTTAGTGCCGAGCGCCAAGTGGTGTTTCCGGTGCATCCTCGCACCAGAAAGAACATTCAAGATTTTGGACTTCAGCAGCTGGTGGACGTGCACGCCAATATCAAGCTCATCGATCCGCAGGGATATATCAATTTCCTCTCGCTCATGAGCAATGCTGACTTTGTCATGACCGATTCCGGTGGCATTCAAGAGGAGACTACCGCTTTGCGGATACCGTGCCTTACGCTGCGGACTACAACGGAGCGACCAAGTACAGTGGACATAGGGTCGAACATACTGCTCGATCCAAGTGCGGAAGCAATTCGCCGGGAAATGAAGCTGCTGTTGAGCGGAAAGCGAAAGCAGGGACAAATCCCTCCACTGTGGGATGGGCATGCAGCGGAGAGAATTACTCGAGTAGTTGTCGACAGCATTCTCGCCGTAGAGCACTGACATGGAATCGTCGTTTTTTGGCTGAATTAACAGATTTTTGAGACGTATATCGCCTTAGCACCTCCCGCAATCCTCTGCTTTTTTCGCATTTATTCACTATTTTGCGCTGCTGTAATCACCTATTCCCCATTGGCAGACCGAGTACTGTCCTCTGTACTTGTTACCTGAAGCACTCTGCACGATGATTTGATTGCTACTCTCTATTGTCCACTCTTCTGGAATTTTCCGTGCGCCATTTGTTGAAGCAAAGCATTGCCTTGTTGTTCTGTATTGTACCGATTTCTCTTTGGAGTCAAACGTCGTCGACCGGAAGCTCTCTTTTCGACATGGAGAAAATGTTGGGTGCTTCACAAACAAAGGCATCGATGGAGGCCGCACAGCGCTCAGAAACTTATGCAGCGGATAATGTGATCGATGCCCGTTATTACCACATCGGTCCGGGCGACGTCTTGTCCTTCTTGAAAATGGATGCCGCCGCCACTGAGGAGACTATGGTGGTGAGTCCGGAGAATATGGTGTTTGTTCCTCGACTCGGGGCTATTTCGGCGGTGGGGATGACATTGGCACAATTGCGCGACAGCATAGTGGCGTTGCAACATGCTCGAACTCCATCGATACAGCTGTTTATTGGATTGCGAAAGGCACGTCAGGTTTATGTCACCATTCGCGGTAGCGTCTTATCTCCCGGTGTTTACACCCTTCCGGCATCGCTCAGTGTGAGTACGGCAATTAAACTGGCGATGCAAATCAAGCAAACGATTAGTGACCCTAACGCGTTGAGACAGGCGGCAGCAATTATGGGTCAGCCCGAGAATTCGTCGCCGGCAGCGAGTATACGTCAACGTACGTCTCTCCTTCCCGCGTCGGTGGCGCGAAACATTGTAGTCAATCACAGCGACCACAGCTCAGAACTCTGTGATCTGCAGCGAGCTGAGACGATGAACTCAGCGGTGGACGATCCGTATTTGCGTGAGGGCGACGAAATTTTTGTGCCGAACGATCTCATCAGTGCTGCCACCATGAGTATTGCCGGTGGGGTTTCGCAGGCTACAACAACCGTGTATAAAAAGGGCGATAAAATCTCGTTTCTCTTGAAGCTTGGTGGGCATTGCACAAATCTTGCCGCGCCGTCGCGAGCTCGTCTAATGCGCGACGGTAAGGAAACAGAGTTGACGATCGACGACCAACTCAACTTGCAAAGTGCCGATATGGACGCGCAGCCCGGCGATTTGATTATCGTCGATCAAGACGTGCCGGAGCGCAACCAACGATATGGTTCCGTTACCATTAGTGGAGAGGTGGTTCATCCTGGGGTGATGCCCATCGAACAAAATGTGACGAAGGTCAAGGAGATTATCGATAAAGCAGGTGGTTGCACTCCGGATGCATCGCTCAACATGGCTTATGTGTTGCGACGCGAAAAGGGCGTCGAGTCGGTGATACAAAACGACTATATCGAACGCTTGAAAAAGCTACAGTACTCGAACTTGTTGATGGAGGATACTGTTCGCTTTGCCATCGACGAGTATGCTCGCAAACCAATAGTGGCGTGTAATCTTGCAAAGGCAATTTCTAATCCGGACGGTCAGGACAATGTGGTATTGCAAGACGGAGATTATGTCGTCATACCAAAAAATCCTAATTCCGTGTTTGTGTACGGTCAGGTTCGAAGTGGCGGATATTTCAAGTATGTGAGCGGCAAATCGTTGGAGCAATACGTTGCAGATGCCGGTGGATTTACATCGAATGCCGATAGAGGCCGGGAGAGAGTAATCAAGGCAAGAACCGGAGTTTGGCTCAAGGCAGAAGAAACTACTATCGAAGCTGGCGACCGTATTTATGTGCCGCATCCGCCGGACGAACCGCTCAGCCAACAAGTACAAAAAACCGCCAGCTATGTTTCCATTGGAGTAGCAATCATCAACGTATTGTTCTCGATGATTAGCGTGTACCTCGCTCTTAAAAAATAGGTGTGACGCAACCACAGAGTCATAAGGGTTTTTCGGCAGATGCCACTATTCCTGGTGTTGACGGAATTCATGGTGAGCATCATAGCGCAAGCGTTTTGGAAACGTTGAGTCAGCGTTTTGGAGTTCCCACCACCTTTCAGATGGTAAGCGATGCGCTCGCTATCGCACTCACCTTCGTGGTGTTTTACTTTGTCAAGCTCTCGTCTTCGCACTCCCATCCACTCGTGGGAACGACCGAGTTTTTCGTGACGGTCTTGAGCAGTAGCGTTGTATTCTGGATGGCGGTCTTTTGGTTAGGCGGATTGTACAAGAATTGGTACATCCGTTCCCCCTTCGACGAGTTTTTTGCGGTTCTAAAGTCCAGTATGGCAGCCGGCGCGATCGCGCTGGTTGCAATGTCGATGGATAGCGGATATCTCCGCGTAAAGTTTATCCCATACGTGCTCTTGCTTATTGCTTTTGTGTGCAGTAGCCGTCTTATTACACGCCGCTTTCAGCGGCTTCTACGTGTTCGGGGAACCATTTCATTGCCCACAGTGCTGGTAGGACGAATGGACAAATTGAAGAATCTCCTGTTACAGGTTGAGCTGGAACCTGCGTGGGGCTATCGGATAATAGGTGTTGTGCTACAAGATACGTCTGAGACAGTGGGTGACGAATGGAACATTCCGGTCTTAGGTTCAGTGGCGCAATTGGACAGGATTTTGAATACGGTCAAACCAACGACGATGCTTGTAGCGCTGGGATCGACGGATCACGACTTGATGTTAGAGATTGTATCCAGCGCGAGCGACCGTGATATCAGTGTAAAGATAGAACCGGATTTGTATGAAATCGTCACCGGCCAAGTAAAGACGCTCCAGATCTATGGCTCCCCGCTTATCGAGGTAAACCCTGAATTGCTGCGCCCGTGGCAGCAGGCAGTAAAGCGATTATTTGACGTTGTATTCAGCGCGTCTGTCCTCTTGATAGGCATGCCAATCTGGTTGCTTATCGCAGCCATCGTCAAGTGGGAATCGCGGGGGCCGGCTTTGTTTTCGCAGCCGCGGGTTGGACGTCATGGACAAGAATTTCGCATTTACAAGTTTCGCTCGATGGTCGTCGACGCGGAGAAGGCAGGACAACAGTGGACAAAAATTGGCGATCCTCGTGTAACCCGTTTCGGGTATTTTATTCGTCGGACGCACTTAGATGAAATTCCGCAAATGTGGAATATCCTTATCGGTGATATGAGTCTGGTTGGGCCGCGGCCAGAACAACCAAAGTATGTCGATCTGTTTTCCAAGAGTATTCCATACTATAACAGGCGTCACAAGGTTCGTCCGGGACTAACCGGTTGGTGGCAAGTCAAATACACGTCGTACCACGAAACACTTGAGGAAATTCAAGATCGCATTCGATTTGATTTCTTCTACATCGAGAACATGTCATTACGACTGGATTTCGAAATCATAGTGCGTACGGTTTTTCTCATGTTTCGCGGACACGGTCAAGCTTGATGAATTCCATCGTCGTCATTCCAACCTATAACGAGCTCGGCAACATTGACAATATCCTCAATGCCATTCACGATGTCGTTCCGGAAATGCACATTCTCATTGTGGACGACAGCTCTCCGGATGGCACGGCAGACGTTGTGCGTCGGCGCATGGAACACGACGATCGTCTCCATTTGCTCGAGAGACCAATCAAGAACGGCTTAGGCACGGCCTATTGCGAAGGTTTTGCCATGGCACTGCACCTCAATTTTGATCGCGTATGCCAGATGGACGCGGATTTCTCCCATAATCCGGCAGTGTTGAAGCAGTTTCTTGCCGAGCTGGAGCATGCCGACGTGGTGATTGGCTCTCGCTACTATAGCGGTGTAAACGTTGTCAACTGGCCCATGAGCCGCCTGATCCTGAGTTACACAGCCAATCTATACACGCGTTTGGTAACAGGAATGCCCATAAAAGATGCTACCGGTGGTTTCAAGGGATTTCGTGCCGATCTATTGCGTAAAATTGATCTGACAAAAATTCGGTCGAATGGATACGCCTTCCAGATTGAAATGAACTTCCGCGCTTGGCGCTTAGGCGCTCGGATGAAAGAGCTCAGTATTGTATTTGTTGACCGTGTGAATGGCGAGTCGAAAATGAGTAAGAACATCATTTTTGAGGCGGCTACCCTTGTATGGAAGCTGCGCTTGTCCACCCTCTTTTCTTAATGCACGCACACAATCTCATCACGGGGACGACGGTGCCTGAGGATGCTTCTCTCACTTCGTCGATCGACATCAGCGTTGTAATCGTCAACTACAACGTCCGTGAATTCCTGCATGAATGCCTCAGTTCGCTCTCGCGCCCACACACGAATCTGCAGCTCGAGGTTATTGTTGTAGACAACAATTCACATGACAATTCCATTGGCACTCTGCAACCCTTGTTCCCGGATGTTCGCTTTCTGGGTTTGGATTCAAACCTCGGGTTTGGACGAGCCAATAATGTGGGTATTGAGGCAGCACGTGGCAGATACATCTTGTTATTGAATCCAGACACCATTGTTCAGGAAGATACCCTCGAGAGCATGATACGGTATATGGATGAGCATCCACATGTGGGAATTAGTGGATGTAAAGTGTTGAATGCCGATGGTAGCTTTCAAATGCAATGCCGCCGTGGATTTCCCAGTCCATGGACCTCGTTTTGCAAATTGTTCGGACTGCAGGCGCTGTTTCCAAAGTCTCCTTTGTTTGCTCGCTACAATCAAACCTTTCGAAGTGAAGACGAGACCTACATGGTTGATGCGGTGATTGGTGCGTTTATGTTCTGTCGTGCGGACGCGCTTCGCGCCATCGGCGGTTTTGATCCGGACTTTTTCATGTATGGTGAAGATCTGGACCTGTGCTTTCGGATGAAGCAATCAGGATTTGAAACGGCCTACGTTCCAATTACGACTATTGTGCATTATAAGGGCGAGAGCACACGTCGTTCGTCCATCAATGAGTTGCGTGTGTTCTATCAGGCAATGGAAATTTTTGCACATAAGCACTACGGTCACTCCAAGCTGTTTCTACTCTTCCTCAAAGCAGGCATCAGGCTTCGCTCGCTCGTTGCTTATGTGATGCGCCATAAGAGGTCGTTGTTGGTGCTCTTCATCGATGTCCTCAGCGTCATTGCCACCTTTGTACTTGCCGTCAAACTCCGCCGTGGTGCATATCTGGCGCTACCGAACTACGCCTTCCCTACAGTTTTTATCGTCCTCCCGCTGGTTGTAGCCGGTTGCATGATACTGGTTGGAGAGTACTTCGAATACCGACCGACTATTCGGCGTGCAGCGGTGGGATTGTTGGCAAGCTTCTTCGTCCTATCGTCGCTTACCTACTACTGGAACGAATATGCCTTCAGCCGTGGTGTACTGTTGATGACGATTGGATTTTCGTTTGTGGCATTGAGTATTACTCGAGCGTGTCTGAGTTTACTTGAGAGACTGTCCGGCGGAGGAAAACGACGTCGTGTGCTGCTAGTCGGCACGCGTGACCACGTCATGACGGCGATGAATGCCCTACGCCACGAGCATGCTCCGCATATCGAATTTGTTGGCGCCGTTCAAGAAGATGAAACGGATGGAATAGACGAGAACAGATCTATCATCGGACACGTTGACTACTTGACCAGAACGGTAGAAAACCAAGAGGTTGACGATGTGATCGTTGTGGGCAACGAGCTCAGTTACACAATGCTGATGCAGTCCATGCAGGCACTATCCGGACGTGGAGTTCGTTTTCACATAGCCGGCGAACCGAAACATGTGGTTGCCTTGGGCATAGCGGAAACAATTTCGTCGCAATCCGGACTGGTGGATCGCTATCGCATCTTGTCATTTCGCGTCCGTGCTTTTCGACGCGTATTCGACATTGTGGGCTCTATCCTGGCTTTGCTCATCCTCTCACCACTGCGTATTTTGGCTCGTTCAAAACGCAGGACGTGGTGGAGTGATTGGTGGAATGTTCTGCGAGGGCGCATGAGCATTGTTGGACTTTACCCACCTACAGGCGATTTGGCTTCAGTGGCCAAGCCCGGCTTTACGGGTCTGGCGCATGTAAGCCATCCTGAGGAACTCAGTCCGCAAACACTTCAGGAACTGAACGAATATTACGTTCAGAATTACCGTCCCTCGTTGGACTTGGACATTATTATCAAAAGTTTGTTCTCTCATAGGTAACACCGTGGCCTACACCCTCGATTTTGAAAAGCCCATCATAGAATTGGAAAAGAAGGTCGCCGAGATGCGCTCTCTAGCCGGATCGCTGGATATCGCATCGGAGATTGAAGACCTGGAGAGTCGCGTCGAAGAGCTTCGCGCTGAAGTTTACGGAAACCTCACACGTTGGCAACGTGTCCAGATAGCTCGGCATCCGGAACGTCCATACTCTCTGGATTACTTTCAAAACGTTTTCGACGAGTTCATTGAATTACATGGCGATCGTAATTACAGGGACGACCCTGCTATGGTTACCGGTTTGGCACGACTAAACGAAGTGTCGTGCATCGTCGTAGGAAACCAGAAGGGACGAGACACAAAGTCCAACGTCTACCGCAACTTCGGCATGTCGAATCCCGAGGGATACCGTAAAGCAAAACGAGTGTTTGAATTAGCGGAGAAGTTCAACAAGCCTGTAATCACCTTCGTGGACACTCAAGGTGCATACCCAGGCATGGAAGCTGAAGAGCGCGGTCAAGCCGAGGCGATTGCTCGCAACCTCTTTGTGATGGCTAAACTTAAAGTGCCCATCATCGTCGTCATTATCGGCGAAGGCGCCAGCGGCGGAGCCTTAGGAATTGGCGTTGGGGACCGCATCCTCATGCTCGAGAACGGTTGGTATTCCGTCATCGCACCGGAATCGTGCTCGTCTATCCTCTGGAGAAGCTGGGACTACAAGGAACAAGCTGCCGAGGCTCTGCAGCTAACGGCTGAAGATTTAAAGAAGCACGGGATCATCGACGTCATTATTCCCGAGCCTGTTGGTGGAGCCCACCGCAAGCCGGCAGAAATATTTGCCACGGTGCGCCAAGTTCTCATCCGCGAATTACAGACCCTCCGCTCCATACCGGCAGCAGATTTGGTTCGCGCGCGTCATGCAAAGTTTGATGCCATGGGCGTGTGGCAGGAAAGTCATGACTGATCAACTTCCTGAAGCTCTGATTGTGTATCAGGGCTTTTACCCTTGGGAAGTCCGTATTGAGAAATTCGTCAATGTCTTGCGCTCTTGTGGCTTGCACTGCACCCTGCTCTGCCGTTGGAACGGTGAAGCGTCTGAGCAGGAAGAGCACGATGGACTCCGTATCGTCCGCCTTGGATTTGGCCGACCGGCATGGCAATCCCTTCCCTTTTCATACAATCCCTTGTGGCGCCGAGCAATTAGAATGTGGGTGCGCAGACTCAAGCCTAAACTCATTGTTGCTCGCGAAATGCTTATCACCGAGGCCTGTACCTCTGCCGCCAAGGGTGAGATTCCGGTGCTGATGGACATGGCAGAGCATTACCCTGCTGCCATGCGCTCCTGGAAGAAGTACCGGGCGAATCCACTGTTGCGTTTTCTGGTTCATACACTCCGTCTGCCGGACAAAGTGGAGGCACAGGCAGTTCGCCGGTGTACTGCCATTGTGTGCGTGTGTTATGAAAATGCAGAGCGCGTAGCGCGCACGTATTCACTGCCTCCTGAGCGATTCCACCTTGTTCTCAATACGCCACCGCGCGACGCCTTTGCACATCTGCAAACAGATACGACACGACCGGTTCGCTGCTTTTCCTACCAAGGCTATCTCACGCGTGAACGTGGAGTGGAGCGTTGCATCGATGCCTTTGATTCGGTGGCAAAAGACCTGCCGGATATCAGGCTCGAAGTTTATGGAGATGGAGAATCCATGCCGGAAATTCAGTACCGACGAGCAAGCTCCAAGTTTGCAGATCGCATACACCTCCATGGAAGTTTTAACCACAGCGAATTACCGTCGATCATGGAGCAGAGCGACGTTGGTTTGGTCGTGTTTGATCAGGACGAGTTCCGACAGCATACCATTCCGAACAAACTTTTTGACTACCTGCTCTGCGCTAAGCCCGTGATCGTATCAAATTGCTCTCCGATGGCAGAGCTTGTACACCAAAACCACTGTGGCATCGTCATAGACACTAACTCCCCCGATCAGCTTGCACAAGCTTTACTACGGATGGTTCATGAAGATGTGCACGAAATGGCTGAAAATGCTCGAGTAGCGGCAATTACTCGCTATCATTGGGAATATGATGCGCAGACCCTGCGTCAGCTTGTGCTGTCGCTGCTCTGAGGGCATTATTTACTATATTTAGGTACGAAGACAGGGGAACCACCAACACCATCTGGCGATTTCTTCTTTAGGGAGGGGAAATGAACGACGAACTCGAGGAGTCCGGTCAACGGCGACGTATCCCGCGCGTAAAGACAGACGATCAACACAGTGAATCCAACGACTCGACTGAGCAACAACCATTGTCTTCAGACAGTCCCGCGTTACACTCCCGATCCCATCAACCCGATTCCGCCCAGCAACCGCGTCGAGAGGCGTCACAACAGGGTTCAGGCGACGATTATTCCTCATCATCATCTGATCGACGAGCCTACACACCTCGTAATCCGCAATACCGCGGCGGGTATCACGATCGACCGAACAACTCAGACTATCATTCGGACAAAGGGTACCGAGATTCGTCACAGCGCCCGCACCCCAACTCTTATCGTGAGCAGGGCAACTCGTCGTCTTATCAGCCACGGCGCGACTATCCAAACCGTCAGGAAGGCGGTTATAACCGAGCTCCGCGCCAGGATGATCGCCCGTACGATAATCGACGTTTCGATAACCGGCGCAGCGATAACCGCAGGTATGACGACCGTCGTCCGGACGATCGACGCTATCCGGATCGCCGACATGAAGGACCGCCTCGTGATGATAGACGCTTTAACGACCGACCCTATGACGATCGACGCTCTTACGACCGTCGCGGCGGAGAGTCCGGTTACAACCGATCCGGTGGATATCAAGATCGATCCGGTCGCGGTGAGCGACCGGACAGAGACGACCGTGGCAATCGCTCGTACTCGTCCGGACGACCGTATGAGAACCGAGGTCGGTACAACGATCGAGGCTCCTGGTCACGCTCCTCTCGCGATGGCGGACGAGAACATCAAGGTCGTTATCAGAACCAAGGATCGCGGGATATGCGTGGTCGGCGATCGACCCAACAACGTCCCACTAATATCACCAAAGCGCTTGTTCGCTTACTCTATGCGTCACGAGGATTTTCCCTCGAAGCAATTCGTGATGGGCAGGTTCGGCTCAACGGTAACGTGGTAAGTAACCCGAACACAGCCGTTCGTTTACTGCAGGATGAGGTGTCCGTCAATGGTGTGTTCATGGCGCACAACCCTACCGGTGTCTATGTCGTCATGAACAAGCCGAAGAAATTTGCGGGATGTCGCGAACCGGAGTCCCGACACATCCTCAATCTTATCTCAAAGAAAAGCGGATGGTACATTCCGGGCGGACCGCTCGCCAAGAGCGTAAGCGGGATCATCATCTTGACGAACGATCCTGTTCAGGCGGACCCGCAGAATAATGTGTTCAGCCTGATGGACAAGGAGTATTGGATCAAGGTTAATTCTGTGGTGACTAAACGCGAGCTGACGAAGATTATCCCAAAAATTGTCGAGCTGGATCCGGAAAACAAGGACAGCGTGTCGGTGGATGTGGCGCAGAAAAACACTCGTCACACCTGGATCAGCATCACCGTCCGGCAAGCAAAGATTCACGATCTCACAAAAATCCTCGCCGCGTCCGGTATGGAAATTCTGGCTATGGAACGACGTCGAATAGGATCGTTGTCGGTTGATAACCTTCCGGCCGGTTCGTGGAGACGCATGAGTGAGCAAGAAGTGGAATCCGTGATCACCAGTTCCGTCAGTAAAGAGACCATGGAAGAAATGGCCGTTCAGGATCCCGTTTTGCCTTCAGACACCACCAATGTATGGCAACGCTTATATCAACGATGGTTCAAGTCCACGTAGCACGAAGAAGTGCCTCTGGTACGGAACATCTCGTGCTGCAGCGCTCAGCTTCGGAGGCGGTGGCTCCACTGCTCTGGCAATGTGTAACCGGGCGCATCAAGTCCGGTGAGCAAGCTGCCCAGGCTGCCTTACGTGAAGTGCAAGAAGAATGTGGAGTTAAACCCGAAGAATTCTGGGTTCTTCCCACGATATCGCAATTCTATTCCGCTTCGGACGACACGATCAACACATTGCCGGTGTTTGGCGTCGTGCTTCGATCCGGCAGCCCTATCACCCTTTCGCACGAGCATCAAGACTACCGCTGGTGCAGTATGGAGCAAGCCTGCGACCTGCTCCTTATTCCTGCTCAACAAAGGGCAACCGAGGTATTTGAGGATCTTCTCCTTCACCGTGCAAACGATCCAGCCTTCCGGCAGATGTACTCCATAGAGATTGGATAAGGTTTGGGAATTCTGCACCCGGTAAACGGCAACGGCCAAGCCTATTCGATCACAACGATTTAGCACCAAGAATCCGTCTTTTCCTCCTATTTTAGCAGTCCATCTGCTCCGACGGAAATCAGGGTCCTCCGGAGCGCGTTGTTAATCTCTACTCTTTTATTCACTCTTTTTGGAGACTCTCTCTATGAACGAGCGCGATTTCTTATACTCTGAAGCTGATGCTCCTGCCGGAAGCTCAGCCCCGGAGGCAGCATCACCTGCTGCAGAAAGTCCAGTGCCCGTTGCGGATGCGATGGCGACTACCGACCACACAAGCAATGCAGCGGCTGCACCTACACCAACAGTTGAAGAACCAGCACCTGCAGTTGCAGAACAACCGGCACCGGAAGCAGTGGCAGCACCGAGCACGGACACAGCTCAAGGTACAGAAGCGGTAGCAACCGCAAGCGAAGGCGCAACGCCATCTCCTGCGGACACACCGAGCACTTCAGGCAGCGAGGCGCCCACCGCCTCGGCAGAGGCCGCAACACCGGAGGAGACAAAGCCCGCTCCGGTTGTTATCACCGACGAGATCCTGGCGCGCCTTCAGGCAGCCAAGGACAGCACCGAAGCCATCATGGTGGACGTTGCTGAACGCGTACGTGGCGGTTTGCGTGTGCTCTTCGAAGGAGTGAAGTTATTCTTACCTGCTTCGCAGTTTTTCATCAAGAAAACCCCAAGTGACGAGGAATTACAGAGCGTGGTTGGAACGCAAATCCCCGTCAACGTTTTTGAAATTCAAAAAGATGATACCGGAAAGATCTCCATTATCGCTTCACGCAAGAATATCCTGAAAGCAGAATTCTTGAAGAATATTAAAGTGGGCGACACGGTTGAAGGAACGGTTTCCACCATCATGCCCTTTGGCGTGTTTGTGGACATCGGAGGCTTCGATGGTTTGATCCACATTTCGCGCATCTCACATCAACGCGTGGATAATCCGCACAATGTGTTTAAGCGCGGAGACACCGTGAAGGCCAAGATTATCGAGATCGACACCGAAAAAGATAAGATTGCTCTCAGCACGAAGGAGTTTGAAGAGTCACCTTGGACAACGGTGGAAACTGAATATGCCAAGGGATCTCGGCACAAAGGCATTGTTCGTCGCATCACGGATTTTGGCGCTTTTGTCGAGTTGCGGAAGGGCATCGAAGGTCTGCTTCGTGTCAGTGAATTGTCTTGGACCAAACGCACCGGTCATCCTTCAGAAGTGGTAGCTGTCGATCAAGAAATTGAAGTGATGGTGGTGGATTGCTCGGCTGAAAAGAAGCAAGTCGGTCTGTCGATCAAACGTTTGAGTGACAGCCCATGGAAAGGCATCACCGATAAATTCCCTGTCGGCGCGGAAACTACCGGCGTGGTTAAACAAGTGATGGGTCAGGGTGCAGTCATCACCGTTGGCGGTGAATTCGATGGATTCATGCCCCGTTCCAAAATGCGTGACGTCATGCGCGGAAAGCGAATTCCGTACAATGTGGGTGACATGGTGTCGGTCGTCGTTGCCGACGTCAATCAAGATGACGAGTCGTTGATCTTGGCACCCAAAGTCGATCCAAATGAAGCCATTTTTGGCTCGCCGCGCGAAGGCGCTCGTCGTGGTCCTCGCGAAGATCGCGGAGACCGTGAGCCACGCGCTCGCGTTCCACGCGAAGCGGAAGCGAAAGCGGACTCAAATTTCTCGTTAGCAGATCTTTTATCAGATAACGAGAAGACGTCGTTGTTCGGTAAATCCGAGTAATCAAACAACATCACCGTTGAATCGTCTGACAACCGACGCTGTGGCTCTCGCAGCGTCGGTTGTTTTCTTCACTCCTACTGCAGTGTATCTGTATGAAGCGTTGGTTGGGACTCCAAATGGTTGCCTGTGTGTTGTGGTTGAGCAGTTCCGTTCTTGCCCAGGTTCATCGCATTGATAACGACACTCCTATCCCCCAGATTCCAAAGCAACTCAAGCCCGAAGAAGTGATTAAGGCGGACACTTTGCAGCATCCGGTGAACATGGTGATCGACTCGCTTCCCGGAGGCTCTCGAACTGGCGAGTATCCTTTTAGTCCAATCCAAGATTCAACATTTGCTCGAGCACTTCGGTTGAATGTTTCCCCTCATGTTCGTTTCGAGCTCGATGCCGCTCACGCCTTCACTAATCTAGAAATCGTTCGCCAACAGTTGGAAGAATCCCCGTGGCAAATTGCTGTTCGTAATATGACGATTCAGCGCGACGCCTTTCGTCCGGATCCCGTGGAAATGGTCAATCGCCAGGTGATGATATCGAAGGCTATGGATGCAAATCTTTACCGGCCGAATTCGACACAAGGTTTTAGTGCTACCTTCGAGCAAATCGGGTCGGTGTTGGGTTTAACCGAAGATGTCAGCCCCACCCTTCATTATGAGGTTAAATCTGCTGCGACCGTTCGAATTGTAGTGTACTCCACCGCTGCCAGCGTGATTGCCACAATTCAGAACAAAGTTCAACAACCCGGTCGGTACACCGTTACGTGGAATCTTCTGGATGACAAAGGACAAGAGTTAGCTGACGGTGATTATGTTCTGGAAGCCCGCATTGGTGATGATGCCATCTTCCGCAAACACGTGGTTATTGGCTCTAAACCGTAAGTGTACACTCCCTCGCACGGCATTCCCCTCACTTCGTTTCTACTTTTACTGTGCAGTAGCGTGCACGGGATGGCGGTCTTGTGTTATCGGTGAAATAAGAATTAGCACTTATTGATTTAAAAGCAACAAGGGGTTTGAGCCGCACCTAAGACGCATCATAATAAGCAACCGTAACTATTCTTGCACAGCAAGAGAAACATCCCTTATACTGTCACAGCATTATTCGTAGCGTAGTGCTTCTATGGGGTCAAGCTTGGCTGCTTTCCACGCGGGATACGCACCGAAACCCAGTCCTATGACGGTGCAGAAAACGATACTCACCACGACCCAGAATTGAGGGAAACTAAAAGTAATGGGGTAGAAGGCTCCGAGAATGACGATGATGCCTACACCGGCGACGATTCCCAGGAGTCCCCCAAGTTGGCAAAGAGTTACGGCCTCGACCAGGAACTGAGTCAGTATCGACGAATTCTTCGCTCCAATAGCCTTGCGAATTCCAATTTCCCGCGTCCTCTCCTTTACGCTAATGAGCATGATATTCATAATACCAACGCCGGCTGCCGCAAGTGCAAACGAGGCAATGAATGCACCGAAATAGGCAATGGCATTCATGAATGTTTCAAATTGTTCTTTTACCGTTGAATTGTCCTCAATCTCAAACGAGTTCTCTTCCCACGGTTTACACGACCGAATGCTACGCATGAAACCAACAGACTCGTCGAACACCTCTCGAAATGTTTTTTCGGACGGAGTTTTAACAGTGATCGTTGCCGAAAAATGCGAGTCGTTTGCAAAGCCCTGAATGTAAATCGGTAATGGAACATACACTTCGTTGTCTTGGCTACGACCTAGCACTGCACCAGAGCTCTCCAATACTCCGATGATCTCGAATCGATAATTATCAATCGTGATTTCCTTGCCTAAGGGTTCAACACCGGGCGGAAAGAGCTTGACGCGAACATCGTTGCCTATCACTGCTACTCGACGCGAGCTGCGAATATCCTCGTCTCGAATAATACGCCCACTTGCAACCAGCTTATTTCTGAGTTCAAAGTAGTTTTCATCCACGCCCCACACTGTTACATCGGGATCGGTACTCATGTTTCCGCTCTTGATCACTTTCGCCTCATCCTCATCTGCGATCGATACCAATGCGTCCGATCCGATCATGCGCTTGTACTCCTGTGCTTGGGCAACGCCAATGATTGGACGCTTCTGGTACCGTCGCCAATTGTTACCCATGTTGATACTGGGAAAACGCTTGATGACAAACGAATTTCCCCCTACCTCATCGATAGCACCAAGCACGGAGTTTCGAAGCGTGTCGGTTGCGATGCCCACACTGATAATTGCAAAAGTGCCTAACGCAATACTGAGCAGCGTGAGCATAGATCGCAAAAAGTTCGCGCGAATTGCTGAGAGTGCCGTCCCTATGGTTTCCAGAATATTCATGCTATTCGTAACGAAGTGCTTCTACCGGATTCAACGATGCTGCGCGAATTGCAGGAAACAACCCGGCAAGGATGCCCACAACGACGGACACGATGATAGAGATCAGTAAAATCTGTGGTGGCACATACGGAGTGAGGAAGGCCAGCTTCTCGTGAAAAATGGCGTAGATTACCAGCGCCAGAATCATACACAGAACAATCGCGGCAATGGCTCCAATAACACAAAGAGCTGCAGCTTCCAGGAGAAACTGCAATAAGATGGAACGTCGTCGCGCACCAATGGCCTTACGGATCCCGATTTCTCGTGTGCGTTCCGTGACAGACACAAGCATAATGTTCATGATACCGATCATGCCAACAATAAAACTCATAGCAGTTAAGAACAGGCCGACGGCCCAAATGATGACGCGCAGCTTGGCTACTTGGTCACGAAACATTTGTGTTTCGTTGATCGAAAAATCGTCGTCCTGATTCGGTCGAAGTCCTCTCACCATGCGCATCATTCCTACGGTTTCGGAACGGACATCGTCCAACTTATCCGGTGACCCCGCCTTCACGGCTATAGAAATGGACCGGACATTTGTCCCATAGAGCGAGAAAAAGGAGTTCATCGGAATGAACAATTGGTTGTCCACGAAGTCCATCAGTGCCGTTCCGCGTTTTTGAATGACGCCGATAATGGTGAATTGTACTCCGTTAATCTTTAAAATCTTTCCAAGAGGATCTTCGCTTGGGAAGAATACTTTCTGGATGCCATAGCCGATCACAGCAACGTTCTGTCGGTATCGATCGTCGGTTTCGGAAAAGAATCTTCCGCTCGCCACATCACCTGCCGGGGTAAGCGCGTAGGTAGCTCGGGTGCCGGTTACCGTGAATCCGCTCGCCTTTTCGTCTTGATAAATCAGGGTGCGACCCCACAGCGAACTCATGGGAACGCAGAGCTCGGCAGTTGTCATGCGATGAGTGAATTCGTCAGCTTCTTGTATGGTGATATTCTTTCGGGCCATGCTTTGCCGCCAGTTGCCTCCGCCGGCCCACTGCCACTTGTCGACATACAGCATGTCGTTTCCGAGAATATTAATCGTTGAGTCCCACGCAGCATCCAAACTATTGAGCGCCCATCCCATCAGGGTAACGATAGCGATCCCGATCACAATGCCCAACATGGTGAGGATAGCACGCAAGGTATTCTGGCGGAGAGCGTCGATTGCGATGCGAAAGGCTTCTATGAATTCGGAGAAGAGCATGGCGTGCGGAATTAGTGAAGTGTCACGGGTTGGTCGTTCTGTACATCACTTTCCACATTGCCGTCGCGGATGCGAATGATACGACGTGCATAACGCGCTACCTCATCCTCGTGCGTCACGACGACCACGGTATTTCCCTGTTTCCAAATCTGCTCGAACCAACGCATGATCTCCACACTCGTCTTGGAATCCAGATTTCCTGTGGGTTCGTCCGCTAAAATGAGGGCAGGATTCGTCACCAGTGCTCGAGCAATCGCAACGCGCTGACGCTGGCCACCGGAAAGCTCGTTAGGCTTGTGACTCATGCGATCGGCTAAGCCCACGCCGCTCAGGGCTTCCACGGCACGACGGTGACGTTCTTCAGCCCCAACTCCGGCATAGACCAGAGGAAGCTCTACATTCTTAAGGGTGGTGGCACGGGCTAACAGATTGAAGGTTTGAAACACGAAACCAATCTGCTTGTTGCGAACCTCTGCCAGACCGGAATCGTTCATGGTACTCACATCGATACCATTAAGTAGGTAGGTCCCGCTGGTTGGAGTATCCAAGCAACCAATCATATTCATCAGCGTGGATTTTCCTGAGCCGGAAGGCCCCATAATAGCCACATACTCGTTGCGATCGATGTGCAGACTTATATCGCGCAGGGCGTACACGGTTTCGCCTCCCATGCGATAGGTCTTTGCTAAATGTTCAAGCTCAATCAGATGCTCAGTCATACCTAGTGTGTGCAGATAAATTCAATGTCTTGTTCGACCTGCGCTGCTTGCAGCGCACGTATCATGAATCACTTACGGTTTACGCTTGGACGACGTGGAATCGACCCGAACTTTCATGTCGTCTTGCAGCACTTTGGCCACGGTGTTATAGGAACCACTGGCTACAAGCTGTCCCTCCGTCAATCCTGTGTTCACTTCGATGAATCCCTTGTCGCTAATTCCGGTTTCGACGCGTGTTTGCTTCGCCTTGCCGCCGTCGACAACGAATACAACCTGCGGCGGCCGATCGTCGAGTTTCTTTTCGGTGCTTACCTTTTCGGTATGAATACCGTTGTCGCTCGGCTGCGTCATGGTCTTCGATGCATCACTACGAATGGTGACAGCCTGCAGGGGCACAGCCAGTACATTGGTGTGGGTTTCTGTTTCCATTTCAACATTACAACTCATCCCGGGGCGAAGCGCATCTTCTTTGTCGAGTAGACGGATCTTTACCTCAAAATCGATGACTTCATCTTGGGTGCCGACACCTTTCTCTTTTGGCGAGTGAGAAATTTCCAACACGTAGCCGGTAAAGATGCGTCCCGGGAAGGCATCGACATGAACGCGAGCTGAGTCGCCTATCTTGAGTTTTACGACATCGTTTTCATCAACGTCCACGATGGCGTTCATCACATGCAAGTCCGCGATACGCATCATTTCCGTGCCTTGCATTTGAGCAGTTCCCACAACTTTTTCACCGCTTTCCACTGCCAGCTTCGTCAGTGTTCCGTCGATGGGTGAATAGATGGATGTACGAGACAACGAAACTTCCGCCTGCTTCAAGATGGCTTGGTTTCTGGCTTTATCGCTCAATGCACTTTGATATCCACCTACAGCTTTGTCATACGCCGCCTTTGCCACTTCCAAATCTTGTTTGGATGCATACTCTTTTTGGTACAGAGCGCTTACGCGTTTGAGCTCGGCCTCTGAGCGATCCACTTCCACTTTAGCAATGTCGATGCCCACTTCCGAGGCTTTGAGGGAGGCGCGGTACTGATCCAGTTGAGTCTCGACAAAGTCAGGTTTGATGCGCGCCACGAGCTGATTCTTGTGGATAGCATCTCCTTCTTTTGCACCAAGGAAGATTATTTCACCGCTCGCTTCCGAGCTGATCTTGACTTCCGTTTCCGGCTGAATCTTACCGATGGCAGAAACCGTTTGCGTAATGGTGCGCCTGCTGACTTTGTCTACCTGAACTGCGGTTGCTGTATCACGACCCTTCATCACAACAACGACAACGGCGACAATGACAAGGAGCGCGAGCACACCAACGATGATCCAGACGCGAGAGTTTGATTTCTTTTTCATATCGTAGAGAGAATATTCAGGTCAGACTGAACGTCCGACGTAGTTGCACATACAGAGTACCGAACAATGCCACTGCACCGCTTACTTTTCCGACAGTGTGCCCATGGCTAGTCGCACTTGAAACTGAGCATCGAGGTAACTATAAGCGGCGGTGACTTGGTTGATCCGTGCATTGATGATTTGATTATTTGCCGTTTGATACTCGAGCAGCGTTGCTGCTCCCACTGCAAAACGTTCCTTGGTTGCATTGTAATTCGCGGTGGAGGCCACGAGAGCTCGAGCGCTGATTTCTACTTGCTTTTCCGAGGCATCCAGGTTAAGGAATGCATTTTGTAATTCGGTTCGGACTTTTTGCTCCGCAAGTGCTCGATCGATTTGCCGTTGTTGCACTTGAATGGTTGCCAATTGAAGAGCTGACGATGTGTTGAGGTTGTCAAAAATTGGGTAGCTAAGATTGACGCCCACATAATAGGCGTTATTCTCACCAAAGGTATTGACACTTGAGCTGGACCAAATACCATTGGCATTAATACTTGGGAAGTATCCTCCGCGGGCAGACGAGACACCGGATTCTGCCGACTCGATGTGTATGAGCGCTGCACGATAATCTGCGCGTGATTGAAGTGCCTTTGACAATGCGTCGCCGTAACTGCCAATTTCTGTTCGAAAGGCTCGTAGTACAGACGAATCGATCGAGCTACTGACGCTGGACTCCAGGAATTCCGCGCGACCTTCGGGCGGCAGCGCCATGGTTGCCAGCAGAGAAGTCTTCGACTGATTAGTAGTGTTCTCGGCGGTTACCAAGTCCATTTCCCTTGACCCAAGATCCGATTGCTGACTGTACACGGTCGCGATCGCTGTGCGGCCTGCATCATACAAAGCCTGCGCTCGCTCAACTTCCTTCTTCCCTAGCTCCACGTTCTCACGCCGAATTTTAGCCACCTGCATTGCTTTGAGAACTGCCAGATACTGGCTCCGAACGGAGTATGAAACTTGCTGCCGCACTCTGTATAAATTCTCCTCTGCGGCGCTAAGCTCTCGAGAGGCTTTGTGGTACGTCGCTTCGCGCGAGAAGCCATTGAAGAGCACGTAATTGGCCGTAGCAGACATCGTGTACGAATTTGGTGTGTAGGGTAAGGTGATCACGTGACCACCAAAATCTTGGGTGGTTGATTCGTTGAGTTGCCGAGTGTATCCAACGTTAGCATGAAGTGAGGGCAGGTACGCACCAAAACTCTGGGTGAGGTTGGTGGCTTGAATTTGATACTGAGCTTTGGCAGACTCAACATCATAGTTGTGCTCAAGGGCAATGCTCAGGCAATCGTTGAGTGAGTAGCTGGCGCGATCGCCACTTTCCTGCGCAGATACGGATGATGACAACAAACACCACGTCAAGAGAGCAACTGAAAAGATCTTCATACGAAAAACAACAAATCAGAGTGAACAAGGAACAAATATCCCAAATATTCGAGCACCGAGGGACGAATCGTGCGTTGAAAAGCATACGGTGAGGCATTGGGAAGGTTGCACAGAGATGGGCAAGAGTTCTGTGATATCGTTGCCACGACCGTGCCTATTTTGCACTTTCTTGCACTACTAGGTACCGAACCTCTCCTCATGGAAGCTGAACATCTGCAGATTATCACCCGTGACAGTATCACGGTTCGCCGTTTACTGGAGTCTCCTCTGGAATTGAAGAGCTTGACAGGCGAAGCCGGTTTTGACAATGTTATCTACGACGGATACATTCACCGTCCACAACTGGCTTTGACGGGCTTCATGGCGCTGTTTACCAGTCAGCGCGTTCAACTCCTTGGAAACACCGAGACGCATTACTTGGAGATGCTCGACGAAGAGGCGCGTATTCAAGCGTTCATCAACATTGCTGATCGCAACGTTCCCTGCATCATTGTTACCAATAACAATACACTTGAAGATCGTCTGCTGAAAATTGCAGCCGACCACAACATTCCGGTTTTTCAGACCCACTTTGCAACCACCAATGCCATCCACCTCATTTCGGAGTTTTTGGACGACCAGTTTTCGCCCCAGGGTGTCGTACACGGATCCTTTGTGGACGTGTATGGCGTCGGCATCTTGTTCATCGGTCGCAGCGGAATCGGAAAAAGCGAGATAGCTCTGGATCTCGTGGAACGTGGTCACCGATTGGTGGCTGACGATGTGGTGATGCTTACGCGCAAACGCGACGCTCTTCTCATGGGAACAGGCACCAGCCTGGTGAAGCACTTTATGGAGATCCGAGGCTTGGGTGTGATCGACATCCGTCAGATGTTCGGCATCAGAGCAATCCGTTTTCAGAAACGTCTGGAGATTGTGGTTGAGCTGGAGGACTGGGATCCGCAGAAAGAGTACGAACGCACAGGATTGGACGTGGCACCGTCTGAAGTTATGGGCGTGCAGATCTCCTCCATCAAACTGCCTATTTTTCCGGGTAAAAACATCACGGTTATTAGTGAAGTCATCGCGCTCAACTACTTATTGAAGACCTACGGATACAATGCGGCTCAAGAGTTTTCGGAGCAATTGCGAGCAGAAATTGAACGACGGTCAAAGAAGGGCGAAAGTGACCCCGATCGACGCTTGATTTCGTATTTTCAAGGAGATGACGAGTAGGCGGAGAACACTATTTTTGTGCTTGGACGTCTACTTTCCTATCACTTCGTCGTTGCATCACCATAGTATTACCGACGCGTATGGCCTGATGGTACCCCTTTTGTCTTCTGACTAGCATATCCATGAAACGTCGTCTTCTTCTCATTGTGTTCTCCTTGAGCCTTGGCCTGGGTGGTTGCCACTTTTGGGACAACTCAATGACCTTTTTCAATACCTACTACAATCAAAAGAAGTTGATGGCGGAGACGGAAGAGGAATTCGGCTACAACGATTACCTCAAGCCACCGAAGCCACGTGTTATCGCACCACAAGAACACGACTTGACCTTGGAAAAAGGAACGAACGATTTGCCGGCCTATGTGAGCGACATGATCGTCAAGCCTCAAAAACTGCAACCGGTACAGGTCAAAGTTGACTCGATCATCATAAAGGGATCCAAGATTCTGGCAACGCACCCAAAGAGTAGCTTTGTGGATGGATCGTTGTATTTGATGGCCAAGGCATTTTTCTACCGAAGCGAGTGGCTTCCCTCCAATATCAAATGTCAAGAAATAGCAGAGAATTACCCTAATTCTCCCTACTCGCCGGATGCACACCTCCTATCGGCAAAGAACTATTTGCTACAGCGTAACCTACCGCGAGCTAAGATCATGCTGTCGCGCACCATCGATGTAGCGTGGCAGCAAGAACGCTACGACGTGCTTTCAGAAGCGTTTGAACTCACGGCAGAAGAGGCAATAGAAGAGGAAGACTACGACGGAGCGGAACGACCCTACCGCCAAGCAATCAATCAGTGTGACGATGAGGCGCAAAAAGCCAAATGGCAGTGCGATCTGGGTTTAGTATTGTATCGCCTTCGGATTTTTGACAAAGCCAACAAGGAACTTGCTAAAGTGGACGAGTATAGCCCCACGCCACTCACGGAATTCGAGGCAAAGTACTATCGCGCTCTTAGCCTGGCAGAATTGAAGCACTTCGATGAGGCAGACAACATACTCGCCAATCTTGATAAGAACCGAAACTTTGATGAGTATGCTAAGCTTGGGTATCAAAATTCCGCCCGATTGCAAATTGCTCGTCTGCGAGGCAATGCAGACAGCTTAGCCATGGTTGAACGAGCAGTGGACTCCACTTCGTCGGGAAGCGTGCCATTATTGGTAGCCAACTTTGAGCGTGGCTTGGATCTCTACCGAGCCAAAGATTACGACAAGGCACGCCTTTACTTTGCAAAGGCAAAGGTTGTACGCTCCCCCATTTTTGACGGGGCCAACACCCTCTTTACTCTTCTCAATACCAGAGAGTTGAAGATGACGGAGAGCAAACAACTCCACGATCAAATTCAAACGGCAAGTCCGGGTGAGCAGAAGGATAGTTTACAGTCGCTCTATGCACGCACCATCTTTGAGCTCGGTCGCACAAATGAAGAAATGGGGAACAAGGACAGCGCTGAGTACTATTTCCACGAGGCAATGACCGCCGCTCCGGACAAGGATACATTGCGGGCGCAGTACTTGTATTCGTATGGTCGAATGGTTGCTCCTCGAAACCCTGAGCTCTCAGACTCACTCCAAGAGGAAATCTTCGCCAAGTATCCGAAGACTGTGTACGGTGACGAAGCTCGTCACATACTGGGAATTACGGATTACGCCTTGTTAGACTCGGCAGAGGAACTGTACAAGAGTGGAACATCGTTCCGTAATGTAGGCGATTATTCAATGGCTAATCGACAGTATTACCGGGTGTTCAGTGATTATCGGAATTCCAAATTTGCTCCGGCCGCTCTTTATGCGATAGGCTGGGTGTGGGAGCAAAAATTGAACAACAATGACTCCGCGTTTTATTACTACGGCTTGCTCATTAAGCGTTACCCGTTTTCAGAATATGCCGATGATATTCGTTTTGCGGTATCCTACGGTGCAGCGAAAAGGGGTATTGCGGACAGCACCAGTTTCCTGGGCAATCGGCGAAAACCAGGTGAAGTGCAAGATCAAAACGCCGTGAAAACGATTCCGGGGAACGGCAGCATTTCCGCTCCCGGTGGGACCGGTGTCAATAGCGCACAACCCGGGCAGGGTCAGAATTCGCCTTCCCAACAACCGGTTTTCAACCCGCGAACTGCTCCGCAGATTCCCGCTTCCAGCTTGAATCCGCAGTTGGGTAGCCCGCTCAACACACCGTTTAATCAGAAGCTTCCGAGCATTGACTCCGTGGAGGCTCCCACGCCGACTCCGAGCGATAGTACCAAGACGAAACCAAAAAAATAGGATCTCCCCTCCTGGATCCAAGGTTTGGCACGAGGCTTGTCGTTTAAGATGAGTCTATGACATCCCGTTCCACATATCAACGTAGGAAAACGGCTGACAGACACGACAATGTGGATGTACTCCGTAAGCAGGTAACCTGGTACAAGTCATTCTTTGACAATGCCGCGGATGCCGTCTTCCTTATTCAAACCAAAACCTGGGCTGTACTCGATGCCAATGCACGAGCTTCCGCCCTACTGGGCGTTGAGCACGTTGACTTGATTGGCCGGACGCTACCTCAGTTCAAATCGGTGTTCAATTTGTTGAGTAGCTCGGCTGCGCCGCACGCTCTGGCAGAAGTAAACCTGCATCGAGATGAAGAAAGTGTGTTTGTAGAGGTCAGCGCTCGTTTTGTTGAGCATGACGGACAGCGCCTTATCCTGGCCATCGCCCGTGACGTGAGTGACCGTCGATCGTTGACGGAGACGCTGATGCAGGCCGACAAAATGATGGCACTTGGACAACTCTCCGCCACCGTTGCCCACGAAATTCGGAACCCTCTGGCGGCTGTCAACCTCAACCTCCAAATGCTGCAGCGAAAGTTGGAGGCTGATGACAAAGCGCAGCACTACATTAGCATTGCCATGCGCGGCGTTGAGCGCATCATGAATATTGTCAGCACAACCCTGGATTTTGCGAAGCCGCAGGCTCCTCGAATTGAGGAGATTGATATCAACGATGTTCTCACCGATTCACTGGAACTCATTTCAGACATTTTGTTTCGGAAAATCATTGCCGTCCATCTCGATCTGGAACATCAGCTTCCGAAGCTGAAGGCGGATATGAATCAGATGCAGCAGGTGTTTATCAACTTGTTGACGAACTCGTGCGACGCGATCAATGCCAAGGGAGAAATCAGCATTCACACCGGAAGTGAGCAACTCAATGGTGAAACGGTTGCTATTGTCATTTCGATTAGCGATAACGGTTGTGGTATTCTCGCGGAGGATTTGCCGCGAATATTTGAACCCTTCTTTACACGCAAAGCGGAGGGTACAGGCCTTGGTCTGGCCATCACTCATCGAATCATTCAGCAGCATGGCGGGAGTATCGATGTGAAGAGCGCGAGGGGTAAAGGAACGGTTTTCTCCATTCGAATTCCGACTCCACTCCACAATCCACAGGTGTGATGGTTTCATATATCGGCTACCATCTACCGAGACCGGTAACGTCTACCACCATGAGTACTCTGGAAATCAGTGCTTGATGGATAGCGGATATAGTCAGGCCGAAGGCCTCAAGAATTGAAACCTCTCTACCGAACTCTGGCCAGCACATCAGCGAACGTAGGCTTTTTGAAGATACTGTTTGGCCTCGTCGTGAGAGTTCTGGATGTCGTCCCACGACATCACCTTGTTATACTGACTGATAGCAAGACTACGTTTGCCCTGAATGTCGTAGATCTTGCCGACGTATAAATTCAGCTTGACCATGAAGCCGGAGGGATCTTGATCGAGTAAACGGCACGCTTCGTCGCACTTATAGAAGTACTGCAAGGCTTCGTCGTACTTGGCACGATTAAACAAGAAGTAGCCCAGATAGTACAAAGCATCGCGAGCCGCAAAGGCGTCGTACCCGAACTTCTTGAGTCGATAGTCAGCCAAAATGAGGTGCCATTGTGTTTCAGCCGAATCCAGATATCCGGACTGCAACAGAGCGGTAGCGTATTTGCGGTGGAACGAGGCATTCTTGGGATACGCCTTGTACAACTCCGTGCTTAACCGCAAATAGTCGGAAGCGGAATGTTCGAATTGATTGCCGTAGACCATTTGCAACGTCACCTTAGCTTCCACAGCAGCATAGCGTGCACGCTTGGCGGCAGCCTCCAGTTGCAGGACTCCAATCTTTTTGTCACCACTTGGCAAAAACACCATAATTGGTTTCAACGCCGGATAGCGCTCCGGGAGAGCGGCGGCAAAGTAGTTGTAAATGCCGGTTCCCAACATGATGTCATAATTCTGCGGTGCGAGTTGGTTGCATTTGAGCAGAATATCGAGTGCCTCACGCGCATCGTTGGTGGCACGCAGCCAACTCTGGTTGCTGGCGTAGTACCGACCGCGGTAGCCTAGTATACCGCCCTTGAAGAACAATCCGGAGATATCGTAGGCATTGGTGTCGAGCATGCGATCGCAAATCTGGACGACCTTATCGACATTTTGAAGAAAGGACTCGTCGTAACTCTTATTGCGAGAATCGATTTGCATGCGCCACCAATCTACCATGGCCTCCATAAAGTATCCGGCGGGATAGTTGGGGTAGCGTTGAATAACTTGTTGAAAGCACGTTGTGGCGGAATCAAACTCCGTATTGTAAATGAAATCCGACCCTTTGGTGATGAGTCTGTCGGCATCGGAGTGCATGAGAGCCCATTGCGCGTCAAGGCGCAGTGAAAGCAATGCCACTGTAATGCTAAGGATGAGTACGAAACGTGGTGTCTGAAACGGCATACCAAAGATCTGAACGTTGGTGATGTTCAAAATTAGACACCGGAAGGATTATCCGGAGTTGACGATGGTGGCAGAGCCGCAATATGCTCCTTAATTTTCTCCTTCATAGCCTCTTCCACTTCTTCATGAGCGCTACCCTTGATCATGACGCCAAGCTGCGGACAGTAAGAGGCATAACGGTCTGCCATGTCGTAGCGACGAATCAAGATCTCGTAATCAAAGAGATTGGTTGATGTTGATGTTTGCATAACGAGTAGTTAATGGGACGTAAAATGCCGTGATTCAAGAATATCAAAATTATACAGTGTGTCCTGTAGGTCGGAATGAAAAATGTTAGGAGCTGTCCGCAGGATACGACCAATCACCGTACATGAATCCTTGTCGGCGGCTAATTGAAGTCGCTTTTCCAGTATAAAGTAGCGAAATCGACGGTAGTCGTGAGATTGACGCTCAGGGTAGGCTAATGTTGTGTAGGTATCTTCCACCGATAACGTGTCGTTGAGTTCAACGGCTGCGTACCATACCGCTGCTTCCCCATAGATAGATGCCGGGTGCTGAAGCCTCGAGAGCTCGGTCTTCATGAACTGCGGATCCCTGGACTGCCACTGCTGAGTGAGCAAATACACTCGTGCGCCAAGACCTAATGTAAACCAGCAGGCAACGATGAGGGCAGCAACCACACCTGGCAGCAGTGGCCATCGACTATGTTTCGCCAGAATGAAATAACACAGTCCACACGCCACATAGAGAAACAGCCCGGGATACAAGGAATAAAATCCCACTTCCTTTGTCATCACCACGACGTTGAAGGCAAACGTGCTCAGAACCATTACCCGCAATGCGGTTGGCGAGATTTGAAAATCCTTTGTTTGAAGAATTTTGGGAAAGAAGAGTGCGACTGCCACGACGACAAACAATACGAGAACGATCATGGAATGAAAGTAATCGCGAGGGTATCGTTGCAACTCCGACAAAAACTTCATGGGAAGGGAAAGACCGGACACATGATCGGAACCGTGTCTAATGAATTGCCGAGTGAAATCGGTCCATCCACCATCCAAGAGGATCCATCCTAACCAGGGAATGCCAACCACGGACATGCCAACCACAAAGGCAGCAAGATTCCTTAGTCGAAACGGTTTGGCGATGCAGATGTTTAGGATCAAACCGGCGGATATTCCAACGGCTACCGGGTGTGTCAGACACGCCAGAGAGGCACACGCGCCGCTCAGACCAAGAAGGCTGAGTGACCGTGTTTGTTCAGATCGTTTGTTCCAGACGAGAAAAACCAACGTAGCAAATGCTCCAAGAGCCAGGCTCTCTGTATCCATTCTTGCGTTTCTGGCCGCATAGGTAAACAGAGGATCAACGCTCCACAACATAGCTCCAACCAATGCAGAACCCCGATGAGCGCAGAGGAGATAAATGATACCGTAAATACCGACAAGGCTCAAGCATCCAAATAGTAGGACTGGAAATCGAGTTTGCCAAATGCCAAATCCAAACAACTTATATACTGCTGCTGTACTGAGAGCTTGAACAGGTGGCTGCCAGTAGTAATGATCGCGAAAAGTCGGAATATCTTCGAAGACCGACGATCGGAGTCTTCCCTGCTCAGCAAGAATCCGCGCGGGGTCATTGAGTGTTACTTCGTCGAGCCAGATAAGGGGGGATCGGTCAAGACCGATAGAGTGAATCAGCGCATACACAACGATGTACACAACAAGCCAACGATGCCTTGCTATTGACGAAGTTGTTGGCATTGAGCCTCCTCATCTAATTTGAGGGCTATTGAGATACCGGCAAAACAAAATGCCAACACGAAGACGGCGGTTCTGAAAAAGAAAATTGCCGCCGTGATGTTCTCAATAATCATAGCGAGAATAACGCAGAAGCAGATCAGAGCAATGACATGGGCAAAATGTGTCCGTCGCACCTTTCGTACAACATTGTACGCTCGAACGAGGGAAACACCCAACACGAGGAATTGTAATACAGCCCCTGCCACGCCGAAGAAGTAAAAGGGCGAAAGAAAACCGTAATGCACAAAAGTTTTATCCGCGGAATTCCCAATGTAACCGTCGTACGCTTGATAGTGGGTGAGCAACCCGTATCCCGTAATGGGATTGTGTTCGATATAGCGAAGTACACCGCGGGCCTCATAGATGCGATTTCCCATCGCAGCATCGCTCCCAAAATGTGAACTGGAGGTAAATCGATTCGCAATGACATGGAGTACTGCCTGCGCGATTCGACCAAAGGCTATGGATACTCCGGTCACTGCACCAACTACAAATACAAATCCCAAGGCAAGGGTACGTTTCAACTCCCGAACGCTCAGAGAAAAGTGGGCTAAAAGAAGGGTAAATAGAACAGCCAACCACGTAGTTCTCGCAAATGTCGTTACAAGGCCAACCATGAACAGAAAGGTAGTAAGAATACCTAGCATTCTCTTTTTGGTAATTGGCTGCGAAATCAACAATAAGAATGACGCAATACACCCCATGGCATAGGCCTGGGGAACAAGTCGCTCCCCGGTCAGCTGGTAAGCATACACGCTCGCTTGTATCGTCGAGCGGTAAACGAGCAGCGACTGAGCGGTAATTATCAGAAGGACGGTAGCGAGAACGACAGCAAGCTGCGTTAGGTCGCGCTTTGTTGTAAAGTATTCTCGAATTGGAAGATAGTACAGCACCAAAATACCAATACCAAATTGGCGAACCCAATCTACGGGAGCTGTTCCGTAGGCGTAGGCAGTAACGACATTACTGCTCACGCATACAAAGTAAAGCAGGACGATCACATCCAACCAGTCGCGAACAAGCTGTCCGCGATCAATAAAGACTCGATGAAATAACCAAGCTGCTAAGGTCCCCACGTACATGGCACCAAACAACACATCGGCAACAGATACACCTTTGTCACTAGAAGTGATAAAGAGAGGTAACGTGGCACTGACAAACAAAATCCAAAACTTTGGATTGGTTATCATGAGAGTTATGCCTGCAATGCCTACAGCCAAGGCAGCCGGAACATACCAAAGGTCTACCGCCGTGAAGCCAGCGCTCAACGCAATCATGAGGACTGCACTCACAACAAGTGATGTCCTGGATAAAGGCAGATGCTGAGAGTACTCGGCTATCATTGTTCTGATTGGTCGACGGTCGTCTCAGCCAATTGCGCCATGCGCGCACGATATTTAGAGCTTACGTATCGAAATTGTGCCAACCCCAGCACCACCACGATGGCAAGAAGCATCGAGCCCACAAAACTGCCACCAATAATGAGTGATCGCTTGGGTCGTGACTTGAGTTGTGGAGCCTGTGCTTCGTCCACCACATAGAGCGACGGAACGTTCTTGGTGCGATCAAGTCTGACTTGCTCGACGGACGGAATCAGAAAAGCTTTCAATTTGACCAGAGCTTCTAATTCGGCAGTCATTCGTATGTAAGGGAAAGCGGTGCCCGCTGCTGAGTTCAGAGAACTATTTCCCAAGAGACCCGGAGTATTTTCCGCTTCTGTTTCTTTCGCGGCTAAGGCGGCAACATTCTGTTTCTGTTGCGCCACCATCGGATCGTCACTTCCGTACATCTGTTGAATAACAGAAAGCAATACCTCTTGCTTCATGCGGTTGGCTTTAATCTCTGCCAGCGCTGTTGCTGCGGCTTTCGCTTGATCCAAAGGTGAGTACAATCCGTGCTGTCGACCATAGATGGCGAGTGAATCACGAAGCTCTTCAATTTGCTTGTCGGTTGCAGCAATTTTCAACTCGTACTGATGGTAGAGATTCTCCGTTTCAACTTTATCTAAATCGGATGAAATGGTGTTTGCAACTGAGACGATGTAGTTCGCCATTTGAGCTGCACGGACGGGACTTTCGTCGTCAACGCTAACCGTGTAATTTCCTTCCATTTCCAAATTAACCGTTACTCGGTCGGCTACTTCACTGCGTACTTTGTCAGGGAGTGAATCCGGTATGTTATAGACCTTCGCCAATTGGAACTGTCGGATGAGCGAGTCTTGAAGTCGTCTGCTTTGTAAGAGTACAATAAAGTCGAAAGAATCCCCCTTCTTTCCAGCTAACTTGGTCAAGCCAAATTCTCGCAGGGTGCTCCCAACCGAACTGATTGCCGCATCCAATGTAGACGAGGACTGTCGCGGTGGCACCGCACTTATGGTTGAGGTGTAGATATTGGGCTTGTTGAATACGACAACTGCCGCAACGATGGCACAAAGCGCCGAAACGCTGAGGACGAACACTTTATGTCTCAGGATAATTCCCACGACATAGTAAAAGTCCACCTCGTTCACTTCGCTGTTGTCTGATTTGCTCGTCTTCATGTGTCAGATTCATCTCAAAAAAAATACTTAGCCACGTGACCCAATACCCGGACCAATCTTATTGCGCGACATCGTCGCCAAATTTTCTTTGTATCGGATCATCTGTTGGACAATAGCATCATCGGCGATACCCAACATCTGCACCGCCAGCAGACCAGCATTCTTACCCGCCCCAATGGCCACGGTTGCAACGGGCACACCTGCCGGCATCTGCACGATGGAATAGAGCGAATCCAGTCCTGCAAGATAGCGCGAGGGAATGGGAACGCCAATCACGGGTAGGGCCGTGTGAGCGGCCGTCATTCCGGGCAAATGAGCGGCTCCGCCTGCACCGGCAATGATGACTTTTAGTCCTCTCTCGTGTGCAGACGACGCATAGTTGGCCATATCATCCGGCGTACGATGCGCGGACACGATCTTCATCTCGAACGGTACCTTAAACTCTGTTAGAACCTCCGCGGCTTCTTGCATCACGGACAGATCAGAATCGCTGCCCATGATGATTCCAACCAATGCTTGTACTCGAGCGCTGCGCGCTTTTGATGTCGACCTAGCTGCCCCAGTTGTTTTCATGCGCTTTTGGGTTTTTGTAGTGTTGTTTTTATGGTGCCAAGGACATGATCTCGACCAAACTTAAGAGGGACGCTGAATTGAAGGACTGCACGGCAGTGCTGACAAGCGTGCACCAGATCCTGCACTTGTTTCAAACGTGCTTCACGTAAACCCTCTGAGATCTTGTCTACCTTGGTTAAGATGATACAGTACTCTCGACCTGCCATTTCCAGGCGCTCGATGGCGTCCAAATCGACGGGCTGCGGGTCGTGACGAGAGTCAACAAGAACGCAGACCAACCGGAGCTGCTCTCGTTGTAGCAGATACTCCCAAACGAGCTTTTGCCATCGTTCGCGTTCCTCTCGCGATACCTTAGCGTATCCAAAACCAGGAACGTCAACAAACATCCACTTATTGTCGACCGGAAAGAAATTAATCTGCTGTGTTTTACCCGGGGTCGATGACACGCGTGCTGTGCTACGGTCGAGCACAAGGGTGTTCAGAAGAGAGGACTTGCCAACATTTGAGCGGCCTATGAAAGCAATTTCAGGAAATGGAGACGCAGGAAAATCGGCTGCTGAGGCAGCTCCTTTAAGAAATCCTGTCGTTAGTGCTTTCACAACTGTAGTATCACTGTGGAACGGAGCGTTACCATCACTACTGTGGAGCCGCCGCTTCGCACGGGCGTAGGTACGGTACTAAAAAACAAAAACACCGAAACTCAGGTTCCGGTGTTTTCTTTCAATCGTAGAACGAGTTAGGCTTGCGTTTCTTCGGTGTGCTCGTCTCCTGTCGCCTCGGGAGCAGATTCTGTACCCGCTTCCGCCTCAGCGATTGGAGCTTCGACAACAGCTGCGGTTGCTTCTTCAACAACCTCAGCTACCGGAGCCTCTTGTTCAGCCTCAACGGTCGACTTTAATTCGCTAATCACTGCATCCTGAGCAGCGGCTTTTGCTGCACGTGATGGCTTTGCAGTGGTCTTCTTGGCAGCCTTACGACGGCGGTCGTTCATCGACACCGCGCCATCTTGTTGAGCAGACCAATCGACCAACTGTATGATTGCTTCTTCGGCTCCATCACCACGACGCTGTCCGAGCTTGATGATGCGAGTATATCCTCCATTACGCTCGAGAACAGATGGCGCAATGTCATCAAACAAGAATTGCAGTGCCTTCTTGTCATGAATAATCTTTGCAACTTCACGGCGCGAATGAACATCAACATGCCCGTCCGGGAATTGGCCATTCCGTTCCGCGTTAAACGCGCGCTTAGCACGAGTAATCAGCTTTTCGACGAAAGGACGCAGTTCCTTTGCTCGAGCCAAGGTTGTGCGGATACTCTTGGAATCCTGAATAATAAGAGAGGTAGCCAAGTTTCCAAGCATTGCTTGGCGATGGCTACGGGTTCTTCCCAGTTTACGTCCAGATACTAAGTGTCTCATATTCTATACCGTGTTGTGTTTTCGATTAATGAAGCGACCGACTCTCTTAGAGTTCAGTCTGCTTCGGGGAATCTTTTAGATACTTCTCGACATTCATTCCAAATACCAGACCCATCCCCTTCACAGTTTCGGTCAACTCGCTCAAGGACTTACGGCCAAAGTTGCGGAACTTTAGCAGATCGGTTTCGTTCAAGATCACGAGCTCTGCAACCGTCTTGATGTTTGCGGCTTTCAGGCAATTGTGAGCGCGCACGGAGAGCTCCAAATCATCCACTTGGGTTTCGAGCAGGCGACGTACCTTTTGGAATTCGGCTGACTTCGACTCTTCCTCTACCGGATCGGATGACTGCTTAGCAACGCCATCGGTTTTTTGACTGAAGTCGAAACCAACAAACAAATTGATGTGATCTAATAAAATCTTTGACGCTTGTTGAACTGCATCCAGAGCCGGGATACTACCGTCGGTCGTGACGTCCAGAATCAATTTTTCGTAGTCCGTCTTCTGTCCAACGCGGAAGGGCTCCACATTGTAAATCACGTTTTTGATCGGTGTGAAAATGGAATCAATCGGAATCATGCCAACCGGGAAATCCGTCGTAACATGTTCCTCCGCAGGAATGTATCCTTTGCCTTTCGCAATGCGCAATTCAACGTCAAATTCAGCATCATGAGCCAAGGTTGCGATATGGTGATCGGCATCCAAAACACTCACATTTGCAGAAGCGTTTTGAATGGATTGCGCCGTCCACGTTCCTGGACCTTTCACTTTGAACGACACTCGGGTTGGCTTGGAGTCATCCATGCTCAATCGAACTTCTTTCAAATTCAAAATGATTTCGCTCATATCTTCAACCACGCCAGGTATTGTCTGAAATTCATGCACAACACCGCTGATTTTCACACCAACTATAGCAGCTCCGTGTATCGACGAGAGGATAACACGACGCAGAGCATTGCCGACGGTAACACCGTAGCCTTCTTCAAGCGGCTGCAGGGCGAACTTACCGTGATACACTGATCCGGTTTCATCCGTCATGACACGCTCTGGCATTTGCATAGTTGTATTCATACTGTACTCAGCAATTGATAGTTTAAAAATTTTCTCGTACGTGCGTGGCGTCTAAAACACCAATAACCGACAAAACGTATGTCGGTCGCTGGTGAGTTAGGAGTCGTTCCAATCCTTAAACGCGACGGCGCTTTGGAGGACGACAGCCGTTATGAGGAATGGGTGTCTTGTCCATAATGGAGAGAACTTCCAAACCGGCTGTAGATAATGCACGTATAGCGGCTTCCCGTCCAGATCCGGGACCACGAACGCTCACGTCAACCTTGCGTAATCCCATTTCAAATGCCTCGCGAGCAGCCTTCTCAGAGGCTACTTGTGCTGCATAGGGAGTATTCTTCTTGGAACCGCGGAAACCATTCCGTCCAGCGGATGACCATGTAAGAACATTACCGTACGAATCTGCAATGGTGACGATAACGTTGTTAAACGTTGCACGGATAAAAGCTTTGCCGTGTACGTCTGCAACTATTTTTCTTTTGACTTTTCTTTTAGCAGCTGCCATTCTCTTTTTGAGTTATTTGATACATCTGTCAGTTCGCCACTTTGCTCAGAGCAAGCGGGCGATTACTTACGGGCTGCCTTCTTCTTGCCGGCCACTGTCTTCCGTCTTCCCTTACGCGTACGGGAATTCGTCCGGGTTCTTTGTCCACGAACTGGCAGACCCTTACGATGGCGCAACCCGCGATAGGCTCCAATATCCATAAGGCGCTTGATGTTCAGTTGGATTTCAGAGCGCAATTGACCTTCAACTTTGTACTCGCTTACCGCTGTACGGATACGAGCCACTTCTTCGTCGGTCCAGTTCTGCACTCTCTTGTTTTCATCAACACCTGCTTTGGCTAACACTTCCTCAGCAACGGTTTTACCGATACCAAAGATGTAGGTGAGGCTAATGATGCCGCGCTTATTGCGCGGAAGGTCTATACCTGCAATACGTGCCATTGATGCTCCTTATCCCTGACGCTGTTTCATTCGTGGATTCTTCTTGTTAATTATATACACGCGACCCTTACGACGGACAATCTTGTCGTTCGGATCTCGCTTCTTTACTGATGCTTGGACTTTCATGATGATATCCCGTGATGTAATGCTATCTAAATCGGTATGTGATGCGGCCTTTTGAAAGATCGTAAGGAGACAATTCTACCGTCACCTTGTCACCGGTGAGAATCTTGATGAAATTCATCCTCATTTTCCCACTGATGTGCGCTAGAACTTTGTGTCCGTTTTCCAGCTTCACGATGAACTGCGTGTTAGGCAGTACATCATCTATTATTCCATCGACCTTGATTAAGTCTTGCTTCGGCATGCCGTAGTCTAAAAATATGTCAACACTCTTGGGCTTCCTCGGTCAACCATGACTGTGTGCTCAAAGTGTGCCGACGGTTTTCCGTCTGAACTAAACACCGTCCAACCATCGCGAGCCGTTTGAACCAAAAAGGATCCTGAGTTCACCATTGGCTCAATCGCAATAGTCATCCCGGCTTCTAACGTTGCTTTTGGATAGCGATTTCGCTGCAACAAACCAGGAACAAAATTTGGAATCGACGGCTCCATGTGAAGCTCACGCCCAACTCCATGACCTACCAATTCGCGAACACAGGAAAAGTGATTCTTCTCCACGTGCTTTTGTACAGCCTTGGCAATGTCGTAATTCGTATTCCCGGCAACAGCCTGTGCCACACCCAATTCCAGCGCTTGCAGAGTAACATCCAGTAACAATTGCTTTTCCGGACTTATCTCTCCCACCGCGAAGGTGTAGGCGCTATCGCCAAAGAAACCATTCATCTTAACGCCACAGTCTACCGAGACGATCATTCCGTCCTTCAACTTCCGATTCGATGGCAAGCCATGTACCACCTCTTCGTCGATCGAGACACACAAGGTGTACGGAAATGCCGGAACCGAACCATGACCACCATATCCCTTAAAGGCAGGTTCAGCGTCATGTGAACGAATGAAATCCTCGGCGATCTTATCGAGTTCCAGCGTCGTTACTCCGGCAACCACAAACTTCCGAAGATGCTGCAGGGTTGCCGATACTAAACGACAGGATTCCTCAATCTTGTCGACGTCGTTTTTTATTTTCAAAGCAGGAGCAGGTTCCATGTGCATAATGTCGCACCGTTATGACACGGCACTAAACGATAATACTAGTACCCACCACCGACACGCGTTTGATTTGATCCCATACCTCTGCCTTGTATCTTTCCGCTCTTCATGAAGCCATCATAATGACGCATCAAGAGATAGGATTCGATTTGTTGCAGAGTATCGAGAGCAACTCCAACGATAATTAAAAGGCTCGTTCCGCCAAAGAATTGGGCAAAACTGTAAGGCACATTCAACACATTGGTCACAAATACCGGTAGTAATGCGATGATCGCCAGAAATACTGCACCCGGCAACGTGATACGTGTCAAAATGTGATCGAAATATTCTGATGTTGGTTGACCCGGACGCACACCCGGAACAAAACCCTGAGCACGCTTTAAGTCGTCGGCTGTCTGGCGCGGATTAAACGCGATTGCCGTATAGAAGTAGGTAAAGAACACAATCGCAGAGCCATAGAAAATGGCATACACAATGGATCGATCGCTGAACAATTTTGCCATCGACAACAACCACTGATTCTCAGGAAAGAAGGATGAAATCGTTCCAGGAATAAATAGGATTGCTGAAGCAAAGATGATAGGCATCACTCCAGCCGTATTTACGCGCAAGGGAATGTAGGTCGTATGTCCACCATATTGCTTTCTTCCTTCCACCCTCTTTGCATACTGTACCGGAATTCGTCGAGCCCCCTGCGTGACAAGCACAACTGCAGCAATGATTAGCAACAAGAGCGCTAACAGGATTACATCTAACGCAGCGTTGCGGCTTCCACCGGTAATCAATTGAAACTCATTGCCAATTGCCTGAGGAAGACGTGAGATAATCCCAATAAAGATGATGAGAGAGATACCATTGCCTAAACCGCGTTCGGTAATTTGTTCACCAATCCACATCAAGAAAATCGTGCCGGCTGTTAACAAGGTCACTGCTGTGAGTCCAAACAAGAAGGGAGAAATAATCACAACTTTGGACGAATCTCCGGCTGTTTGAGTACCCAACTTGATGCTTAATCCAATAGCCTGCACCGCAGAAATTAAGACTGTGAGGAGTCGGGTCCACTGATTGATCCGACGACGTCCCTCTTCACCTTCACTCTGCATTTTTGCAATCTGAGGTACAAACACTGCCGCAAGCTGAAGAACGATGGATGCCGAGATATACGGCATGATCCCCATCGCGAAAATGGCGGCATTGCTAAATGCACCGCCTACAAACATGTCGAACAATCCAAACAATGAGTTTGCATCGTCGCCATGTGAAGCGGCTAACGCATGAACGTCAATTCCCGGTAAGGTAACGTGAGCACCAACGCGAACGACGATGAGCATTAATACCGTAAAGACGATCCTCTTGCGAAGCTCCTCAATGCGGAAAATATTCTTGGTTGTCTCAATGAAATTAGCCATGAATCTGCGCCGTGCCTCCGGCTTTTTCTATTTTTTGTTTTGCGCTTTCCGAGAACCCATGAGCACTTATGGTAATGGCTTCAGAAATGTCGCCATTGCCCAATATCTTCACCGGCATATTACGCTTCGAAATCGCTCCGACAGCGTACAAGGTATCCGGTGTAATAGCACCGGTTAAACGTTTTGCTTCCACCAACTCTTGAAGGCGAGAAACGTTTACGGTTTGGTACTCAACACGAAAAATATTGGTAAAACCAAACTTCGGAATACGGCGACTCAAAGGCATTTGTCCACCTTCAAATCCACGCTTGTACTTGTGATTTGAACGCGACTGGTGTCCTTTATGTCCACGAGTTGATGTTCCACCGTGTCCGGAGCCGGCACCACGACCGATGCGCTTCTTCGATTTGCGCGAGCCAGGTGCGTATGTCAGATTTCCAATGTGCTTCATAGTTTCTTTAGCGTTCAATTACGAATGTCTTCTACTTTAACGAGATGCTTCACAACGTTGATCATTCCAAGAATCTGAGGATTCTTTTCATGAATCGCGCTATAATTTGGGCGACCTAATCCAAGCGCCTTCATCGTGCGCTTTTGCTTTTCCAAGCGATCGATCACGCTCTTTAGCTGTGTAATCTTTATCTGTGCCATGCTACTGATAACCTCAGAATTCTACTATAAGTTTACTTTCAATTCAACAAAAGCTACTGAGCTTTCCAATCCGTGCCCTACCGGAATTACCGACGTCGGGCACGCGCTCCATATTCTACGTTCTTATTACTCCGCACTGTTCTGCATCTTCAGGCGTCTTTCAATTCGTGCGTTGCACAGCAACGCATGAATTCAAATTCTCCTACTTATCCTCGCAGCACTTTTTCTACCGAAATACCACGGCGCTGTGCTACGGCCGAGGCATCTTCTAATGACTGAAGAGCCGCTATCGTAGCCTTAACAATGTTGTGCGGATTCGACGATCCGAGCGACTTCGTGAGGACGTCCTGCACACCTGCTAACTCTAGCACAGCACGCACACCACCGGAGGCAATAACGCCTGTACCGGGAGCGGCGGGACGAAGAAGAATCTTCGCCGAACCGTACTTGGAAATAACCTCGTGAGGAATCGTGGTGCCCTGAAGACGAACTTGGACGACTGATTTCTTCGCTGCATCTGTTGCCTTCTGAACAGCATCCACAACTTCACCGGCTTTACCCAGGCCGGAGCCAATGTGACCCTGTCCGTCGCCAACGACCACGATGGCGGAAAAGTTAAAACGACGACCTCCCTTTACAACTTTGGCTGTACGGCCAACGTTGACAAGCTTGTCCTTCAAATTCAACTCTGATATCTTATACTTCGCCACTAATGCTCCTACCAAATAAAATTGTGTTGTTCATTTGTTCGCCGTTGCCGCCGGAAAATGGATTGCTAGTATCCTTCCCTGTACTACTGGCGAACCGCACTTGTATTAGAACTTCAAACCGCCTTCACGCGCTCCGTCCGCCAAAGCCTTTACACGGCCATGGTAGAGAAAGCCATTACGATCAAATGCCACTTCCATCACCTTAGCTTCCATAGCACGCTTTGCTAACAACGCGCCAACAGATTTGCTGAGGTCCGATTTCTTCTGATTCGCAGCTTGCACCTCTTTGTCCAGCGATGATGCGGCCGCCAAGGTTGTACGGGCATCATCGTCGATGATCTGAGCGTATATGTGCTTCAGAGAACGAAAGATGCTTAAACGTGGACGAGCAGCACTGCCATGAATATTCTTGCGAATTCCCTTAGCACGACGAGCTCTACGAACATTTTTGTTTTGACGACTCATAACTCTATTTCAATCGATTCTTTCTCAAATGCTAATGTTTCAATCAGAAGAGTAGCTTTAACTCTGAACTCTTCATTCACGAAACGTGTTTACTTACTTCCCAGCTGCCTTACCAGCCTTACGACGGATGTATTCGCCTTCATACTGAACTCCCTTGCCCTTGTAAGGCTCCGGTGGACGTACCGAACGAATTTTCGCTGCAATCTCACCGACAAGCTGCTTGTCGTGACCCTTGACCGAAAATTGAGTCGGCGATGTCGCGTTAAACTCAATGCCGTCCGGGGGAATAATCATCACCGGATGCGAATAGCCGACCGACATAATCAAGCGCTTGCTCTTTACCTCGACCTTAAAACCAACACCAACTACCGCCATGTTGCGAGTAAATCCGTTGGATACCCCTTCAACCATGTTTGCAACCGCAGCACGAGACATCCCGTGCAGCGAGCGCACCTTCTTGTCGTCGTTGTCACGATGAAACGTCACCGTGGCGCCGTCTTGCTGGCAGTGAATACCCTCCGGCAATGAAAAGCTCATTTCACCTTTGGGCCCTTTGACCTTGATCAAACCCTTGGCTTCTGAAAACTGAACCCCGCTCGGGATGTTCAATATTTTTTTTCCTACTCGTGACATGGCTCTAGTCTAAATTTTTCTGGAAGTGTTATCAATTCTGTGTCGAGACCCTCACTCACCCACTCTTACCACACGGTACAGATAATTTCGCCGCCAACGTTGTCTTGACGTGCTTGCTTGTCCGTCATTAATCCATGCGATGTAGAGATGATCGCGATCCCAAGCCCGTTATACACTCTCGGAATGTCCGACGCAGCAGAATACTTGCGAATTCCCGGTCGGCTGATACGCTTGATTTCACGAATGGCCGGTGCGCCATTGAAATAACGCAAACGCACACGCAGCGTTCCCTGAACACCATCGTTGATGCGCTCGAAATCGCTGATGAAGCCTTGCTCCTTGAGAATGGATGCTATCGCTTCCTTCATTTTGGAAGCCGGTGAGTCTACTGTTTTGTGCTTAGCACGCTGACCATTTCGCACACGGGTGAGGAAATCGCCGATGGTATCGGTTACAGGCATGAGTCGAAGTTCAAAGTAAAATATCCGTGGAATCAAGTTCAACGAGCTTGGCTCGCCTATCGGTCGTATCGAACACCACGTTTATTCGACGTACCGATATAGTTTGAATCTTCTGGTTTTTCAGTTGTCTTTTTCAGGAACGACAAATATAGGAAGAATTTTTGAATTGAGCGAAGAAAAGTGAAAAAAGGTCTACCAGGCTGCTGCCGGGTAGACCTTCTCATCTTTCATATCGACTCTTACCAGCTTGCTTTGCGCACGCCCGGTATCTTTCCTTCAAGTGCCAGTTCGCGAAGTTTGTTACGGCATAAGCCGTATTTGCGATACACTCCGCGTCCACGACCGGTCAGTACGCAGCGATTGCGCAAACGGGTCGGCATTGAGTTTCTTGGAAGTTTTTGCAGTCCGTCCACATCGCCGGCTTCTTTGAGTGCGGCACGCTTAGCCGCATATTTGTCAACCATGCGCTTGCGTTTGTCATTACGGGCAACAATTGCTGTAGTAGCCATACTGTTCTTTCAGATGATAGTCTGTGTAGTCTTAGTTAGAGCGCGTAAACGGGAATCCAAATTCTTGGAGTAAGGCACTGGCCTCTTCGTCGGACTGCGCTGAGGTAACAAATGTGATATCCATGCCGGCAATCTTATTGATCTTGTCAACGTCGATTTCCGGGAAGATAATCTGTTCTTTGATGCCCAAGGTATAGTTGCCACGGCCATCAAAACTCTTATCGGAAAATCCGCGGAAGTCGCGAACACGGGGAGCGGCGATGTTGATAAATCGATCTAAAAATTCATACATCCGAGCCCGACGAAGCGTGACGTACACTCCGATAGGTTGCCCTTGACGCAGCTTAAAGTTAGCTACCGACTTCTTAGCACGCGCTACCGCCGGACGTTGTCCGGAGACGAGTTCCAATTCGTTGATCGCGCTTTGGATAATTTTCTGATCCTGAGCA
The DNA here is from genome assembly GCA_039810585.1 of Chlorobiota bacterium. Classification (GTDB taxonomy): domain Bacteria; phylum Bacteroidota; class Ignavibacteria; order Kapaibacteriales; family NICIL-2; genus JBBATK01. Next base: position 79,412 of record JBDHXF010000002.1, read on the forward strand.
GCTGCTCCGGCACCGATATTGATACAGATTTTTTCCAATACCGGCACTTGCATAGCCGAGGAATATTGGAACTTCTTCATCAATGCCGGCACAACACTTTCCTTATAAAAAGTCGCCAGACGTGGAACGAGATTTTCGTTCGCGTTGTCAGCCTGACGGGCACCTTCAGGTTTAAAGTCTAATTTCTTTACAGTCTGTTTAGCCATGATATTCTTTCGCGGATACTTCCGAAATGATTTCGATTAGAACTATGCTTCACGCTTGCGTGACACTTCCCCACCAACTAGTAACATGACGTTCGAGTAGTGGATGGGCATTTCCATAGAAATGATGCCGCCGTTCGGATTTGCATTTGTTGGACGACTGTGTTTCTTGCGAATGTTAACGCCTTCCACAAGAATTCTCATCTTGGTGCGATCAACATCAAGAACACGACCTGTTTGGTTTTTGTCCTTGCCGGTGATCACTTTCACCATGTCGCCTTTTTTAATATGTAATTTCATATGCTTAGGTACTAATGTTCAAATCGTAGGATTCAGTACAGCGTCACAGCTGCACAGAATCAAATAACTTCCGGTGCCAGCGACACAATTTTCATGAAATTCCGCTCGCGAAGTTCGCGCGCTACCGGACCGAAGATACGAGTTCCACGCGGCTCTCCTTGATTGTTGAGAATCACGGCTGCGTTCTCGTCAAAACGAATATAGGAACCATCCTTACGGCCAATTTCCTTCTTCGTCCTCACGATAACTGCCTTGCAAACTTCGCCCTTTTTCACGGCTCCATTCGGCAATGCTTGCTTCACGGAGACAACCACAATGTCGCCCACCGATGCATAGCGGCGCTCATGTCCGCCGAGAATACGAATACAACGTACCTTGCGCGCACCTGAATTATCTGCAACAACAAGATTGGTTTCTTCTTGTATCATGTCCGGCCTCTTCCTTAATAGTAGTGTTGTTTATCACGACAGACGATTACTGAGCACGCTCAACGACTTCCAGCAGCGTCCAGCGCTTGCGAGCACTTAAGGGACGTGACTCGACTATGCGAACAACATCGCCAATCTGGCATTCGTTCTGCTCGTCGTGCGCCATAAACTTCTTCGTCTGGCGGAAATACTTCTTATACAAAGGATGCATCACTTGTCGCTCTACGGCAACGACAATTGACTTTTGCATCTTGTTACTGACAACCTTGCCCTGACGAATTTTTTTACCCTTCGTGGACAGCTCGACAGCTTGTTCGTTTGTCTGTTGTGATGGTTCCATGATTAGCTCTTCTGTGATTCCAGTTTACGTTCGTGCATAATGCCTTTCATACGTGCGATGTCCTTGCGGAGAATTCGCAAGTATGCCGTGTCCTGCAGTTGCTTCAAGGCGTGCTGAAAGCGTTGCTTGGCAAGCGTTTCCTGCGCCTCTTTCATGGTCGTGGCTAACTCCTTATCGTTCAGCTCACGAAGGTCTTTTGCTTTACGCTGCTTCATACTTCAACCAGATCAATGCGTGACACAAACTTGGTTTTAATCGGCAACTTGTGGGCGGCCAATCGCATAGCCTCCATAGCTGCTTCTTTGGACACACCGTCTACTTCAAACATGATGCGCCCTGGCTTGACCACCGATACCCATCCTTCAGGATTTCCCTTTCCGGAACCCATCCGAACTTCCGCCGGTTTCTTTGTATATGGCTTGTCCGGAAAAATGCGAATCCAGACTTTTCCGTCACGCTTGAGGTAACGGTTGATCGCAATACGCGCAGATTCTATCTGACGGTTCGTAATCCATGCACACTCCATGGCCTTCAAACCAAATGATCCGAAGGCAACCTGCGAGCCACGGAATGCCTTGCCGGACCGGCGTCCGCGCTGCGTTTTTCTGTGTTTTACTCTCTTGGGTAATAACATAAAAGTTCCTTGCGATTAAGCGTCGTTATTCTTACTCTTTTTCTTGGGTTGCAGGCTTTCCAATCACCTCGCCCTTGCAAATCCAAACCTTCACTCCAATGGCTCCATACACCGTATGCGCCGTGGATGTTCCGTAGTCGATTTCAGCACGAAGGGTGTGCAATGGTACCCGACCCTCTTTGTACTGTTCTGTGCGAGACATATCCGCTCCGCCCAGTCGCCCGGAACACATAACCCGGATACCTTCCGCTCCCAGACGCATCGAGGCTGAAACCGCTTGCTTCATTGCCCGTCGGAATGCTATTCGACCTTCCAACTGCGAAGCAATGTTGTCTGCCACTAACTGCGCATCTAGCTCAGGTCGCTTGATCTCGTGAATGAGAATCTTCACATCCTTCGTTGTCAACTTGCGCATCTCTTCTTCGAGCTGCGAAATATCCTTCCCGGAACGACCAATGATGACGCCCGGACGTGAGGTGTGAATGGTGATGCGGATTTGTTTCGCTGTACGCTCCACAATCACCCGCGCCACTCCCGCCTTTTTCAGACGTGTCTTGATATACGAGCGGACTTTCATGTCCTCAGCAATCTTATCAGCCATGCTGTTTGGCTCGAACCAGTTTGCATCCCAGCCTTTGATAATACCAAGGCGAAGACCAATTGGATTTGTTTTCTGACCCAAGAGAACTCCCTGCAATTAGTCGTTAGTTGAGACCACTATCGTTAAGTGGTGCGAACGTTTTCTGATTTTATATGCTCTGCCCATCGGTGCCGGTGAAATACGCTTTATCGTTCTTCCCTGGTCCACCGTGACAGATTTCACGATCATATTTTCTTCCCGTGCTGCTCCACCCGCATTGCGTAGGTTCGAGATGGCCGAACGTAAGGTCATCTCTGCTACCTTCGATGCTGCCTTCGGAGAAAATCGCAGGATGGTCAAGGCATCCGCTGCGGACTTTCCTCGAATGGTGTCGATCACCAACCGCATTTTGCGGGGCGATGTGGGAACATGTTTGGCTACTGCTTTCGATTCCATGATAGTGTACTCTGTATTTTTCGTTTTTCAACATCCCCTATCGGGGCTTGTCTGCAACCTTAGTCTTTACGGTTTCCTGAATGCCCGCGGAATGTACGCGTCGGTGCAAATTCACCCAGTTTGTGACCTACCATGTTTTCCGTCACATATACCGGTATAAACTTGTTTCCATTGTGAACCGCAAACGTGTGTCCCACAAAGTCAGGGGCAATCGTCGATGCCCGGCTCCAGGTTTTGATCACCTGTTTCTTGTTGGCATCATTTAAAGCATCAACCTTCTTCTGTAGTTTAAAGTAGATGAAGGCGCCTTTTTTAAGGGAACGAGGCATAGTAAAGTATCCTGATTGTGTGCTCTGTTATTTTCTCTTACGAATGATCAACTTGCTGGACGCTTTCTTCGGCTTGCGTGTTTTCAAACCCTTCGAAAGCTGTCCCCATGGCGAACGCAAATGCTTGCGACCTCCACCGGACTTCGAGCGACCTTCACCACCACCATTGGGGTGATCGATCGGATTCATCGCAATACCACGAGTTTGCGGACGAATACCCATCCAACGCTTGCGGCCGGCCTTCCCATGAAGTATATTCTCATGATCCGAATTACCTACCGTACCAAGTGTTGCATAGCAGTTAGAAAGTACCAAGCGAATTTCACCGGAAGGTAGCTTCACCTGGGCATACTTACCTTCACTTCCCACCATCTGAGCAGCCATACCCGCAGAACGAACCATTTGTCCGCCCTTTCCAGGCTTCAACTCAATGTTGTGGATAAAGAGTCCCGGAGGAATCTTATTCAACGGCAAACAGTTTCCATCTTTCAATTCGGCTGTTGCGCTGGTAATAATCGTGGCGCCAACTTTCAAACCGTTCGGTGCCAGAATGTAACGATGCTCACCATCGGCATACTTCACCAGTGCAATACGGGCGGAACGGTTCGGATCGTACTCGATCGTTTCTACCGTTGCCGGCATGTCAACCTTATTGCGCTTGAAATCAATTACGCGATACTGTTGCTTGTGTCCACCACCACGGTGACGAGAAGTAATGCGACCGGTATTATTCCGTCCGCCACTTTTCTTCTTCACACGCAACAAGGGCTTGTGCGGTGTTGAGGTTGTGATTTCCGAAAAATCGCTGACGCTGTAAAAACGCGTACCTGGCGTTATCGGTTTTAATTGACGTATACCCATGACAATCTCAAATCTGTGTTATTTCGTTGTGTGTTCTGTGCAAGGAGTTCATGATTCGCGGGGCCTTCGGCCTCGCGTATTCAAACACCCTCGCCTAGTTCTTTTCGCCTTCGCCACTGACAATATCGATGGAATATCCCTCTTGCAAACGGACATATGCTTTCTTCCGCGCTTTGGTTGTTCCACGCATCAAGCCACGCTTCGTATAGCGTGAACGATACTTTCCGCGAACGTTTACCGTGCGAACTTGCTCCACTTTTACCTGAAACATCGATTCAACCGCACGAGCGATTTCGATTTTGTTCGTGGCACGCTCAACCTCAAATACATATTGTTTGTGTATCTGGTTGACCTTGTTCGATTTTTCCGTGACGATCGGTCGCTTAATAATCAAATGCAACATGTGCAGTATCCTTCGTAATGATCTTAGTTGATTGCCGCTGCTTGTTCACCAAACGATTTTTCGATCACCGGCAGTGAATCGGCACAGATCACGAGCTTCTTGTGATTGAGAATATCGTAAGTCGAAATCTTGTCTGCCAGTGCCGTGGTTAAACGATCGATGTTCCGTGATGCCAGAATGACATTTTGGCGAACTTCCGGCATCAATACGAGAGTCTTTTCACCCTCAAGTCCTAATGCCTTTAGCACTGCACTCATATTCTTGGTTTTGTGGTCGTTGAAATTCAATCCGTCCACAACCACGATGTTATTTTCTTGAGCACGCGACGAGAAGGCAGACTTACGAGCCAAGCGCTTCATTTTTACCGGAATATCGATAGTGTACTTGTGCGGTTTCGGTCCAAAAATGGTTCCTCCACCAACCCAAACCGGCGAGCGCGAGGATCCGGAACGTGCGGTTCCACGACCCTTTTGCTTCCACGGCTTCTTGCCACCACCGGATACATAACTCCGTGTTTTCGTCTTGGCTGTACCCTGACGATGGTGAGCCAGATATACGCGAACTGCTTGATACATCACATGCTCATTGGGTTCAATGCCAAAGATGTCGTCCGGCAATTCCATCTCGCCCTTCTTCACACCGTCAATACTCAATACATCCACTTTCATTGATTTGCCTTTTCGGTAAATACAGTTCAGTTACTGTTCAGTTAATAGAGTTCCGCTTACAACTTGACGAGTTCCAACACCGAATTTGGTGCCCCCGGAATACTACCCTTGATCAGGATAATATTTTGATCGGGCATGATTTGCAGGATCTCAATGTTGCGAATTGAAGTACGCTTGCCACCCATCCGTCCAGCCATCCGTGTACCTTTGAACACGCGCGACGGATAGGATGACGCACCGATCGAACCAGGAGCACGTACACGATCGCTCTGCCCGTGCGTTGTGCCACCCACACCACCGAAGTGGTGACGTTTCACAACACCTTGGAATCCGCGACCCTTGCTCTTGGTCGAGATCTTCAACTTGTCGCCAACCTGAAACTGCTCTACCGTAAGAACATCACCAATACCGGCTTTAATGTTACGGAACTCCTTGAGGTGCCGCTGAAATGCCGCGCCTGCCTTGGCAAACTGGCCTTTCATAGGTGCATTAACCTTGCGCTCAGGAATCTCGTCGTAGCCAATCTGAACAGCATCATACCCATCGTTTTCAATGGTACGAAGCAGAACGACCGGACAGGGACCAGCTTCCACAACCGTGCAAGGGATGCTTGAACCATCCTCACGGAATATGCTTGTCATTCCTAATTTTCTTCCGAGCAACGCGCTCATGAATTACTCCTTCAGTTACACTTTTACTTCAACATCCACACCGGCAGGCAATTCCAGACGCATCAGCGAGTCGATCGTTCGTTGTGTCGAACTAAAGATGTCGATGAGTCGTTTGTGAACGCGAGCTTCAAACTGCTCACGTGACTTCTTGTCTACGTGCGGTGATCTGTTAACCGTCACAATGGTCTTCTCCGTTGGCAGGGGAATCGGCCCCGACACAACCGCACCGGTTTGCTTGACGGTTCGTACAATACGTTCCGACGACTTGTCAATCAGGTTGTGATCGTACGAGCGAAGTTTAATTCGGATTCTTTGAGTTGACACAGAGGTACCTTTACTCTAGAGGTTAATGAGAACGACAAAGGGGGTACAATACCCCCTTTGCCACCGTTCTGTCTTATTCAATAACTTTTGTCACAACGCCTGCACCTACGGTACGGCCACCTTCGCGAATAGCGAAACGGAGTCCTTCTTCCATAGCAACCGGCGTAATGAGTTCGATCACCAACGCATCCAGGTTGTCACCCGGCATCACCATTTCCACTCCGCCCGGAAGTTGTGCAACACCCGTAACGTCTGTTGTGCGGAAATAGAATTGCGGACGGTAGCCATTGAAGAATGGAGTATGACGTCCACCTTCTTCTTTGGTCAACACGTACACCTGAGCGGTGAACTTGTGGTGCGGCTTGATGGAACCCGGCTTTGCAAGCACCATTCCGCGCTCCAATTCGGTCTTTTCAACACCGCGGAGCAAAAGACCTGCATTGTCGCCAGCTTGTCCTTCATCCAGCAGCTTGTGGAACATTTCAATTCCGGTAACTGTGGACTTCTTTTGCAGACCAAATCCAACGATTTCAATTTCGTCGTTCACCCGTACAATTCCGCGCTCGATACGACCTGTACCTACGGTACCACGACCCGTGATCGAGAACACGTCTTCAACCGGCATAAGGAATGGTTTGTCAACAGCACGAACCGGAGTCGGGATGTAGCTATCAACTGCATCCATGAGTTCCCAGATGCAGCTATAACGCTCATCATCGGTAGGTGCATTGCTGGAACCGGCTTCAAGTGCCTTCAGTGCGGATCCCTTGATGATAGGAATTTCATCGCCAGGGAATTCATAGCGGGTTAACAACTCACGAATTTCCAATTCCACGAGTTCAAGAAGATCTGCATCAGCGATGTCGACTTTGTTCATGAACACCACGATACGCGGCACACCTACCTGGCGAGCCAACAGAATGTGCTCACGGGTTTGAGGCATCGGTCCATCGGTAGCTGCTACAACGAGGATTGCTCCGTCCATCTGTGCAGCACCGGTAATCATGTTCTTGATATAGTCAGCGTGGCCCGGACAGTCTACGTGTGCGTAGTGACGCGCTGCTGTTTCGTATTCAACGTGTGCAGTATTAATTGTGATCCCACGAGCCTTTTCTTCAGGCGCATTATCAATTTGGTCGTAGGCACGACGTTCATTGGATGGGTTCTTCATCGACAAAGCCATGGTGATGGCTGCAGTCAACGTGGTTTTTCCGTGGTCAACGTGTCCAATGGTGCCAATGTTGACGTGCGGCTTGGACCGTTCAAATTTCTCTTTTGCCATGACGTAATGTCCTCCGAAATAGAGAGTGTGAATGAATGACGTTTACTATTCTTTATTACCTGTCTTTGTCTTTTCTCCGCTTCTATGCCCTAAAGCACTTTCGCGAAGGATCGTCTGTCTTCCAAATCATGACCTCAGGTTAAAGGCTAATCGTTTTGGAGTACGTTTCTCTTCGATTCACTTCGTACCGATTCAGATGCTAATCATCATCGGGGAAAAACCAACAACTCAGCAGCGACCGGATTAGTGCCTTTGCGTTCGCTCCGGCACCGGTTTTATCCACCGGCATACATGTTTGTTTTGAGTACTGCTTGCTCGTAACGTGAGAAGGTCATGACAAACACGGCTCGGCCTTGCGTTAGCGACCGCAATTGGGTCACATATCCAAACATTTCTGATAACGGTACCAGGGCTTTAATGATCTGCCGCTGGGCTCTGCTATCGATTCCTTCTATTTTTCCTCGGCGTGTGCTTAAATCAGCAATCACTTCTCCAAGAAATTCTTCCGGTGTACTTACTTCCACCATAAATACCGGCTCTAAGACAACCGGCGATGCCTCCCGGCATGCGTCTCGTGTTGCCATCGAAGCCGCAATTTTAAATGCGACGTCGCTGGAATCACTTTCGTCAAACTTTGCATCGATCAACTTTACTCGAAGATCTACCATCGGATAGCCCATTATTGGACCAGCTCCCATGGCCTCTCGAGCACCTTGCTCGATTGCGACGACGAATTCCTGCGGAAAGTCCTTCGATTGCAAGGCACTTTCAAAGTGGAACCCTTGACCATTTGCATTGGCTTCCACCGCTACCGTGACAATCGCGAACTGTCCTTTCGTTCCCTGCTGTCGAATAAACTCCGCTGTCTTGGTGGCTGTTCCCGAAATACTCTCTCGGTACGATACCTGCGGCTTACCGACACGCGCCGGAACATTGAATTCACGTAGCAAACGATCTACCATGATCTCGAGATGAAGCTCGCCGACTCCGCTAATTAAAAGCTGACCGGATTCGCGATCGTTGCCAAATCGAAAGGTTGGATCTTCTTCTGCTAGTGACGCCAGTGCCGCTAAGAGCTTGTCTTGATCGGCTGTCGTTCGTGCTTCGATCGATTGATTGATGACCGGTTCAGCAAAGTCAATCTTCTCAAACAAAATCGTATCCTTCGGATCGCACAGCGTTTCACCTGTTCTGGCTTTCAAACCCGGTATAGCAACGATGTCACCCGCATACGCAGTTTTGATCTCCTCCCGTTTGTCAGCCTGCATTCTCAGGATCTTGAGAATCCGTTCTTTTTTCGATCCCGAAGCATTCAATACCATGTTTCCGACTTCCAGAGTGCCACTGTAGACCCTTATGAAAACAAGTCTACCGGCATGTTTGTCCGAAATCACTTTGAATGCCAATGCAGAGAAGGCTTCATCATCACTGGCTTTGCGAATCAAGGCCTTTTCCTTTGCATCCGGCGAAAAGCCATGCGCGGGTTCAGCCTCGGCTGGTGACGGCAAGAAATCCACCACCGCATCCAGCAATTGCTGTACTCCCTTATTTCGATAGGCAGATCCGCACAAAACCGGAACAATTGCATTGGCAATAGTTCCTTTTCGTAGGGCTTCACGAACTTCGTCCATCGAAAGAGCATCTCCCGAAAGATAGCGTTCCAAAAGAGCATCGCTTTGTTCAGCAGCCGCCTCGATCATCGTCGCGCGCGCCGCTTCGGCTGCGTCGACCAGATGCGAGGGGATCTCTGCCTCCGTCACCTTTGATCCCAAACTTGAATCGTCGAAATAGAGCGCTTTATTGCGAAGGAGATCAATCACCCCTTCAAACGTCTCTTCCTGACCAATAGGAATTTGCAAGGGAATCGCATTGGCGCCAAGACGCTCCCGAATCATGTTTAGCACGTTCGAGAAGTCAGCCCCAATTCGATCCATCTTGTTCACAAAGGCAATTCGCGGAACTCGGTACTCCTCGGCTTGATGCCATACTGTTTCGGATTGAGGTTCTACACCTTCAACCGCCGTAAACAAGGCAATCGCACCGTCCAATACTCTGAGAGATCGCTGAACCTCCGCGGTAAAGTCTACGTGTCCGGGCGTATCGATGATATTGATCTGATACCCATTCCACGCCGTTGTTACCGCGGCCGAGGTGATCGTAATTCCACGTTCACGCTCCTGCGCCATGTAGTCGGTGATGGTCGTGCCTTCATGCACTTCACCAAGCTTGTGCAGGAAACCGGAATAAAACAAGATGCGTTCAGTCGTCGTTGTCTTTCCGGCATCAATGTGTGCCATGATACCGATGTTTCGAACTTTTTTGATATCAATCGTCCGAGCCATCAGTTCACTTCTCGCGTTGAGTTGTTATGTTTCCAAAGAACCTAAAAATCTCTTACCACTTGAAATGCGCGAAAGCCTTATTCGACTCCGCCATCGCGTGCATGGTGTCGCGACGCTTAATTGCGCCACCTTCACCATTCGACGCTGCCATAATTTCGTTCGCCAAACGTGTCGCCATCGATTTATCACGACGCTCCTTGGCATAATCACGAATCCAACGAATTGCCAGAGCTAAACGACGCTCTTCGCGTACTTCGGACGGTACTTGATAAGTTGCACCGCCAACACGACGAGGACGAACTTCCAGCGCCGGCGAAGCATTCGAAATCGCCTTACGGAAAATATCAATCGGATCTTGACCCGTCTTCTCGCCTACCAAGCTCAACGCTTGATACACAATCTTCCGTGCCACTGTCTTCCGACCTTGAAGCATCACGCAATTGACAAACTTGGCGACCACAACATCATTGTACTGTGGATCCGGTGTCACAAATCGCTTCTCTGCTCTTTTCTTTCTCATCGTTTCGCTTAACTCAGTGAATTCATGTCGTCAACTCAATCTTGTAAAGAGCCGACTCTTTTATAGTCTAGTCTAGGTTTTATCTAAATTTTTCGCTCTTACTTCTTCGCAGCGCCAGCCTTGGGCTTCTTCGCTCCATACTTGGAACGAGCTTGCATCCGACCATTCACTCCCTGCGTATCCGCTGCTCCACGAATGATGTGATAACGAACACCCGGAAGATCCTTCACACGACCACCGCGAATCATCACGATGCTGTGCTCCTGAAGGTTGTGCCCTTCGCCCGGAATGTACGCCGTCACCTCAATGCTGTTCGTTAAACGAACACGGGCAACTTTACGCAGAGCAGAATTCGGTTTCTTCGGCGTCGTTGTGTACACACGTGTACACACACCGCGACGTTGAGGACAAGCCATCAACGCAGGCGACTTGGACTTGTATTGAACTTCTTGACGTCCTTTGCGGACAAGTTGTGCAATCGTAGGCATGGTCTAACCGAACTATAAATAATGATCCGCACCGCAGTGCGAGAAATAATGAAGCGCCCTTTGGTGCGAGCCGACAAAATTACGACAGGATTTTGAACTAAGAAAAAATATTTTGGAAAAACTGAGGATTTGGCACGGAAAACGAGACCAAACCCCTCCCTCTCCCTCATATCATTTGCTCACTCGCAGTGCAATCCCTTCGCACACATACGAGGCAGCTACCTCCGAGCTCAAGATCTCTACCTGGTCCCTAAAGCGCCTCCCACAACGCTCCGGAGCCTTTTGCCTGTGCCCAACCACCGTGTTGATAGTGGCACATACTGCACATCGCGACATGCAGACAGAGTACTCTTGATTTGCCGAACAGAATCGCGGATTTTACGCCACTTCTTCGAGGCAATCGAAGACAAAACACCCCGAATAGTCTGCACTATCCGGGGCGAATCAGATTCAAGAGTTGCTCTTACTTGTTGCCTTCGGCACGGCGCTTTTGGTAGTCCTTCACCATGTCGTCCTGAACATTACGCGGAACTTGCGCATACTTCAAAAACTCCATCGTGAACTCGCCCTTTCCTTGCGTTACGCTGCGAATGTCCGTGGAATACCCAAACATCATCTGCAGCGGAACTTCAGAGGTGACCGTCACATAGCCGGCTTCATTGTCCGTACCGACAATCACTCCGCGTCGTTGGTTGATCTGGCCAATAACCACACCCTGGAATTCTTCCGGTGCAGATACTTCCAGCTTCATGATCGGCTCCAGTACAACCGGACTTGCTTGATGATAGCATTCCCGCAAAGCTGCCATAGAGGCCAGTTTAAACGCCATTTCCGACGAGTCGACCGGGTGCGTTGCACCGTCGTTCAATACAACGCGGATGCGCTGCATTGGCTGACCAATCAACTGCCCATCCTTCACCTGCTCGGCAAATCCCTTGTCGCAAGCAGGAATGAACTCGCGAGAAATCACACCGCCCACGATCTCGTCCACGAACTCATAGTTGTCGTGAATTTCCGGCTCCGTGATTGGTTCGATATAGCCCGCAACGCGAGCAAATTGTCCGGATCCGCCGGTTTGCTTCTTGTGCGTGTAATTGAACTCCGCACGACGCGTAATGGCCTCGCGGAAAGCCACTTTCGGGCGTCCAACTGCAACTTCGCAATTGTACTCGCGGCGAATACGCTCAATGTAAATTTCTAGGTGCAACTCGCCCATCCCTTTGATGATGGTCTCATTGCTTTCTTCATCACGATAGACGCGTAATGTTGGGTCTTCCTTCGTAAATCGGTTCAGTGCCTTTGAGAAGTTCACCTGTCCTGCCTTTTCCTTCGGAGCCACAGCCAACTCAATAACCGGCTCAGGAACGAACATCGAGGTCATCGCATAATTCACGTTACCATCGGTAAAGGTATCACCCGATGCGCAATCCACACCGAACATTGCCACAATGTCGCCGGCCGATGCTGTGTCGATATCGTGCATTTCGCTGGCGTGCATACGTACGAGACGAGGCACTTTTACCTTCTTGCCGTTGGCAATATTGTAAATCATGTCGCCCTTCTTCATCGAACCTTGATAGACTCGCATGTAGGTCAGCTGACCAAATCGTCCGTCTTCAAGCTTGAACGCCAAAGCCACAAATGGCTTGTTTGTTTCAGACGTGAGCTTCACTTGCTCTTCATTTTTATCACGATCCAATGCAACGTTGTCAACTTCCGTCGGATTTGGAAGGAAAGCGCAGACCGCATCAAGAAGCAACTGTACACCCTTATTCTGCTTTGCTGTGCCAACATAGACGGGCGTAATCTTCATGGCAATCGTAGCCTGACGAATAACCGGAATCAACTCCTCGGCGCTCACCGGCTCCTCCATCAAGAACTTTTCGGCAATACTGTCGCTGAAATCAGAGGCAACTTCCTCCAGCTTGTGACGGTATTCTTTGGCCTTCTCCATCATGTCCGCCGGAATCTCTTCCTCACGCACAAACTCTCCATTGTCGCCATCAAAATACATGGCCTTCATTTTCACCAAATCCACTACGCCCGAGAACTTGTCCTCAAGGCCAATCGGGATATTCATCATCACCGGATTGTGATTGAGCTTTTCGCGAAGCTGATCCGCCACGCGGTAAGGATTGGCACCGGAACGGTCTGCCTTGTTGATGAAGGCAAGGCGAGGAACGTTGTAGCGACGCATCTGACGGTCCACCGTGATGGACTGACTTTGTACGCCGGCTACCGAACACAACACCAATACCGCTCCGTCCAACACGCGAAGTGCACGCTCTACTTCAACGGTAAAGTCTACGTGACCCGGTGTGTCGATCAGGTTAATAGTGTAATCCTTCCACTCGCAGTAGGTGGCTGCCGATTGGATGGTAATACCCTTTTCGCGTTCCAAATCCATGGAGTCCATGGTTGGGCCGTTACCTTCTTTGCTCCGCACTTCAATAATGCGGTGAATTTTACCTGTATAAAACAAAATGCGCTCGCTCAGTGTGGTTTTTCCCGAGTCGATGTGCGCCGAAATTCCAATGTTGCGGACTTTGCTGATGTCTGCCATAAATGTCCCGTAGGAACCGTGTTAGTGTGACAAACCTAGATGTTCCGGTCGTCAGGTACATTCCCTGATCCGAAACAGGTGAATTCGTGCAAGTCTATTGCACAAGACTACTAAGATAAGGAGAAAATGTGAAAGGACAAGGCGGATTCGATGCCGTAGGGAAATGACCCGTTTGTGCCTGGGATGCCCTTTTTAGGTCCTTCTCCTCCTTTCCACATCCCATACTCCTGCCGTGTCCCTCGATGATCAAAAGCGGGGGCGGAGCCCCCAGGCTATACAAAAAAACGACTGCATGAATTCCAGGATCAGGCTTTGATTTGACCAAACACTTTAACTTCGTCCCACTGTGAGATAGCGTCCGCACACTATGAGTGATGAACTCGAAATATTTCCCCTGCACATCGTGCTCTTTCCGGGCTCGTTTGTACCCTTGCACATCTTCGAGGAACGGTATAAGCGATTGATCGACCGTTGCCGTGACGGTCACCGCGCGTTTGGCATCAACTTCGTTGAGCAGACACAAATGGCGGCCGTTGGCTGCACAGCTCGCGTGGTGGAAATCCTCAAGACCTATGATGACGGTCGTCTGGACATCATCGTTGCCGGAAATCGTCGCTATACGCTTCAATCCATTCAGGAAATTCCCGAAGAGTGCATCACCGCTCAGGTTGAGTATTTCGACGACGATCCCGATGCTTTTTTCAACCCGTCGTTGTTTGAGGAGTGCATTGCTTTGTTTAACGATATCGTGAACCTCGTGTACACAAACGCGGAAGAACTCAACCTGCAGTACACTCCTGGTCCGCAGCCAACATTTTCCTACATCATGGCGCAAAAAGTGGGTTTACCATTAGCGCAAAAACAGCTCTTACTGGAATCTCGCAGTGAGCATGAGCGACTTGGCATTCTGCAACAACACATGGAGCGTTTACTCCCCACTCTGCGCAAACCGGAAAACCTTCAATCGGTGCTGCGACTCGATGGCTATCTTCGCAAACCTGATTCGAAATTGTAGTCTTGCTTCATGAATCCTGAGTTCCCACGCCTGGTTGGTATTGTCAATGTAACCGACGACTCGTTCTCCGATGGCGGACGCTTTCTCGACGCCTCGGCTGCAGAAGCACACGCTGCAGAGCTGATCGCCGATGGTGCCGATATGCTCGATATCGGTGGCGAAAGCGCACGACCCGGTGCCAGCGACGTTCCTGTTCCTGTTGACATTGAAATAACCCGCGTCGTTGATGTGATAAGCCGCATCCATGCTCGCTTTCCTCATATACCGCTTAGTATCGATACGCGAAAGGCAGACGTTGCTCGTGCTGCCGTCGTAGCCGGTGCACGTGTCATCAACGACGTCAGCGCCGGCCGTTTCGATCCTGCTATTTTTGACGTTGCGGCTGAACATAAACTACCCCTCATCCTCATGCACATGCAGGGCGAGCCTCGAAGTATGCAGGACAACCCGAGCTATGAAAATGTGAGCGCAGAGGTTTTCGATTTCCTGCACGACAGAATCATCGCCGCCAAATCAGCAGGTGTAGAACACATCATCGCCGATGTTGGTATTGGCTTTGGGAAAAGCGTGGAGCACAATCTGCAACTCTTGCGCGACCTGCCAGCCTTTCATCAGCTTGGGGTTCCTCTGATGCTCGGCATCTCACGCAAACGCTTTTTGGGCACGATCAGCGGAATTCAGCATGCAGCTGAGCGTGATGTGGTCACCGCCCTGATGCATGCCCTGCTCATGGGCGCACGAGTGCAGTACATACGCGTTCACAATGTTGCTCTGCTTCATCAGCTTCGTAAGCTGGTGCAGGCGTTGAATGGATAGTGTACACTAGGCTGCTGCAGTATCGACCGAATGATTGTGTCCATTGCAGCATGTGGCCGCCGTTCATTCGTCACTCTGAACATCATTCCACCCTCTTCCACATCGTCCTTATGAACTGTAAGCGTACTCTTCGGTTTCTTTCTTGTTTTGCATGGATGCTCCTCTTACTTCAACCTCAGCTTCAGGCTACTGAGAGCACGCACCCACTGTTTGTGCCCCTCGTTGCCAATCCGCTGGAGGCGCGTATCGGTACGCAGGTGGAGATACCACGACGAAAATTGAGACTCGATATCGGACACAGCTTCGACCTCATGCAAATCGACAGTGCTGAGAAGTTTCGGTGGATGGCAGGCGGTGACTTCATGACCTACACACGGCTTCGGTCTGAAGGTCGTTTAAAATTTCCCGTTGAAACAGTTGATTACTACTTCGGACTCAACACCTCGGCAATCTGGCATGAGGCTGATCACGACTGGTCGGCGCGCCTTCGCCTTGCACACATCTCGGCCCATTTAGCCGATGGTTTGGCTGATACGAGTGGTCTCCTTCATCCGCATCCTTTCGTGTACAGCCGTGAATTCGTCGATATCATCGGCGCCTATTCCGTTCAAGACTACCGTTTTTATGCAGGACTCACCGCTGTCTTTTCCAACCACTTCAATCAACCTCCGGAAAATCTCATCATCCCCCAGTGTGGAGCAGAATGGAAACACCCACTGGTTGGTACGATAAAGGGTTTTGCAGCGTACGACCTCAAACTCAGCGGTGTTGATGGGACAAACTCGTTCGTCCATGCGGCACAACTTGGCATTATTCTTCCCCAACGAAATGCCTACGAACTCATTCTGAGCGCCTACTATTATCATGGCCTGAGCTTGCATGGATTGTTCTATGCAACGGTTGATGATTACTGGGGTCTTGGTTTTCAGGTCGGACTCTAATCCTCATCGCTCAGCATGGAGATACCGTGGCGTCCGCTACACGAGCACGGATACACATTACGCGGCACAAATCAACACCGGTGCTCCGTCCGGTCTTCGTAAATTGCTGGTCTGTACTCGCCATGGGATGCCTAAGAGCATAGACTTGGCGGTATGTGTACTCTTCGAACTTTTTCTCCTTGACGACAATGGGAATTGCCTGTGGAATTGTTGGACTTCCAAATGTTGGAAAGTCCACCCTGTTCAACGCTCTCACCTCCAACAACATAGAGGCGGCGAATTATCCGTTTTGTACGATTGATCCCAATGTGGGTATCGTGAACGTGCCGGACCCACGCCTTGACGCACTCAACGTGAGCTACGGAAGCGAGCGCCTCGTACCTGCCACCGTTGAGTTTGTGGACATCGCCGGACTTGTAAAGGGAGCCGCTCAGGGTGAAGGACTAGGCAATCAATTCCTCTCACACATCCGATCGGTTGATGCGATTGCGCAAGTGGTTCGGTGTTTTAGCGACGACAACGTGGTGCACGTGAGTGGCAGCGTCGACCCACTTCGCGATATCGAGATCATTGAAACAGAGCTGATCTTCAAGGATCTTGACTCGGTCACTAAACGCATGGATACGGTGACAAAGAAGGCACGTTCCCAGGACAAGGAAGCAAAGGAGGAGTTAGAAATGCTCACGCGATTGCAGGCGCATTTGGATGCCGGACGCCCTGCTCGATCCTTTGAAACAACGAGTGATGCAGAAGTCGCCTTCATCAAAGCGCTGTTCTTACTCACCAACAAGCCGCAGATGTACATCTGCAATACCGACGAACAAGGGGTAAAGAATGGCAACGCGCTGATTGATGCCGTGAAGAAACGTGCGGATCAGGAGAATGCGCTCGTGCTTTCCATCTGCGCTAAAATCGAAGCAGAAATTGCACAGCTGGAGGCTGCAGACCGAGAGGTTTTTCTCGCAGACCTCGGTATGGAAGAGCCCGGCTTGGATCGCGTTATTCGTGAAGCCTACCGCCTGTTGGGACTCATCACCTATCTCACCGCCGGTCCGAAAGAAGTACGCGCGTGGACAGTGAAGAAACATTCAACAGCTCCCCAAGCTGCGGGAGTCATTCATACGGATTTCGAACGTGGATTCATTCGCGCCGAAGTGATGGCCTTCAGCGATTGGAAGCGCTTGGGTTCAGAACAAGCCGTTAAAGACGCGGGTTTGTATCGCACAGAAGGCAAAGAGTATATCGTGCAAGATGGAGATATCATGCACTTTCGCTTTAACGTATAGGAGTGATTTCAATACGTGCGGCGCAAAGCGCCACACGTATCATCATCTTCTTGCAACTCTGGCAATCGCGAACGCCTGGTTCGATAGCACCCTATTCTTCACTTATCCGTCCGCACAACTCGGTGAAACTGACCCTGACTGAAACTATCCTGAACGAGCTGTCGCTCCTTGCCTTCGATCGAGGCGTGCGGATCTATGTGGTTGGCGGATATGTGCGCGATTACTTTTTGCAGAGACCTCGGTACGACATCGACATCACGGTGGTGGGTGATGCACTCAGCTTTGCACGAGATGCGGCAGAGCATTTTCGAAGTACAACTGTCGTGTTTGAGCGCTTCAGAACTGCGATGGTTCCGGTTGGTGATCTGCAATTGGAGTTTGTCGGAACACGCAAAGAAGAGTATCACAAGAACTCTCGTAAGCCCGTGGTGAGCGAGGGTACATTGTACGACGACCTGGCACGGCGCGATTTCAGCGTCAACGCCATGGCAGCCTCGCTGAATCGCGACGACTTTGGAGAGCTGATCGACGAATTCCACGGATTGGAGGACATGCAACAACGCATTCTTCGTACACCGCTGGATCCGGTTGTGACCTTTAGTGACGATCCTCTGCGCATGATGCGTGCCGCACGTTTTGCAGCCCAATTGCAGTTCCATGTAGATGATAAGGCCATGGATGCGATGAAGACCATGGCAGAGCGTATCAGCATTATATCGCAAGAGCGTATTAGCTCGGAGTTCTTGAAAATCCTTGAGTCAGTAAGGCCGAGCGTAGGCCTGCAAGTTCTCCGTGATACAGGGTTGCTGGCTCACATCTTTCCGGAAGTGGATAGACTGGCAGGAGTCGAACTCGTACGACAGGGTTCACGAGAATACCATCACAAGGATGTGTTTAATCACACCTTACAAGTAGTGGACAACGTGGCGGCGATGAGTAGCGATCTATGGCTACGCTTTGCAACCCTGATGCATGATATCGCTAAGCCCAAAACCAAGAAGTTTGTTGAGGGAGTAGGTTGGACCTTTCATGGTCATGAAGAGTTTGGTGCCCGCTGGCAACAGCGCATCTTCCGACGTATGAAGTTGCCTCTGGAATTCCTTCCTAAGGTAGAGACGTTGGTGCGTCTACATCAGCGACCAATGATGCTGGTAGATGAGGGAGTGACGGATTCGGCAATCCGACGTTTGGCTGTGCATGCCGGCGACTGGCTGGAAGAGCTTTTCATGTTGTGCAAGGCAGACGTGACGACAGCGAACGAATCTCGACAGAGACGGTATTTGAACAACTATGAAATCGTGTACCAAAAAATAGTTGACGTACGCGAGCGCGACAAACTAGCCGCCTTCCAATCGCCGGTACGCGGCGAAGAAATTATGGCGCTGTGCAATCTGCAACCCTCTCGCGCGGTTGGCATTGTCAAGACAGCCATCGAAGAGGCAATCCTGGATGGGATTATACCGAACGACTACGATGCAGCCCGAGCTTACCTTCTCGAGCACAAAGATGCATGGCTATCGGCGCAAGCATCATCGTAAAACACCCACTCTCCCGATTTCACGACGATCTCCTTCACCATGGTCTCCTTCCCGATGGAAAATGAGCATTATTTCTATCGAACATCCAATTGACAAGCTCCAACGAATCGATGGCTGGCTCTTACACGGATGCTACCCGCTTCAGTTGTTGCAGAGCCCTGTGCTGCGTATCTTGCCGCGAGCGAATATCGATGCAGAGCAGAACGCGGTGAGAGGATAATCTCACGGTCTGTCAGCCGAGCTGCTGCAACTTTCCGACCACGCATTTACGGCACAATGATCCAGTACATTATTCGGCGCATCCTGCTGTTTATCCCCACGATGCTGGCCATCACCCTGCTGTCCTTTGCACTCACACGATTGGCACCGGGCGATCCCGCGGCATTGAAGGCGGGGATCGGTGGAGAAGGACAATCGCAGCGTTCCGTTGTGAGTAAGAAATCCATTGAGCAATGGCGTAAACAAATGCGCTTGGATCAGCCAATAGCAACACAGTACGTGTTGTGGCTGAGTGATATGCTGCACATGGATTTTGGCAAGTCGTTCCAGGACAACCGACCTGTGATCGAGAAAATCAAAGAGCGTCTGCCGGTGACCCTGAGTATGAACATCATGGCCATCTTTATAGCGTACATCATTGCCATCCCGCTTGGCATCTACTCTGCCAAATACCAAGGTTCCTTCTTCGATCGCTCCGCCGGTTTCAGCATGTTCGCCCTCTACTCCCTGCCGATTATCTGGATCTCGCAATTATGCCTGAGTTTTCTGTGCAATCCGGAGTATGTGTACATGTTTCCCAATCACGGACTCCATGGCAATCGCTTTGAGTTTATGACAAGTGGTCAACAGTTTGCCGACCTGAGTTGGCACTGGGTCCTACCCATGATTCTATACTCCTACGGGAACTTTGCATTCTTATCACGTCAGATGCGCAGCGCGATGCTCGAAACAATTCGTCAGGATTACATTCGCACCGCTCGCGCGAAGGGTTTGTCAGAACGCGCAGTGGTCTTCAAACACACCTTGCGCAATTCACTCTTACCCATCATTACCTTGCTAGCCGGAATTATTCCTGCACTCGTTGGCGGGAGCGTGGTAATCGAACAGACCTTTTCCATTCCCGGCATGGGCTCGCTGTCTTATGCAGCTCTCGTCGCCCGCGACTATCCCATGATTATGGCTGTCTTTACCATTGGCGCCGTACTCACGCTGGTAGGCATTCTCATTTCGGACATCTTGTATTCCATCGTCGATCCACGCATCGCCTATTCCGGAAAGTAAGCTATGAGCTCGAACAAGGAAACTACTCAACCGAAGGCCGATTCCAGTGCTGCATCGAGTGCCGCACCGAACGCCGCAGCGAAGGGTGACCTGAAGCATGGCGAAATTCGCAGTGAGAGTTACGGAGCATATGTGCGCCGGCAATTTTCCAAACATCGTTTGGGTGTTTGGTCTGTGTACACGGTAGCCTTCCTGGCCGTCATCGCAATATTGGCTGACTTCCTGGCGAACGACAAACCCATAGCTGCCTCGTACAACGGTCGCGTGATCTTTCCGGTCGTCAAATCGTATAGCGTCGCTCTCGGCATACAACGCTGGGATCCGGACGAGCAGGAAATAGATTGGCAGAGCGCCTCTTATTCATGGGTGCTTCGCACACCTGTTCCCTATTCGATGACATCGGTCGACAAGAGCGCGATACGTGGCAAGGATCAGGAAATCTCGTCCAAGCATTGGCTCGGCACCGATGATATCGGACGTGACGTGCTCGCCGGAATTATCCACGGATCGCGCTACGCGTTATCCATAGGCTTTATTGCCATGGGCATCGCACTGCTCATCGGCATTAGCCTCGGAGCCATTGCCGGATACTTTGGTGGCTGGCCGGATTTATTGATATCGCGACTCATCGAAATATTCATTTCACTACCAACTTTCTTTCTCGTCATCACGATTGTAGCAATGACGCAAGACACTGTGCGAGAGGGTCGCTTGATTCTCATCATGGCAGTGATCGGCATCACAAGTTGGACGAGCATCGCACGCCTCATCCGAGCAGAGGTCCTTCGAGTTCGAAGTCAAGAGTTCATCCAAGCAGCGGAAGCGTTGGGATTTAGTCGCTCCCGCATCATCATCCAACACGTCCTTCCAAACTCCATTGGGCCGGTTTTGGTAAGCGCCGCCTTTGGCATCGCGAGTGCCATTCTCATCGAGTCAACGCTGAGCTTTCTTGGTTTTGGTGTTCCTCCAACCGTTATTACCTGGGGTTCATTGCTGGCTCGATCACGTGGATTTGTCAACATGTGGTGGCTTGCCACTTTCCCCGGAGTGATGATCTTCATTACCGTGAGCGCGTACAATTTGATTGGCGATGCGCTCAGAGACGCCACAGATCCGCGACTGCGGAGCTAAACAGGACGATGCCATTGCATGTCACGCATTTTTCATGAACCTACGAGAATGGCGCACGAGCTCACGAAGAGACGTGGCGCAATCGTCTTCATGCTATGCACAAGTCTCGTCTTCCTCATCGGAAATACCGCCCTCGCACAATTACTGAGTAGCACCACTCGTGCCGATAGCGCGGAGACAGGAAACTTGATTGACTTTGGTTTCTCCAAAGTCGCCAGCACATTCTTGTTTCATGGCGACGCAAACGCTGTCCTTCAAAACAACGATTTCTTTCTCGCGATACGCCAGCAATACAGAGGCTCTACCATACGCACAGCGTCGTCTACCTTTCGCGACGACGAAAGCCTTGGCCTTCTCTTTCGCTCCTTTAGCGGCAATCACATTCAGCCACTGGCACAGAGTGATGTGCAGGTGTCGCGCGATTCTCGAGCGATAGGACTCTCGTCACTTACTCGCTACAACCTCGGTCTCGGTGCACGACTTCTGATGGATTCTCTGCAATGGATCGAGGCAGAAGTCGGCGCAGAGTCCAATAAGCTCCTCGGCATTCAAGACCGGGGTTCGTTGTGGCGCTTGAATGCACAAGCAAACCGCCTCGAAATGGATCAGTTTTTAGTGGACTCGAAGTTGCGTTCCGAGTTCAGTGTGTTTTCTCGCCGTACCAATGGTGACGTGGATGCGGCCGTAGAAATCCATCGTGACTTTGATGCACAAAACGCCCTGCATCTTCGGGTGGGATATCGCACGTTTAATCGGGATTGGTACTCACAAATCGCGAATGACACTGCCACAGCAACGGTTATTGAGTCGCGGTTGGAGAAACGTCTCGCCTTGGACGCCGCTGTTTTGTTTAGTATCACAAACACGATGAATGCATCGGTGCAGCTGGGTTTGAGTGACGGAACAATTAGCCGTGGATTCAAGGATGTTCTTGAGACGGTGGCTACAACCGGTGTTCGGAGGGATTTGAGTGAGATTCAATTCAATCTTGCTGCCACGATACAGTGGAGGCTGAAGCACTCGCGTTATGAACTGGGCATTGTGTCTGCCAGTCGCGACGAACAGAACACTGCATCACGAACCTCATCCGACCTAGCACCGGCACAGTTGGATACCTTGCAGCAACAAGAACGCGTACGTGATAATACAATGGGTCGCCATCAATTATCACTCTCTGCGTACATGCAGCTCTTTACGCGCGACTCTCTCATAATCAACGGCTCGGCGTCCATCCTCCACTACGATACCCCCAGCAACGCAAATGATGACGATCGTGATGAGCTCAACGATCAACTCGCGCTGCGTTGGGTTCATCGTTTCCATGAGTCGTTTTCGGCTGATATCACGGCGCGAACTCAACTGAGTCATCTGGTGTATCTGAAGGCCGACCGCAGCGCGCTAAATTCTTGGAATAGGATCATTCAGTGTAGTCCCGGACTTCAATGGGATGCCGGTTTTATCAGCATGCATCCTTCCTTCGAAGTACTCGCGCAGTACACCGTCTACGATTTTAGCGGTAAAGCCGGTGTACCTGCCAGCTTTTCCTTTCGGCAGGTTGCTTGGCGCGATTCGATTGTTGTGCCCATGAACGCGCACGTTCGCGCTGAAGTGACTGTATACGTGCGTCACTTCGAACGCGGCGAACTGTATTGGTCTTCCTTTGCAGAACTGACGCAGAGTAAGAACTACGAGCAGTTTGTCAATCTCCTTTTCAACTTTCAACCGGTGCCTGGTGTGTCGCTCTCGGGCGGTGGACGATGGTACGCTTTGTCTCAGGAGAATGTGGAGCAGAATTCTGCCAACAACTCGCTTGGCACGTCGATAGGACCGGAATGCCGCTGGTCGGTGGTCGTTGCCAAATCCACCCGCCTCAACTTTATCGGTTGGTATGAGCTACAGTTTGCCAACCATGTGCACGTTCGAAATGTTCCGAATCTCACCTTTTCCCTGCAACGAAGTTTTTAGTAGTCGAAGACGATTTCGCAGGAGATTTTCAATACGTGCAACGCACAGCGTTGCACGTATTGAAATCCGGTCTGAGATCCACTCACCCATAAGCTTTCACAATCGAAAACCGTACACGACAACCGAGGGAAGTATGCGTACACAAGGTGCCGGCAAGTGGTAGAGATTAACCATTCGTTTTATCCACAACAGCCACGGAGCATTGCCGGGGAGTGTTTCGAGATTGTAGTCGAGACTGATGTACCATTCGTGGTGTCCGTTGAAGCTATACACATTCGGTGCGCTGACGAGGTTCTTCACGGAGTGACCAATGGCGATGCACAAATACGGAGTCCAATATTTCTTGGCACTGGCTCCAAGAAAATCGTACACGGGAATACTCAGCCAGTGGTACTCGCTTTCGTAGTCGTCGGTAACGGTTTTATAATACCCGCCTTGCTCATACACTGCCGAAGGATGAAGGGAATATTTGTATCGCAAATTCACGGCTGAAGGAACATAGTGTTGGAGAAGGGGAAAACTTGCACCAAGTGCATTCGCCGTCATGTCGCCCCAACTAAATCCCAAATACGGCACGTACTGCCCGCTCTTCCCTTGCGAAAAGCCGTCGCGAATTTCAATCATGGTCTGGTGAGCAAGCGCAAAGGTGAATCCACTCCAGAGAGCAGTGGTGCTATCGACGCCGGACCATAACAGTGCTTCTGTAAGGCCGGTGTTCAAGAGGTTGGCCGCCATGGCATGTCCGAACTTGTCGGCACCATGAGCATACTGCCAATCGTCATGAAAGTTGAAATGAAAGGGTGCGGGGTCAGACCAGTACATGGACGACTGTCGAATCTGAGAAACGGTCACCGCCGCCGCTATTCCTGTGCACACCGCAGCCAGGCGCCAGGGTTGAAGTTGGGACGCGATGCTATCCGAGTGCGTACCGGTACTATCTGCTGAATCGGCTCGTACACGAAGTTGAAATACCGTGATCAGCATCAAGCACGTGGCAATGGTGCATTTCATCGTTGGAAGATAAATCGGTGTAGATCCGACTCGCTGCCATCGGCAGCAACGATGCTAAAGAGATAGACACCGCTCGATAGCACTGAGCCGCCGTCCTCGGAAGGACGCCAGACTACGCCGCCATCATCAAGGCGCTCCGTGATCGTGGCAATACGTGCGCCGTCGGTTGTTTTGATCGCCACTGTTGCACCATGCGGTACACCGGCAAAGTGCAGGATCTTGTCCCTCGACAAACGAAACGGTTGCGGAAACGCAAACACCGGAGAGTCGGCATCAGCGCTGAAAGTCCATGAGAGTTGCGATCCCAGTCCTCCTCCGAGCGTCCTTCCATTCTGTGTCTTGATTTCCGCCGATGCAAACAGGGTGTACTGCATGCCACGCGCGCCACTATGTTGATCGTCAACAAACTCGACCCGGATTCTTCGGTGTGAATCATCGAGAAAACCAATCGTCCTAATATTCAATCCCGGTTCACATCGATAGAAGGCGCTAGTCAGCGCGTTTGCATCAAGGCTATCGCTGCATTCCACATCAACGTATGAGGAGTGAATCGCTATGAGACCGATCAGACGTGGCGTACAACAATTCACTTCGACGGCGGACACACTATCCTCGATGTCTGCTCGTATTGGTGGAAACTGTTGCTCCACAATAGCGGAGTCAAGCCAGAGATGTACACGATGGGCCAGATTGTCACCGACCGGAATGCTCAGGAGAACGCTGGAGTCGGATTCAACGATAGAGCTTTGCACTGATATGGGTCGACTGTTATCAAGAACCACGTGCCAAGCCGATGCGGGCACCATGCGATTAGCAAGTGACGCGTTAAAATGGACGTGAACAATGGCAGTACTTTGCGACTCCACCGAAACGTGATCGGCAACGATATCCGGGCTCAATGCTACCTGCTGTTGACGACTTTGTGAGACGGTGCTTGTGTCGGTATCCGAGCGACGACTCGTGCCTTTTACCAGCAGCCATCGTGCTTCTGCAATGCGTGGCAAGTGAAGTTCAGAACTGTCGCTCTTGATATCGACAGCCATGAGGGTCTGACCCTGTTCATCCACGATTGCACCCGCAAGTACCGTGTGACTAGCGCCGAATCCTTTGTGCCAGAGTAAGCGCAAGGAGTCTGTCCCTAAGGCCCGCACACGAAAGCCTGATGGAGGCTGTGGAGATGCCTGTGGCAATGCCCACTCCCACCACTGACAACTATCACTATCGTAACTCGTGAACGCAAGTTCGTTCACACCATTGCGATCGAGATCGCTGATCAGACATGAATTCGACCATGCATTGGCATGATACCAGAGCGGGACGATGCTCTGCGAAGCAGCATCGAATGAGAAGACATAGAGCGACGGAAAGACGGACAACGCGAACTCGGCTCCGCTCTTATGATCAAGCGTGCCTGATGCCACCCCGTTGTAGTACGGTCGTCCGTAGCGTGAGGAATAAAAACAGTCTGACCAGATTTCCTTATAGCGATCTATGCCGTCGTGCTCGAGCACGTGAAATCGCCAAAGTTGTGGATCGTACTCGCCATCGGCATTGATTTGAGAGGAGGCCGGTGAGCCGAAGAGAATCTCCGGAATGCCGTCCCCATCGACATCGACTTCGGTAACGAATTCTGTGCCGGCATCGGCCGTGAGACTGTCTTGCACAATAGCCTCCACGCTTAGTCCGCTGCCATTCCACTGAACAACTTGTAAGCTACCGTTCGCATCATTGAAGGCGAGTTCCATCTGTCCGTCGCCATCGAAATCGCCAACCGCACAGCCGCTTCCGCTAAATGTTGCGGTGCTATGAAACGGTGCAGGCTTGGTTTGCAGTTCACTTTGCGCCGTGAATCGAAATCCATCTCCAGTGCCACGGTAGAGTTCAACCGCATCGCTGGCTGGGATTGTATGTCCGGCACTGTCTTTCGTCGTTCGATTGGTACGGTAGGCAACCATGTCGAGCAATCCATCACCATCCATGTCAACGAGACGCATTGCCCAAAGTGAGGTCGAATTCAGGTCCTGAAACACTGGTGTACCAAAACTGCCGTCGGCATTCATACGGAGCACTGAAGTTTGGCCGCCGGCATACACGAGCGCCAGAAGCGTGCTGTCGTGTGCGTTTCGAGCCAATGCACGGGGGAATAGCGTTGCGGATGTTGCACCCAATTCTGTAACGACTCCATGCTCCACTCCAAAGCACTTCAACGGTCGCGTGTCGGATTGCAGATCCGTAGCAAGAAACTGATTGCGAACGCTGTCATACGATTGCGGATTGCAATACAGCGCTCCTGTACTGAAACTCTTACGCACGAAACCGGTATCGGGCACCCAGTCGTTCTGCACGACTACGTTGGTACTGAGGCGGACACTGTCACCGCCTTCCGTGAGAGCGAGCACACGTAGCACGGCGCCACCGGCGATACTGCCGGGACTGATAAGACCAAAGTGATCGCGTCCGACATGTTCGTCGGCGGCAAAGACTGTTGTCGAGCCTTTCTCGAGTACTGCTTGCACGCGACATGTTCGGTCACTCCTTACTTGATACGCTAGTTTACGTTCGCCCGCATCCCATACCGAGAAGCACTGCAGAGTTGCCTGCATCGTGTCGTTCATCACAGTGAATCGCTGTGAGCGATGCAATGTTTTACCGTTCGGCAGAGTAGCAATAAGACTCAGCACGTAGGCTGAATCGCGGAGTGTATCCAGTCCGATTCTGTACTCCAGTCCCTCATCCCCCGTTTGCTGTACCATATTGTCAAGCAAGGTTACACTACTTCCCTCAGCGTTCTTGAGCATCAACGACCATGACCGGAAGTACGTCAGTGAGACGCTCACGCGGACGCTCAACACTCCGCGTCGCGGAACGATAGCGTCTTGCTCAGGACTCAGGATATCCATTCCTCCACGCGATGCACTGTGTAACGCAGACAAAGGGTTGATACGACCGGCGCCGGACGTCGGACTCCACCTCAGACTGTCCAAGGGATCGGAGCTGCTTTCTAGCGCAGTCCGAATTTCGCTCGCACTGTACTCAGGATGGATCTGAGCTACAAGAGCCGCCGCTGCCGCGGCAAAGGGAGCGCTGAACGAGGTTCCGTTCACACTCACGTAGGCGTTGTCTGGAGATGTGGTCGTAATGTCTTGTCCGGGAGCTAGAAGACTAAGGTTCTCGTTGAACGACGAGAACAGCGCCCGCCGGTCGTCCGACGTACTTGCGCCAACGCTCATACACGCGGAAAAATCTGAGGGGAAATGAACGCCCGCTCCTCCACTGTTACCGGACGATGCAATCACGAGGACACCGCGTGCGGCTGCGTACGCCATGGCGTCTTTGACAATAATGGATTGCACAACATCGCCGAAACTGCAACTGAGAATTCGCGCGCCATTCATGGCAGCGTAGAGAACTGCCGATGCTACATCGTCTTCGTACGCGTTACCGCTGAGGTCGAAGGCCCGCAGACACATCAATCGAGCGTCGTATGCTAGACCGCTAATTCCGACGCGGTTGTCGTGAGCTGCGGCGATGACGCCGGCAACGCCTGTGCCGTGTCCTAACTCGTCATAAGGAAAGGGATCACGATCGGTAGCGTCCCCCAAATTGCCAACGGGTTGGTCGACAAAGTTGTAGCCAATCACATCGTCTACATAACCATTGCCATCGTTATCCACGCCATCTAAATCTCCACTCACACCATGACGAATCTCCGTTTGAGGCCACGCCTCAAAAATTCCGTCGTGATTCAGATCTTCCGCAGAGTTGATCCAAACCTGGGTTTTGAGGTCTTCGTGATTCCAGTCGATACCCGTGTCAATGAAGGCAACCACTACACCCTTGCCGGTTGCCGTTGACCAAATCTCTTGTGCATGCAGTGTTGAGAGTGCCCACTGACGGTCTGATAAACTATCGGCGCTGCTTGCATTCTCGATGTGGAACGACTGCGCCGACTGCAACAACTGCATGCGAAAACGATGCTCGATGTCCATCCGCATGGAATCCGGGTCCATCTCCACGGGCACGTGAAGAATCACCCATTTCTGACACTCAAATTGCGCTGACTGGAGTGAGCCTTGAGTTTGGATTTGGGCTGCTGACGGGACGGATAAAGAAGTCGGTTCCGGAAACAACAGTCGACATCCGGACTGCGCAGCCGTAAATACCCGTGCTTCACTCGGTGTTTGAAATTTGAGAAGGATATGCCGCACACGACCAGTGTTCCCACTATAAACAGTGCAAATCGCAGCAAAAAGTACGATGATGAGGCTGCGGTAGATGTTCGGTCGTGAACTCATGCGTAGAGAAAAACAGAGATTCGGCAATATGCCTGTTTTTTGATCAATAGTGCAGGTAATGGGCGTCAAATCGCTGCAACTGCTGTAAAAACAAGCAAATATTTTTATTCACAGTCGGAAAAATTCTTGCGCGCTGCGCGCTGGCCACGTAGTTTTGGAAACCCTGAAAACTTTTTTGGTTTCCTGAGTATTTTTTGGAAACTAAAAAAGTCAGCCATTCGTTAACGGCCTTTAACAGATGCTAGAGTTTAGACAGATCAGAGAGCTGATCTGAGGAGGGCAAACGGTGCATCAGGTACTGAATGTTCTTTGAGAATGCTGTGCACAGACGAGCCGGGTGAAAAACAACGCACTCTCCGGCAGACATGCCGCTCACCGCTACCACCACAACGAAAGATCTCACCGTCTCACTTTGCACGCATTCTCATTGCTTCACGCCACTCATGCTGTTCTTTGTTTTCTGTCTCCAATGCCACATGGTGCATTCACCAACAGCAACGGACCTCAGAGCCTTGGTACAGCTCATTCATACAGAACTATCATTTTTTGCGACGCAACAGGAAACGGCCTATGAACACTCGCAGCACTCTTTTCTCCGCACTGATATTCACGTTTAGCGCTCTGAGCTTGCATGCGCAGACACTTAGTCTTTCCCTTGAAGACGCCATGAATCGTGCTCTGCAAACAAGCAAGCCGCTTAAAGCATCGGAATTAAAAGTCACACAAGCCGAAGCAAAACACGACGAGACCGGAACCGCACTGCTACCGTCGCTGAAGTTTCAAGGATCGTACAACCGATTAAGCGACGTCGGCCCATCTCAATTTGAGAACCCCTTTTCACCTGGAACCCAAATTGTGTTGGCCCAACCCATTTTGAATAATTATTCGTTGGGATTAACACTCTCGCAAGTACTCTTTGCCGGCAATCGTCTCACAGCCAACCGTGATATGGCGGAGTTCAACGCGAAGGCAGCTTCACTAGACTTTGGAAACGATAAATTAAATACCACCTATAACGTTTGCCTTACCTACTGGGCCTTGTACAAGGTTGAAGAAATGCAAAAGTCGGTGGACGAAGCGGTAAAGCAATTGGAAGCTCGCGTAAAGGATAGCGAAAACTTGTTCAAGGCGGGCATGATTACCAACAACGATGTTCTAAAGTTAAAAGTTCAGTTAGCTAACACCAAAGTTCAGCGTATTGATGCCGAGCAGCAGGCCGGTGGATTGATGGTGGCTTTGAATAATCTGATTGGTCAGCCCTTAACCACGAAGCTTGAACTCTCGACGAAACCGGACGCCGGACAAAACGCTCCGTCTGAGTTACAACAAGCTATCGGCGACGCGCAGTCACAACGCCCTGACATCATGGCAACACAGTATCGCATGAAAGCGGCGGAAAGCGGTGTTGAGGCAGCGGATGGAGGTTGGTGGCCCCAACTAGCGGCTAATGCAAACTATCTCTATGCAAACCCAAACTCGCGCATTTTCCCCTCGCATGCACAGTTCGACGGAACGTGGGCGGTGGGTTTGAGTATGCAGTGGGACCTCTGGACGTGGATGACACCAAAGTATCAAGCGCAACAGGCTGCCGCTCAGAGAGATCAGCTGTCGCAAAGCTTGGGCGCCATGAAGGACGGACTGTCGGTTGAAGCAACTCAGAACTACCTGGCTCTGTCTCCGGCTCGCGAACGTGTTACGGTTGCCGATGAGGCATTGCAACAAGCAGAGGAAAACAATACGATTACCGCATACAAGTACAAAGCCGGTACAGCAACCGGAACGGAAGTTATCGAAGCTGAAACACTGCTTTTACAATCGAAAGTCAACAAGATAACGGCAGTTGTTGACTACGAACTGGCAGTGGCTAAACTGAATCACTCTCTCGGCAAGTAAGGATCCATTACACTGAATATTGTACCCGATGCCATGCGTCGGGAGCTATCCATACGTCAACAACGATTTATCGAGGAAAGAACATGAAGAAGTTTATCTATGGTGGACTGGCCATCGTGGCAGTGGCTGCCATTGTGTTGACCCTGATGTCAAACAAGAAGAAGATTGAAGAGAAAAACGCCAACAACTTCGTGCAAACGGAGTTTCCGGTGAAGGCGGCAACGGTTCGCGACAGCATGCTGAGCAACAGCTTGTCCATGATTGGTACTGCGATTGCAAACAACGAAGTGAACGTGACGGCGGAGGCGACCGGACGCATCACCAAGTGCCTGATCCAAGTCGGCCAACATGTCAGTGCCGGTGAGGTATTGTACCTGGTTGACGACGAAGTTCGCATGTCGCAGCTCAAAACCGCCGAAGCCAACTTCGAAAAGGCGCAGAAGGATTCTGCTCGCTCGAAGTTCCTCTTCGCGGAGAAATCCCTCTCTGCTGCTCAGTGGGATCAAATCGAATTACAATACAAGTTGGCAGAGCAACAACTGGTGATGGCTCGTCGCGCTTACAACGACACTCGGATCAAATCGCCAATCAGCGGCGTTGTGGTTGCTCGTTTCTGTGATGTAGGCTCGATGGTAAACAATGCGCAAAGCGGCACGACCGTGTGTACCATCATGGATTTATCGAAGATTAAAATCCGCTTGCAAGTAGCGGAGCATGATGTGGTGCAGATGCGTGAAGGCCAAAGCGTAAGTGTACACTCGGAAATTTTCCCGGATGAAAACTTCAGCGGTGTGATCTCTACTATTAGCGCCAAAGGTGATGAAGCCCATACCTATCCGGTGGAAGTGACGGTACAGAATACCGGAAAGAATCAGATCCGCCCGGGTATGTTCGCCCGTGTATCCTTCAGCTCTGTGATGAAGGGTGCGAGCCTTGTTATTCCACGCGAAGCGATTGTCGGCTCGATGAAAGACGCAAAGGTCTACCGCATTGATTCCAATAAAGCCTATTTGACCAGTGTGGTACTGGGCGATGATGTCAATGGCCTCATCGAAGTACGCAGCGGCTTGAAGAGCGGCGATAAGGTTGTAGTGACCGGACAAAACATGATAGGCAATGGCTCTACCGTAAAGGTCCTGTAACTCCCGCTGATCAAGCCCCGTGCCGAAGGCGCGAAGGGATGAAGAAAGCACCGTTAGATCACAATTCCCCTCAGTCGGCGTTGAGATATTCAAACGAATAACATCACAAAACCATGACATTAACAGAACTTGCCATTAAGCGTCCCTCGCTCATCGTCGTGCTCTTCAGCATGCTGGGCATCTTGGGCATCTATGGCTATACCCAACTGAATTACAACCTGCTGCCCAAGTTCTCACCGCCATACGTGACCATCACCACGGTCTATCCAGGTGCAGCACCCGCGGAAATTGAGACCACGGTTTCGAAGGTGATTGAGGACGCGGTGTCCGGTTTGGACAAAGTGAACACCATCATCACCACTTCCAACGAGAACTACTCGCAGGTACAAATAGAGTTTTCGAATACTGCCAAGACCGAGATTGCCGTGCAGGACGTGATCCGCGCGGTGAATCAGGTGAAGGGATCGTTGCCCACTGGCACAAAGGATCCGGTGGTGACGAAATTCTCGCCGGATGAAATTCCCATTATGCGGATGGGTGCAACGGCAAGTATGAACCCGCCTGACTTCTATCAATTCGTGCTTGATTTCATCAAGCCCGAACTCACAAAGATTAACGGTGTGGGGAACGTGTTTATCAGTGGCGGACAGCAGCGAGAAATACGGGTCAATCTCGATGCGCAGAAAATTCAATCCTACGGTCTGTCCCTCTCCGCGATCCAGCAGGCTGTGATGGCAGGAAACATGGACTTCCCTACCGGAAATGTAAAGGAAGCCGGAACGCAGTTTGTCGTGCGTCTTGCGGGTAAATACACTTCCGTTGATCAACTCTCACAATTGGTTGTCGGTCGCTCCAAACAAGGCGGCGACGTGCGCCTGCGCGATATCGGAGATGTGGTTGACGGCGTTGCTGAGATTACGACCTTTAGTCGTATTAACGGACAGGACAACATTGGGATCAGCATCCAAAAACAAAACGACGCAAATGCAGTGGAAGTGGCGAAGCTCGTACGCAAAAAGGTTGCAGAGTTGATAGCCGCTCATAAGGACATCAATCTCAACCTTGACATTGCGGTCGATTCGTCAACTTTCACACTCGACGCTGCAAAGTCCGTACAAGAAGATTTGCTCCTCGCCATTTTTATCGTGGCGCTGGTGATGTTACTCTTCTTGCACAGCCTGCGAAACTCTCTGATCGTGATGGTAGCCATCCCGGCCTCGCTCATCTCCACTCTTGTTGGTATTTGGGCCTTTGGTTTCTCCCTCAACCTGATGACTCTGCTTGGGCTCTCGCTTGTGATCGGGATTTTGGTGGACGACTCCATTGTGGTGTTGGAGAATATCTATCACCACTTGGAACGTGGCGAAGACAAGATGGGGGCGTCGATTCGAGGTCGGAATGAAATTGGCTTTGCGGCTTTATCCATCACGATGGTGGACGTGGCTGTGTTCCTCCCCTTGTCCCTCGTCAGTGGTATCGTCGGAAACATCATGCGTGAATTTGCGCTAGTGGTCGTGATGTCGACATTGTTTTCGCTCTTAGTGTCGTTTACCATCACCCCAATTCTTGCCTCACGTTTTGCCAAACTCGAGGTGTTGACGAAGGATACGATTATGGGTCGCATCGCCCTTGGCTTCAATGCTTGGTTCAAGAGCGTGGAAAGCAACTATGCCAAACTGATTGGCATTGTGCTGCGAAACGGTTGGACAATGGCGCTGGTTGTTGTGGTAAGCTTTGGTAGCTGCGGCATCATCCCCGTTCTCTTTAAGAATAAGCTGATCAATCAAGAGTTTATTACACAGGCGGACAGAGGCGAATTCTCGGTGACGGTTGAGTTCCCGCCGAGTACGGATGTGGATCACACTAATGCCATGGCATTAGATGTTGAGAAATACATCAAGTCCTTGCCGGAACCCTATCGCGTGATTACCAGTGTCGGAACATTTAGCAATGCATTTCTCGGTGCACAAACACAGAATAACGTCGCCGAATTTACCGTTGCTCTCGTCCCTGCCAAGAAACGCACGCGAACAACTGAGCAAGTCGGGAACGACATTAAGCGTCACATTATGCAAGTTCCGGGGGCACGCGTACGTGTCAACCCCATTGGCATTTTTGGAAGCGCAAACGACAGTCCTGTGCAATGTATTGTCAGCGGTGCCGATCGTGACACCGTGATGAAGGCAGCCCAACAGGTGCGCGATACCCTCATCGCTATGGAGGGAACAACCGACGTACGCTTGAGCTCAGAAGACGGCAAGTACGAAACGCAGATTCAAATCGATCGTCAGAAGCTTGCGAATCTTGGACTCAGCATCGCAGAAGTAGGGTCTGCTCTCAACATTGCCTTAGAGGGTAATGACGATGCCAAATACAGAGTCGGAGCAACAGAGTATCCTATTCGTGTTCGTTTGCAAAAGTCTGATCGCGTCAATGTCGACAAGCTCGCTTCACTCACGGTGACGAATCATGCCGGACGGCAAGTTGAACTCAAGCAGTTCGCTAATCTGGAATTGGCTACGAGTACGACGAAGCTTGAACGACGCGAGCGTATTCCATCTGTTCGCGTGATGGCTCAACCGGTAGGTAAGGGTGCCGGTGATATTGCTACCTTGCTTGACGCTAAGCTGGCGGGCAAGCTTCCGCATGGTGTAAGCTATGCATACTATGGCGACGTGAAGAACCAACGCGACGGCTTCGGTGACATGGGTATTGCCATTTTAGGCGGTCTCATCTTTGTGTACCTCATCATGGTGGCACTGTATGATTCCTACATGTACCCGCTGGTAAATCTCTTCTCTGTCTTCGTAGCCCCGCTTGGAGCCTTCATGGCTTTGGCGCTGGGCATGAAGTCCATGTCCATCTTTACCATGCTCGGCTTTATCATGCTCATTGGACTTGTTATGAAGAACTCGATCCTTTTAGTGGATCGAGCAAATCAAAACCGATCTGAAAGGAAAAAGCCATTGCGCGAGGCACTCATGGAGGCCGGAGAGGTGAGATTACGTCCCATTGCCATGACCACCGTCGCCATGATTTTCGGGATGTTCCCCATTGCCTTCAGCGCAAGTGCGGGAAGCGAATGGAAATCCGGTTTGGCTTTGGCACTTATTGGCGGTCTCACCAGCTCAATGTTTCTAACCCTGGTGCTGGTGCCCTGTGTGTACTACATATTCGCATCCATTAAAGACAGACTGTCAAAGCGCCATGAAGTGGAGCAGGAATCTCTTGAATTTGGTGACAGAGCACAAAGTGTTACGCTCTAACTAAGCGCTCCGCGACTTTTAGTTTTACAGGGGTCTGAACGACACATCGTTCAGACCCCTCTTGTTTCCGGGCTCCAGATAAACTTGTGGAGTTGCAGTTGCAGGCGCACATCCAAACCGTCCTGCAATATCCATTCGCTGAGCTCGCGGGCATCTTGCAGGCCGAAAACCGGTGAGAAGAGAACAGCCGCTGCACGATTGCAGAGATCGACGCGACGAACTATTTCGACGGCGAAATCATAATCTGTTCTCGAAGCGATCACAAACTTGAACTCATCGCTCGTACGGATGTGTTGGAGGTTAAGCGGATGGTTGAGACTGTGCATGCGGGAATCGGGACACTTGATGTCGATAATGCGTACGACCCGTTCGTCGACATACTGTGCATCCATATGACCTCCTGTTTCGATGGCTACTTCGTAGCCTCGGTCGCACAGTTCTCGCATTAAGGGGTAGATGGCTTCCTGCTCAAGCGGGTCGCCACCTGTGAATTCCACAAAGCGACAAGGCCACGATTCGATACGGGCAATGAGCTGGGCGGCGCTCATCCAGTCGCCACCGCTTCGGTGATCTAAGGCATAGGAGGTGTCGCACCAGGTGCAGCGCAAACTACAGCCTTGTAGTCGCACAAAGACGCAGGGACGTCCCATCCGCGTTCCTTCTCCCTGAATGGAGAAGAACATCTCATTGATGTTGAATTGAAGCTCCGGATCGAAGGCGCTGTGCAGGACTTCTGCGCTTGGTTGTCGAACCATGGTATGTGCTCGCACGTGAATGAACTACGAAAATACGAGCACCGGATCAGAGCATTGCAGGAGGGTGTATCGGAGTGACGAAAGAAAAGCTCAGAGGGTCGATGGCGGATGAACAGGCGGGTCCATCCGCCATCTTCTCTGTTGGAGGTGGTCAGTGAAGGTGAAAACGGATCGGAATGGCAAGCATGCTGGCGACCGGCTGATTACCATTCCTGGCAGCGGTGTAGTGACAAGCCATTACAGCCTTAACCGCCGCTTCGTTAAAGCCCTGGTCGGTGGATTCCAGGACACTTGCGCTATGTGCACGCCCCATCTCGTCGATGCTCACCAGTACAGTGACTGATCCCGACGCACCAAGACGAATCATCCTGGGTGGATACACGATATTTGCTTGCACATCGGCGAGATTAACTGTGGCTTCGACTTCCGGAGGCACACTGAAATCAACGTCCGACGGAACTTTATCACTTGGCTGAGTATTGAGCCCACCGCCTTGGGTGTTACTTCCCTGCAACGAAGTTGCACCTGTTGATGCGACGTTTGTGTTGCTGCTTATACTACTGAGGTTCACAGACGACAACTGTTGCGGTTCCTGCAGCATGGGAATAACCGTGTCATGCACCGCTAACACTCTGGAAGCGGAGGAAACATCGTGTATTCTCATGACCTCCGGTTTGGGAGCTACCGGAATGTGTTCCTCAACCGGATGTATTGGTACCAGAATCCAGTCGGTGCGAATAGGAGAAACGGTGACTACTTTTTGTTGGGTCACAAACCAAAGACCCATCAACGACACTAATGACAACACTCCGATCGATGTTGCAAAACTCTGTGCGGTGTTGTGCCGAATAACAAGCCGATGTTCGTGCGCTGCTCGCACGACCGAAACCGCGGATTCAATATCAATGCTGTTTCTCATGATGACGTCTCCCTTTGTGAACTGATACGGTCACCCTTGTTGCGTATCCAACTGCACGCACTCTCCATGTGCACAAGGGATTCACCGTTTGGTGTGAATCTCATGCATTCTGACTCTAGTGTCTGCCTCTACAAAAAACGAGTGTTGATCCTGATGCATCGAGCGACGCGTATCCCGATGCGCTGAGTTGTTGTTGCTCTCTGGATGAAAGACACGGATGTGGCTGAAAGAGTTACACTGGATGGTTCGCGTATTTGTTTTTTTTAACCACTCACATTGCTGCACACCACCCAGTCATTGCGAGCGCAGCGAAGCAATCTCGTTCGCGCAGGTCGGTATTGACGGTAAAGCACCCACCCAGTCATTGCGAGCGCAGCGAAGCAATCTCGTTCGCGACGGTCGGTATAAACTGGATTGCTTCGCGTGCGAAATCATATAAGCATCGTTGTAAGCCATGCTGCATCGTGCGTCACGCTTGCCGTCACCCCAAGCTGAAGCTTGGGGTTAAGATTCCGGTTGAACCAACCCGACAGCGGCGGCTGCAGCTGAAGCTTCGCCTGCCTTGTGATTAGGCAATCCTCAGCGCTGAGCCGCCGCAGCTTTAGCTGCAGGCGGCGGTTGAATCGGCCATGATCGAGTGTAACTCCATGCTTTAGCTTGGAGAGGCACCGCGCTAACACTGTGTTGATGTGTGTATGTGGAACGAATGACGATACGCACTGTGTTGACGTTCGAGCGACGGACGAATGATTATCCGTCCCTACAGGCAATAGTTGCATTGCCGTACACCACCCAGTCACTGCGAGCGCAGCGAAGAAATCTCGTTCGCGCTGGTCGGTATAAACTGGATTGCTTCGCGTGCGAAATCATATGAGCGTCGTTGTTAGCCATTCTGCATTGTGCGTCACGCTTGCCGTCACCCCAAGCTGAAGCTTGGGGTTAAGATTCCGGTTGAACCAACCCGACAGCGGCGGCTGCAGCTGAAGCTTCGCCTGCCTTGTGATTAGGCAATCCTCAGCGCTGAGCCGCCGCAGCTTTAGCTGCAGGCGGCGGTTGAATCGGCCATGATCGAGTGTAACTCCATGCTTTAGCTTGGAGAGGCACCGCGCTAACACTGTGTTGATGTGTGTATGTGGAACGAATGACGATACGCACTGTGTTGACGTTCGAGCGACGGACAAATGATTATTCGTCCCTACAGGCAATGGGTGCATTGATGTACACCACGCCGTCATTGCGAGCGCAGCGAAGCAATCTCGTTCGCGCAGGTCGGTATACACCAGATTGCTTCGCGAGCGAAATCAAATGAGCATCGTTGTAAGCCATGCTGCATCGTGCGTCACGCTTGCCGTCACCCCAAGCTGAAGCTTGGGGTGACGAATGCGGTGCTACCAACCCGACAGCGGCGGCTGCAGCTGAAGCTGCGCCTGCCTTGTGTTTAGGCAATCCTTAGCGCTGAGCCGCCGCAGCTTTAGCTGCAGGCGGCGGTTGAATCGGCCGTGATCGAGTGTAACTCCATGCTTTAGCTTGGAGAGGCACCGCGCTAACACTGTGTTGATGTGTGTATGTGGAACGAATGACGATACGCACTGTGTTGACGTTCGAGCGACGGACAAATGATTATTCGTCCCTACAGGCAATGGATGCATTGATGCACACCACCCAGTCATTGCGAGCGCAGCGAAGCAATCTCGTTCGCGCAGGTCCTTTCATAGTCGACACTGCACACCATCCAGTCATTGCGAGCGCAGCGAAGCAATCTCGTTCGCGCTGGTCGGCAGTGACGGGATTGCGTCGTTGCTCTGCTCCTCGCAATGACGATACCGGACACGTTCGCCACTGGAGGCGTTGACACTAACGACAATGGCCTCCAAATCGGAAGCCATTGTAAGGCACACTAAAGTGGTTGACGTGATTACTTCACAAACTTGAGGTAGCGTTCATTGATGCGACCCCAGTGCAGGTTTGCGATGAAGTTATCGATGTACTTAGCGCGAGCCGGGCCGTCTTTATGATAGTAGGCGTGCTCGAACACATCGCAGGAAATGAGCGGGATGCCGCCCCAGATGGCGCCGTAGTGATGCTCATCGACGAGGACGTTGAGCAGACGTCCGCTATAGAGTTGATCAACGGCCAGCACTCCCCAACCGCTGAGCTTTGCCGCAGTGGCGGTTGCTTTGAAGTCTGCTTTCCAGTTGTCGATGCTTCCGAATTCTTTTTCGATGGCAGCAACAACTTCGGGACCTTTGCTTGTGTCACCGTCGCCACCGAGCACCGACCAAAACACGTCGTGCAGCACGGTGCCGGCGTGGTTCCAGGTTTGGCGACGCTTGAGTTCACCAAAGGTCGACCAGTTGCCGTTTGCCGCTGCCTTATCGGCGTTTGGTAATTCGGCTTCGATCTTGTTGAGGAAGGTCACATACCCTTTGTGGTGGGTGTTGTAATGCCAGTCGGTGGTTTCGGGTGACATCACATTCTTCAACAATTCTTTTGCTTCATCATCGCTGTAGGGACGCGGATTGAATTTCCATTCTGCCATAACACTCTCCTCGTAAATGCGTGCGAAGCACGCGTGAATAAAAAAATCTCTTGAATCACTTGTCAGCTCAGACGCCAAACGACGAACCGCAGCCGCAGGTTTTTGTTGCGTTGGGATTGTTGAAGGTAAATCCCTTGCCCATCAGGCCATCGCTGTAGTCGAGGGTAACACCCATGAGATAAAACAAGCTCTTGCTGTCGATAAACACCTGCACACCGTCTGCTTCCAGAACGGCGTCTTGTGGCTTGGCGGCAGCGTCGAAGCCGAGGGTGTACGACAAGCCGGAGCAGCCACCGCCCTTGACGCCAACGCGTAGGCCGTATTCAGCGGGGATGCTGTTTTGCTCCTTAATCTTGCGAACTTCGTTGAGGGCCTTGTTGGTGACCGCGATGTTATCCGACTCCTCGGCACCCACGATACCGGTCGAAATGCTGGTGACACCGAGGTCCTCAGCAGCGACGCGGGGATTGAGATCGATTTGCATAGTTGTCCTTTCGAGTAAATGACAAAGTCAAAAATCTGTTTTCCTTTTTTTGTCCTTGAGCCATTGCAACTGTGCAACAACGCCTAAGGATGTGAATGTCTCCGCCGTCGGTCCACTCAACTTCTAGCCAAGCTCCAAGGCGACGAACTGCATGTTCTCGGGTGTTGGAGATACCAGTTCCGCAATCGTCATGGAGTCCAATGCCGTATCAATCACACTCTGCAGTTTCAGCAGAGGATGCTTGATGGTGCAGTTGCCTTCGATAGAGCATGAGCCACTATCGTGTGTCCCACACTCAATCAGGTGCGCCCGTTCACCTTCCACTGCGCGAATGACGGCTCGCACGGTGATTTCGTTTGCCGGACGTGCCAGCACAAATCCGCCGTTGACACCTTGAATGGACTGCACGATGCCGTGTTTTGACAAGGTACTCATCACCTTTGCCAGCAATTCGAAACTGATGGAATAATGTTCGGCAATGGCTTTGACCGTGCAGAGATTTCCGCTGGCCATGCAGGTGTGCTGCAAGGCCAGAAGCGCGTACTCTACTTTTTTTGATAGTCGAAGCATCGTGTCAATTGTCGTGAATGGCTACATCAATCCGAGTTCAAGCTTCACATATTCAGGCATCATACTCATGTTCCAGGGTGGATCGAAAGTAAGGACCACCGCTGCATCGCTAATGCCGGGAGTGCGCTTGGCTGCCTCACCAACTTCAACCGGAAGGTAGCCGGCGGCCGGACAACCCGGTGCAGTGAGGGTCATGAGAATATGCGCCTTCATTTCTTTGTCGATGGTGACGTCGTAGATCAATCCCAAATCGTAAATATTCATCGGGATTTCCGGATCGTACACGGTCTTCAAATGTTCAATCACGCGTTCCTTCAACTCAGCCACAGAGCCATGTGCAGAGTTTTCGACGGACGTGTGTTCCACTGATTCGGACGGTCGGCTTTCGGATTGTTCAGACGTTTCCATCAGCTATTCTCCGTGGTTGCAACACCCATTCCGTGCAGTGCATTCTTTGCGGTGTGCATCGCCAGCGTTGCACATTTGATGCGGACCGGAAACTCGCGCACACCGCCAATGACGTTGAGCTTTCCGAGCAAGGGATCTTCGTCGGCATCAACGTCGGCTGTGACACTCGTTTGAAAGGCTGCGAACAACTTCTCCGCTTCATCCACACTCTTGCCCTTCAGCTCGTCCGTCATGATCGAGGCTGAAGCTTTGCTGATTGCACAGCCTTCACCCTCAAAGCGCACATCCTGAATCACACCGTTCCGTACATCCAAGGTCAGATGCAAATGATCGCCGCACAGCGGATTGAATCCATCCGCCTCATGCGTAGGGTGATCGAGACGGCCGAAGTTGTGAGGCGATTTGTTGTGATCAAGAATTACTTCCTGATACAACTCGCGCAGGGCATCGTTTTCGTGAAGCATGATGTGTTCCTTTCTGTCCGCCTGACACGCTGACATGTTGCAAACACAGTCGTCAGGGTGTCTTCTTCTTCATAGCGGCAGCCTTTGGCTGCGCGCTGTTTATCATCAGGACTATGCAAAGAAGCTGATGACCTTCTTTAGTGCCTCCACACAGCGATCGATTTCGTCGCGTGTGTTGTAGAGGGCAAATGACACTCGATTTGTTGCCGGTACGCCAAAGCGTTTCATCAGCGGTTGCACGCAGTGATGTCCCGCTCTGATGGCCACTCCCTCACGATCGAGGAAAGTCCCGACATCGTGAGGATGAATATTCTTGATCGTAAACGAAATCACACCTGCCTTGTGCTCGGCCGTTCCGATAATGCGCAGCTCGTCAATCTGTGCAAAGACATCCGTGGCATAGTGCAGGAGTGCTTGCTCATGATCTGCAATTGCCTGCACTCCTATGGCGCTCACATAGTCCAGCGCTGCGGCCAGTCCAATGGTATCGGCGATGTTGGGTGTACCGGCTTCGAACTTATTCGGCAGATGATTGAAGGTGGTCTTTTCAAAGCTCACCATACTAATCATGTCGCCGCCACCCATGAACGGTGGCATGGCATCAAGCAACTCTTGCTTTCCGTAGAGTGCGCCAATGCCGGTGGGACCGTAGACTTTGTGACCGGAAAAGGCTAGAAAATCGCAATCCAAATCTTGAACATCAATCACCGTATGCGGGGTTGCCTGTGCGGCATCGACCAGCACCTTGGCTCCGACAGCATGGGCGGCGCTGATGATGTCCTTCACCGGATTTATCGTCCCAAGTGCATTCGACACATACACGATGCCCACCAGACGAGTGCGCTCCGAGAGTAAGGCGCGAAAGGCATCCATGTCCAGCTCGCCACGGTCGTTCACCGGAATGACCTTGATCGTAGCACCA
The DNA here is from genome assembly GCA_039810585.1 of Chlorobiota bacterium. Classification (GTDB taxonomy): domain Bacteria; phylum Bacteroidota; class Ignavibacteria; order Kapaibacteriales; family NICIL-2; genus JBBATK01. Next base: position 121,445 of record JBDHXF010000002.1, read on the forward strand.
ACACGGTCGCAGAGCATTTGCCAAGGCACGATGTTGGAGTGATGCTCCATGTGCGAGAGCAGGATCTCGTCACCTTCGCCCAGATTCGTCGTGCCGTAGGCATGCGCCACAAGATTTACGGCTTCCGTTGTGCCACGTGTGAAAATCACTTCCTGCTGATGGGCGGCGTTGATGAAACGTCTCACTGTTTCGCGCGCTTCGTCGTACTCGCGAGTAGCTTTCTGACTGAGCGCGTGCACACCGCGGTGAACGTTGGAGTTGGTGTGTTGGTAGTAGTCGACAATGCGATCGATCACCGCTTGCGGCTTTTGAGTCGTAGCTGCATTGTCGAGGTAGACCAAATCCTTGTCGTACACTTTGGTACTGAGGATGGGAAAATCTGCACGATGTTTCGTCAGGTCAGTCATCGCGAGGCCACTCCCTTGTGATCCATATGCTGTGCAGCATTCTCAGCAGAGCGCTGCAACAACTGCGCTTCAATCTTTGCGTCGATCCAGCTTCGTAACGATTCCAACCCGATGGACGCCGTCACTTCTTCGGCGAAGGCGCAGAGCAGCAACGCGCGAGCTTGTGCCTCACCGATACCGCGAGCTCGCAGGTAGAATAAAGCTTCATCGTCCAGTTTACCAACGGTGCAGCCGTGCGAACACTTCACATCGTCGGCGAAGATTTCGAGTTGGGGTTTGGTGTTGACGCTGGCGGTGTCGGACAGTACAACATTGCGGTTGGACTGATAGGCAAGAGTTTTCTGCGCGTCTTGTCGCACGAAGATTTTCCCATTAAACACCGCATGCGCCGATCCGTCCACGATGCCCTTAAAGAGTTCGTTGGAGTGACAATGCGGCGTGGCATGATCCATCACCGTGTGGTTGTCCACCACCGTCGAACCACCAACGCAGTACACGCCAAGCATGTGCGCTTCTGCGGCACTTTCAGCTAGTCGAGTGCTGACGGTGTTACGGACCAGACTTCCGCTCAGCGTGGTGCTCACGATTTCTGTGCGGCTGGCTGCGTCCTGCTCCATGTGCATGGTGTTGATCATCGTCGCGTTTGTCACATCGTCTTGCACTAACACGCAGTGCAGCTGCGCGCTGTTGCCCACAACACATTCACACACCTGGTTGCACAAACTTGGCTGCGAGCCGATGGTTTGCGTGCGCATGATAACCTTCACTGAGGCATGGTGATCAAGCACAAGCAGGTGTCGAGGTTGCACCATTGTGGCCTGTTCTCGGGCGTCCATCACGTTTAGGATGAGCAGCTCATGTTCCACTGTTTGATTGGCGGCCACGGAAATAAAAACACCGTCTTCCAAGCAAGCAGCATTGGCAGCCACGAAGGCATTGTTCTCAGCACTGAGGTAGCGTCCTACATGTTGATCTATCACCACAGCATGCTCGCCGTAGGCGGCATGTAAGCTGAGGGCTTGAACGTTGGTATCGATCAGCGAGCTCCACTCAGACTTGAAGCGACCGTTCACAAAGACAAGAACGTTGAGCTCGGTTGTATCGATGAAGGCTGGGATGTCATTGCGCTGCAAAGTCGATTCCACGCTTGCTGCGTAGCTGTTCTTCACCACAGCGCTGAGGTTGACGTATTTCCATTCTTCATCGCGTTGGGTGGGAAAGTCCACCGAACTGAAATGAGTAAAGGCGTCACGGCGCGTATGGTGCCATCCGGTATTTCGCAGACCGTTGAGAGCAGCTTCGCTGCGCTCGTAATACTCAGCAATGCTTTGTTTCAATGCAGTCATGTCAGGCTGTTGCCTCCTCTTTCACCCAGTCGTATCCTTTGGCTTCGAGTTCAAGAGCGAGTTCTTTGGGACCGCTCATGACGATTTTTCCTTTGACCAGCACATGCACCACATCGGGAATGATGTAGTCGAGCAAGCGTTGGTAGTGCGTGATGACGATGGTGGCGTTGTCTTTGCTCTTCAGGGAGTTGACGCCGTGTGAGACAATTTTCAAGGCGTCGATGTCAAGTCCTGAATCCGTTTCATCAAGGATGGAGAGCGACGGTTCGAGCATGGCCATCTGGAATATTTCGTTGCGCTTCTTTTCGCCGCCGCTAAAACCCTCGTTGAGCGAGCGGGAGAAGAAGGCGGGATCCATTTCCACGAGGCTAGCGCGTTGTTTCATCACCTTGAGGAACTCCATGGCGTCGAGCGCGTTGAGTCCTCTGTGCTTGCGCACTTCGTTTACCGCTGTCTTGAGAAAGTTTGCCGTCGACACCCCCGGAATTTCCACAGGATATTGAAAGGCAACAAACACACCCTCGCGAGCGCGGTCTTCAGGACTGAGCTCAAGCAGGTCGATGCCCTTGTACAGTACTTGTCCGCCGGTGACTTCATAGTCTTGTCGACCGGACAACACCGATGCCAAGGTGCTCTTTCCGGAACCATTGGGTCCCATAATGGCATGCACCTCACCAGGATTGACACTGAGCGAAATGCCCTTTAAAATTTCTTTGTCCTCCACCGTGGCTCGAAGGTCACGTATTTCCAACATTGCACTCATGCTTGTAATCAACTCCTTGACGTTGCTTTTGAATTGTTTTATTCTTGCAGGCTTCGCCTCAGCTCTCTTGATGCGTAACGATGCCTAAGCCTCAGCCGTTCTAACCGACACTGCCTTCCAACGAAATCGCTAAGAGCTTTTGTGCTTCTACAGCAAACTCCATAGGCAATTGTTTTAAAACTTCTTTTGCGTAGCCATTGATGATCATGGCCACCGCATCCTCAGTACTAATGCCACGCTGATTGCAGTAGAACAGAATATCCTCGCCGATCTTCGACGTCGTTGCCTCGTGCTCAACCTGAGCCGTCGGATTGCTATACACATCGATGTACGGAAAGGTATGCGCGCCACACTGATCACCGAGAAGCAAGGAATCGCATTGCGAAAAATTGCGGGCGTTGAGTGCCGAGGCATTCACCCGAACCTGGCCACGATAAGAGTTTTGACTTCGGCCGGCTGAGATTCCCTTGCTCACGATTCGCGACTTGGTGTTCTTGCCCATGTGGATCATCTTCGATCCTGTGTCAGCTTGCTGGTAGTTGTTGGTTACGGCAACTGAGTAGAACTCTCCTACTGAATCGTCACCCTTCAGGATAACGCTCGGGTACTTCCAAGTGATTGCAGAACCGGTTTCCACTTGTGTCCACGAAATCTTTGCGCGCTCGCCGTTGCAAATACCGCGCTTGGTCACAAAGTTGTAGATACCACCCTTGCCTTCTTTATCGCCCGGATACCAATTCTGCACAGTTGAATATTTCACTTCAGCATCCTTCTGGGCAACGATTTCCACCACAGCCGCGTGCAACTGGTTCTCGTCGCGCATGGGGGCAGTACAGCCCTCGAGGTAGCTCACATAGGCGCCTTCCTCGGCCACAATAAGGGTGCGCTCGAATTGTCCGGTGTTGGCAGCATTGATACGGAAGTAGGTGCTCAGTTCCATGGGACAACGCACGCCGGCCGGGATGTGACAGAACGAGCCATCACTAAACACCGCCGCATTGAGAGAAGCAAAGAAATTGTCGGTATGCGGAACCACACTTCCTAAATACTTGCGAACTAGATCACCGTGCTCGCGAATAGCCTCACTCATAGAGCAGAAGATGATATCCATGCTTGCAAGTTTTTCACGAAAGGTGGTAGCAACGCTCACGGAATCGAACACCGCATCAACCGCAACACCGCTCAAACGCTCCTGTTCGGCCAGTGAAATCCCGAGCTTCTCGAAGGTGGCGCGAAGCTCCGGATCGACTTCATTCATGGAGTTCAACGTTGGCTTCTTCTTCGGTTCTGCGTAGTAGCTAATCGCGTTGTAATCCACCTTTGCATAGTGCACGTTCGCCCATGACGGTTCCAACATAGTGAGCCAATGGCGATATGCTTTGAGACGATACTCCAACATCCATTCCGGCTCGTTTTTCTTTGCGGAAATCATGCGAATCACATCCTCACTCAAACCCTGAGGGATGATGTCTTGCTCCACATTGGACACAAAACCAAACTCGTAGTCACGACTCGTGATTTCCTGCAGGATATCGGTATTTTCAGACATAATACTGATGCTCTAGTGTTGACACGAAAATACGATAAGATTAGTCGGATTTGTAGGTAAAATATTGCACACCATACCGAATACACCCTTTTTAACGTTTTTTGACGGAAGCGAGTGGCTCGAGTTAGCAGTAGCGAGTGGCTCGAGTTAGCGGTAGCGAGTGGCTCGAGTTGCCGGTAGCGAGTGGCTCGAGTTAGCAGCAGCGAGTGGCTCGAGTTAGCAGTAGCAAGTGGTTCGAGTTAGCAGTAGCGAGTGGCTCGCCTTGCCAGTAGCGAGTGGCTCGCTTTAGCGGTAGCGAGTGGCTCGATCAGCCTGTCACGAGGATCAAAAACGAGAAAGGGACTCAGCCGATGAGGCTGAGTCCCTTTCTAAAACTGACCTTCAGAAATAGACTCTTAGCGTTGAACGACGAAGTTTTTGAATACGCGTTTGTCACCACTGCTAATCATGAGCTTGTACGCTCCTTGCGGAAGCTGGGACGTAGGAATGCTGAATGTTGATTCGTACATAGCGCCCATACCGGATGCAGGTTCTGTGCCTGAACCTTTTACGACAACCATTCCGGCTTCATTGATGATCATGTAGTCAACGGGTCCGGCATGTAGACTCTCGACTCGGATACGAGCAACATCTGAGCTTGGGTTGGGGGTTAAGGATACGATACGGAGGATGCCATCGTACTCGCCTTCTTCGATCACACCATCGCTCACGGTGAGAGCAACGGATGCGGAGGTATCGCTACCGCAATCGCCATTTACCACACATCGGTAGCTACCGACGTCGGGGTCTTGCGCTGTGAATTGGTAACTCGCGTTCGTAGCACCCGGGATATCACCGTCATTGAATTGCCAACGGTACGTAAGATTAGAACCCGATGCAACGACGTCAAAGTGAGCGATACCGCCGTGCGGTACCGTTACATTGGACGGTTGCTTCGTGATTGATGGTCCCGGTTGAACGTGAACGACAACAGCAGACGAGGTTTTCGCCGGCGTACATGCACCGGTGATTACACAATCATAGGAAGCAGAGTCTGCTTTTGTCGCATTAGAAATCATGTATGTAGCTCCGGTTGCACCCGAAATGGCTGAACCGCCCTTACGCCATTGATAGGTCAGTGCGTCGCCTGTAGCGGTAATACCTAAGGTGACTGACAAACCCTTACAAATCGTGGTGTCTTTCGACATACTTACAATTGCCGGAGATGCCTGAACCGTGAATGGCCCGGGGTTCATTGCAGAGTATCCCGTGAGTTCGTTTGTAACGCGAATGCGATAATTAGCCCCGCCAACGGCGTTCGCGGGAATAACCCAGTTATACGAGGTCGTAGTGTTATCCTTCTTGGACGTTATCCATGTGGCACCGTTGTCCGACGAATACTCGACAAGATATTTATCGTCAGTTTCTGCATCGCTGGCAAACCAAGACACTGCCATCGATTGACCGGAACACTTTTTGTCGCCTTGAGCAGGAGTGTTTACAGCTAACGAGCTAAATGTCCACTTCGCTGCAAATCCGTCAACCAATCCGCCGAAGTTCTTTTGAACTACGCTATCAGTTGTGCGCATGGTGCCCTTGCTCATCACTCCACCAATGTATGCGTTTTGTTTGTCCAGAACGCAAATCGTTGTTAACGAGTCACCACCTGCTGTTCCGGCGTATGAACAATAGCGCAGATTGACGTAGGAACCAATTTTGACAACGAAGCCGTCACCGGCACCTTGATTGTAGCTTTTTTGTTCGGCTGACGCCTCGGTGATGGGAAGATCGCTTGAGGTCGTACGACCAACGATAAACAGATTTGTTCCATCGTCGGTATCGAAGTCGAGTGCAACGTCGTCACCGTTTCCACCGAAGTATGACGTCATCGTAAACGACTGACCATCGGCAGCGATGGAAGCGAGAAGTACTTCTTGACCCGGTTTTTTGACTGTTTGATAGTTCAGAATCTGATTAAGATTCGTAGACTTCGTGCCTCCTGCAAGAGTCACGACTCCCGCGTTATCGACGAGAATCGAAGTCGGGAAATCAGCATCATTGCCACCAAAATAGGTGCTATAGTTAGGCGTACTGGAAGCGGTAGCATTGAATTGTACAAAGAAGCAATCGGTAACTCCCTTCATCGTCTGCTGCGGCGCCAAGATTTTTGTCGTAGGTGGCGGACTTGTAAACTTTGTCGGATATAAGGGAAGATTTCCCGACGACGTTTCTCCTACCACGCAGGCAATGTTATCTTTCGAAACCGACATTCCAACTGCCGTACAGCGATCATTGCCACTACCACCATAGTACAGCGAATATTCTAGCGTACCGCCAGTAGCACCGAGTCGCGCTAGAAAGCCATCCATTTGACCCAATGCTGTTTTGTAATTCACACCGGACGTTGTTGCCATATTTGTCGATGTTGTCGAACCACAGAATATCACTTGGTTCGATGCAGAGACCGTAAGCGAATACGCGCGATCGTCACCGTTAGCACCACCAAAGTAGGTGGAGTATTTAAGGTCTGTACCGTTGTTGAGCAGACGGAAAACAAAAGCATCAATCAAGCCCAACTGGTTCTGCTTATACGAGCCCGTCTTCGTCGGGAAATTGGCAGAACTGGTTTCACCGCACACTATGATGTCGTTCGAATTGTCGCTTCTGGCAATGGCAACATCCCAAGGTTTGTCGGAGCCTGTTCCGCCCACGTAGGTACAGAACAGCATTTTGGAAAGTTTCGTGTCGAACTTTACTACGAAAGCATCTTCTGCTCCACTAGCCGGTGAAGTGTAGGATCCGGTTGTTTTAGGAAAGTTGGTAGACATGGTGTAGCCAACAACGATATAATTCCCCGTTGCTTCTACCACCTTGGATGAGGTGACGATGTCTAGATCATCTCCGCCAATGTACGTACCATACACGATGGGGTCGATCACCAGCGCTCGGCGGTGGTTGTAGTTCGCAACCTCAAAGTGCACGCGTGTTCCCTCAACCTTAAAGGAACAGGCAACTTGTTGTTTTACTCCATTCACTTCCTGGTAGGCATAGATGGAGCCGTTGTGGACTTCACCACAACTCGTTCCTATAACCAATTCACCGGAAGCATTTGTACTCACGGATGTTGCACCATCCACATTCAATTGAATAGCAGAGGCGTCTGCACCCGGTTGCACAACAAAATTGTACTGAGGCGTATTGTTGACTGTGGTGACGAGTGCGTCGACACCGGGATACACCTCTTTCATGGTGACAGCTGAATAGCGTGGCACGTTTCGCACCCACTTGGATTCATCCCTACCCTGCATGTAATTGAATGTACCCACCATTGTTCCACTTGGAATCATGGTACTGGTTTGAGCGCCGACAAAGTCAATGCGAAAAGCATGGTGGGTCGTTAGCTCCTCATCGATGAGGCTCTCGGTCATGCTTCGAAATTTTGAAGGAACATCGATCTTCCTCCCTGTTTTAATGTTCGCTCCTCGAACATCAAACACGAGCCCTGTGTTGGTAATCCAGGTGCTGATGTTGCCGCTCTGTACGCGATAGGAAAAGTCGTCAGCCCATTGGCCACGATTTTCAACGAACCCGCCTAGCTGGCTTGGTTTCTCGTTCTGCGCCTGGAGCGAGGAAAAACTGACAAAAAATAACAGGCAACTGACGATGAACACCCCTGCGGTCAAAGTAGATGAACGCTTCATGGTAGTTAGATCTTAAAGATGATACGGACTGCACTAGCACTATGTGCCGATAACTTAGCACTCAAAGCAGAAACGGTCAACAAAAAAAAAATTCATTAAGGTGTGAAGGGGCTTCAAAACAAGGCTTTGAAGGCATCTTGGGGATTGGAGTCTCGCTAAGAATTGTCAAGCATGGTGTCGGAAGATCACACCACATCTGTGATTTCACAGCAAAGATGGCCTATCGAGGGTCTATCGAGGGTCTGAGGTTCCACTGAACGTGTTGATGCGTATGACCGGAAATCCTGACTGTTCTGAACAGTAGACTCGTAGACGGGTTAAAAAAAATCGCGGCACCCAAATTCGGTGTCGCCATTATCAATCATCGTTGTTCTTTGTCTCAGCCGTCACGCGTTGTTTAGCAGACTTCCCTCAGGCACAACAGCCTGAAACTCACGTTCAAAAAGCTGCCGTTTCTTGCTGTCAAGTTCAATAGCAATACGCAGCTGCTCCTGTGCTTTTTGTTTGTTGTGCGAAAGCGCGTACACTTTAGCCAAGGCCAGATAGGCTTCCGCCCACTGTGGAGAAAGAGTAACGGCTTGTTGATAAGCCTCCAAGGCTTCCTCTGCCTTAGAACATTCAAGTAAGGTTGAACCGTAGTCGAACCAACATTCAGCATCGTCCGAGCGGATGTCTAGGGAGCGTTTGTAGCAGCTCAGCGACAGCTCGGCTTGACCGAGATGGTAGAGAGCGTCTGCCTTTGCATACCATATGTCGGATCGGGTGGAATTCAAGCTGATAGCGGTGTCGTAATCTTCCAAGGCCTTTTGATATTGAAACAAGGCATCGTGGCAGGTTCCTCGACCAAAGTAGGATTCGCAATGATTGCGATCGAGCGCGATAGCCTTCGAAAAGGCATCGATGGCATCGACAAATTTAGCAGACTCCTCAAGCGCGCTTCCCAAATTATGCCAGGACGAAACGTCCGACGGGTCGTGGCGCAATGCTTCTCGATAACTTTCAATAGCGTCGGCGTTCTTGCCCAGAAGCGCCAACGTGTTTCCACGGTTGTACCAGGCGGAAGCAAAGGTATCTTTAATCGCCAGGGTCATATCGTAACTGCTCAGTGCTTCATTGTACTTGCGCAGACGACTCAACACAACGGCGCGGTTGAACCAAGCGTTGTAATCGTAGGGATCGATGTCGATGCATTGCTCATAGGCAGCGACCGCATCGTCGTAACGTCTAAGACAGTCGTAGCAAAAACCCAGCTCGAACAGAGAGTCCTTCGCGAAGCGCTCTGACTGGGACAAATATTCAAAGAGTCGTACAGCATCCGAATACCAGCCACGATGCTCACAGAGAATACCCTTGTTGAATAAGGCGTCTTCGTTCCCCGGATCCATCGTAAGAACCTTGTCAAAGGTTTTCAGAGCCTCGTCCACAGATCCACATTGATCTAGCGCCACCGCAGAGTTGATCAGATAGTCAACTTCGATGGGATTAATTTCTAAGGCACGTTGGTAACATTCCAAGGCATCTTTATAACGGAGCATGCAGGACAACGCAATTCCCTTCTTGTGCCAGGCTTCGGCATTGTAGGGTGTATTCTGCGTCATAGCCGTTGCAAAGGTTAAGGCGTCATCGTACTTCGAGTGATCCAGACAGTATTGCGTCATACTATCCAACGAATCAAAACTTATTGATGCACTGAGCTCTTCCAGGCGTCCGCTTCGGAGTGCTTCTCGATACTTGCGAATGGATTCCTCCATGCTCGCTTTGTTTTGCTCCGAAAAAAGGTCGTCGTCTTCAAAAAAATTCATCGATGACTCCATGAAACGCAAATCACTGCCGCCACTGGTGTCCCATTATCGAGCGTTGCCCTTGGAACACAATCGAAATTAGCTGCACCCCTACCGTGGCTCAATACGTGTTAGTACTGATATTTGGTAGGAGACTGCAATTTGTCTCAGTAGTGCGTGCATTTCGTCGATTTTAACTCAAAATCAACGATCTCTATCCGTACTCGTCCCTGTAACCCAAGCTTGACTGAGGCTTCAATATAGGAGCCGAATCCAGTCTGTCTGACGTGAAAAGCACAGTTGTTGAAAAATCACGCTGATTATCCACAGATAGCATGTAGTAGCATGCCGCGAAGCGGCGCGTGAATTATCCTACTCTAAAACGTGAACGCAGGGCACGACCAACCGGCTTTTCGAAATACACAAACACCGCCGTAGCAGCCAGGTTCATCACTAGGTAGTTGATGAGCGACGCGGGAATGAAGTGAATGCCCCAGCCTTCCAAAGTATACTGTAAATCGATGGCACCTTTGGTGCTACCAAACAGGGCAATGTACTGAATGAGGTACAAAGCGAACGAACACTCCCCAAGTCTCAGTGCTAGTGGTGTGGAGAGTACGTCGGCGAACTTCCCGCCGCAACTCAACCCATAAATCACTCCCGCTGCGCAGAGAGCAAAGAGGCGCAACACCAAGGAGCCGACTTTGTGGAAGCCGGCGTTGGTTGGACCGCCGTGTGCGCTCACCCAAACGCTGACAGCGATATAACAGCAAAAACTCACGAGCACAATCACATCTCCCCAGAATGCTTTTCTGGGCCGTACCATACGGAACATCGCGGCGGCGAGCATTCCCGCAACAAAGTCGGCCAGACGGCCAACAATGGTATGCGTGGTCACTCCATCGTCCCAAATCCCGATGGTATAGAACACCAGATCGTTGTAGACGGCAGTTGCACCGCGGGTAAAGACAACGGACAAAAACCACACACCCAGAAAGATGCCGAGAAGCGAGAGCCATTGTCTAGTTCTGGTCCACATTCGATCGCTCAACGATGAGATGTGACGAACAAACAGAGCCAGGTACAAAATCAAGAGTGGAGCCATGAGGTAGTAGCCCTCTTCCACAGTTAGTGTCCACATCGGCGCGTTGAGCTGCATGCGGTACCAAGGAAACCATCCGTGAAGGAGCGTGACATGCAAGAGCACATTGCGCCAATCGAAGGTCCACCAACGCGTGGCGACAGAGACGAGGACTATGAGTGCGGTGACAGGATAGATGCGAATCAGACGACGTTTGAGATACGTCGCCCAGGAGAAACGTCGCTCCACCAACGCATCCGCATATTGATGCGTAAAGAGAAAGCCGGACAGAGCAAAGAAGACATCAACTCCGGTCCAACCGTAATGGAGGACATCCGGGACTACGTCGAAGTGACGGGTAATCATGTGTCCAAAAAACACCATGCCCGCCGCTACCGCGCGCAGACCGGTGAGTGCCGGAATAGTCCGGACGTGAGTAGCCGCCATTATTCAGATCTGAAGTACCCACGCAAATTACGGAATCAGCTCGCCTCGGAATTGTAGTGACTGATGTGCCAATGATGCCAACGAATGGAATGCACATCTCTTTCCTCTGAGAGACTTTTCTTCATGCTGTGCAGCGCAAGCGCTGCAGCCATGACGATCGATAAGGGTTCCATACCTGAGGTCTTGCTTTTACTAACCTTTACTGATCGATCATACTCTCCACTTTCTCAAGGCGCCTGAGTGCAACCGTCGAATGAGCGGTTCCCTCTCACGCTTCGCATGAATGGATGGTGTACCTCCCGAGTGTTGTGTCTTCATAGTAGTGCATAACGCCGACCGATGCATTCACACTTTTTTTACGCTGCGTTAAAGCCGGTTAAGAGTCGTTAATGTCAGGTCAATGTCTGTAGCCATTTGCTCTTCATCGGTTTAGTTGCGCGCCGATTTCTTCCTCGAGTATCGTTCGCAGGCGATGAGATGTTGGTTTTGCTGTTTCAACACCGTGATCGTGCACCTAGTGGATGTGCGCACACTACGATCGGAAAAGACCGAGTGGAGTTGCGGTAAAGGCACTCCCACTGCAACTCTGCGACGAGGATTAGCGGAGCCATCAATCAACTTTTATCACTCATCATTCTTTAGCTCTGGCTTTTATGAATGCTTTTGTACGCAATCTTGTTTCCTTCTGCCTTCGCAATCGATTTTTCACCTTCTTTTGGGTAGGGTTGTTGATCGTTATTGGGGTAGTGAGTTTTATAAAGACTCCGATAGATGCGTTTCCGGACGTGACCAATACGCAAATCACTATCGTGACGCAGTGGAATGGACAAAGTGCTCAAGAAGTTGAACGATTCGTTACCGTTCCCATTGAGGTCGCCATGAATGGTGTACAAAAGAAGACCAGCGTGAGATCGGTGACGATGTTCGGACTGTCGGTGGTAAAAATCATTTTTGACGATGATGTTGAGGATTTTTTCGCACGTCAGCAAGTGAACAACTTGCTACGTGGCGTATCCCTGCCGGAAGGAGCGGATCCGGATGTTCAACCACCCTACGGACCGACCGGCGAAATCTACCGCTACGTGATTACGTCGGACCACCGCGACACACGCAATCTGCTGACCTTACAAAACTGGATTATCGACCGTCGACTACGCTCCGTTCCGGGTGTTGCAGACGTTGTGGCTTTTGGAGGCCGAGAAAAGATATTTGAACTCCGCGTGAATCCGGAACAGCTAGCAGAATATGACATCACCCCGCTCGATGTGTATCAGGCAGTCAGTAAGTCGAACGTCAACGTGGGTGGCGACGTGATTGAGAAGAATGGTCAGGCCTATGTAGTACGTGGTGTCGGGTTGTTAAAGTCCGCTTCCGATATCGAGAACATCACCGTCACAAAAAGTGGCGGAGTCCCCGTCCTAGTCAAAAACGTCGCCGAAGTTGTGGAAGCAGATTTACCTCGGGTCGGCCAAGTGGGCCTGAATGCCAATGATGATGTAGTAGAGGGAATCATCGTCATGAGAAAGGACGAAAATCCGGCAGACGTCCTCCCGCGCGTCAAAGCCGAAATCAATAAACTGAATACGCAGATCCTCCCGAAGGATGTTCGTCTGGAGTGTTTCTACGACAGACAGGATTTGCTGACCTTCTGCACACACACCGTGATGCACAATCTGCTGGAAGGCATCATCTTGGTTACAGCCATCGTCTTACTCTTCATGGCTGATTGGCGAACAACGCTTACCGTCTCCATCATTATACCCCTGGCTTTATTGTTTGCGTTTATCTGCATGCGCATTAAGGGAATGAGCGCCAACCTGCTTTCGCTGGGAGCGGTCGACTTCGGGATAATCATCGATGGGGCTGTTGTGATGGTGGAGGGAATCTTTGTGGCGCTGGATGCCATGGCAAGACGCTATGGTATGGAGCGCTTCAATCGTATGTCGAAGTTGGGCGCGATAAAACGTACCGCCGCGGAAACGGGCAAAGCAATCTTCTTCTCCAAGCTTATCATTATCACTGCCCTTGTTCCCATTTTTTCCTTTGAAAAGGTGGAAGGTAAAATGTTTTCACCTCTAGCCTATACCTTGGGCTTCGCCCTCCTCGGAGCGTTGATTTTTACGCTGACTTTGGTTCCGGTGTTGAGTGCCGTGCTCTTAAAAAGCAATGTCCGCGAGAAACACAACATGGTGGTCAATTTCTTCAACCGCATTGTTGGGAACGCCTTTCAGTTCTGCTACGCGCGAAAGACGCTGAGTCTGATCGCGGCTGCAATCGTATTGGGCGCTACCATGTTTTCGCTTAAATGGATGGGCACCGAGTTCCTTCCGCAACTCAACGAAGGAGCCTTATGGGTGGACGCCGAGTTACCGATGAGCATGAGTCTGAGCGAGTCCATCAAGATGGTCAGCGAGTTACGATCGACGCTGATGAGTTTCGACGAGGTTAATGGGGTGTTATCGCAAACCGGTCGCTCGAACGACGGTACCGATCCCAATGGCTTTTACTTCGTCCAGATGCAGGTGAACCTCAAGCCAAAAGAGCAATGGAAGCGCTCCATCTCGATGGATGAGTTAGTAAACGAAATGGATCAGAAACTCAAGCACTATCAGGGCATCAACTACAACTATGCCCAGCCAATTTCCGACAATGTCGCGGAGGCAGTGGCGGGCATGAAAGCCAATGATGCTGTCAAAATTTATGGCGCGGATCTTGGCACCTTGGATGAGCTGTCGAACAAGGTATTGACGGCCATTCAAAACGTGCCGGGAATTCAAGACGCCGGCATTGTGCGCAACATTGGTCAACCGGAAATTCAGATTGAGCTGGACGAAAACCGCATGGCACTGTATGGCGTTACTGTGGCGGATGCACAAGCCGTCGTCGAAATGGCAATTGGCGGAAAAACTGCATCGGTGCTGTACGAGGGCGAGAAGAAGTTCGACATCCGCATTCGCTTTCAATATCAATTCCGTCGCTCTGAGCAGGAAATTCGCAACATTCTTGTGCCAACCATCAGCGGAGAAAAAATTCCGCTGTCAGAAATTTCATCGATAACCACACTGACCGGACCGGCCTTTATTTATCGCGACAACAACAACCGATTTATCGGTGTGAAGTTTAGCGTCCGCGGACGAGATCTGGGCAGTACCATTGCCGATGCTCAGCGTGCCGTGAATCAGGCGGTACAGCTTCCGGAAGGCTATACCATGGACTGGAGCGGTGAGTTTGAGAATCAAGTCCGCGCTTCTCAGCGCCTCACCCAAGTAGTTCCCATCAGCATTGTCGCGATTTTCATCCTGCTGTTCATCCTCTTCGGGAATGCGAAAGACGCCGGCTTAGTTCTTATCAACGTACCCTTCGCGATGATAGGCGGAATCATTGCCTTGCACCTCACGGCAATGAACTTCGGCATCTCTGCCGGGGTTGGCTTCATTGCACTGTTTGGGATTTGTGTACAAAACGGTGTGATTCTCATTTCTGCCTTCAATCACAACTTGGCTCAAGGAGTCAGTCTAGACGATGCCATTCGCAGTGGTGTGCAGAGTAGAATTCGCCCTGTTGTGATGACCGCGCTTATGGCATCCATAGGATTACTCCCTGCCGCAATCTCCACCGGTATTGGCTCCGAAAGTCAAAAGCCCTTAGCGATCGTGATTATCGGCGGCTTGATAACTGCCACCATTCTCATTCTCTTGATCTTTCCGATTGTGTATTCGCTCTTCAATCGGCAACGTCATCAGGCGCTTCGTCATCATGGTCAGTAACAGGTAGGCGTTCTTCCGAACACTCAACGACATGTAGTGAAGACACGGTAGAGAACACAACCGCCGCAGTGATGAAAAGCGCTATCGACCAATTTCGTTCTAGTGAATTGAGGTGATATGCATCGAAGCATTCGGCACTTCCCGACACAGAAGCGCATCGTCCACCTCGTCCAATACGTCGAAGTGTAAGGCATCCAGGTGGAGTTGGGCGAAGCCCTGACTTGCTCTTCCAAGCTGGCGCTCGATCAAATTCCAATCTTCGGGAAAGATCAATTCAAAGCTGATAGTTCCGCGACCTGCATCGGTGGGTGTTGAACGTACGACTCGGCCGTGTATGGCGTATGAACCTTTCATGTATGCTCCGCATAAGTATAAAATCCTGATACAAATATCACGATGTTATAACGTCAAAGTCGGATGAAGAACGGAATCGAAATAAGGAGTGTTGACTGTTTTACCCTCCCCATGGAAGCGTGGAATTTGCTTCGTTATGAGAGAGCAATTCGTCTTCGGCTCTGCAAACACTTCAAAACCGCATCACTCAGGTAATTCACCCAAGCCATTCCGTCTCGTCATTTTCCTGCACACACGGTGTACGTGTCGGCCTACGCTTTTCCATCCGTTTTCAGCTCAATTCTCAGCGTGTCAAGTCGTAGGTCAAAGAGGATCCAAAACCTGCTCGTCTGTTAAAACTCGCGCGAAAAACGAGTCCGAAGAAGTGTCTGGAGCATACTCCGGAATCACCGGACCAAGTCTGCGGACCGCCCTTATGGGAAGGCCTCAATCCATCCGAAACTGTAGCGTATCTCGGGCGAACTTGCGATTGTCGGAATGATCCGCGTGCGAGCCACTGGCTCGCACGTATAAGCTAAGTCCTTGTTTCACAATGTGTTGATTTCTTGGCGATCCTCCACTCTCCCATCGGAGCGCATCTGTCGAGCGGCTATGCAGTGGAATCGAAGCGGCGGGAGATTAGCATCTCAGGGTGCGGACTGGACTCCACGACGGCGAGTAGTTGCTCTTTGAAAATCGAAACGCAGGCGTTCTGTTATGGACAATGCTGAACAGTATTCAGTAAACGTGAGTACTCGGAATTGTGATAGCGGAACGCCGACTGAGACGAGAGGACACGTGTGACAGAAATTCATTTGTCGTACCGTGTTTTTAGCCCAGAGCTATGTACGTGAGCATCATCGACTTCGTGTGGAACCTTGATGAATGCCCTCCACGATAGCCAATTGACAAAAAACGCATGTTCCCGCATGTGGACCAGTGAGAGTTGTGCCGGAGCGTAAATAGCTCTGGGCTAAGAACACACCCGATGAATGATAACGGGCAGGGTTTACGAAAGGAAGGAACCGACGCTAGACTTCGCGGCGATTGCGCTTGAGAGGACGAAGCAAGCGGTTCGTGGATTGCAAGTGCTCGATGTATTGTACGCAATGATCCCACACCATATCGTAGGGCATAATTTCGAATCCCTCGAGATAGGCACACACGTCATGCGGGTCGCGGCTATGGAGACGCTTCACAAGGTCTTCATATTTACGTTGCACGTACTCGGTATCAAAGTCGGACTTGATAAGTGCACTCAACAACTTGAACATGATTTGCGCTCTGGGATGTTCCTGAGCGGCAACGTGACTCAGTCGATACTGCCGGAGCGCTTCAGCCCGAGATCGGGCTCCTTCGATGTTACCTTGACCCAGGTGCAGTAACACTTGGATGATTTGGATAACGATATTTCCGCCTTGCTTATCGGCAGCGTACACAGGCAGTGTGGTGAGAAAGGTTGAAACATTGAAGTCCTTCATCAAATTTGCTCGCGTGCGCGGATGGAGCTGACCCAATTCGGTTAACGTGGAAAAAATCAGCAATGCCCGCATCACCATCCACGATTCCTTCTTCATTTCATCCAGGCCATTAAGATTCCCGGAAGAGAATACGTCGTTGCATATTTCCGCGGCGTGCTGGAAGTCGCCACTGTGGATGTACAGCGATGCCTTCGATAAGAGCACAATGAGATGATTGTAGCGTCCCTTGCTCTCGAACGATTGCTCAGCCTTCTCCGCATAGGTTAATGCATCTGTGTACCGTCTCTCCGCAAAGGCACATTGCAAGCCGATGTAGTAAAATTCCCCGAAGCTGCTCGACTTGAACAGCTTAGCGTATTTGGTCATGAATTTCAAAGCTTCCTGACAATGCTGCTCAGCCTCACGAAAGCGTCGGAATGCTTGGGCGGCATACGCTTTCATCCGATAGTTGTTCATGGTAATGCGCAGCGATCCGGGATACTCGGCATGGAGATCGGCCATTTTATTCAACATGTTGACCAACTTCGGCTCATCCGGTTTGATCGTTCGAACCGTACGAGAAAAGAAGGACGCGAAGTTTGCGTGAATTTGCTCCGCGTCTAATTCAGCCATCCACTGCCGGTTTATATGCGCGAATTCGGCGTTATAGAGACGGAACGCAGATTCGTCGCTCGCCAGTGATGCCATCGCATTGAGTTCATGGAGACTAAGCAAATGATAATGCGTGATGTGGAATTCCTCTGCCAGATGTAAAACCTGTTCAAAGAGGGAGCGAGCAATTGACGTTGCCCCATACGTACGCAGGACTTCTGCTTGAGCAAATTTGGTAATGCAATTATACAGCGCTTCCGTTGGCTCTGGTGTTGTGCTCGATGGCTCAAATCGTAATACAGTGCTTAATAGTAAAGCTTTGAGTTGCGCCTTCAGGGCAAAGTACTTTGCCTTGTCGTTCAGATCTCCAAGTACTCTCTGGCACGCTTGTTCGTCGCTGAGGGCGGGCTCGGCTTTCAAGAGTCGGTACAATTCAACGCGTTTGTCTCCCTCAGTCGCCAACGGGAAAATGAGCGACTCTTTGAGTCGTTTTCGTGATAAAACGGCAATGAGCTCGTTGATTTCGTCCATGCAAAGAATATACGTTTTTTCATTAAGAAGACAAGGATAGCCACCTCGCTTATTTCGCGATCTGCCTTCATCCGTCGGTACAGTTCTAAGACCTTCATTTTGCGTGTGTTAAACAATGCTTGTCCAACACAACTCACACACGCCCTATGAATCTTCTCATTAGAATTTTGCTCTGGATCGGAGCCATCTCTCCGAACTCGACCTACACGACGAATGAAATCCATTCACTGGAGTCAACTTATCAGCCTATCATTTCGGTGATTGAGTCAAATCCGATTACCAGTGCGCTCGTTCTTGAAGAGGAACAAAACAACGTCATTGCCGTGTTCATCATCGACCCAGCTCAGGACTAAGACGAAGCGCGGAAGAATTGAATGTGAGCAGTTGGAGGATCTGTCTTACTGGACACGAGTCACTCTAAGGGTTGCTAAGTCTGCGGCTCACAAACCTGGTCGCGCTCGTACCGGTTGATTGCCGTGACTGCAAGCAGGCGCAGAATTACTAGGAAGGCAGCGTCGTGGATATCCACGACGCTGCCTTGCTTCGTCTGACATTGATTTTTACTATTTCACCATTTATATGAAAGGAAACACGACTATGGCAGAGTTTGAAGCAGACCAATTTCTCACTCAGATACTGTATAAGTGTGCCTATCGCTGCGGGGTGCGCGATGTCGAGTTCTACAGCGATGCAGAGCTGGTAGACTTGCTGCACCTAAGCGTGAAGGAGGCATACCTAGATTTTCGCGATACCTATCGTGAGTACGTAAAAATTGGTGTGGAATTGGATACGGCAAAACGCTTGGGACTGAGTCATAACGCATTGACATCACTTAGCAATCACTACGATCAACTTGTTCAAGCTCGCGACCTCACGCGCCGCTCCCTTGTTCGGAGCTTACCGGTGTAATGTCCGAATGGTTCCTCTTGGCGGGCCGAGGCGGCGTCCGCCACTATACCTGCGAAATTCCTCATGTTCTTCTTCCCGCTACCCGGTCATGTGGGATAGCGTCTGGCAGCGCCATATCGACGCTGAACGCCCGACTCCATCTCAACCTTTCTTCGAAGTTCACTCAGGAGTTTTTCAATTCACACGCAGCGAAGCTGCCTGTGAAATGTTAGGACAATGTGAATGACCGACTCGGCACACAATGCACTCGCTAAGATCTCGTCACTTGTGCCGTTAGTCATCCCAATCAAGCTGTAGGGTTGCCATCGCGTCATTCTGACATGCAAGACGAACATCAGTAAACGTGTTATGAAATCACGAACGTCAGAACACATCCTTAATACAAGCGCCGACCTTCTCGGCATTTCTCTCTTCGTTATCACGGCGGTGCAAGTAAGTAGTCACCGCGAACTCACCATCATCGACGAGCTGACAGCCATGATGTCCATGTTCTTCGCCCTCGCTTCCATCCTCTCCTTCCTATCCATTCGCTCCAACTCCGTCACCACTACCGAACGCCTCGAACGCATCGCAGAATACGTTTTCATGATTGGCCTCATCGGCATCGCCGGTGTGATACTGTTGATTGTGACGAATTTTGTGAGGTGAAAGAAATACGAGAAGCACACTATACCAAGGGTTATTTCCAGATCGTCGAAAGCCTCCGAATCCACTACCGCTAAAATATCATCCTGACGTACTAAGGTACATGCTTGAATTCGGCAAGATCAGTGTAACATTGTGCCAGCACTTATTTCGACCACAAAAGTCATCAGATTATCCGCGTCGATTTCCTCTATTTTTACTATAATGTAATAATATTAAACAACGTGTATCCCCAAGTGTTGACTATCCATGAAGAACTTCGCGAGGATTGCTTCTATAGCGGTTTTTATAATTGTAGCATTATCGCTACAACAAGGTGCTTTGATTGCTCAAGGCGCTTCAATTCTTATCATTGGCGACAAGCTGGAGCTCTTGATCCCCTCCGACTCGTTGCTTGTATTATCAGCACTCAGATCCAAAGGTTACTCAAGAGTTTATTCATCAACAGACTCCATCGCTCTGTCAAAAGCATGTACGTCTCCGTACGATTCGTCGTTAGTTGAACTGCAACTTCGATCAAACAGCGTAATATCGGCGAAACAAACGGTCTTCAGCTCGACACCAAAATCATTCGCAGGCATGAAGCAGCATATATTCGCCATAATTGATTTATATGGCGGAACATACGACAGTCCTGGATTGAATGATACGATACACTATACATGGAACATAGAAGAGACTGATGCCGGCAGAGTCAAGTACACGGTAGATATTATCAGAGCGCACAGCTCCGAATCAGGAACTATAGAAATTATTCAGAATGTCGTACTTGCCCCAGATAGTGGCATACAAAGTCGTCCAAGTAATAATTACATGACGAAGTTGAAATCTTCTAGAGTTGCCAATTCATACGATATTGGATTGTCGTTCTCGATGATCAACCACAACTCAAGTGTTGCGATTGGATCAATCGGTGGCACACTTCGATACTCATATTTATGGGCAGACTATTACACGTTCATCGTCCCATCAACTGGCGTATTTAACGGCTCTGACGTTACTATGAGTGGTATTGCCATTGGAGCATGCGTCGATGTATCTCACCATCTCGTATTTGATCTTGGAGCTGCTTACACGTATGGCAATTTTAAACTACACTCAACTCTCTCCAATTCAACGTATGAATCAAGCGGAGCCGACTGGCAGCCTCTCGTTGGATTCCGGCTGTTTTTTGGCGGTCCGTTCTGTCTAGGGTTTCACTATGATAAAGACAGAGGCGCGACTGTTGACTTACTGATTCGAGGCGTGTAAACAACAAAACCACTAAATGGCCGTCATGACTTCAACTTAAGTAGTCGAATTCTTGCTCGCACCCAGATACTTTTACTTGACCTACGAAGGCGAATTAAAAGGTTTACGCATTTCATGATTGATACGGACACTCATTTTATCAAACCCGAGGCAAACATCCATCTCCACAATTTGTAGGGCATAGCGCGTAACAACTCAGATAACAGATATGTTGGCAGGGGGAATGACATCCGGTAGACAGGCTTTTCAATGGCTCGAATTATCTTCATAGCGGCTTCATCGGTACTAAGAAGAAATGGCATGGGATATGTGTTAGCAGCAGTCATGTCGGTCGAAATGAAACCGGGCCTGATAGATAAAACGTTGACGTTCGAAGCTGCGGCTTCTATACTAGCCGCCTCCAACATTGCTGAAAGCGCTGCTTTGCTGGCAACGTAGGGCGATGCTCTGGGAACGGGTCGCGCGTCTGTCAGAGAGCTGATGCATGCAATCGTGCCGCCCCCCTGCGCCTGCATAACAGGCATAACTGCTTTTATCGCATTTAGGACACCAAAGAAATTTGTCTCCATTACTAAACGATAGACTTCGAGATCAAGTTCGATCACGTCTGTCGCTCTTGCAATTCCGGCATTCAGAATTGCCACGTCGATAGTACCAAATGCTGCACGTGTCTGTTCTACAAAGTGCGCTACGTCGGGCGCATTTCGTACGTCGCATGGTACAGCAAGACATGATGCCCCTTCCCTTTCTACCATCTGCCTTGCCACTTGAAGACTTTCATTGTGTATGGCGCATATACTGACATTGAAACCCTTTCTCGCGTATGCAACAGCAAGCGATCGTCCTATACCCCGGCTGCCACCTGTTATAATTACCGTCTTTGTACTCATTGTAGTACTTCCTACTGTGTGTTGAGCTGCAGCCCCTTAGCAGTACAAGATTTCGCAAGTAACCTTCATCTAACGCACTTTGGCGGTCGCGTTGTCAAACAGCTCGACCTGCGTAAGAATTGACGCAGTCTATGATGTAATCCACGTCTTTATCTCTCAAGTGATGATGTGCGGGGAGAAGAACGTTTCGGTTGTATAACTCATTCGGCTCATTGTTTTTATCCCACCACCATATATCTGTAAACCGAAAGGAATAGATACCTCGCCGAATGAGGTACTTTACAAGTGGTCCCGGGTTATCAACGAGTATCGGAAAGCCCATACAGCTTTGCACAGAATATGCCTCCGGTGCGAGTGGAAGCAGGAATTTACTCTCTATTCGGTTCAGATAACGACGGGCAACTTCGATTCTCCGCTTCGTCACAAGATCATAGTCAACCTGAGATAATCTCTTCTGCATCTTCAATGGCAAGCCCTGAGCTGAATAATACTTGGTATCCCCAATGACGTGATTGAAGCCGACATAACGAGCAATCAGTCTGTTCAGCACACGAAATGGCAGAGTAGGCATCAACTTTACTGCCGGATTTCCATAGAAGTAGAGCGTTCTGGCCATGAGACTGAGTAACTCGTCATGGACCTCGGCTTCTGGCGCAGAATCATATTCCGGCCTCTGTTTCAGGCGTACCTCAGCCCCGCAAGCCGTGCCTACTAACTTGTAAAATGAGTACGGGGTGGCGTCGGCAAATTCGCTGTAGTGAGATGTCGGCAAAGTGAGAGAACGATCGTCAATTACAAAGTAGCCTTCGTGTTGCAACTGGCGAAGAGGCACTATGTTGGATTCAATATGCAATCCAAAGTGATGGATGTAGTAAACTATTGTGTTCGCCGGATCCGGACAAGTAGTCCTAACGCTGCTCCAGTCGATTCTTAAATCCGAAGGCACATCGTAATACACAATTTCCTTTCCTGCCAATACGATCGGGTGATATGCCCCGGCCGGTATGAATCTTGGCGCGAAAACATACTTCTGTTTCAACCCCGACAATAAGCGAAAGAGTGCCTGACGCGTCATTGGTGACACGAAAGCTTCTGACCTTCTAGAGGTCGCTCGAGTGTTGATATACTTCCACTTTTCGACCTGCGGCTTGTGGTGAATCATTGGATAGTTCCCCGTAATTACTATATCTCAGGAAAGCCAAGGACTATTGTCTTACACGCGACGTACCTCGATTTCACACGTCGTACATGTGTCTGAATGCTTCGTTCATGCACTTTATTTTGAATATTGAGTGAAAAAATGCCCTAATATTTAAAATGATGCAATCATGTTTCTCAACAATAATACTGAATAAGATACGAGCCTGATGTTACACCGCACTATGCTTCTTGATAACCGCTAGACCACCAGCAACACCATGGTGTTACACTTTGGTTCACTCACGTGACACATTCTTTTACCATGCTCAGGATTGTTTATATGCATGCAGAGGCAACTGACACATATGCGCTAACCCACATTCTTGGACTTCAGGTAGGAAAACTGACCATTAGATCGGCGAAACTGCATCGAATTGAGCTGCACTCATGTGCTTGCGTTGTGAAGGTAACGTCAGCGGCAACTTTGGCTATGATGGTTTCTTTGTTGCCTGTTACAGTACAATCGAATCTGTCCGTAACTAACTTGACGCAAAACAGTGGATACGCCGGGCATATCGACGCGCTCGCGTTCATCCCGAATATGGGAGTTCATTCTGAAATCTGATTCTCTCGCCCGGCGATTTTGCATTTGCAGCGTCGGCGCGCGCAATTGAAGCCTTGAGAAACGACTTCAACACCCGGTATACTTCCCAATTGCCGGCAAACTACATGCAAATCCTCAAAACACCGTTCCAACCCCAAACGCAAAATCCCCTGCAAGTCAAAACTTACAAGGGATTTACAGTGGAGCCACTTGTCGGACTCGAACCAACGACCTGCTGATTACAAATCAGCTGCTCTACCAACTGAGCTAAAGTGGCCTCTCGTCGAAGAGGATTGCAAAAATAAGAGTCGGTGGACATTCTGCAAAATTTTGAATGGGGGAAGCTGCTTACACTCAGCGCCCTCGCTGTGCCGGATCCCTTAGCTAAACATCTCCGGGAATAAGTACTCCTCCACCATTTCGCACCAGATGTGGCCAATCATGATGTGGCACTCCTGGATGTGAGCTGTGATGGTGGAGGGGACGATGACGCTGTGCCGGGCTTGAGCGACAATACTCCCGCCGTCCCCGCCCAGTAAACCGATCGTCTGCATGCCCTGATGAGCCGCCTGCTCCAGTGCCTTGAGCACATTAGGCGATTTCCCGCTCGTGCTAATGCCAACAATCACGTCGCCCGGTTGCCCGTAGGCCTGCACCATTCTCGCAAAGGCGTTTTCGTAACCGTAGTCGTTTGCTCCGGCGCTGACCATCGATGGGTCTACACTGAGCGACATCGCCGGCAAGGCCCTGCGCTCCACCCCTCCACGAAAGCGGATCACCAGCTCCGTGGCTATGTGCTGCGCGTCCGCCGCTGAGCCGCCGTTGCCGCAGAATAAGACCTTTCCGCCGTGCTCAAAACAACGACATATCTCCATGCCCGTCTGCTCAATACTCTGCGTGCATTGCTCCAACACCAATTGCTTCACCCGCATCGACTCGGCAATAATGGAGTGTATTCGTGATTGATCAATCATAGTGAATTCGTTTGTGGATCTGAGTTGACTTTCTACTAGTACTTCTGCTTCTGCTTCTATTTCTGCTTCTACTTCTGTTTCTACTACTGCTTCTACCTCTGCTTCGACTTCTTTCTCTGATCCGTGTCAGTCTTCGCCCTTGTGGTCGGTTGGCGAAGCAAGACACGCTGCCTCATCGCGAAGCTTGGAGTAGGGACCACGAGAAGCACACAAACATAGAGAAGCCCTGCACAATTCAGACTATATTCGTAGCTGCGGTCATTACGGCGCTGCCGAAGGCAGCCCGTATGAAGAACAATCAGTCCTGTATCTCCCATGAGCTCACACATCTACATTGGCACCATTGCAAAAACGCACGGCATCGTCGGCGAGTGCATACTGAGCGATGTGGAGGTGTTGCCCGAGATCAAGAGTGGACAATCCGTGCTACTCGGCTATAGCGCTGCCTTTGCCAAGCCTTACGTGGTCAACTCCTGCAAGGAATACCGCAACGGCGCGCTCATCAGCTTTCGAGGAGTGACGAGTATTTCGGCCGCTGAGGCGCTGCAAGAGCTTGGGGTGTTTCTTCCCGTTCAAGCACTTAGCGCCGACGAAGCCGATGCTTTTTCGGATTGGCTCATCGGTGCCGAAGCGCGCGACGCCGCTAGCGGCGAATTGCTTGGCCTGGTGCGTGATGTATGGGCCACACCCGCCCACCGCACGCTGGTGATCGACACGCCGAAAGGCGATGAAGTGCTGGTGCCTCATGTGCCGGCTATCGTGACCGGTAGCAATCGCAGCGCAAGACAAATTCTGCTCAACCCGCCGGAAGGCATGTTCTCCGAAGCGGAAGATCCCTACGTCGAAAACGGACCTGATGACGATCTCACGAATCTGCCGGGCGACGATGCCGCCAATCCAATCGACGAGCATACAGCGTCTGAATCCGACAGTGATAGGGAGCAGGCATGAGCGCGCAGAACCCGACCATTCTCTGTCTTGAAACGAGCGGTCTCAACTGCGGCGTGACCCTCTATGCCGACGGCCGCGTTCAAAGCTCGCTCAACTACTGGATTCCCCAGGTACACGATGCTCTGCTTGGCGAGTTATGTCAACAGCTTCTTCATACACATGCGCTTCGCGCTGATCAACTCGATGCGGTAGCCATCTCGGCAGGACCGGGGTCGTTTACCGGACTCCGCATTGGCGCCTCACTCGTGAAAGGTCTGTGCTTCGACAACACTCCTCCGCTCATCGCGGTGCCCACTTTGGAAGCCATAGCTCGCAGCGCTGCTTCTCGAGCTCGGGAACTCGCGGCGCAACGCATTGCGGTGCTCGTTGCCGCGCAGACGGGAAAGTATTATGCTCAGTTCTTTGACAGCGAAGGCCTTGCGCAAGCAGCTCCGACCTTGAAGGATGAGCCTAGCCTGAGGTCACTGCTTCTCGATTCGGATTTCATCGTCGGTCCCGCCGCGACACAGTTCCGACACGACAGTAGAGCCGAGGCGTGGCAACGCTTGCATTCGGAGCACCTGCTAACACTCGCACTCGAACTCTTTCATAACGAACGTTTCGTCAGCGCGGCAGACTTTCGTCCCTTCTACATCCAGGATTTCACTCCCACAAGCACGCCGCTCAAACCTCTTATCGACTAAGAGCTTCTGTTGCAAGAGATTTTTTGTCATCGTTCCCGCTGCTACGCAGCGACGTATGACGCACCCGACTTGTAGCATTGGCGGGAGGCGGAAACCGGGTAGGCGACGAAAATTCTCTAATTTAGTCGCCTCAGTTCTCACTCTCCATTCCAACTCATCTCCTACGCATTACCATGACTGCCGATAGCAAAACCGTTCTCCTCTTTGGCGAAGCTCCCATTGTTGCCGAGTTCGCTCGCTTGCTCGAGGGACATTCGCGCGACTTCCTGATACTCAACTCCACCGACGAATTCACCGACGAGTTTTCGGCCGAGGAGATCATTGCCGAAGCCCTGGAACAGAGCTTTGGTCCCGACGAAGCCTTTGATGCCGAAGAAGTGGACGAAGTGAATGAGTATTACGATGAGTTTGCCGAAAATGTCGTGAGCAGCATTGGCGACATCGACGATAGCACGCACGTCGATGTCGTTATCGATTGCACGGTTCGCACCAAACAACTGAAGGTGATGGTTCTGCAAGAACTAGCCGAGCTCTTCCCTTCCGCCTTAATTATCAGCAGCACGGTCATCTGCACCGCAACTGATATTAATTCGCTCTTGCCTTTGGCCTCACAAGTGGTGGGCGCGCCGCTTATTCCCGGATTTAGCGAAGCAAAAACGATCGAAATTGCCCCCTCACTGCGCACCCGTGACATCAGTCATACTCGTGCTCGAAGTTTCTTCGAGTCACTCGGCTTCAGCGT
This sequence comes from Chlorobiota bacterium, assembly GCA_039810585.1. GTDB lineage: Bacteria > Bacteroidota > Ignavibacteria > Kapaibacteriales > NICIL-2 > JBBATK01. The sequence continues at coordinate 147,991 of JBDHXF010000002.1, forward strand.
CGAAATCGTAGAAGATCGCGTGGGTCTCGTCTTCCCACGCATGATTGCCATGCTCATTAATGAAGCGGCTTTTGCCGTGATGGAAAATGTTGCCTCACCACAGGATATCGATACGGCCATGAAATTGGGCGTGAATTATCCGAAGGGATTATTGGAGTGGTCGGATACCATCGGAGCTGACATTATTGTTGCCATTCTTGATGCACTGTATGAGGAATATCACGAAGCACGCTACCGCTGCTGCGTCTTATTACGCCAACACCTACGCGCAGGATGGCTAGGGCGAAGCACGGGACGAGGCTTTTACAACTACCTGCCGATGAATTAATGTCCCCCCGCGACCGTCCTGTGCAACACCTCCTTATCGATCGCGCCGCCTTGGACCATTGCCGGCTGGCCTACCACAACACAGCGCAAGAATTACTGGAACTCTGTGCGAAGCAGCAGATACATGTCATGCTGCTCGATGATGAGGGATTGCGGACGATTCAGCATGTTAGAGACTTTGATGTCTCGAATATAAATGCCGATCTGACAGCAGATAATTGTCAACGTATAATACTCACGGCACTCCGAGCAAACGAGTCCTGCGAATGTCAAGCGCGTGGCTGTGTACGCGACGCGCTTTTAAGTTCCATTGACGGGGACGATCATATAACGGTGTTCATAAAGGACGAGACGAACCTCTGTCTTGCCAAACTCGCAGACCGTATATTTGTCATCGGTGTACTACAGCGCATGTGTGCGCAGAATCATCTACCGCACCATCCGGTGCGACAGTGGTTTGATTGCCAGCGAATCCTGTCAACGCAGAGCAAACACACCAAGGATCAACGTCGTCAGGCACGACTATTACGCATGGAAGCCTCGAAAACCGAATAGCGAAGGATTTGCTGTCATGAGTGTGCGTGTATTGCTCCTGTGTTTTCTGCTTAGTGTGCAGGGTGTTCTGCATGCAGAAGAGCAAAGAATCACATCCATAACGGCCATTAGTCTGGACGGACAATCCGTTCCTCAGGCTCAATGGTCAACTCTCTGCCTAGACTCCAATTCCATCGTCGTCTTTAGCTTCATTTGTCGCGAGGGTATTTCCACCAGTGCCGGTGTGCGCTATGTGGTTGAACTGGACAATGGTGATCAGCGTGATCAGAAGACGCAGTACGAGAACACGAAGACCTACGTAGGATTGCCGAGTGGACATTATGCCTTAGTGGTTCGGGCGCAATCCAACGATAACGCCTGGGCGGCAGTTCCGACAACCTTACAGTTTATCGTCGACCCCAAATCTGCAGCCGACTTTCGTCAACACCTAGCTGCTGCTTCGCATGGCGATGCACAGTCGGTATGGTGGCGCAGTCCGGCCGTGGTGATTATCCTCTGTGCCTTGCTTATTCTCGCCATTGTGGTGAGCATTGTGATATTGATGTCGCGTGCAACGCTTCGCTCGGAGCTACGAGACCTACGTCAAAAACTTGAGAAACAACCCCAACCGGCACCATCATCTGTCGTGGTGAAAGAAAAGAAGGTGGAAGACAGTCCGCAATTCCAGCAGCTGCTCAAAGAAGTAGAGCGCTTCAAAAAGGAAAACGCAAAGTTGAACAAGCGCGTGTTGGATTTATCACGTCGCACCGAAGAACTTAACGACCAAAACCTTGACTTGGCTTTGCAAGTGGATCGCGCGGCCAAAGTCAAGAGCGAACTCGAAGACTTGCAGCAACAGAAGGATGATTTGTTCGCGATGATTATTCACGACATCAAGAACCCCGCATCGCTGATCAAGAACCTCGTCGACCTCTTGCGAGGTTATGACCTAAACAGTTCGGAAACGCAGGAAGTGATGCAGGACATCATTGAAACGACCACAAAGATTGTTTCGCTGTCGCAAGAACTCTCGCGAGTCATGGCCATGGACCATGCCGACATTCAACTGGATTTCGAGAGCACCAATGCAGGCGTGATTATCGAGAGTGTCTGTCGCCGCAATGCTGTCTCTGCCGAAAAGAAGGGCATCGACATTCGGTACGAGATTCCACCGAATTTGCCGACCTGCGAGTTCGATCCGCAAAAAATTGAAGAGGTACTCGACAATCTCGTGTCGAACGCCGTGAAGTTCTCCCTACCGGGAACGAAAGTGACGGTGAGAGCATTGCCAACGGATGATTACTTGCGTCTGGATGTGGAAGACCAAGGACTTGGCATGAGTAAAGAGGACACCAAGTTGGCCTTCCAACGCGGCATGAAACTCAGCGCACGTCCTACGGCTGACGAGCCCAGCAGTGGCTTGGGATTGTGGATCGTTAAACGCTTGGTGGAAGCCCACCATGGTCGCGTTAGTGTGAAAAGCGAAATCGGAATGGGCACCACCTTTAGTGTCTTTCTGCCCTACAAAGCCGGAAGCTCCATTGCTGCCGGAGTTAACAACGAAGGATCCTCGATCTGAGTACTGTCTTCCATCATTTGCTCGTCACCCTCGACGAGCGCCGCGGTCTTGCTGTCCGTTTGCTCATGCTTGCCGTGGTATTCTGTTTTGTGATCTGGTTTCAACGCATCGATTATCAGGGTCAATTTGCCCACACAGATCTTGAGGCGTATCGAGCTATGGCGCATGCCGCTCCGGGTCTGTCGACAACAGTCACCGCGCCCTTTGCCTATCGTATTTTCGTTCCCTACGTGATTGGGTTGCTCGGACCAGACGACTATGATGGGTTCCAAGTTGCCGCTCTCGTATCCGTTGGTTTCCTTGCACTTCAGTTCTATCGTCTGCTCAAAAGACACCGCTCGCGAACATCGGTGGCTCTCGGTCTCAGTGTCCTCCTGGTCTTACAACCCTACCTCAGTGGCTTTGTGCTCTTCGACGTCTTCCAAGCAGGCGATGCCCTGAGCTTAGCCTTATTGCTGCTCATGATCGAGGCTTTCGAAGAACGACGTCCCTTCCTCATTGCGCTTGCTTTGATTCCGGCCGTAGCCACGCGGGAAATATCACTCTTTATTCTGCCGTTCATTCTCACGTCGATGATTGCCACGCGTGAGTGGCAACGAGGTGCTCTGGCACTAGCCGCCTGCGTGCCCGGAATAGGGTTTTGGCTATGGCTGCATTGGGTGATTCCGATCAGCAACCCAGGCTATTCCACCGTCGCATTGCTCCGGGATTACGCACCCGACCTCGTACAGCCCATTCCTTGGATTCGAATTGTGTTCAACGCCTGCACACCTTATTGTCTGCTGTTTCTTGCGTGGCCAAAGGACGCACTGCGTTTCATTCGATCCTACCCGGCATACGGCGTCGTGGCTTTACTCTTTTTAGGGACGGCTTTCGTGGCTGGTGATAAGGAGCGGATGGTTGCACCCATGAGTATGGTGATGTTACTGTTTGTGGCCCTTGTCGACGATTGGCGAGGAGTGCTCAACGTCTCGTGGTTTCGAACCCTAGTTGCTCTGACCGCGCTGGTATGCAGCATGCATTTTCTCTTTGCTCGCGTTGGTATTCCCGATAAGCGTGTGTACTACGGCTTGTGTATCGTGTGCGATCTGGCTGTTGCAGTTGCCGCGCTGCGCTTGCGCAGCGAGAATTATCATCAATCAAGCAGAGATCATGAGTCCGGCGACGAACTGGTGAGCTGATGGGGATCGCTGCACAATGCGGTGTGACATTGTATATTTGACCGCACCCACTTCGGAAGAGTCATGCAGCAGGGATTACATGAGCGACAGTTCAAGGACTTGTATGTGGAGGACGATGTCCCGCTCTCCAACGTACGCCCTACGGCCATTCGCATTCTCCTCTACACCGGGCTCAGCACTTTTGTCCTCCTTGTTCTCGCCGGAATCTTCCTTCGCGTGCCTCGTGAAGTGCGTATTCCTTTCACTCTCAGAAGCGATTCTCGTGAAGTGGTGTATCGCTTTGCGGACAATACGCAAGTCTTGAAAATGTACGTGAAGCCAGGCCATGTGGTGCATGAGGGCGATACTCTTGCCAAGATCACCTCTGCCACCGTTGTCAGTCTGTTGAATCAACTCGCAACAGCACAAGAAGCGCTTCGCTTGTTTGAGAGTTCGGATGTTGCGATGAACAAGAACCAGAAAGAATCGCTGGCATTGCAAAAGTCCAAAGTGCAATCCCAGATCAACGATGCAAAGAAAGAGCGGGCGCTGAAAACCAAAAAGCAAACGTCGGAGCTTGCCAATCTTCAAGAGGAGCTTGACGTTGCATCAAAGCACACAGCCGAGATGAAGAAGCTGCAGGGTCAGGGCTTCGCATCCGACAAAGAGCTTCGTGATGCACAGTTGAAAGAAACGAATGCTCGCGACGCGCTCACTCGCAGTAAGCAGCAGTACGCCATCGAGCTCGGTGCACTCGACGAGAAGATCCGTCAGCTGGAAATCGATCAAAACGTGGTCGGCGTCAACACCAATCGCAGCGACTTGGAGCTTGGCAGCAAGCGGGCACAATTAACCTCGGCTGTCAGCACTCTGGAGATCAAAATTCGCGAGCTCTATGGACGCTTCGCCTCCGACAACGGTAGTCTCTATCTGCTCAGCTCTATGAGTCTTCCTGTGAGTTATGCCGTAGACGAGGAACACGAGCTTCCCTCCGGCAATGTGTTGTTGAAGTTGAGCTCAACAGGTACAACGCTCTATGCTCTGTGTTCCGTGGCTCCTCAGCTTATCGGAAGTATGCAGGAGGGTTTGGATGCGGTGATGAAAGTCAGCAGCTTTCCCTCGTTTCACTGGGGAATGGCCAAGGGTGTGGTACAGCACAAGAGTATGAGTCCGGACGAGAAGGGAAATTATCCGGTGGAAATTCGCATCAGCGATGCCGGTCAGCTAGCTCCGTTGTTACAAGTAGGGATGTCCGGTGAGGCTGATGTACTCGTCGAAAACCGACCCCTCGCTTCCTACGTCTTCGAATCGCTTAGTGCGCCGTTTAGACAGTAGTCGTACATACATTATAGCTCTTCCTCTGCATCTCCGGCGTCATCCACGGGCGGACGGATGAGCGAGATAATGACAGATGTGCCGAGAATAAGACCCACCACCAATAATGAGATGCTGGTATTGATATGGAAGGTGTCTGTCAGTACCATTTTCATCCCAATGAAAATCAGCACCAACGAGAGGCCATACTTGAGATAGTGGAATAAATCCAGCAGACCCGACAACGCGAAAAACAGCGATCGCAATCCCAGAATAGCGAAGGCATTGGAGGTGTACACGATAAACGGATCGCGCGTGATCGCCAGAACTGCCGGGATGGAATCGACGGCGAAGATTAAGTCCGATATCTCCACCACCAACACCACAATAAACAACGGCGTTGCCACCCACTTGGCAGCTTGACGTACAAAAAAGCGATCTCCATGGTCTTCGTGTGTCACAGGGAAAAATCGCTTGAACAGCAGAACTATGGGGTTCTTCTCGGGATGTATCTCCTTCTCAGCGCCCAGTGCCATGCGAATCCCGGTAATCACCAGGAAGGCTCCAAACACGTACATAATCCAACCGAAGGTGTTGATCAGTGTAACGCCGGCAATAATGAGCACCAGGCGCATCAGGAGAGCGCCAATGATTCCCCAGAACAACACCTTGTGCTGGTATTGGGCTTTAACGTGGAAGTAATTGAAGATGAGAATGATCACGAAGAGGTTGTCGATACTCAAACTCTCTTCGATGATGTAGCCGGTCAGAAACTCAATAGCCTTATTCTCAGCCTGATGGTTCATGCCGAGTTGCCAATAAATGCCAAGCACAAACAAGCCGGCTAAGGCCATCCAGGCAAAGGTCCACCCGAGTGACTCGCGGATACTGACTTTGTGGGACTTTTTATTGAATACCCCAAGGTCTAGCCACAACATAATGATAATGAAGACGGCAAAACCTAACCACATCAGGGGTGACTCGTTTTCCATTGGCGAGCACGACAGTGACACAGCGCAATATAGAGCAGAACGGCATGCATCGCAAGTACCGGGCCTCTGCAGAACTTTTCCCCATTGAAGCAGACACTCCGTGGCTTTTGTACTTTTGTCGCCCCCATTAACCGCCTTTCAGCTCCACACATGAAGAAGAGTATCGTCATGAAATTCGGCGGGACCTCCGTCAAGACCGCTGAGGCCATGCAAGCCTCCGCGGAACTCGTGCGTGCCGCGCTCGATCGACGACCATTAGTCGTACTTTCCGCGTGCGGAGGGATGACCGACAAGTTGCTCAGCCTTGCGCAGGCCGCCGCTAATGCCGAACAGCACGAGATGAAACGCATCTTCAAGTCCATTAGCGATCATCACCTGCAGCTCTGCCTGAGTCTGTTATCCACTCCCGAGTCGAAGGCCTCCGCTATCCTGTTGATTGAGGAACTTCTCAACGAGTTGTATTCCTACTGCGAGGGAATCGCTCTGCTCTGCGAATGCACCCCGCAGTCACTCGATGCCGTCGCCTCATACGGTGAACGCCTCTCCACCACTGTCTTCACCACCTATCTCCAATCACTGGGAATCGATGCGGCATTGCTCGACGCACGTCTCTGCATGCGCACCGACAACAACTTTTGCGCTGCACACGTCATCATGAGCGAGCTGGAACAGCGTTGCACAGAGCAGTTGCTACCTCTGCTCCAAAGCCATTCATGCGTCGTCACACAGGGCTTTCTCGGCGCAACAGGCGACGGCACTAGTACAACTCTCGGTCGTGGCGGCTCGGATCTCTCCGCTGCCCTCTTTGGGGCAGCAATCGAAGCCAATGAAATTCAAATCTGGACCGACGTCAGCGGCGTACTCAGCAGCGATCCTCGCTTGGTGGCTAACACCCATACCATCGAAGAAATTAGTTTTTCGGAGATGCGACAACTGGCCTATTTCGGAGCCAAGGTTCTGCATCCTGACACGATCAAGCCGGCATTGGATCGGGGCGTGCCCGTGCGTATTGTCAACACCTTTGCGCCTCATGACCGCGGCACTGTCGTCGTTTCCGACGATCACGTACGCCAACAACACAGCGCCGGACTTCGCGCATTGAGTTTGCTCCGTCGTTGTGTTCTGGTTCGTAAGGAAGTGTCCGGCTACGAACATGCCAGCCAGGTTCTGAGCGACATGTTGAGTATTGCCTATAGTAAGGGCACAGAAATATTGCTGTGCTTTGCCGAAGAATCTTCGCTCGGCCTCGTTGTCCGCCAGGATCAGGAACACCTCTTCAGCGGACATGGCCGCAGCATTGAACCGTGCGAAATCCTGTGCGCATGTGGTCCGGCTCTCAGTCTCTCGGACGACAGTACACGCGTCACTACACTGCTGCATGAGCTCGATGCCTCCGTTGTTCTCAGCGGTATGAGTCCTGTCGGTATTCTTGCGCTCATCCATCCCGAGCACTCGGTTGCTGCCCTCAATCGCCTACATGATGAGATCCTGGGGCATAAGACAACTTGATCGTGCGCACAATTTCTTCTCGCTCATTTATTGCGAGCATCGACGTATAAAAGTTGGCAACGTAATACTAGCCCGCGACTACGAGGAACGGGCGGACTAACTACTAAAGAGGATTGCGTTGGACGACTAGTCCTCAAGGGGATTCATTATCAACGCGTCGGCCGCAAGCGGCCTTGCCTCCTCAGGCGTCTTCGTCAATTATTCATTCTCCAACGCGGCGTATCACGTTGTAGAGAATACCGAGTCCATCAATTTCGCATTCTACTTCATCGCCGTCTTTTAACCACAGTGGCGGATTGAACACCTTCGATCCATTTAACTCAAGGAAGCAGCCGGTGCCGCAGGTACCGGATCCAATCACATCTCCGGGATACAAGGTGACGCCGTAGCTGGCACGTTCGATGATTTGGGCAAAGGTCCACGACATATCCTTCACGTTTCCACGGGAAACTTCCTGTCCGTTCACTCGAGTGAGCATCGTCAGATCATAGCGTTCACCTTTTTCACCCGCGATACGTTTGGACGCGAGTTCGTCGCGAGTGACCATCCACGGACCCAACGACGTGGCGAAGTCTTTGCCCTTTGCCGGCCCTAAATTCAATTTCATTTCATGCATCTGCAGAGCCCGTGCACTCCAGTCGTTCATCACCATATAGCCCGCAATGTACTCGTCTGCATTCTCGGCCTTGATGTTTGATCCTTCCTTACCAATCACGATGGCGCACTCAAGTTCAAAATCCAATTGCTGAAGATGCATGTCCTGAACAGCAACTTCACCAGGACCAGTGACGGCGTTGTGATTGGTAAAGTAGAAGATCGGTATCTCGTCAAACTCCGGAATCATCTCCACGCCACGGTTTCGGCGAGCGGCTTCTACGTGTTGACGAAAGGCATAGCCGTCGCGCATGGAGGTAGGACGTGGCACTGGGGACAAGATTTCTGTCTCTCCAAGGGGCGAGCAACACACATCATCCCATCCTGCTTTTACCGCTGCATCGATCAAGGCTGCATCATGCATGGCAGCCTTCCCCATTTCCAGAAACTCAATGATGTCGGCCGGTAAATAACCCAAAGAAAACTCGAGTTCGTCCTGAAGCAGATCGTGAGCCAAGGCCAGATCTACCACAGTGTCGTTGCAAAGAAGACCTAAACGCTCGTCGAATTCCGCTAAATAGCTTACAAACTTCATGATGGTTGTGCAAAGTGGATGGACAAAGCACAAAATTAGAGAATCCCCCGACGATGCCGCTGTGCAAGTGTCCGATGGCGCATCTTCAATTCGCTACGACTGCTCTTCGGTGATAGAGATTGATAGATCTCAACTGCAGCACGAGCTCAAACTGCTTGTCGACAATAGCAGAAGCAGTGCTGTCCAGACGCAGAGCGTCGTAGGATGACCGACCGTTTCCGGTGGCGACGGGATTATTATCGTGCGTTGCCACTACCAGCCAGTCTGTTTTCTGCAAATCCTCATGCATATCCGCAATCCACACGGCCGGAGCATTGTCCGCAAAGTAGAAGCACGATGCACCGGAGCGTGACCACACCGGCTCTTGCAGTTCGTCGTAGAGAGGGATAATGCCCACTCCCATCACAAAGGTCTTGTCTCCCGTCTTGCGATGTCCTTCAATGTACTCCCGAACCTGATGCACTTGCACTCTCTCAAACGAGATATGCTTTGCGTCTTCAAAGGTGGCATCGTAGGCCGCACGGTCAAACACATAGAGTCGAGCAAGCTGCACTTGAGACATCCAGCGCGGAAGCGGTGAGAACAACAGCGCAGCAAGCAGCACTACCATCCACACAATGCGCGCCGAGGACGTTTGCGGCGGGTGCAGTCGCAATTGCTCCCTCAGCCATGCATATCCCAGTCCTGCCAGTACCATCATCGGCACAAAAGCTCGCATGAAATGATTGATCAAGAACTTCTTCTCCACCAGCACACTCAACCACAACAACACGATGAACAGCAAGAGCGCGGCAACAATATCTCGTTTGCGTTTGAGTTCAAGCTCCTGTTCGGACGTTGGTGTGGTGACGGCAGTCGACTTATTGACTGCGATGACGCCCATGACGACGAGGGTCACGATGCTGATCGAGAGCATATCTCCCATGTAGGTGCCAAAGGCTTTGAGAGCCGTTTTTAGCAAGGCAGCGTCCATCGGCGGATGCGAGGTGTAGTAGCGCAGGAAGTCGAGTACGTGTCCGTACGCCACACGGGTTTGAGCATCAGCAAAGGCAAAGAAGCCGATGCAGAGTCCCGGAACCAGACCCAAACTCAGCCACATCACACGTTGCCACCGTACCGCTCTCTGCTGCGTCTGAAGCCACAGCATCACGATAAGCGCAAAGGGCAAGGCAATGCCCAACGTGTATTTCAGGCTAAAGAGCAGTGCGCAGGCTAGCCCAACCAAAGCGTCGCTGAGGTAACCGTGCGGACGGGTGATCAACAGCAGCACGACGGTCGAAATAAGCGGTGTGGCAATACAGTCCGGCTGCATCACCTCAGCAAATCCGGGAGCGATATAGCACAACGCATACAGAATGGCACTTGCGGCGGCAGCGGGACGATTGTTGAACAGACGCAGGCACACATAGGCGAGCCAAACACTACTCAGACTCTGATAGACCATGTCGAAGGCTCGAAAGCCCATTTCTCCATGACCACTCATCGCGCGCACCAAAGCAAAGAAGTAGTAGAGCAGCGGAGGCTTGATGTCGATGTAATCGCGGTAGAGATGACCACCCTGCAGCAGACAATCAGCGCCGCGCAGGAACATGGTATGGTCGAAGGACTGCGGGAAGCAGAGCATGGGACTGAGCAGCAACGCAACAACTCCCAGCAGCGTTAGCCACCAGCGAAGCGCAGGTAGTTGCCCGGCTCCGTGCATGAAATCGGTGTTCTGCGAGGATGCTATGCGGGAAGTGGTCGACATTGCGGAGGCGATTATTGGTCAGCTGACCAAAATCCCACTTTACGATACACGGTTCTCAGTGTCCTCCGGGCCACGCGATCGGCTTTTTCCGCCCCGTCTTTCAGTATACGCGTCAGTTCCGGAACATCCTCGCGGATTGCAACGAAACGATTGCGCAGTGGTGCAACGAAGTCCACCATAGCGTCGGCAACGGCCGACTTAAACTCACCATAGCCTTTGGATTCGAAGCGTTGCTCAATGGCGGCAATCGATTCACCGGAGGCAATGTGTAGGAGTTCGACGAGGTTGGCAATGCCGGGGCGCGACTCGTCGTATCGAATGTCGCTCCCCGAATCCGTTACCGCTCTCTTAATCTTATTGCGAATCTGCTCGTCCGTGTCCGTCAGGAAAATCGTGGCTCCCTGATTGGGATCGGACTTGGACATCTTCTTCGTCGGATCCTGCAGACTCATGATACGTCCGCCGGTTTTCGGTATATACGGATCCGGTATGCGAAACGTGGGACTGTAGGCATTGTTGAAGCGTTGTGCGATGTCGCGACACAGCTCCAAATGTTGCTTCTGATCGTCGCCCACCGGCACCAGTTGGGTTTGATACAGCAGAATATCCGCAGCCATGAGAATGGGATAGGTGAATAGTCCCACATTCACATTATCCTCATGTTGCGCGCACTTCTCTTTGAACTGAGTCATGCGACCGGCTTCACCATAACCCGTAAAGGAATTCAGTACCCAAGCCAGTTCGGCGTGGGCGGGCACGTGCGATTGCACAAAGACCACTGACTTCTGCGGATCAACGCCGGCGGCCAGGAAGATAGCCGCGCAATCCAGGGTGGCTTTTCGCAAGTCGGCCGGTTTTTGTCGTACAGTAATGGCGTGCATATCCACCACGCAAAAAAACGAATCGTAGGTATCCTGCAGGTACACCCAATTGTTCAGCGCACCGATCATGGTGCCCAAAGTGAGAGTTCCTGATGGCTGTACGCCACTAAATACCACCGGCTTGCGTTCAGCAGCCTGGTTCGACGCGGATTGTTGGGGGGTAGAATCGCTCATAGTACCGATTGAAAATCAATGGACAAAGATACACAGAGGCTGCTTTTGACGCAGAATCAGGTCTGACGCCTCGGGCTATATTGCAGACTTGACAGTTCCTGAATTTTGATTCGTGAGGCCTTCGGCCGCACGAATAATGAGGCCAAGCGAGCGTTTTCGGCGTTAGCCTACGAACTAACTCAAGACACAAACTCCGTATGGATTTCTCTACCGGCACTAACCCCATAGCCATCACGATACTGCTCCTGACTGTGGCCACCAGCGTGGCCGCGTTCACGATGCCGGACTTTGCCATGGCCAACGTCTTTGAGCCGTACGAGGTATCGAGAGGTCGGCGATTACACACGCTCATCACGGGAAATCTCATCCACGCAAATCTGGGTCATCTTGCCTTCAACCTGATCAGTTTCTACTTCTTTGCCTTCCCACTTGAACGCGTGATCGGCAGCGTAGATTTTTTGATCGTATATCTGAGCAGCATGCTCATAGCCGATATTCCGTCGCTCGTCAAACACCGCAACAATCCCGAGTACCGAACTCTTGGGGCGTCGGGCGCGGTATCGGGTGTGATTTTTAGTATGATCTTGTTTTTCCCGACAATGCGCATGGGATTGTTTCTATTCCCGCCCATCATTCCGGCCTGGCTGTTTGGTCCGCTCTACCTCGGCTACTCCGTGTATGCCTCGAGAACCATGAGCGATAACATCAATCACGATGCCCATATTTGGGGAGCGTTTGGAGGTATCATCACAACCATCGTGATCATTCCGGAGGCTCTGAAAATATTTGCCTCGGCTATGGGTTGGATATAAGGTCAAAGCGCCGCCGGCAAATTTTGGAGCGGCGTTATGTATTTCAGTACGTAGAGCGATCCTGTGTTACTAGAGCCTGTTGTCAGGGCAGGTCTCTTGAAGACCGATCACTTCTCCAATACCATGCAGAAGGTCTATATTTGTTAGTGCCGTGCAAGCGCGAAGCGCGCACGAATGAGCATCAATCACGCAGAGAGTCGGCATACCATGAAGTCTATTCAGAACGGAAAATTAGCCACGCTTTTATCGTCCTTCGACGAGGACCGGATGCGTCGTTTTTCGCTCTACGTACACTCTCCCTACTTTGAATTGAGCAACACACTGGTGCTCTGTTTCGACGCACTTGCTCCCTGGTATCCACGCTTTGATGCGCCGGAATGCAGTTTGGAGCATCTGCATGCTGCTGTGTTTAGCGAGCGTGAGTATGACTACCATCGCATCAACAATGTACTATCAGATCTGTATGAGCGGGCGCTACAATTCCTCGTGCAGATTTCGCTTGAAATGGAAGTATTCGAACGCTGGCGTGTGCTTCCGCGACTTCGCCAAGCCAGACTTGACAAGCAGTTCGAGCAACAACTGAGAAAAGTTGAGAAGATACTCGACGAGAATGCCGACGAGGATTTCTCGCATGTGTACCGAAATTTTGTGCTCAACGAAAAAATCTGGTATAGCGTCTCGCGCAATCCGGACGCACGCTACGAGTACCTGCAGCAGCAATACGAGTCGATTTTGAACTTCCTCCTGACACGACTGAGTCGCTTGGCCACACTGCTTGTCTTCGAGGAATACCAGGCCAGTATCAGCTTCTCGTTGCCAATGCTTGAGCAGTTGGAGGATTTTTATCACCGCGGCCACCTTCCGGATCTTCCCGTGGTTAAGGCTTATCGGTATGCATTTCTGCTCGTGCGACATCACCGAGATGAAGAGTACTTCGCACTTCGCGACTTGATGGAGAACGGTGAGCATCGCTACACAGACTCGGAGCGTAGTTTTATTTCGATGTTCTTGAATTCCCATGTACTGTGGACCAACAACGAGCAAGGCAGAACGGATCTCTTCCCACACCTGGTGGAAGATCATAAGAGTCGACTGCACGAAATGGACTTCTTACGTGAAGGTGTTATGCCTTACGCAGACTACTTTCTTTTCGTTCGGACAGCGTGCACTGCAGCCGACTTTGACTGGGTTCGGGAATTGTTGGAAAATTATCTACCTATGGTGATTGATGAAGAAAAGGAAAATTGCAGACTCTTCACCACCGCAGCAGTTGCCAGAGCCAAAGGAAATACCCAAGAGGCATTAACTGCATTTCAGCAAATCCATTTTCGCCTGCCGATTCTCGCAATCCAAGTTCGCGGCACCACCATCATGCTGCTTTTTGAATTGGAAGAGTACGAGAACTGCCTTCATGCACTCGACGCCTTTCGGCACTACATCGCAACGCTGAAGAACCTCGCACCACGAATCATTGATGCTCATAAGGACTTTGTGAGCGCGTGCAAGAAACTCATTTCCGTGCATGCCAAAGCTCCCAGTCCTAAACGGCGTGAAGAAGCAGCACGCTTACGAGAAGCCGTGGAACACTTGCCCTACAATACCTTCAACACTCGCGCGTGGTTGGTTGAGCAAATCCGTCAACTCTGTTAGCAAGTCTCTCCACCGCAATTGGTCGTTTAACCCACCTGTCCGTCGCTGAACCACCAAACACCCTTGCCTGCGAGCTATTCTGCGCTCGGTTCTTAGGGTCGTAACGTCCATTCTAAAAGAATCAAAATTTCTCCAAACAGCACCCGGGTTCCGCACCGAAGTTTGCCTTCGTAACGGAACGACATGAATACTCAGGGTTTGTGGTATGAGACAGCGTTCGTTGTATGCCGACGACAAAACACAGGCATGGATCGAAAACGGTAGTGGAGAGCTGGGTGATCAGCCGGGGACCTTGCGACAGGTGAACACCGGATCTGAGCAATCGTTCTCTGCATACCATCGATCGTCGGCGCGGAAGAAAATGATGATCCGCCCCGAGCGAGGAACCTATCAATCGACCGACAGGCCACGCGAACGACCCAAGGCTAGGGTCCTTCGCAAATCGGGTATTCTTTGATGCATCGCTGGCTACGATGCATGACATTCCACTTCATCCGGGCTTGTGTGCCTTCGGGCACACAAGCACCGTGAGGAGCTAAGAAATGTGCCGTATATGCGTGTAGTTACACGGTTTTGAGTCAATCCGTTTTTTTTGTTTGTAACACTCATCTTCCGTTTTGAATGCGTATTGTTGTGCCTTCAGCCCTCGTCATCCTTCGCTATAGAAGGAATGCGCCGCGCAAGCTTGCGGCAAGAATGGACGACAGTATTCGGCGACCCCTTGGGGAGACCTCGCTACCTATTGACACTTTGATCACATCTCCACCTCATCCTATGCTAAGCTGGAGTCATCATCCGTGGACAGTTGAGAACCTCACAACCCGACACTCAAGGTCGGGTCGGCTATGTGCTTTCGAGCATCGCCGCGGGAGCTTCCTCACCCTGTTCCTCTTCACGCTGTTGTTCTTGATCTGCACGGCAGGAGCTCAAACAACGGTACCGCAATGGCGTGTTTCTACCGCTTTACCCCAAGCCCTTTGCCTTCATCGCAGTGTGCTTCTCCATACCGGCGAGGTATTGGTGTGTGGTGGCAAATCGGCCAGTGGGGCGGCAAGCAACGCCTCGTACCTCTTTAAAAACGGAGCGTGGTCGCAGACCGTGAACCTACTCTCCCAAGCACGATTTGACTTCTCCCTCGTTGCAGTTCGCAATACCAAGGGAGAGAGCGTGGTCTTTGCTATCGGCGGTTACACGGGAGCTTCGAATGCCTACTCATCCGTCGCATTGGTGGAAATGCTCAGCTTTGATGCCGCTACGAAGTCTTGGTCGTGGAGAAATATCGGCAACCTGCCCGTAGCCGTGGGAGGATGTGCCGCTGCCTACGATGCAAAGGCTGCCATCTTTGTCAGTGGCGGACGCGTTCTCAGCAACGCAGCCCTCAGCGCCGGTGTTCCGAGCGTTGTCTCGGCGCGTATCGACGTCAACACACTCGGCATCCAGCGCATCGGCGATATGGCCACTGCCCGAAGTGAGCACGCCACCCTCATGCTCTTTGGTCCGCGCGGCGATTCCACCGTTCTCAGCGCCTGCGGCGAAAGCAGCGCAACGCCGGCCACCGAAATCCTGAATGCCAACGTGTGGGACGCCCGAGCCAATCCTCCTGCCATGGAACACGTACGCGGATGTACTCTGACCGACAGAGCTGCCGTTGCGCGAATGTTTGGTGGATTTGATGCGAGTAATATTCCCACGAACAAGGGCGAATGGTACGATACAAAGAGCGGCTGGCGCGCCATGCCGAGAATGCAAACCGCTCGGGCTCGTGCCGCGTGGTGCATGGTGGCCGGAACCAAGGATACAGCAAACGACTACCTGGTAGTGAGCGGCGAATCAGTGCCGTCGGCAACTGCCACTTGCGAATTGTACTCCATGCCCGATGGAGGAAACCCCAACGGAGCGTTCGCACCCTTTGCCACCGGTGTTCAAGCAGCTGCCGACCGGACCATCGCGATTCAGCAGGACAACCTTCCGTTGGTCTGTGGAGGAAATACTGCTTCTGTTGCTCAGTCTTCACCTCTGACAAACTGCGAGATCTACCAGCCTTTGCAGGCAAACGATCTCAATTTCGGACAAGAAGAAATTGGTCGCGAGTCGGATCGCACACTCGTCACTTTCCAAAACACCTGGCTCTTACCGGTGATGCTCACGAACCTACGCATTCCGGGATCCGCCGAGTTTCGGCTCACGAGTGCTCTGGACAGCATTGTGATTGCACCCGGAGGATCCGTGCAAATCGACGTACGCTTCCGTCCCGGTATTATTGGCATTCGTCAGGCTGAACTCTTGGCCAACATTGGCGCCCTTGTCGACACGGTAAAGCTTAGCGGCGAGGGTATTAAATCCTCCATCACCGTGTTGAGCGCCGCCGTCGATTTTGGTGCGCGATTGCTCAAGAGCGACTCCATCATTTGCTTTGCGGCAATCCGCAACGATGGAAAGGATACAACAGTGATCGACTCTGTGGTGATCAATCCTCCGGGCGAATTCACGGTGATCTCTCCTATCGGTCGCACCAAAGTTGCGCCGGATTCGACAATGACCATCTGCGTGCAGTATCACCCAACTATACAACAACATAGTACATCAAGTACGGAGATTCATATTTCCGATCGATTGTATCCCGTAGCGGTAACTGGTCAGGGATTACGCCGCTTCATCGTGTCAACCCAACAGTTGAACTGCGATACCGTCAGCGTCGCTCCCGGAGATTCTATCAGTTATCAAATTATCGTCTCGAATACGAGTGACCTCGCTGTGCACTGCGACTCAACGTTGATAACGACATCGCTGGCGGGAACCTTCCATCCGGCTCAGCCTTCGCCTTTTCCCTTCGATCTGGCACCCGGTGCAACCCGTACGATCACGATTGTTTTTGCACCCCAACGGGAAGCAAAGGAACAAGGGATCATCGCTTTCATTAATAACGGCGATACCCTGTGCGCAACAACATTATGCTTCATTCCGAGAAACAGAAATATTACTATAAACACACCTCAGAGTTCGGCGTTGACGGTGTGCGAGGGTGACTCGCTTACCATTCCCATTGTGCTTGAAAACCCGAGTAGCTTCGATGCCTTGGTGTTGGATAGTGTGTATGTGACGGGTGTGCAGACGCGAGTCAATTCCTTTGTTGCACAGACGCTAAAACCGCATGCCAATACAACGGCCGAGCTGACGTTTGTTCCGCAGACCTCAGGACAACAAACCGCTACAGTGGTCGTGCTAACCAATCAAGGACAATCGCAAACCGCCCTGTCGTTAAACGTTCAACCGGCGTTGCGCTTCAGCATCGACAATGCCACCGGATCTATGGGCGGACAAGTTCTGCTTCGCGTGCATCGTAGCGATATCTTGAGTACCAACTTGCCGCAAACCACAGTGCAATTGGTCTACGATGGATCTATGCTATCGGTCGTTGCCATTCAGAACGCGAACGGACGGAATTATTTGGACATCGCTACCAGTAGCTTTACAAACGCCTACGGCGTCTGCACGTTGAATTTGCGTTGGAATCAGCAGCCAACCCAAGCAGATGAGGTCTTCGATCTGCTATGCGACGTTCTGCGTGGCGATGCGTACAGCAGCTCACTGAACCTCCAGCAAGCTTCCGTCGATCAAGTCTGTGTCCAAAGCGTTGCCGGTACCTTGGATGTGCAAGCAGAATGTGGAGGTCAAAACGCGCTGATTGATAGCCGGAACGGCGTCCGTATGATGATGACCCCGATGCCGGCTAACGATAAGATTGATGTCCATGTAACACAGCCTGACCAAAGTGCTCTCGTTCTCCGAATGGTGAACAGTAGAGGCGAAACAGTCTATGCCGGCACGCTGAATTCCGATCTGAGTTTGGATACTCAATCCTGGGGAAGCGGACTCTACCTCTGTATACTTTACCGTCACGATCAACTTCTTCTCCGAAAGACATTAACCATAGTACACTAAAGCCATGAACCTGTATTCCTCTCTTCTGTCGCTTGTTCTGCTCTGCGCACTGTCCCTTAGTGGTCAGGCCCAGTCCATGAACCTCCTCAGTGCCGGTCTCTACGGCGGTGCAGCGTATAACATGCACTATGGAACGCTGTCCACAAACCAAGGCATGCTCGAATGCGGAACCTTTTCGGACGCAAGCTCACTGCGTTGGTTTATCGGAAACACAGTGAATATTCCTCTCAATGCGCATTGGGCTTTTACACCGCGATTGTATTACCATAAAGCCGGTGCAACGTTTAACACAGCAAATCCTGTACAGCCAAAGATTGCGTTGAGCGACGGAAGTGTGGTCAACCTCAACACGACCCATTCACTGGACGTGTTTCTGGATTACTTAAACGTAGATCTGTTGGCGTCGTACTTTCTGAGTGATCGACTGTACGCCATCGGCGGATTGACCGTTGGATTCGAGACGCGCAATGCATTTGAACAAAGCGAGAGCATTGTGTCACCCGCCGGCGTCACCTTCCGCGACGGCTCCACCACGCGCATCATCTTGCCGGGTTACTTCTCGGACGCGCAAGGAAATGATGTCAGCAACAGCACCCGCTTCGCCGGTGTGCTTGGCATCGGCGCTATGATCCCCATCAACTCCTCGTGGATTATTAATCCGGAACTGAGTTATCAATATGGATTCACGAATGTTATTTCAACGGACTCGTGGAAAGTTCATACCCTGCGTGCCGGAGCAGGAATTCTGTACGTGCTAGGAAGTGCACCTAAAGAAGAGACGCCTCTTCCACCCCCTCCGCCTCCTCCACCGGCGCCTGTGGCTATTATTCCACCGCCGCTTGTGGCTCTCGATGTCCAAGATGTGGATGCCAACGGTGTGGCACTGAACTATGCGGAAGTCACTATTCACGACCATCGCACATTGGATATTTTGCCCTTGCTCCCTTACATCTTCTTCGAGGCCAAGTCTTCCACACTGCTAGATCGCTACCACGTTATGACCGCCGACAATCGATCTGCCTTCTCGGAGAATGCACTACCTAACGATCAACTGGCGGTGTATCATGATGTGCTCAATATTATTGGTTCACGTATGCTGCGATTCCCGCAGGCAACGTTGGTGCTGACGGGTTGTGTCGATCCAAAAGATGATGCCGGTGCAAGCTCGCTGGCCAGCAAGCGCGCTGAAACCATACGGACCTACTTGCACACAGTGTGGGGAATCAGCGAGGACCGAATGACCCTGCAACAACGGGAGCTACCGGAGATGGTTTCCAGTCGCACTGTTGCCGACGGCCGTGTCGAAAATCGTCGGGTCGAAATCAAAGCCTCCGACGAGCGTATCATGGCTCCGGTGTTTGTGCGAGACGCAAAGCGCAGCTACGAACCGACGGCGTTGAGATTGAAACCCAGCGTTCAGTACCAAGGAATGATTAGCGGCGCTCGCTACACTATCGTCGATGCAAATGGTCGTACGCTGAGTACCAAGAGCGGTTCAGCCGACGGCACAGACTTCCGCACCGGAGAACTTCAACTTGCCGATTACAAAGGAAATCAACCACTCATGGCTCGGGTGGAAATCACGAGCGATAGCGGAAAGACGGTCCAAGCTGAGCGCAGTATTCCTGTTCGGCGGACCTTCAGTTCTTCCCGCGCCAACGCACAAACGGTGAATGATACGGTGGTGGAACGTTATAGCATGATTCTGTTCAACTTCGACCGCGCCTCCACCATTTCTGGCTCCAATGAACAAGTGATGCGCCTCATCAGATCGAGAGTGCGGACAAGTTCTTCTGTTGACATCACCGGGATGACCGACATCATCGGCGCCGCTAAGAACAATCAAATCCTCTCCGAAGCACGTGCCAATGCGGTTCGTAACGATATTCAAGCACGGATCAAACCTGAACACATCAGTACGAGCGGAAAAGGTGAAGTGGACTTGTTCGACAATGCCTTGCCGGAAGGACGTTTCTATAACCGACGCGTGTTCGTGGAAATCGCCACTCCCATCGTTCCCGATCTCGAGGATGAAGGAGGAACACCATGATTGCCCGTCTCACTGTTCCGCAGCGCGCTGCCAAGATTGCTCTGCTGCTGATTTTTCTTACACAGGCTGCTTCGCAGCTCTGCGCACAGGCGTCTCTGACGATTGTTGACGCCATTCCTCCGTACAAGTTGAATCCGACTGTGCTCAGCAACGGACACTTCTCGATTTCAACCAATTACACCACGCCTACCAAAGGGATAATCTATCGCGAGGATGGCTCGAATAACAAGCCGGTAAACTATACGTCGTTCTTCCACGTAAAGATTGATAGCCTTGTGTACGAGCAACAGTACGAGTCCGATACCTCCGGATTCGGCAACCCGGTGCAGCACCCTATTCTGGTGGACAACATCTTTCGAGACACGCTCAGTAATGTCCCGAGAATTAATTGTCTCTCCCATGCCATCCTCCCCAATAACGACACGATGCGCTTTGTCTTCACCATGTTTCCGGTGAAAAAGCCAAGCGGCGGTTTCATTCGCATCAACGTATTCGTGGACAATTCGACAAGCGCAAAGCATTCGGTGGGTGTTCTCCTGCTCATCGATACCAAAATTGGCAACAACGATCAGGCGCCTATCGCCACCTCGTACGGCTATAGCATCATCGAGCAGGAGTTTAATCGCGGTGTGGGACAAGGCGTTCCGTCATTTTGGCTTGCCCTTGAAGGAACACCCATAGCGCCAGGATTGGTAGCGCGTGGAAATCTACGCGATGACGGCGTGATTGAACCGGATCGCTTGTTGTTCGGCAATTGGACAGATTACACGTCGCAAGGTATCCGAGGACTGGGTTCTGTGGTATGGAAAGAACGGAGTGCGTCGACCAATGCGTACACCGACAGTGCAGTGTTACTACTGTGGGACGAAGAACAATTTGCAGCCGGCCTCAGTAAGATTAAAGCATCTACCGAAATCGGTATTGTAGACTCCCTCAGTGTCGGCTTTGCCGGCGGCGGAGGCGGTGGCGGTGGTGGATCTTTTGGCGGCGGAGGTTTTGGTTTAGCCGGCGTGGGAACCTGCTTGAGTGTGGATACCTTGCTTGAGCGTCCTTGCGGCCTGCCGGGCTATTCTCCTTACCTGCCGGACACCCTACAAGCCTTGTATTTACTCTCAAATCTAGACAGTGTGAAAAGCGCGTCAAACGTTTCCATTCGCATTGAACAACTGCCCTTGGGTTTGGTGGCACCGAGCACCTCGACGGCTGTTATTCCATCAAGCTTGGGTCCGGACCAAACCGGCGTGTGCGCCCTTTCGTTGGTGCCGCTACCACGTTTAGTGGCCACCAGTTACCAAGTCCCCATCGCGGTGACAGCAGACCCAGGATCCACCGTGGTATTACGGGACACATTAGACGTCTGCGTTCCCGGTGTGGCGGTAAGTATCCATGGCCTTGATCAGACCTACCCTCCGGTATGTCCGCAGATGGTGGATACCTTTGATGTGCGTTACACTCTGAAGGGTCCACGCTGCGTGGAGACGTTATCAGCCACGCTGAGCGGCGCCCCGGCGGATGTGGCGTTGTTCAGCATCGTTCAACCTTTGCCAACCTGGGCTCCGGCCGACAGCATCGTCACGATTCGAGTTCGCTATGCACCGGTCAGCAATCTCTACACTCCAACCGTGGGTGTGGTGCTTAGCCTAAAGGATTTTGAGACTCTTACACCGGGCGACACAACCTTTGCCTTTCCGTCTGATACGGCATTCATCACCTGCCCATCGCGCATTGCAGAGTTTGAATTTGGTCGTAGTACCGACACGTTGAACTTCGGACACATCTGCGTAGGCGACACTGCGCGTGCCGACTGGGATGTGCTCAACATTGGTGGTTGCTCGTTAACGCTTCTAAACTGTAGTTATAAGACTGTGCTGAACAGCACTGCTTTCAGCACCGATCCGAGCAGCACTTTTCCGGATGTAGTTGACCGATCTGATAAAAAGACAGTCAACTTCCTGTTCACACCTAAAACCTCCGGTTCGTTTGTGAGCTTGGCTATCATTAATTCTGCGTCGGCTCCCGGACTTGACACACTGGTCCTAGTTGGACAGGCGGATACACCGTCACTTCAATCGATCGCAGCGTTGACCGATTTAGATACCGTCTGCGTGGGATCTGACGGCATCGCACAACTCAAGATTAACAATCCAACGGCTTGTCCGGTTGTGATTGACAGTATTCGTATATCATCGTCTCAGACGGGATGGACCGTAAGTCCCGCAGGCCCGGTTACGGTTAATCCAAATGGAACGATGTCGGCCACGCTCAGGGGATCCTTTGCAGCGACGGGTAATTACTCCGCGCAAGTCACGGTGTTTTCCGGTACGCAACAGTTTCAAACAAATGCCTCGCTCACGGTGATTACACGCGAAATGACCTCTGTGGATACTTTGGATTTTGGGGATGTGTTTGTCAACGCCACAAAGCTTGACTCGATTGTCCTTCATTCCACCGGAACAGCAGATCTCGTTCTTAATGCAAACACTCTAGCCGGATTGTTCCCATCGGAGTACACTGTCAGTGTCTCAGGCGGCGCGCCTTTGCCACTCACTATTCCCGTTGGGGATTCCGTTACACTTCTCATTCAATTCAAACCAAAGGATATTGAGCAGCGACCGGCTACCCTACAAACCCGGCTTAACACTGGGCTGAGCTGTGCCGCGGTACAGGCGATCTATCTCAAAGGAAGAGGCGTGCAGCCTTTACTGGATGTGCGCTCGCATACCTTAGCATTAGGTCGTCTTTGCTTTGGAAGTTCAACCGACACGGTGATCAGTGTTCGGAATCCCGGCAATTATCCCTTACATATCGCCTCGGTGCAAGCAAATGGATCATCGGCCTTTCACATCAGCGACGTATCGGGATCGGTTGTACAGCCTGATAGTAGTCTGCTCATTCCGGTGAGCTACACACCAGATCAACTGGGCACGGTGTCTACCCAACTTCATTTTACCAGTGATGGATTGTGGATTAGTCCTACCGATACACTCATCACATTAAATGCCGTTGGAATAATATGCGGAACCATTGCGGCGGACACAGTAGATGCTAAAATTGGATACGATCTCAACATGCCGGTTCGATTTATACCGGACAGTGCCTCTAGTATGAGTGCGCAGCAAATGGTTGGCATTATGAATGCCTCGTCTAATCAAGCAATGGGAATACGCCTGGGATATTCCGATTCATTGGCTCGATTTTATCGCCTTGTCAATAACTCGGATATGGCCTCAACGACAGGGTTATTATCCGTGCAGCAGAACACTGCAGAGATACAGGCAACAAATCAAAATTTAAATACTAGCGCCGTGATTGCTACTTTGCAGGGCGACGTTCTGCTGAGTCCCACAACAAGCACCGTTGTCCGTGTAGAGGTCGATAGTTTTGCTAATGGATTTAGTCGTATTCGTACCCGAAATGGTCTCATTCGCTCTCAGTACTGTGCCTTTGACGATCGGCTGGTCAATACATCCGGAGTGCATACGATCTTTCAACTACACGCTCATGGTGACAATGCCACAGCGGAAATGTACAGCAACGAAGATGCAGATGCCACTATTCGCGTCTTCACGCTCAATGGCGAGGTATTACAGCAATACTCTGTGCACTTGAGCGTTGGTACCCAGTATCTGACAATTGGACAAAATCTTTCATCGGGTTTCTACCTGGTAACTCTTTGCACTGCTACAGAACAGCATAGCGACAGGATGCTCCTGTGGCGGTAAAAGAAGCTTATCACAGAAACCCGAAAAAGCTGAAGCATTGCTTCAGCTTTTTTTTTGTCCGGCGCTGACGTCGATGCGCGTATCTTACAAGAACGTACGATCAAGGTTTAGACGATGCCCAACGCAAGCAGTGACCGCCATAAAGAAGCGGAAGTACATTTAGCAAAGAAGGATCCTGTCATGCGCGAATTAATTCGACGCTATGGCCCGTGCGTCATTACTCCGCACACTCGCTATTTTTCCTCCTTATGTTCGGCAATCATCTCTCAACAGTTGTCGGTTAAAGTTGCTGCTCGCATCGAAGAACGTTTTAACGCCCTTTTTCGAGCCAAAAACCCCACTCCTCAACAGGTTTTAAACCAGCCACTAAGCGAGCTGCGTTCTGTGGGTTTGTCCGAACGCAAAGCTCAGTACATGCAGAGCCTGGCAGAGCACTTCGTCGATGGCCGTATTAATACACGCCGCTTGCAGCGGCTCAGCGATGCGGAGGTGATTGAGGCACTAACCGAAGTGCACGGCATTGGAAAGTGGACAGCTGAGATGTTTTTGATTTTTACACTAGGTAGACCCGACGTGTTTTCCGTTGGTGATTACGGGCTGCGAACGGCTTCCGCCAAGCTCTACAATCTGGCAACTCCGGCAGAAATCGAGGCGCACGCAACGCGCTGGTCGCCCTATCGTAGCGTGGCATCGTGGTATTTGTGGCGAAGTCTCGAAAACTATGAGTAAGGCGCATCCGAGCCGCGAAGCGGGCTCGTATAAAAGTCATTCCTAGGTCTACACCCTACGCTTAACGAAGCAATAGGAGCGGAATGGTGCGTAGGCTACCGCCACTGCGCAGGACGATAGTGTACACTCCGTTTGATAAGGAATGTACATCGAGAGGAACACTGTGCTCACCGGCGTCTAGCCATCTGGAATCGAGCACAGAGCGCTCGCTACCATCGGAGGAATAGAGATCAATGGTGGTTTGTCCCGCGAATGCTATACTAAATCGGAGTTCAGCAGCACCGGATTCTACTGGATTGGGTGCGATACGAAAGAGCGTCGTGGAATCTGCGGAAATGAGAACACGACGCAATTGAACAGCGCAGCCGACCATTTGTATGACAGTGCCGTTAGCGCCAGTGGTGGCGCAATTAAACTTGTGTGACACTACCGACACATCCAAGTCTGCACGTACACTGAGCTCATCTGCCAAGAGGGTTTGAAAGTAGGGAGTCAGTAGAATCCCGTCCGTGGTCAAGGCACTATCTCCTCTTGCATCGATCGTCAACTCGGCATGGTTACCATCGATAATTGAATCACGATAGCTATAGATCCATGCCGCGGGAAGAGCTTGACCGCGATACACCACCTCTGCAAATTTCAAGAGCGAAGGATTGTATCGAATAACAGCGCGAAATGCCACAATCCCGGCAGTATCCCACTCTGCCGAATGCGCGGAAATGTCTGCACGAAACACACCGCCCACCACGGTTTGCACGGAGTCACCATTGCCAAGGTGAAATGACGTGTTGATATCCGGAACTCGAACGACAACTGTATCCGAACTCGTGCATCCCGAAGAATCAACGCCGCTCACAACATAGGTGGTAGTGGACTGCGGTGCGACAGTGATGCTGCGACAAGTGTCGCAACTCAATCGTGCAGACGGTTTCCAGTGGATGAGTCCGCCGGCGTGTTGGACGCTAAGTGTGACAGGAGTTCCGGGACAAATCATTTGATCCTCACCGGCATCTAAATGAATATCCGGACTATCCGGGTAGAATGCCATGCCCCCCACGTAGCCGTAAGAGTCCGCAGCTCCGTAGCCGTAGACGTACAATCCAAAGGGCGTTGCTCCGGTGATGGTATGCGCGCCGTCGGTCATCGATACATTCGCATAAGCGTAACACGATGTACCTACCGAGGTGAACGAGGCCTTCATCGCCACGCCGTCCAGCTTCAGTGACGGGACGTCATTGATGGAAGCAATGATCGTCACAAACTGTTGATGGTACAAACTCTTCACCTGCACATTGGTGAATCGGTAGTTGTTAAGGTATTGTCTTCTCGGCGGAATAATCATCATAAAAGGATCACCATCAGCCGTGGTTGAACTGCCCGCATTGGCCGTTTTCTTATACAACGCGACCATAACGGGCTTTGAACTGCTGAGCAGTCCTGCTTTCGTGAGCGGCGCCTCGTACACACCATTTGCCTGTAGTGTTGTTAGGGTGGTGTCGTTGAGTTGCAACACCGTGTTATCTGCCGAAGCGACCACGCGGTAGAGGTCATAACCCTGAGTGGTTTGTCCAAGCGGTTGGGCAAGAGGGCTGAGGACATATTTGGTGCCCCACACGCTGATTGGCAGTAGCTGTTCGTACAGGCAATCACGTGACGACATATTGGCGTTTGCAACGGGAATTTTAGCTCGTTGATGTCCGCTAAATACAGCCACCGGTTTATCCGAGCGCACGACAGATCCACTCAAATCATAATTCAACTGTTGGGTTGAAAAATTTGACTGCACCAAATAGGCTTCGCCGGCTTGCAGGCGAACGTAGAGTGTGTTCGAGGAGGACTTTGTGGTTGGGCACGACGTGTTAATGCTAACAGTTGTGTTTGGCTGTGTAGCCACAACACAAAACTCCGATGGGGTGTACTGATCGCTGGGCTGTCTGCCGGATAGATCTCCATCACTGTTATATGACAACACTCGATACTCCGTGCCAAGGCAGGTCGTTGGAAGAATCAAGGACGCATCGCTGGTTTTGTCCGCTTTATTGAGGGCGTAAACAGCAATGTTTTCTGAACTGTGAATGACGATACTCTGCTTCGATGCTACTTCGTTGTCTGAGTTGTTATTCAACGCCGATTCGTTCGGTCTGTTGTAACCGGCAAGTTCGAAGTCGCTCCAATTCAGTGCCACGGTATAAATCTGCGACGGATTGGTGATGGTAAACGATATCGTATTGACTGCGCCGGATCTGTTGGTTAAGCGAATGCTTCCGCTACAGGCTTTTTCCGCAACAAGGTAGAGGAACAACGAGTCAGTCGTCGAATTCGTTCGCGCATGGTAATTCGGAAGAAAGGCTAGATAAAACTCCGTTCCTCTGGTACTCTGCTGCGCCGACACGTGCGTGCACAGGAGCACTCCTATGATAACAGCGAGTACAATACTCGGTGGCGAAAGACGAGGCATAGCGAATCCAGAAACAGCTGAACGTACAAGCACACGCCGAGGCGGCGTGTAGGGTAGTAACCCGGAAGATGAGTCAACGTAACGACGAGTGTATGCATGCGCTTTTTCCGGAGCGCATTGCCTTATGCGAATCGGCACCTGCGAGGCTTCTCTTGATGGAGGCTCTGCGTGCTGAAAAGGTCTACTCTGTCTTTAAGAGTTTTCGATTACGATTGAAGAAGGTCTTCGTTTTGAGAAGCACCTACAAGCTCCACACTCCCGGGAATGGGCAGGTCGATGGCATTGCCAATACAGAGGGCAAAGCGATGTGCCATGCGCTGCGCGAAATGGCGATGCGCAGAATCCATTTCCGACACACACAGACGGAAGGCATTGAGGCGCTCAATGTTCCCAACGCGATACCCTATGCTCTGGCGTACATCCTTTAATGTTTGTGCTTTCAGGCCGTCTCCATAGCAACACACCGTGGCGATACTATCAGAGCGTGACGAGAGCACCTCATTCAGTACGTTGAGGATTGTATCAAGGCTCTCTTTATCAGCCTCGCAATTCACGGACTGAAATTGAACAAGTTCCGCCGCTTCCATAACACCGAGTGAAACAGCGTGGTCGGTTACTTCCACCAGTGCCACCGATTCATCGTGGAATTCAGGATAGTTATAGCGAAATGCTGCGTACGCGCTTTCCAGTGAGGTGCGCAGTCCCGCGAAGGTCAGCTGATGCGACACTGCAACATCATGCACCACAGAGCTCCACCGTCCATCATACCAAGCGGTCAGCATGTGTTTTGCGTGCTCCGGCTCCTCCTTATACGCTACGCAGCGGCATTGGACGTCCTTGAGACTGTGGTCCAGATGACGTCGTTCTAAGTCAACCAGATCTGTCAAGATTGTACCCGACGCGGCTTCAACGTAGGGAATACTACCGTAATGTGCACTGTGCGTTGGCAGACATAGTCGTAGATGGGTGGGACTGCCCTTGAGTGATTGCAGTACCCTACTCAACTGAGCTTCAAACAGCGAAGAGTCGCCGGTGGTGGGATCTACAGGCGTTTCGTCAAGAAGAGCAAGGTCAAGAACATCGATTCCTTTAGCCCCTACGCGGCTAAGCGACGCCAGCACGGCGTGCGTGCCAAAACTCAAGCTCAATGTTCGGACGTCAGATTCCATTCCTTTGGTTTCCGTAAATCGCATCATTGCGTTCTTACAATTTACACAACCAGTTTTTCTTGGAATGGATTTGCTCGAAACGAAGAGTGAAGGCAGTCACATATCATACGTTCGGGGCAACGCATCGTTTGTGCAATGACCGTGCGAAGAACTCAATGAGTAGGAAGATCTGATGCCTGCACTGTGAAACACAGTCCGGCGCTGAAGGGTGTCGGGCGATGGTACCTTTGACTGTTTGGTGAACGGAATGCGGTCTCAGAGGTCTTCATTGTGTAATAAATCTGACAGATTTGTCCTCTCCGATTTGCCATTGTGGAAAACTTGGGCTAAGTTGCAGGTTGGTAGAGTTTTCCCTCTATGGGGATGCTTTATTCGTAGTGCACACCGATTTATTGAAGGAGACTGAATGGACTTACGTTCCCTTCGCACATTTGCACGATGCGTCATTGTAGCCGGCCTTGTGACGTCGCTTCCCGTGTTCGCGCAGCAGCAAAAACCACAGCAGATTTCGGCATCACCATCCTCTTCTGTTGTTTTTCCTGATGAGTACACGGACTTGGACAAGGTTCCCAAGGCAGGCGTCAGTGAGGACGTCAATCAGCATCTGGAAACTGCGAGACAATACTACTTGCGAGGCCTTGCCTCGATCGAGCGCGCCGACACCGTGAAGGCGACCAAATACTTTGAGAGCGCAATTGCGGAACTCAACGGTTTAGCAAGCACGCCGGGCATCGAGACGAATGAAGACTACACCGATCTAGCTCAATCGGTGATTGAGGACTACGAGAGTTACATTCGATCCATCGACAACCTCCCCGAGAATTCCCCCCTCTTTGTCCTTCGGGAAAAGATCTTTCAGGAGGTGGAACGTAGCCCAAGCAAGGCGAGCATCTTCCCTCTGACAAAATCTACGGAAGCTCCCACCAAAGGTTCACCGAATTTGATGACAACCATTCCGCTTACGCAGAATGAGTTTGTGTCTCGGTGTATCGATTTCTTAACGAGCGATAAAGGGCGCAAATATTTCTCGCACTGGATCGAACGAACCACAAAATGGTTCCCAATGCTTCGTCGCATTGCGCGCGAGGAAAAAATGCCTGAAGAGATTATTCACTTGGCCATGATTGAGAGTGCCTTGAATCCCAAAGCAGTGTCACGTGCCAGTGCTGTAGGAATGTGGCAGTTCATTCAGTCCACCGGTGAACTTTATAATCTCCGCGTCACCAAGTGGACAGACGATCGCCGGGATCCGGAAAAAGCAACGCGCGCTGCCATGCGTCACCTGCGCGATCTCTACAACGAGTTGGGCGATTGGCAGTTGGCCTTAGCCGCTTACAACTGCGGTATCAACGGGGTGAAGAGAGCCATCAAAGCAAGTGGAGTGGAAAATGCGGACTTTTGGACTATCCGTCCATACCTGCCACGAGAGACACGCGAGTATGTGCCGATGTACATCGCCGCGACACTTATCACCATGCAACACGAAGCCTACGGTTTCAAGAAGTCCGACCTCGCCTTCGAGCCGGAGTTTAAGTGCGATACCATTACAGTGCACGAGCCCATATCTCTGAAAGCATTAGCCAGTGCTGCCGGTATCAGCATCGATGAGCTGCGCAACTACAATACGGATCTCCTCCATTTTTCGACGCCTCCTGATGAGAGTTACACGGTGAAAGTGCCCTCCGGTGAACGGAACAGCGTGAGCTCAAACCTTGCCGCCATGAGTCCTGAAGAAAAACTCCCTTGGGTTCTTCATGAAGTAAAGCGTGGGGAAAATTTGGCGATGGTCGCCGCGGCATATTCGGCACCGGTAGCTGACATATGCAATGCAAACGACTTAAGCGGTCGTAAGGCGAAAATCCATCAAGGACAGGTATTGCGCATTCCTATTGAGTCTATCCGTGCTACCCCGGAACCCGAAACGAACTCCGATAATCTTGCTGATAATAGCAGCTCAGATTCCAAATCTGCTCCGGCGGCAGTCGACTCAACAACTGCCTCGAAAACAGCAAGTGCCGAAGTACCCCGCACAACAAATAGCACTGTCGATGTTCGTGTGGTGGCTCCTCAGAAGGCCAGAGCGTTGGTTTACACGGTAAATCAAGCCGGTGAAACACTGTTCAGTGTAGCCAATCGATACGGCGTACGGGTAACCGACCTTCGCAATTGGAATAACCTTCCCATTGAGAATACAACCGTGCAGCTCGGTCAGAAGCTGGTGATTTACGCTCCGGAAAAGGCGACCTCGCCATCGTCATCCCTTGCGGCTCAACAAACGACAGGCGCATCCTCTTCAGAGCAGACACCATCAGTCTCCGCCCCTACCCCGAGCTCAGCTCCGGCCGCACAAACGAAAGCACCCGCATCGTTTGCTGCTCAACGCGTCTCCCTTGATAAAACTCCAAAAGAGGCTCCGGTGCAAATTGTGATGCACAAGGTCACTCGAGGAGAAACACTTGCGCAAATCGCCGACGACTACAACACCACAATCTCTGCCATTGCGAAGGCTAATGGTCTCAAGCCGCGAAAGGGACTCCTGGCCGGTCAACGACTAAAAATTCCTCAGAGTAGTTCGTCACTTGCCGCGAATAAGCAACGTGAGGATGTAGACACGCCGGCGGGCACAACGAAGTTGAAGATGTATAAGGTGAAACGTGGTGACAACATTGGAACCATAGCCGGCACGTATGGCGTTCGCGAGAGTCAGCTTCTCTCCTGGAACCCGCAGGTTGAGGATGGCAAACTCTTGGCAGGAACTACCCTTAAAATCTACGTTCCGCAGGTTTCGCAAGGAAGTGCGGCGGCCGCTCCTAAAACTGTCAATCGAGTTGCGAAGTATTATGTGGCAAAATCGGGCGACACCATGTACGGCATCGCTCGCAAATACGGCCTGAGTGTCGATCGACTGGTCAGCCTCAACAAAGGCGAAAACATTCGCATTGGTCAGCGCATTCGCCTCCAGTAGTTCTTAGAGCAACCAATTCTCTAAGCCATAGATTCAAAAAAAATCCCGCAATTGCGGGATTTTTTTTTGCTAACAGTATGTCTCGCGTTCGAACTACTACTCGTCGTCATCCAAGCGACGGTTCTTTTTGCGAAAGCTAAAGCTGACGGGTACACCTTCTAACTCACAGTGCCGACGCAGAGTACGCTCGAGAAATCGCTTATAGGAATCGGGAATCAGGTCCGGTTTGTTCGAGAAGAACGCAAACATTGGAGGCTTGGTTTTAATCTGCGTAATGTAATTGATACGAAGGTCAAAACCCTTTACGCTTGGCGGAGGCGTGGCTTCAATTTCTTTCAATAAGAGGTCGTTCAGGTGTGCCGTCGTGATGCGTGAGCTTCGGCGCTGTTGTACAATCTCGGCAAGTTCGATGAGTTTGGTAATGCGTTGTTTTGTCAGCGCACTCACATAAACAACCGGGATATAGTCGAACATGGCCATATCATCCCGCAGTGCATTGGTAAAGTGAGTAGCGGACATCGTGTCCTTCTCCACCGCATCCCACTTGTTGACGGCGATAATGACTCCCTTTCGGGCAGCAACAACATCGTGGATGATTTGCTTATCCTGGTGCTCGAGTCCGCGAGTGGCGTCCAGCATCACAATTGCCACATCACAGCGTTCGATGGCGCGCATGGTGCGGAGCACACTGTACATTTCGATGTTTTCGTGAATGGCGCTCTTGCGACGTAGTCCTGCGGTATCGATGAGCACAATTTCACGTCCGTAGTAACTCATCACACTGTCAATAGCATCGCGTGTTGTTCCGGCCACCGGCGTTACAATCATGCGGTCTTTGCCTAGAAGCGCATTCGTAATCGATGACTTCCCCACGTTTGGCCGACCGACGATAGCAACACGCAATCGCGTGTCTTCTTCTTCTTCCTGCTCTTGTAAATTCTCCGTAATGCGATCCAGAAAATCGCCCGTGGAGCGACCACTCATGGCCGAAATGGGGAATATCTCATCAAAACCTAGCGAGTAGAATTCTGCAGCGTGAGCATCGCGGTCGACATGATCGCACTTGTTGGCCACTACGACGATGGGCTTATGGGAGCTTTGGAGAATGCGTGCTATCTCCACATCCATCGGACTAATACCATCAACCGCATCTACGACGAAGAGGATGGTATCGGCTTCCTCAATAGCCAGCATGGCTTGTTCACGGATAGCCTTGTCGAAGAGTTCATGACTTAGAGGGACAATTCCCCCGGTATCGACCAAGGTGAAGCGCTTGCCGCTCCATTCGGCAATGGCGTAAAGCCGATCACGCGTGACGCCAGGCTCCGATTCCACAATCGCCTCGCGACGTTCGATGATGCGATTGAAAAGGGTCGATTTTCCGACGTTGGGACGTCCTACAATAGCTACAATATTCATGCGATATTCAATATGGACCTGCAATTTCGCAAATTGGCGCCTTAGTTCCCCACACAGGGCCTGTTTTTCGTAATTTTGTGGTTTGTCGTCCGAAATTCCGATATCCGTATGCAGAGCGAGACCCCAATCCTGAACATTTCGACCTACAAATTCGTGAGCCTGGATCCTGAATGGATTCGGTCCATTCGCTTCGACTTGCGCGCTCGATGTCGTGCGGAGGGTGTTTATGGCACCATCATCCTAAGTACGGAAGGAATAAACGTCTTTCTTGCAGCCACCGAAGAAAAAGTGAACACCATTTTCAATCTCATTCGCCAGTGGCCTCAATTTTCGGACATGACCTACAAGCCGAGCTGGAGCGCAACCATCCCCTTCAAGCGTATGAAGGTAAAAATCAAATCAGAACTCGTTCCCATGGGTCATAACATCGATCCGTCGCAATGGACAGCTCCGCGCGTCAGCGCGCACGAATTGAAACAGTGGTTGGACGACGGCAAGGACATTGTTTTGATCGACACCCGAAATACGTACGAAGTGGAGTTCGGCAGCTTTGATAAAGCTGAGCTACTGGACATTAAAAAATTTCGTGACTTTCCACACCTCGTTGCCGGATTAAATCCCACCTTAAAAAATAAAACCATTGTCACGTTCTGCACTGGCGGAATTCGTTGCGAAAAAGCCGGTGCATTTATGGTGCAACAAGGATTTGAACACACCTACCAACTCGACGGCGGCATCCTTAAATATTTTGAAGAGGTCGGTGAGGAGCACTACCGAGGCGGTTGCTTTGTGTTTGACGACCGCATTGCTCTCGATCCCGCTCTGCATGCCGAGTGTAGTGAATTAGAAAGTATTTAATACAGGTATAAGGCCTGCCTTCTTGCCAAGCCATCGTTCCGAGAGTAGAATTATTCTCGCAAGCTTCGCTTTCTCGCCGACAATAAACAGCGTACGATAGACGAGTTTCTGCTTTGTCCTACAGCTAGCACGGTCGAGATGTAGGAGCTTATCGGACACTGTCGCCTAGCCGTCCAGACGGAAATGAAGCCATCCTTCCAACCAAAAACGGAGTGCTCACTGAGCACTGAAAAAATTACAATATTTTCTTCCTTCGCAGTTTCTCGGTGAACATTTCCTGCTCTATATTATGGTGTTCACCATACATCCACAACGTCGACAAAGGGAGTGTCGATGAGGGTTGTGGGAACTATCATTCCGTCCTGACCTAGCTCACACCGAGTGCAAGGAGTATCGCATGAAGAATTTTACAGCAGCAACACGTAGGGCGTTGTGCATGGTGCCACGTGGAATTGCGGTTTGCGTTTTGAGCTTCGTCTTCGCCTACCTTGCCACATGCCTTAGTCCAACGGTCGCCACTGCCTCCGCCGGATACGACAGTATCGTCTATAGTCGCGGAACCTTTTTCGGGAACTCCGCCAACGATGGCTACTTTCTGCACATGGCAGTAGATGCGCAAGGGTATATCTATGGAACAGGATTTGGCCGCGCCATACCCACAACTGCCGGAGCATACCAACGAACCATGGCCGGCAGCTACGATGTGATGGTGTTCAAGATGGATCCGACCATGAAGAACCTGATCTGGTGTACCTATATCGGAGGTTCAAACTATGAAGGCGGAGGGAGCATAGCGGTCAATAGTGCGGGCGAAGTGTTTGTGAGCGGTTACACCTTGTCTCCCAATTTTCCCGTCACCGTATCCTCCGATGCCGGCTATCTCTCCAACGGCACAGTCAACCTCTTTGCCTTGAAGCTGAGTGCGGATGGATCCACTTTACTGTACTCACGTATCCTTGGTCGAGGCCCAACAATAACGCAACAGACGCAGACTGCCTCCAAAGGTGCTTTACTCGCTATTAATCCTGCAGGTGAAGCCTTTGTGTTTGCCCACACGGGATCATCGTCCACCCAAGTGACAGCCAACGCGTATCAAGGAAGTGTAGGGGGTGGTGATGACTTTGTACTCTTCAAACTCGGCTCGTCCGGAAACCTAGTGTATGGTACATACTGTTCCAGCCCCCTATTTGACTGGACTGAAATTCTACTAATTTCCGTTTACCAATTTAGTGGAGTTTCGAGTGC
>JBDHXF010000003.1:0-171226 GCA_039810585.1 Chlorobiota bacterium
TCGCTGCGTCCCGGGCTATCCGATTTAGCGCCGAAACACGCTGCTCGGGTATCGATTTAGCAGGCGGCACTCGAATTCGTAAGGGTGCGTACGATGCGATACGGCGCAATGCTGAGTCGGCAGGTCATGTCTTTCCCCCGGAAGTTCAACACACGGTGGAAATGATTTCTTCTCAAGGTGGGACACCATTAGTGGTGAGTGAGAATGACGTAGTGCTCGGTGCCATTGAGCTGCAGGACATCATCAAACCCGCCATTCGAGAGCGCTTCGATCGATTGCGCAAGATGGGG
Organism: Chlorobiota bacterium; assembly: GCA_039810585.1. Lineage (GTDB taxonomy): Bacteria > Bacteroidota > Ignavibacteria > Kapaibacteriales > NICIL-2 > JBBATK01. The sequence goes on from JBDHXF010000003.1 coordinate 291, forward strand.
GTGAAGACAGTCATGGTAACGGGAGATAATCCATTGACAGCCCGTTTCATCGCGGAGAAAGCCGGCGTTGACGATTTCATCGCCGAAGCAAAACCGGAGGACAAACTGCACTACATTCGTCAAGAACAAGACCAAGGCAAACTCGTTGCCATGATGGGCGACGGCACGAACGATGCACCTGCCCTTGCGCAAGCGGACGTTGGCGTGGCGATGAATAGCGGAACCCAGGCGGCGAAAGAAGCGGGGAACATGGTCGATTTAGACAACGATCCCACAAAGTTGATTGAGATTGTTGAGATTGGAAAGCAACTCCTCATGACCCGCGGAACACTCACCACCTTTAGCATTGCCAATGATGTGGCGAAGTACTTTGCCATCGTCCCCGCGTTGTTCATTAGCTCCATTCCTGCACTTCAGGCATTGAATATCATGCACCTGAGCAGTCCGCAGAGCGCAATTCTGTCGGCCGTTATCTTCAACGCACTCATCATACCACTCCTTGTACCCTTAGCGCTGCGAGGCGTACCGTATAAGCCTATTGGAGCTGCTGCGATCCTTCGCCGTAATCTCCTGATCTATGGACTGGGTGGAGTGGTTGTCCCTTTTATTGGAATAAAAATTCTCGATCTCATGCTCAGCTCGCTCTTGAGATAAGGGCATCAGAACGCACTCTATGAACTAGCCTATGAAACAGTTTATTCGTACATCTCTTCGATTGACAGCGGTCTGTCTCGTACTCTTCGGCGCGGTCTACCCCATACTGGTGTGGCTCATTGCCCAGCTCAGCCCTTCCAAAGGCGAACCGGAAATGATAGTGGTACACGGCGAAACCGTCGCATACACGCTGCTCGCACAGCCGGTTGATCGCGACGACCTCTTTCAGCCACGACCATCGGCTGTTGGCTACAATGCTTCGGCTTCCGGTGCTTCAAATAAAGGACCGACCGATAAGGAGTACCTGCAGGTTCAGGAAGCTCGGCTTGATACCTTCTTGATGCACAATCCGTCGATTCGTCGATCGCAGGTGCCATCCGAACTCATTTGTGCGTCGGGAAGTGGCTTAGATCCGGATCTAAGCTTGCAGGCGGCCTACGTACAAATCCCCAGAATTGCAGCCCTGCGTGGGATGAGCTCCTTGCAACTGCAATCGCTGGTAGATCAATGCGCTCATCAAGCGTGGTTTGGAATCGTTGGTCCCGCTTACGTAAATGTAAACGAGATGAACGCAAAACTCATGAGCATAGACAGCAAAGCAAATACGATGTCGAACGCAGTTGTGCAACAACATTGATGTCGTGTGTTCCAAAGTTGTGGGAACTGCGAACGGCTGAGCGAGAAAACCCGAGAGACGTTGGTTAGGTTTTTATACGCTTGGGCAAAGCCCAAGCGTATAAAAATTCAGTGTATCACGATCGTGTGGGCTAACGTCGAAGCCGTACTCTTGTTCGACACGCAATGTTCTTTTACCAAGAATGAGTCTCGCCGGGTGTACTCTAGACACAGGCTTGACATGAGTCTGATTCAAACATGGCTCAATAAACAGTTTAGCAGACAACGAATTTTCACTGCACGTGTATGTCGGATCCACGTAATGAGCATGTACAACACTTTCTTTCTTTAATCGAGAAAGCTCGAAAAGGAAAGTTAAAGGTGTATATCGGCATGAGCGCAGGCGTGGGTAAGAGCTACCGCATGCTGCAAGAGGCTCACGGACTGCAGACGCATGGAGTAGATGTGCGCATAGGGTTTATCGAGACTCACGGTCGGAGGGAGACTCAGCAACTGTTGGAAGGTTTGATCTGTATTCCACGACGTACAGTGTTTTACAAAGGAAAGCAACTGGAGGAGATGGATCTGTCGGCAATTCTTGCCGTCCATCCGGAGGTTGTGATCGTTGATGAACTTGCCCATACAAATGTGGTGGGTTCGAAAAATGAAAAGCGTTGGCAGGATGTTTTCGATCTGATAGAAGCCGGTATCAATGTCATTACTGCCGTCAACATTCAGCATATCGAAAGCTTGCACGACGAAGTACGTCGGCTTAGTGGTGTCGATGTGAAGGAACGAATCCCGGACCGCGTGTTACGCGAGGCGGATGAGGTCGTGAACATCGACTTGACAGCCGACGAGCTCATCGCTCGACTGCGAGAGGGGAAAATCTATCGGCAAGAAGCTATTGATCATGCTCTCAATAACTTCTTCAAACCTGAGCACATTTTGCAATTGCGAGAGTTAGCATTGAAAGAAGTAGCCTCGCAAGTAGAGCGACAGGTTGAGGTGGAGGTACAACGGAATGCCGGATTACGACATGAGCGCTTCATGGCGTGCATATCGTCAAACGAGAAGACCGCGCGCAGCATCATTCGAAAAACAGCGCGACTTGCCGGATACTACAATAGTCAGTGGTATGTTCTGTATGTGCAGACAAATCGAGAAAGTGCAGAGAGTATTCCACTAGATCGTCAACGACATTTAATCAATAACTTCAAGTTGGCCACAGAGTTGGGGGCAGAAATTGTTCGAACACAGAGCGAACACATCGCTCAGTCCATTGTCAGCGAAGCGATCCGTAGAAATGTCACAACGATTTGTTTTGGCCAGCCGCGGTTTCAGTTTTGGCAGGCGCTTCGACGCCGACCTGTCCTTGCTAATGTACTTCGAGGAATTGACGGACACGACATCGATCTCATCATCCTTGCACCATGAAAATTCAATACAAACTACTGTTGGGACTCAGTTTCCTTTTCGTTTTGATCGTTGTGATTGCGGGGGCAGGACTGTGGTCTGTTCAGAAACTCTCAGCGGATGCCAGGATGATATTGGATAACAACGATCAATCCTTGCAGTATGTAAAGTCGATGCTAAGTCTGGTACACGGTGACTCTGCACGCGATATCGATAGTGTGGCGTTTGAACGCTTTCTGCGTTTGCAAGAAGCGAACATTACGGAAGCAGGCGAGCAAGAACTGACTCAACAACTACGAACAGAGTTTGAGCACAGAAACTCCGCCGCGAGTGATGGTAAGGCAGGCGCGAAAATGCGTGGGGAGCTGTTGACGATAATGTCGCTCAACATGCAAGCCCTGGAGCGCAAAAGCTCCCTGGCTCAATCCAGTGCTCACACAGCAAGCAACATCATCGCCGCGACATCCAGTTTGTGTATCATTTTAGCGCTCGTGATGCTGGTCAATTTGCCTCGTACCCTCAGCAAGCCGATACGAGAATTGCGCGAGGGGATTCGTCAAATCAGTGCGAAAAATTACGCGACGCGCTTGCGCATGGAACGCAATGATGAGTTCCGAGACATTGCGAATGCCTTCAACCTTCTGGCTGTGCAATTGGGAGAATACTACAGTAGTAGTATCTCCACCATCATGACTGAGAAGAAACGTGTGGAAACATTGGTGAACGCGATGCGCGATCCCGTCCTCATTCTGGATGAACAACGCACTATTTTATTCGTCAACGATATCGCGTCTCGCATTCTCGGCATGGAAAGCTCAGAGTTGAATCATCGCTCCGCTACCGACCTGGCGCTGCGGAATGACCTGCTCCGCTCAATGTTGTCAACCGCACTCCCACCCACGATGGAGCCTGAAACGAGTCCGCATCCCCAGAGCATGAAAGTGATGGCCGGAGGTGAAGAGCAATACTATGACGTGGAGCATCGTCGATTGGAGTTGCCCTCCGATACAGAGAAGAGTGCCCAGTATTTAGGCGACGTGATTATCCTTCGAAATGTTACCAGCTACAAAGAACACGACGTAGCCAAGAGCTCCTTCATGGCAACGGTGTCGCACGAACTGAAGACGCCTTTGTCTTCCATTAGACTCAGTTTGCAGTTGTTACGACGTTTGTCCGGCGAGAACGCACACACCGAGCAAGAACAACTCCTGAGCGGAATTGAGGACGATTGTGCGCGATTGTCAAAGATCTCCTCCGAGTTGTTGAGTATTTCGCAATCGGAGACCGGGAATATCACGCTCGCCGTTCAAGCATGTGACGCTGTAGCACTTGCACAGTATGCACTCAATTCCGTAAAAAACTTGGCAGAGCAGAAGCACCAGGAATTATCACTCAACGTTCAAGAACCCATAGAACCAATGAGAGCTGACGCTGAAAAGGTGACCTGGGTTCTGATCAATTTCTTGACCAACGCCATCCGATATAGTCCTGAGTTTAGCCACATTGTCATTACTCTCCAACGTAGTGGTGCTTCCATTCAGTGTTCTGTACAGGATCAGGGGCGAGGTATTGACGAACGGTACCGTGAGCGCATCTTCGATCGATATTTTCAGGTTCCCGGGAGCTCGAAGAGTGGTTCCGGTTTAGGACTAGCCATCTCCCGAGAATTCATTGAAGCGCTTGGAGGCGAAATTGGTCTTGAATCTGAACTTGGTCTTGGGTCAACGTTTTGGTTTCGTCTACCTATCGGGAAGGCTACCCGCTGACACGGAGAAAAATGATCCGGCCGAGCCTGCCGTTTCGCTCCTACCTTGTATCGCTGTATTTTGCCGCCAAAACTTCTGAATGAAAGGGTAGCAAAATGATGGATTTTCAAGATATAAAACTCCTTGCCAAGAAGATCGTCGACGAGATGGATAAGGGGCACTCAGCTGAACTCGCGCCAAAGTGGGAGAGTGCCACCATCATGGTGGTCCCCAGAGATTCCAATCTTAAATCGCATGAAATCCCGGTGGACAAACTCATGCACAAAATCGTAATGATGCGCGATAACTTGCGAGTGTTGGAACAACAAATCAATGCGAATGCGCAGTTGGGTGATGGCGAAAAGCTCAAGCTCCAGGGCTACATCACAAAGATTTATGGCTCGATGACGTCGTTCAACTTCCTCTTTCAGAACGAGGAAGACAAGATGTGACAGCAGCGAAGCTGCTCGTGAATTGAAATCTCTTTGACGTTATTACCACTTAGTGCGCGGATGCTGACTGGCTTTGCTCTAAAGTTCTGAGTTGCTGCTTCATGTCCGCCATGGCTGATTCCGCGGTCTTCCTACCATATACAGCCTGCATGATCTGCTCTTCGAAGATTGCCTCGGCTTCAAGGAAGTTTGGTGTGGATACCACACATCGCGAGTGCAGGCATTGCTCGTAAAAAGCCTCGACATTATGACTGCGATGCCAGACACGAAGGGTTGAGCTGTCTCGTGCAGTGAGAGGCGCCGCAGATGAAAGGCGTACTGGTTTTGCATGCACCGGAAATCCGGCATCCGGAATGTCTGCGCAAAACTCTGTTTCAACTTCAGACTGTTTGAGATAGCGTAGAAAGAGTTCGGCTGCCTCTTTGTGTGCACAGCTATGGGACACAGCGAAACAATCCCCACTGAGGATGCTCCATCCATTATCCGCTTTCTGACTCGCTTCATCCGGTACTGGCCAGCGACTGAGCACTGCATACGTTGAGTCAACATCCGGTTGAAGAGACCACATACCAGTCTCCCAGAGAGCGAGTTCGGAGCGAGACATAGCCTCGTCAAGACGGCGAGATGCGTCAACACGACCTCTTTGGCACAGCCGGACATAACGCTCCAACGCGTGTGTGGCAGCCGCATCCACCGAAGCAGACAGAGGCACGGATTGAAAAATGGAAGAGCCGGACGACCATAAAAAGGGAAGTGTTTTCTTCAACACATTGTGAGGCTCATACGCGTTAATACCCACCGGAGGAGATTGAACACCAGAGCCATGGTCGACACTAACACGTTGAAGTGCTGCTTCTATCTCATCTATCGTGAATGGTTGGTTTCCGTTTGGCTTCAACACTTTAATGTTGCCAGACTGCTCGACATGAAGAGAGTCCGTACTCAACTGCGAGTAGATGTCTTTACGAACGAATACCGCTCTACAATTCATGACCCAGGGTAACGCGTACACCATGCCCGACATTCGAAGCGCGTGTGCAAGCGCGGGCGGTGCACTATCGACAACTGTTTGAGGAAGTGTATCCAGCACGCCGGCGGAGGCAAATTCCGGCACCCATTCAAGGCCAATGTGGATGATATCCGGTGCAGTATGAGCAGCGAAGGCGGTTTGAAGCTTAGCCTTGCCGTCGGACCATTGCAAGGGAGTGCATTCAATGTGAATGTCCGGATGAAGTGCTTCAAATTCGTGAACAATCTTTTCGAAGCTCCGTTGCTGATTGGGTTCAGACCAGAAATGCCAGAGCTGTAGTGTTGTAGCAGGAGACTTTTTATTCGTGCAGCCTTCGGCTGCGAACAACGTCAGGAGTAGTGTTAGGAGGCCAAGACGAAGCACGTGCGAGGAAATTCTCATTGGTGAGGTGCGGTACTGTCCTTCGATATCACAAGTGTAGAATCATGTCCCGTCGAATCGGACGTGGGAGTTTTGTGCACCCGATCCGGATGGAAATAGGCGTCCATAATATCTCGTGCAATTGGCGCGGCTCGTTCGGATCCAAAGCCTGCATTTTCCACCATGACACACATGGCAATGGTTGGATGATCTGCGGGAGCGAAACAGATGAACCATGAATGATCTCGTCCGTGTGGGTTTTGAGCCGTGCCGGTCTTTCCACACACGCTCACACCATCCACCTTCACATTCGTAGCTGTGCCGCCGGCTACGTTACAGACATCGTACATGGCTTGGTGCACAAGATCAAAATACTTTTGGTCGATGGGCAATTGTACCGAATCGTGCGCCATGGTCTCCATTTTCGAGCGGTCTTTGTAGTAGTATGACCGAACGATGTGAGGTTGATAGTAGGTTCCTTTGTTCGCAAGCGCGCAACAATACGCTGCCATTTGCAGAGGAGTGACGCCGATTTCGCCTTGACCAATTCCAAGGTTGACCATACGACCTTCAATCAAGCCACCGGTGACTCCGCGTTTGGCGTACAATTCACGATTCATCAACAGTCCACCCGACTCCTCGCTTAAATCGATGCCGGACTTCTGTCCGAAGCGGAACATCGAGCCATACTTATTGTAAATGTCGATACCCATTCTGGCAGCAAGCTGATAGAAAAACACGTTGCACGATACGTGGATAGCCTTACGAACGTTAACCAAACCATGGTGTCCGTGACACTTGAACGTATGTCCACCTAAAGTGTAACTTCCACTACAGTTGATGGTGGTATGTTCATCGATCAGGTGTTCTTGAAGTCCGGCCAATGCCATCAACATCTTCCAGGTAGATCCCGGAGGGTATTGTGCCTGCGTCGCTCGGTCAAAGAGGGGTTTTTGGGGATCGCGCACGAGATCCATGTATTCGTTCGAGAGCTTCCCCGAGGTGAACTTCGAAAGGTCGTAATCCGGAGAACTCACCAGAGCCATCACCTCGCCGTTGCGAGGATCCATCACTACGATGCCACCGTTGTCGTGGTGCATGCCACGCTCGGCTACCTCCTGAAGAACCGGATCGATACTGGTGTAGAGATCGGCTCCTTCCTTGGCGTCGATATCGCTCTTACCCTTGTTGAAATTTTCAATGGGTTGTCCTGCGGCATTCACCGCGACAAATTGTACACCTTTCGTTCCTCGAATGAGTTTTTCATGAGCAGCTTCCAAGCCAGTCTGACCGATCAAATCTCCAGGACGGTAATCGCTGCCAACGTACTTCAGCTGATCTTGACTGACTTCCGACCGATACCCAAACAGGTGAGAAGCACGAGCATCGATCTCGTAGGTACGTTTGGTTTCGATACTGAGATCCACACCGGGCAGTAAATCGTGGTTTTCTTCGATAGCGGCACGTAACTCGTCACTCAAGTCTCGCATAATCTTGACCTGCGAGAAACGGTTGACTCGATTTTCCTCATAAAGCTGCTTCAATTCGTCGGTCGAAAGTCCCGTAAGATTTGAAAGGAGGGGAATGCAGCCCGGATCGAAATCGTTCGGCGTCAACACGAGAGTGTAAGACGCTGAATTCTGGATCATCACCTTTCCGTTGCGGTCATAGACACAGCCTCGGTATGGTTCTTTGGTGAACTGCTTGATAGCCTGAGCCTCGCTTCGCTGCAGGAGCTCAGAGCCGCGGACCATTTGAAGGTAGGCAAGGCGTAGCCCAAAGATGACCGCTACGGTCAGGACGATCGCACGAAAAACACGCTCGCGAGAGACAGACGCGAAATTCGGAATGTTTGAAATGGGCATAAACCTGCGGGTACCGGACAGTGGTGTCGCGAATAGACCAATCGGCCTATAGGCAGATTGACAATAGAGCGCTCGGCGACCTTAGCGCATCCGTTGAGAATACTCTTCAAGAAACTGTTTTTCTTCTTGCGTAAGTGAATCTTGGCCGTGCTCGAAGATCTTATCCAGAAGAATGTTCATCATCTCCTCCTCGCTGCGTGGAGGATCCGGGTAGTACATTTTTGAGAGCGCTCTGTCGGACGATCCGAGTGAGCTCACTAATTCTTCTTCTTCCTCTATGATGCGTTGATCAAGTCGTTCGGCCGCATGTCCAAACTGCACGCGTCTCACTCTGCGCAGTCGTTGCTGGACGAAGGTGGTGATCATAATCGCGGAAACGACGCCAAAGAGTGAAGGGAGGACGCCGTAATACAATTGTTCGCTTCCGTCATGGACAACGCCGTACACTTTATACACAAGCGCTTGACCACTCAAGATCAGGGCCAGGTGTAGGCCTCGAATTTCCACGTTCTTCCACAGTACAATATTGCGCGACGGCTGGATGAACACGAACATCGCCATGACAAAGAAGGCGATCACGTCGCCGCCACTCAGCCATGGTGCGGACGGAATGCTTGAACACAATGCCGTGTAACTCAAACCCTGCGCTAGAACCACAGCCGCTATCATCACGGCAAAGCGGCGCGTTGAAAAACTAATTTCTAAGGCTGAGGCAAAGATTCCAACACTTACAATCAAGAGGAGAAAACTCAGTGGGTGTTCACCTGCCAGGGGATAGCTCAGCACACGCCACCACTCGCCGTGCTGAAGCACCGTCGTGGGGTTGAGGGCAAAGAGTGAGTAGACAACGTGATGTCCGAAGTAGTTGAGAACCACGCACATCAGCGACACAACCAAGAACAGTTGTGAGAACACCGGCGCATTATGGTATAACTTCTTGACGTTCATGGTATCAATAGCGCTCCTGTAGCGCCTGTGTAATGACGTGAAGTGCCGTGCACAATCTCACGCCGAATCATTTCTTTGTTGCGACGCAGATCACAGATCCGCACTGGCTTTGCTTGGAATAAAACCGAAGTCTCCGAATGGTTTCCACCCTAAAAGACGCGTTAACGATGCCGCTTAGTTCAGCTTTTGCATCATTTCTTCGATTTGGTTCCAGCTGATATTCTCGTAAAAATCTTCGTTGACAGCAATCATTGGGGCGCCGCCACAGGCACCCATACATTCCACTTCCTCGACGCTAATCTTACCATCAGCCGTTGTTTGGTTGTGCGTTATCCCAAATTTTTCGCAAAACTGACGGTAGATTTCGTCTCCTCCTCGCAACATACACGCCACATTCGTACACACTTGAACGTGGAACTTACCCATCGGCTTTTTGAAGTACATAGTGTAGAATGTTGCTACACCAAGAACATGCGAATAGGGAAGTTCCATTACTCCGGCTATGTACCGCATCACGTCCTCAGAAAGCCAACCCCACTTTTTCTGTGCCATCCAAAGTACCGGCATGATGGCAGCTTTGGGTTGCGGATAGAGAGCTTTGAGCTCTGCAACGCGTTGAAGTTCTTCGGAGTTAAAGGCGATCGATTCGGAACTGTGCATAAACGTACGAGTAAAGACTGGATTTGATGCAAAACTAATCAACAGAGACGGAGTAGATAAGCTCCGAGGTGGCTGAAAAATCAAAAAAAAGCTTAAAAAGTACGGGCGCTTCAACGCTTGACACGCTGAACCATAATCCGTGTATAAATGTACAGCTTCAGCGCAATCCAAATCTTGTGCAGGTTACTGACGCTGATGCGTTTTTCGAAGACATTGTAGTTACGAAGCTCAATTTTTTCAAGGATGCGGTAGTAAATGGCATCCATGATTTCGGCAGCAAACATGGTGATTCGCTCGTCCGGTCGCAGGGCCGCTCGTGCCTTATTGTAGAATTCTCTGGCTCTACGGGCTTCGAATTCCATCAGTGCCACGAAACGCTCGTCATACACTTCGTTTATGATGTCTTCTTCCCGAAGGTGAAACCTCTCCAAGTCCTCCTTAGGCAGGTAGATAAACCCTCGATCCTTGTCTTGCTTGATATCCCGCAGAATGTTTGTCAGTTGCAGAGCATACCCAAGATTGACAGCGTATTCCTTGGTTTCCTCGTACTTATAGCCAAAAATCTCGATGCTAGTCAGTCCTACGATGCTCGCTACGCTATAGCAATAGTCTTTTAAATCCTCAAATGTTTCATATCGATGCTGATACAGATCCCGTTCACAGCCATCAATCAAGGTAAGAAAGTACTGTTTGGGTAAGTTGAACGAGCGTATTACACTTCCCAGAGGCACGAGCACCGCCAGCGTGCTGGTGCCATCGTAGACCTTGTCGATTTCTGCGCGCCACCACTGCAAGCGCTCACGCTTGGCTAGCACTGCCGACTGATCGTGCGTCGAACCCTCGTCTACAATGTCGTCTATCTGCCGAAAGAACCCATACACCGCATGCATAGCCTCACGCTCGTCCTTCGGTAAAAAGGAAAAGGAGTAGTAGAAGTTCGATCGACCGCTGTGCGGGAAAACGAAATCGTCGTTATGGAGGAGTGCTACATGACTCATGAATGGGAACGAAAGAGCACGGGCATGCTACGAACAATAAGCATGGCACGTTCCACACGTGTTAGGCGCGGTCTATGATACAGTATTCGTTCGGACAACAGTCTTGACTTCTCATTCAGCATCTTTCCACCTCGAACTACGGCCGCAATTTCGGCTTTTAATCGACGGTTTGATAGACGTTCTATGAGCTCCGCCCCGCTGTCTAGCATATCGTACGCTTGACAATGCAGCTCCGCAAGAAGCATCCGAATCGAATCGAGAAATTTAGGGGAAATTTGCTCCTCCGCCAAACGTTGAAACGGTACATTATAGTGTTCAAGCGCGCTTCGGGGTATGTAGAGCCTTCCTGCGGGGATGTCGATGCTCAAATCTTGCCAGAAGTTAACGAGCTGCAAGCCGGTACAGATCCGATTAGACAATTCGACATTCTCCTCAGAATTCTCGTCGTAGAGTTGCAACAGCAATTCGCCCACAGGATTGGCGGAAAAGGTGCAATAGTGAAGCAGATCCTCGGTGGTTTTTGGTTGGGAAAACTGACTGTCCATCTGAAACGCTACCAATAAGCGCTCGGCAGTAGCGGCTCTAATTGCTGTCTTTTCAACGGTATATCGCATAGCACGAAACACTGGGTGCGTTGTGACTGCTACGCTGTGCAATTGTTCGGCAAATCCACGCAGAATACGCACTTTGTCGTCGCTACCACCCGGCCACGCATCCGCGATGTCGTCCGCCATTCGCGCAAAGGCATAGACGGCATAGAAGGCGGGTCGGCGGATACTATCGATAAGCAGGGAACCGACAGGAAAGTTTTCATAATGCGAGCGCGCTACGCGCTCGCAGAACTGCAGAGCCTCAGAATCGCTCGAGCAGGAGTACACCCCGCCATCCGGTTGCACGAGGTTTTCTAAGAGCCTTTGGTCGAGAGCCACCGTTGCGCAGAGTTATTGATGAGACAGCGCGCCGCGCGCACGTATTGAAACAACTCTGAAGCGTCAAAGCTTCAGTGTTTTGAACAGTGATTCCGGAATGTGCCTGATAATGAACATGATGTAGCGCCAAAATCCGGGCACGTAGACGACATCGTTTTCGCGATCCATCGCGCTGACAATTCGTTTGCCCACTGCGCGAGCCGACGCGAAGAGTGCATTCTTTGGTAAGTGAGCCGTCATCGGCGTGTCTACAAAGCCGGGCTTAATGGTGAGCACATGAATTCCCATTGGATGCAGACGGTTTCGCAATCCCTGTAAAAAGATGCTTACCGCCCCTTTTGCAGCGCCATAGATATAGTTGCTCTGACGGCCTCTGTCGCCGGCTACCGACGAAATCACGGCGAGGCATGGATGGATTTGTCCTTGTGGTTGCGCCAGGAAGTATTTGGCAGCCTCTGTGCATACAGCGATGACCGATGTAGCGTTAATCTCAAACTCATGCACGATGCGTTCTACGTCGTCCTGACACGCCTGCTGATCCGGTAAGGAACCATAGGCGATAAGGACGGCATCAATGCTTCCCATCAAGCTGCTTGCCTGTTGCATGAGCATTGGAATATGGGTACGATCCTCGGCTTCAAAGACGATGCCGGCTACGTGTTGAGCGCCATGACTACGAAGGTCTTGCTCCATACTTTCCAGTTGCTCAGCTCGGCGGGCGCATAAGCATAGGGCAGCTCCGCGTTTGGCAAACACGCGCGCCGCCTCTTGTGCAATCGCCGAGGACGCCCCGACTATGAGTATGGAACGGTGCCTGTTCATGAGCTAACCCTTCGCCAAAACGATGAGGAAAATTTTGGATCAATATACTTCTGAAACTCTAGCCACTGCGGATAGGCCTTACGAAAGTGCGACGCGCTCATACGTGCGTCCTTTGCAGGATACAATCGTCCGCCATGATGCTCTACAATCGCATCCAATTCGTTCATCATCTTGAGAGTAGAGGATCCTTCGTTTCTGAAGTCGAGAGCAAGAGTCACTCCCTCGAATGGAAAGGAGAGCATACCCGGGGAAGCGATGCTGCCAAAGTTCTTAAGAACGCTGACAAAGGATGCCTTGCCGTGCTTGGCGGTATTGGCCAGAACCTGATGCAATGTCGATTTGGCAGATTCGAAGGGTACCACAAATTGATATTGGAAAAATCCCTGTGCACCGTAGGCACGATTCCATTGTTCGATGCCGTCCAGTGGATAAAAGAAAGGACGGTAATGAACACGATGTTCGGACTCGCGGCGAAACTGTCGATGATAGTACAACGCGCTCGCAAGACGCATCGTCCATTTGTTCATGGTAAACGAAGGGAAGTCGAAGGGAACTACGAGACGCGAATTGTTGTCAGAATCAGGTGAAGACGCCTGGACGGCATCAACGAAGCTGCCACCCATGAAAATTCCTCGACCCATACGCGAGCCTGTTGCAGAGCAGTCGATCCAAGAAACCACGTAGGGGTAGATCTTGTCGGATTCGCGTGAGTGTTCCAGATATTCATCCACATGCTGAAATCGAATGCTGTGTTGAAGAAGGTAAGGTGACGGTATGCGTATGAGTCGGAACTCAGCCCAGGTGATAATGCCGGTGAGTCCAAGTCCGCCGATCGTCGCACTAAACCAATCGGGATTTTCAGTTGGCGAGCAGAGGATTCGCGAGCCGTCGGATCGAAGTAACTCAAAACAGATAACATGAGAGCCGAAGCTACCGGCACTGTGATGATTTTTCCCGTGTACGTCGTTTGCGATCGCTCCGCCAACGCTCACCATTTGGGTTCCGGGTGTGACGGGGAGGAAAAGTCCACGAGGTACGATGAGTGACAAAATCTCATCCAGTCTCACGCCCGCCTCACATCGTATCACAAGCTGTTGTTCATCCACGTTTAAAATCCGATGCATGGCTGTGCAATCGATGAGCGTGCCATTCTCATTCAAACACGAGTCGCCATAACTGCGTCGGTATCCTACAGGCAGTACGCTGCCCTCAATCGAGCGAAAATCCGGGGTCTGGTCTGTCCACGTCATACTCCGCACATCGGCGTGATGAACTTGCGGAGTACGTCCCCATGAACGGAGTGTCGTGATCATGGCAGAATGGAGGTGGAGACGGTGGAAACGGCAACAATGACAAGACTCATCAGCGCTATAAGGTAGCTTACGCGATCCTCCATGGCAAACACGACCGGATCGTCGTGCATTTCTCCGCGATGAGCAATAAACCAAATACGCGTGATCCAATAGAGCAGGAGCGGCTCCAATAGCCACAATCGCATCGGATGCGCATACAGCTTGACCACGTCGGTAGAGTTGATATAGAGTGCCATCACCAGAACGGACATGTATCCCGCCGCTGTGCCCACAGACCGAAGGATATCACTGTCATGGACACTGTATCCGCGACCCGAGAGTTCGCTTCTTAACTCTGATTTCATTACCAAGAGCTCTGAATAGCGCTTCACAATAGCCAAACTCAGAAACATGAACATCGAAAAAGCGAGCATCCACGGAGATATTGCGACATCGGCTGCGATCGCACCGCACAAAATTCTGTACACGTAGAGGCCGGCGAGAATAAGCACGTCGACAATCACCACTCTTTTCAAACTGAAGGAATACGCCGAAGTAATAAGGGCGTAGCACGCCAGAGCAAGCGTGAACCCCAGTCCAACACTGAGTGCCAATGCTGCTGACGCTATGAGGAGAATTGGAACCATCATCAATCCGTGATGGACGGGAACTTGTCCCGATGCAAACGGTCGCAGCTTTTTTCGCGGATGTCGGCGATCGCTCTCGATATCCAAAAGGTCGTTCACGATATACACAGCAGACGCGCAGAGACTAAACGCCGCGAACGCCTCGATTCCGCTGAGGATTTTTTGTAGGTCGAAGATCTTATGTGCCAGGAGCAACGGCAGAAATATCAACAGGTTCTTGAGCCACTGGTGCATACGCAAGCAGCGCAGGTACGCTGCCACACCGGAGCCACGAGTGTAGAACACTCGCGCAAAGGGTCGTCCCAATGTGCGCTCCAACCCTGATGCGGGATTTACGGCGATAGCGTCGTGCGCTGCCTTCCATACAGGGAGATCCGCAGAGCGGTCGCCCACATAATCAAACTCCTGATTGCCAATAAGTTCTCGAATGGCCTTAACCTTTGCTTCACCACCAATGTTCTCCTGCGAATCGGTTGCCAAGCAATCATCAAAGACGCCGAGGCGGTCGCACAATGGTTGAGCAATGCTGCGTAGCGACGCGGTTGCGAGTACACAACGTCTTCCTCGTGCATGTTCTTCACGTACAAAGGCAAGAACCTCGTCATGTATAGGCACGGAACTGACGTCGGGTGTAGCAATGGCCGCTAAGCGCTGCTTCATGGCAACCTTGCCGTGGCGGTACCAGAGAGGGAGAGCAAACAGCGCCCAAGGACGTTGTTTCAGCACGAGAAGAATGGTTTCGTAGGTGACATCGGTTGCCAACAAGCTGAAGTCGAGGTCGACAATCAGAGGTCGCAAGGTCGATTGGTCGGCTTGGTGTGCACTCACGCGAAATTTAGAGAATGATACCTCTGAACGCTGATTCTTGGCACCGAACCAGAACCCTGCGAACCCACAAAACTACGAAGGATTGGGGCTAAGGACGAAGAAGACCGTGATTTTGGACGCCGAAAACGGTACCCCAAACGCACTAGGTGTCTTAGTGAATCACTTCCAAGGGAACCGTATAACTTCTCAACGAGCTCACAATGCGAACATAGTAGGTTCCGTTAGCGAGCGAAGAAACAGGCAGGACAAGATTGGCACCGTCTGAAGCTGTGCCCAATTCCAGACCTGCTGACAAAGCGTCCCCGACGACGCTCAAGACGCGCACGGATTGAATGGTCGGGTTGTCCTCCGGCAGTCGCATGTACGCGAAATCGGACGCGGGATTTGGATAGCAAAGCACGGTGGCGTTATGCTTGGCCTCGTCGAGGACTGAGGTTTGAACCGCATTGCAGATGGCGTCGCTTCGGTGCGAGGCATCGTACACACACACCATCTCGCCATCCTTGTAATGCATTTGAACAATCCAGACCGTCGATCCGGGAGGGAAAAGATCCGAATTCGTCTCGTCGGCATTAACAAGCAGAAGTGTGTCCGCGCTGAGTGTTGGGTATTGAACGGCGATGGAAACAAAGGTATTGTTTTGTGCCAATGCGTACACAAGACTGTCGCTTTGAATAACGTTTTCGTCAATACGCTCATGCATCACTTCTGCACTGTCGGCAGGAAGTTCTAAGGCCACGCAGTTGCCGGTGGTTTTTGACCGATACGCGAGAACTGCTGCCGTGCGGTCATCCAAGTGCGAACGAAACGTGTATATCCACGCACTGGCGCTTGCGTTGCTAAAATCGAAATGAGAGCTGCCAATGATTTTGACATTGGTCATTGTAAATGTAGCGGCTGCTGTTAACTCCGGAGCAGGAATGGTATCCATTGCCCTGAGTTTTGCGGCCTCAAAACAGGACTGTGACAATATCGGTGTGCCATCATCTTGTGCCCGGACGGCTGTACTCATGGTAAGAGAGAGAACCGTAGCAACAACTGTCATTGTGATTTTCATAGGGTACCTTCAATTGTAGTCGCACGAAACTACAAAGATTTCATTGCGACGCGGAGCAGCGAGCTTGACGGTGTGCGTATGTTCGTATGCTGTGGACAACGACGATAGCAGAAAGTGCTTGAAACACGCAGATCGTTTTCCAATCGTTGTCAGGAGTATGAATTCTTCGACACATTCCAACTTTTCATGCGACACCATTCTACGTCCTCTTTCGCCTTCACTCGACCTTTGTCATTGTTTTTCACCCTTGCTCTTGTCCTTACGTGCTCGCCGACAAGCTATGCCCAGACGGATTTGCACGCATTGGATAGCGTCTTGCACTGGCGCAACATCGGACCCTACCGTGGCGGTCGATGTTTAGCAGTGGCCGGACACCCCAGTCAGCCTAGCACCTGGTATTTCGGTGCTACCGGAGGGGGAGTATGGAAAAGTACCGACGCAGGTAATGCATGGATCAACGTATCGGATGGCTACTTCCATATGAGCTCAGTTGGCGCTTTGGCGGTTGCGCCGAGTGATGCACAAGTGTTGTACGCGGGCATGGGTGAAGCAGAAATTCGCGGTGACTGTGCAACCGGAGACGGCGTGTATCGCAGCACCGATGCGGGTGCCAGCTGGATCCACGTTGGTCTGGAGAATACGAAGGCTATTGGCGCTCTGGCGATCGACCCTCGAAATGATCGCGTGGTATATGTGGCTGCTTTGGGCAATCCATTTCATTCCAACCCGGAGCGTGGAGTGATGAAGACCACGGATGGCGGACAAAGTTGGCGAACAGTATTGTTTGCAGATGATACGACGGGCGCCATTGATGTACAGATCGATCCTCTCAACCCTCGAACCGTGTACGCCAGTACCTGGAGCGCACAACGCACCCCCTTTAGTTTGTCTAGCGGAGGACACAGCTGCTCGCTGTGGAAGTCCACCGATGAAGGCGAACACTGGACTAATCTCTCGATGAACGAGGGCATGCCCACCGGAATTCGCGGCAAGATTTGCATCGCTGTCAGCCGCGCTCAGTCCGGCTTGGTATGGGCCATGATCGAGAACGAACGAGGAGGGCTCTATAAGTCGGATAACGGGGGGAAGAGCTGGACGAGAGTAAATCAAGATAAGAATATACGTCAGCGACCATGGTACTTTTCCCGTGTCTATGCCGACCCCATGAATCCCGACGTTGTCTATGTTCTAAATGTTGGGTGGTATCGAAGTAAAGATGCCGGCAAGAGTTTTCAGGGTATGCGATCGAAGCATGGAGATCATCATGCACTTTGGATCGACCCAACAAACCCGGAACGGATGATACTTGGGGACGACGGCAGTGCCTGTGTAAGCTACAATGGGGGAGAAACGTGGACAGATCAGGATATCCCAACAGGACAGTTCTATCATGTAAATCTGGACAATCAGTTTCCGTATCGCATTTACGGAGCGCAACAGGACAATTCACCGGTGTGCATAAGTAGTCGCAGCTTTCGGGGAAGTATCGGAACTCGCGACTGGTTTCCGGCAGCAGGTGGTGAAAGTGGCTTTGTCGTCCCGCACCCACAAAAGCCTTGGGTGATTTTTGGAGGTAACTACGGCGGTTTCCTTGAGCGGATGAACACGAAAATTGAACAAGGGCAGGATGTGTCCGTGTCTCCCGAAAACTGTATAGGAGAGGCGCCAAAACATTTAAAGGAGCGTTTTCAATGGACCTATCCTATCGTGTTTTCGCCGCACGACAGTAGCACCCTGTATGTGTGTTCACAACACGTGTGGCGCTCGACCAACGAAGGCGATAGCTGGACGCGAATTAGTGATGACCTCACGCGAAACGACACAACGAAGGAGATTGCCTCGGGTGGCCCGATTACCAAGGACAATACCGGAGTGGAGGTCTATTGCACGGTATTTGCCTTTGCTGAGTCTCCGCTAAAAGCCGGTGTGCTTTGGGCGGGGAGCGACGACGGTCTCGTCCATGTCAGTACCGACAACGGTAATCACTGGGTGGACGTGACGCCCAAAATCATTCCCGAGTGGTCGCTTATTTCGACGATCGAAGCCTCTGCTTTCGATCCTGCGACTGCGTACGTGGCGGCAACACGCTACAAAGTGGGTGACAATACTCCCTACCTCCTAAAGACAACGGATTACGGAAAGACTTGGGCTCTCATCACTCAGGGTATTCCCGCTACTGCATTTTGCCGTGTGATTCGTGAGGATCCTGTCGATCGTGGTTTACTCTTCTGCGGGACTGAATATGGCGTGTACTGCTCACTAAATGACGGCTTGAGCTGGATGTCGTTGCAGACCAATCTACCAGTGTGTCCGGTGCATGACTTGGCGATTCAGCACCGTGAAGGAGACTTGGTGGCAGCTACACACGGTCGTGCATTTTGGATTTTAGACGACTTATCCGTGCTTAGACAATACCGCGATTCACTCAAAGACCAACGTCTCGAGCTGATGAAACCTCGTCGTACATACCTTCTCTCCAATGGCTCCTATTCCTACCCGGGCATGGAAAGTGGCCAGAACGCGCCGTCGGGTGTGCAATTCACCTACTATTTATCGGACACTACTGCCGCAGAGATTCAACTGGACATTCTGGATGAACACGAAACCGTGCTTCGGCACTTCTCGTCTCTCAAGGACGAAAAAGGCGAGGAACAGAAAGTCTCCGCCGAATTCTATCGTTCGCCATCCTCCCATCCCTCGGGGTTGCTGCCTCATCAAAAAGGCATGAACAGGTTTGTATGGGATATGTGTCGTGCTGACATCACGGAAGTGCCCGGAGCGGTCTATTGGTTTGGTGGCCCCAACGGCATTGGTGTTCCACCGGGTACCTACCGCGCTCGATTACGTTGGTTGAACCATCAGTCAACGCAAGAGTTCAGCATCGTCAAAGATCCTCGCCTCAGTACGACGGCGGCCGACTTTGAGGCGCAGTATGACTTGGGGAAGCGAATTCAAACGTTGGCGGATTCCTTGAACCGCAGTATCAATCACATGTCGGAGATCAAGGGTGCTGTGCAACAGTGGGTGTCGCGCGCGTCGGAGCTAAAGGATAGCGTCGATCAGAAGCGATTGAAAGATGCCGCCAAGAAGTTAAGCGACACGCTGAGTTCTATCGAGTCGGAGTGCATTGAGCGTCGCGCCAAAGCCGGTCAGGACGCATTGAACTACCCGCTGAAGCTCAATAACAAGATTCTGGCGCTGAAGAGTACGGTCTATTCGGCAGATGCACGGCCAACGAAGCAAGCCTACGATAGTTTTGACGACCTTTCCCGTCGTATAAATCTACAGCTCGCACGATTGGACATAGTGTTGTCCAAGGATCTGCCTGCATTCAACGCCTTAATCCACGAGCTGAATCTGCCGGCCATTCCGCCCGACAAAAAATAAGCCTCAACTGCATGGACAAAGAAAAGGGCTGTCTCAAAGGCCATGCGTGCACATGGTATTCGAGAACAGCCCTTTATGTTTTGAGGAGGATTGAGAAGCCTCCCGGTGAATTCCGAACAAGCTTCAATGCCTAGGCCTTCATGGCATTTTTGACGGCATCTTCGACCGCATCGGCAAACTGTGTAAAGTTGTTTTCAAACAATTCCACAAGGTGCTTAGCCTTAGCGTCGTATGCGGCCTTGTCTGCCCATGTATTCTTTGGATTCAGGATTTCCGCTGGCACGCCTTCGCAGGCCGTTGGGATGTTGAGATTGAAGTACTCATCCTTTACAAAGCTTGCTGAATCAAGTGCGCCACTGAGAGCAGCGCGCAACAGCGCGCGTGTATAAGAAATCTTCATACGAGAACCCACGCCATAGGGACCTCCGCTCCAACCGGTGTTGACCAAGTACACTTGCGCGTTGTGATCGTTGATGCGCTTGCGAAGTAAGTTGGCGTAGACGGAAGGGTGGTGCACCATGAAGGGCGCGCCAAAGCAGGTAGAGAAGGTAGCAGATGGCTCTTTGACACCTGCTTCAGTTCCGGCAACTTTAGCGGTGTAGCCGCTCAGGAAGTGGAACATGGCTTGCTCCGGTGTCAGCTTCGCGATCGGTGGCATCACGCCGAAGGCATCGCAAGTCAGAAAGATTACGTTCTTCGGGTGGCCTGCTTTGTTGTCGGCGATAATATTGGGGATGACGTCTCTCGAGTACGAGGCGCGAGTGTTTTCTGTAATGGCCTGGCTGTCGAGATCGATCACACGCGTGTTGGCATCGTACACCACGTTTTCCAAAACGGTCCCAAAGGTGCGGGTCGTTTGGTAAATAATGGGTTCTGCTTCGGCCGACAGGTTAATCACTTTCGCATAGCACCCACCTTCAAAGTTGAAGACGCCGCTGTTGCTCCAGCCATGCTCGTCGTCGCCAATCAATCCACGTTCGGGATCTGTTGACAGCGTGGTTTTTCCGGTACCGGACAATCCAAAGAACAAGGCTACGTCGCCGGCTTTGCCAACATTGGCAGAGCAGTGCATCGGGAACACATCTTGCAAAGGAAGGATGTAATTAAGAACGGTGAAAATGGATTTCTTCATTTCGCCGGCATACGATGTTCCACCAATAAGAACCAGCTTTTGGTCGAAACTCAACAAGATGAATTTGTTCGATTGCGTGCCGTCGATTGCCGGATCCGCTTGAAAATTCGGGGCGTGAATGATCGTGAAGCCCGGAGCGAAGTTTTGCAGTTCTTGTTCTGTTGCGTCAATGAACATGTTCTTGCAAAACATATTGTGCCATGCATGCTCATTGATCACACGTACCGGCAAACGGTATGATGTGTCGGCACCGGCCATACAGTCCAGAACATACATGTTGCGACCTTGCATATACGCCAACACGCGGTTCTTGAGGGCGTTGAACTTCTCGCTGGATATGGGTTTGTTTACTTTACCCCACCAAACATTGGAACGGCTGCTTTCTTCTTCTACGATAAACTTGTCGTTTGCACTACGGCCCGTATTTGGTGCAGTATTGCACAAGAGGGCACCGTGTTCTGAAATTTCTGCTTCGCCAAGGATCACCGCGTGTTCATACAGTTCGGCTGTGGTGAGATTGTAAAAAATATCGCCCGGTTGCGTGAACCCCTGATCATGCAACGACGAGCTGATGGATTCCGCTGAACTCATGGTATCTCGCGCTTAAAGTGAAACAATTGATAAGTTTTGTGTACAAATATCGCGGTTTTTGTAGTGCCTTGTGGCGCTTTTTTGTCCACCGATTGGTCTGAAATTGCTCTCAGCGTAGCATCCTCCGCCACAGTTGTCGCGGAACAGCTCGGTGTGTGGCTCCGGTGTTCGCCTTGGATTCTTCTTACACGCCCGCCTTCGGCGGCGGGGTGTATTTTGCCGTCCGGCAGGCTAGGGCAGTGCGGAGCGTTGCCCGCAGATCACAACTATTTCTCCTCGGCATACGTCACATTGCTGTATGGATTCCACCCCTCAAAGCCTCATCTCCCGCAAGCAACAGCACGTTGAACTCTGTGTGCAGGAAGATGTTCGATTTCGTCATAAAACAACCGGACTCGAACGCATCGATTTGGAGTACTGCGCGCTTCCGGAAATCGATGCATCCGATGTTCAAAGCTCCACAGAATTATTAGGAAAACAGCTCAGCATACCGTTGATCATCAGTGGAATGACGGGTGGGTATGAGGGCGCAGAACGCATCAATGCCGAACTGGCGGAGGTCTGCGAAGAAAAGGGTATTGCCATGGGTGTGGGTTCGCAACGACAGGCTTTGTTGAGCGAGCGCTTTCACGAGAGTTATCGAGCGGTGCGACGCTTTGCTCCGAGCATCGCCGTCATTTCTAACATAGGTGCCACGGAACTGGTGCAGGGTCAGGACTGGCGTTCGCTGCAGCGTGTCTGCGCATTAGTTCAAGCAAATGCACTGGCGGTGCATCTTAATCCTTTGCAAGAACTCTTGCAGCCTGAGGGGACACCGAAGTTTCGAGGCGTGTTGAAAGCGATAGCGCGACTGGTGCGTGAGTCGGACATTCCGATAATCGTCAAGGAAGTTGGCGCGGGTATCTCAGCTGCCGTTGCGAAACGTTTGCTCGAGGCAGGGGTACGCTATATCGATGTGGCCGGCGCCGGTGGAACGTCATGGTCCGGTGTTGAATTGTTGCGATCCGAAACCAAACATTTGGATGAGCTTTGGGACGCCGGCATTCCGACTGCTGAGTGTTTAGATCAGATTCGGCCGCTCAAGCAACATTCTAACTTGCAACTAATTGCGTCGGGAGGTATTCAATCCGGGTTCGAAATAGCAAAGTGTATCGCACTTGGTGCCGATATTGCAGGCTCTGCGCGTCCGCTTCTCCGAACTTTGGTCAGTGATGGTCAGGACGGTTTACGTTTGCTCATTGAGCAATGGTCTGACCAGCTCCGTGCCCAGATGTTTGCGTGCGGTGTTGCTTCCATAAGCGCGTTACAGACGGTCAGCTGGACGGAACGCAGAGCTTAAATAACAGACTGTGCCTTGTACGGCAGTGCAAGGGGACTTTGAACACTGCCGCGACTTTTGCTTTCCCTTCGATGCCACCACCATTATCTCAAACAGAACAGCATGCCGCACTTCTGCTCTTGAACGATTTTCGAGAACAGTTGCGAAATACTCTTCACACCGTGCTGCCGGAGTTTACACATCCGCACGAACTGTATCTACCCTTTCACTACGTGATGCATCTCGAAGGGAAGTACATGCGCCCGCTCATCACGATGCTTTGCGCCCATCTCAAAGAGGGCACTCTCCATGAATCGCTCTACGCCGGTTTAGCACTCGAGATCATGCATACCTTCACCTTGGTTCATGATGATATCATGGACAAATCGCCATTACGGAGAGGACAACCAAGTGTGCATCAAAAATGGAATGAGTCGACCGCAATCCTGAGTGGTGATGTGATGATGGGGGTTGCATACGAACTTCTCCTGCAGCATGTACGAGCTGAGCACGTAGCTCCTGTGCTCAAGATTTTTACCCGCGGATTTATCGATGTGTGCGAAGGACAGGCACTTGATATGTCGTTCGCCGAACGCGCACAGGTTTCGATGGACGAATACCTCGTGATGATCGAGAAAAAAACAGCAAGGCTCCCTCAAACGGCAGCCCGAATTGGCGCTGTGTTGGCAGAGTTGGATGAAGCTCAAACAGAAGCGGTGGCTGAGTTTGCCCTGCAGACCGGCATTGCCTTTCAAATACAGGATGATGTGCTGGATCTGCAAGCTGATCAAGCAGAGCTTGGCAAACGAGTAGGACAAGACGTTCTCGAAGGCAAGCAGACCTACTTGATTGTTCAGTTGCTGCACTGTGTGCCGAAGGATTCAGACGACTATTCCTTACTCCAACGATTTTTGGATGAAAAAGGATTGCCGGAATCGATGCTGGACGAACTCCGTCAGCTCATGCAGCGCTATGGTGTGTTTGCTTCGGCAGAACTCGAAATCTCGAGGCGCTACGACATCGCACTGAGTGCACTGGATGCCCTTCCTGATGGTAAAGCTAAAAACGGTCTTCAACTTCTCACCCACACCTTGGGAGAGCGCAGAAAATAAGAATGGCCGCATCGCAGGATGCGGCCACATAGAATCGTTGAGCTCAGGTAGCTCGCGCTTGTCCAAGCATTGCTGCTACTTCCGCGGAGTGACTGCTGCACTATCCAAAGGCAACTCATCGAATCGCCATTGACGGAGGCCGCCTTTCATATAGTAGGCCCACTCAAATTTGTTGGCGGTGAGTATTCCTGATGCCTGCATGGCCTTTTCACCGGTTTCGTCAATGCAGATGATGGTGCGCTGACCATACTTCTTTCGCAATTCCTTAATACTACCTTCGATAGTTTCCAATGGAACATTGATCGATCCACTTACATGGCTAGCGCTAAAGTCCTCGGGACTGCGCACGTCCATCAGCGTCAATAGCGCGTTTGCACCGGGATTCTGAATGATCTGCGTTACTTCTTTCGGCTTAAAACCATGGACATGGATGGTGTCCAAACCCCCTTGAGTTTTCGTCTTTGGTTTGTAGTGAGTTGACTTTGATTGCGATGGCCCTTGTCCAAAAAGACTCAACACCGCCACAAGTGACAGAGCACAGCTCACTCCGATGATGGAAAAAGTGCGCTGCCTCATTTCTTGTCCGGAATAGCGATGTGATCAGGAGGTGTCACTGGTGCGGGAGTAATTCCTAAGAGTTCCACTTCAAAGACAAGCGTAGAACCCGGAGGAATCACGCCATTGCCTGCACCGTGGTCGCCATAGGCTAGGTCTGACGGGATCGTGAATTCATATCTCGATCCCACTGTCATGAGCTGAACTCCTTCTGTCCATCCTTTGATCACACGATTAAGTTCAAATTCAATAGGTTCTTTTCGGTCGTAGGAGCTATCGAATTTTGTCCCATCAATCAACGTTCCTATGTAATGTACCTTGACTTTATCGGTCGCTACCGGGTGCTCAGTTCCGGTGCCTTGCTCTAGCACGCGATATTGCAAACCACTGGGTGTGACGATCACGCCGGGTTTCTTGGCATTGTCTTCCATATATTTCTTTCCCTTCTCTTTGTTGTCTGAACATGCAGCAGCGGTTTCCTTGGCATTTGCTGCTTGCTTTTGTGCTTCAAAAGTTTTAAAAACGCTCGCCATGCCCGCCTCGTCGATCAACATCTTCTTATTTGAAAATGCATCGTCGAGTGCACGCATGAGCACGTTGGGGTTGATATCCAATTTCTGACGTTGAATAGTGCTAATAACGTTTACGCCCAAGGCGTAGCTCATACTATCGCGAAAGGTTTTGAGTTCTAAAGGAGGGAGGTCTTCAACTGATGAGAGGTTTGATGCTGCTTTAGGCGCGGCGGAAGAACTGCTCTTGACACTCTTCGTACTCTTTTTACTGCCGGAACTTTGTGCAAATGCAAAGGAGGTTAACAGACTACCTACCAGTGCTATGCGGAAAATGGTTTTCATGTGCAAATCAAGAAATGAATATCAACAAAGATACACGTTGAGAAGTCAACCGGAAAGATGGGGGACACATAGGACTCTTAAACTCTGTTAAGATGGCAGTGCTTGGGCAAGGCACCGTCCATGTCCACAATGCGTCAATTTCGCCAGCCGCGAAGCCGGCTTTGCGCCTGCAAACGGTATCGAAAGAACAATACTGCAATAGAAACACATGCATGAGCGGGCATCTCCGCAGGCCAGATCAACCTGACTGGCCGAAGGCCGCACGTAGCGAAAATCTCGTGCGGCGAGCGCTCAAGGTTGGCGGGGGAATCGGTGTCGATGAGATCTTAGAGATCTTTCGGTGGAGTGAGTGACGAGAGTTTTTCACGAATCGCCTCGTCGCTGGGCTGGCGTATCGACGACATCATATACGGTGAGATATCGCTCATTAAGCCAATCATAGTTTCCTGGTTGATGTACTCTACCACTTTTTCCACGCTCTTTGTTTGCTCAAACACGCGCAGTTGGCGATCGGCTCCGCTACCCATCTCAAGGATTTGATAGATGTACTGTAGATGTTGGCGCGATCCGAGTTCGTCCACAACATCGTCCACAAAATCCAAGAGTTCACGAATGAGGTCACGAGCAGGGTACTCTTGCTGACGTCCAAAGTCGATGAGACAACCATCCAAACCGTAGCGAACAGCTCGCCACTTGTTCTCCATCAGCAGCATGCGCGGGTAGACGCGAAAGCTGAGGTTCTTTTCGTACAGTGAAAAGAGTTTGGCGGCCAAAGCCTGCACCAGAGCTACAATGGCGATGGTTTCATCCACACGCATCGGCAAATCGCAAATGCGAATTTCAAGGGTCGGGAATTTCGGGTGCGGGCGGATGTCCCACCAAATCTTCTTCGGGTTATCGATGCAATTGGTACGCATCAGCAAGTCCACGTAGCTCTCATACTCACCCCAGCTGGCGAAGTAATCGGGGATATTGGTTCTGGGGAAACGTTCAAAAATCTTAGAACGATAGGACTTCAAGCCAGTGTCCATCCCCATCCAGAAAGGAGAATTGGTGCTGATTGCCAGAATGTGCGGTAAGAAGTAACGCATTACATTCATGATTTGAATCTGCGTCTCGCGGTTTTCAATACCCACATGAATGTGCATGCCGAAAATGAGCAGGGAACGGGCGAGCATCTGCATATCTCTCACCACATTTTGATAATGCTCATCGGGATAAATTTCTTGTTCTTGCCATTTGGCAAAGGGATGGGTAGAAGCGGCGCCAATAAGCAGATGGTTGGCCTGCGCCAGATGCGCAATCATCGATCGAATTTTTGTAAGCTCGAAGTGTGCCTCTTTCGTATTGCGGCAAACACCAGTTCCGATTTCAAGCATGGAGCCATGCATTTCCGGCTTCACATGCTCGTGTAAAATCAAACGACCTTTTGAGATGAGCTCAAGATTAATGTGCGATTTTAAATCGTAGGTCGTGGGGTCGAGTACCATGTACTCTTCCTCAATACCAATGGTAAACGAGGGACGCTCGTAAGGATTAGAAGCCTTTAAGGTATTCGAAAATTGATCTGCGTACTTCATATCCGTCCCATCAATCGGTGTGTAAATGCACTACTCCTGGACTTCTTCGCACGTCGAAAGCAATATAGTAAACCCATATCACCTGCATACTGACGCATATCGCGTTTTTTTAGGCTAAAAATCGCGATTCTCGAGGCGCTAAAAATATTTTTTCAACGGATGTAACCATCTTTTTGAGCCTCGGTTATTGATTCCAGAACGCTGAACGAACGCACAGACAGTGAATTCAGGACAGAGAAAGCTCGGGTGAAAGGGTCGGCCGCCTTGCCGAGAGTCAGACAAAAAATAGCGTCGTTGGTAGTTCTTCCTCATACTCGAATCGGAAAAAGCAGAGATAAATTTTTCATCACACACACATCACTTGGAGGATGTATGAACCGTCTTAAAAGTCGCCTCTTTATCGGCGCAATGGCAAGTCTCTTCGCAATGGGACTTTTCCTTCAAAGCTGCAGCTCGAACAGCTCTACACCAACCTCGAGCACGGATGCCGCAGTTCCGCTTGTTAGCGCTAGCTCGACAGATTTGGCTTCGCCAAACTTCACCATCGATCTTTCGAAGTACGATAACGTGACGGCGATGGATCCGAGTCCGGGCGGCGGACGCGATACCACCATCAAAGGTGGTGGACCGGATACAAATAATACTGGTGACCGCGGTGGAAACGGTGGCCCGGGCGGAAAATCTCCAAATGGTTCTGTGCGCTTGCGCCCCCTTCCTTTGCCGTGCTTGGGCTTAGATTCCGCTCAGATGCAGCAGTTGCAACAAATCATGGCAGATGCTGCTACGGCTGCAAAAGCTGCTCGTGACGCCTATATGCAAGCAATGGCACCAATCAGAACACAGGATAGTATTGCCATGGCAGCCTATCGTGCAGCGACCGCTGATGTGCGTGCTCAATTGCAAACACTTCAACAAAACTACCGTCAGCAAGCTACCGATATCCTGAAGCAAGTGAAGGATGGTACCATGACCCGTACCGATGCAAAGACGGCTCTTGATGCACTTCGCGCTCAATTCGCCGCTGATGCAAAACCTCTGCTCGATCAAATGGCTGCTGCCAATCAAGCTCTGAGAGCCGCACTTTCCGCTAATGACGCTGCTCGTAAAGCTGCAAATGATGCTTATCAGTCAGCTTTGAAGCAGATTCAAGATGACATGAACGCTAAGATCGGCGCAATCTTGACGCCTGCTCAATTGGTGATTTGGCAACAATGGTTGGCCGGTGGTAATCCATGCGCAGGTATTCGCCCGCATAAGTAATCGTAGTGCTTCTTCGTTAAAACGGCTCGTGCATCTCTGCACGAGCCGTTTTTCGTTAGGGACAAAGCAACTGGAAATTCGGGGTGACTCCTGGTTTACACGACTTCGATATACCCTCCGGTTGACGTTGAATACTCGCGCCCTTCGGCCGCTCTCTGTATAGGTAATAGGAAGCTCGCTCGTGATGCTCAATGTCGCACAGTTGCGGAAGGGATGAGACGCTCAGTCCGGGGTGGTGCCGTAGCTCTATGAGGAAGCACATGCAGAGTGGAGCGCTCCGCTAAGTTCAGAGCTGATTCGAGCTGCGCAGTGAATCGTAATGCACTCGTCGTGCTCTGCCCATTCCAAGCGATGGATCGACGCGCGGAAGGAATCGCGTTTGCAGACTTCGGCCACAAGGGCAAAGCCAATGCTTCCGTCGTGAATAATGCGTACAAGATCTATGTTGTTTTGATGGCTGACATGACAGTCTTCTGGGAGCAATGCCTTCATTCCGCTCAATCCGTCGTCGGTAACGGTGAAATTGAGTACGGAGCCCGATCGTGTTGAGTGTATAACGTGATCATTTTCAACCAAAGCCGGTAGGACAATCGTCCGAATATCCCGATCCGCGTCCAAGGATCTGGCTTGGACGGTAATCAAATTCAACGCTCGAATCACGATAATTGCACTTTGCCGCGAGGAGCCCGTGCCATCGGCGATGAGAGTGCCCACAGAATCCGGGTGGTGCAGTCCGCGTATACGAAGCGGGATGCGTGCAGCGCGCAGCGGTTCAATCATGGTGGGGTAGAGCAGCTTCATCCCGGCAGTTGCCATCGTGTATGCACGTGCATAGCTCAGTGATTCGATCTTTCTCGTGCCGTGAACAACCATGGGATCTGCGCTTCGAATGCCGTCCACGTCGGTATAGACCGTCAGATCCTGAGCGTGAAGCGAATTGGCCATGATGGCTGCGGTCAAATTCGAGCTCTCCCGTCCCATGGTCGTGGTATAGCCACTGGTCGAGCGAGCCACATAGCCTTGCATTAATACCAAACCCGATTTCTCAAGAACAGGAATAAGCAGTTTAGCAACGTTTTGGTAGGTCTCACGGCGCTGAGGCTTGGCGCTGCCATACTCATCGTTCGTCACCAGAATCGTTTCTGCGTCGACGGTGGCATGTGCAATGCCGCGTTCGCTGAGGATGGCTGAAAAGAGATGGAGCGCCATGGCCTCGCCGAAGGATAAGACCTTGTCGCGAATACGAGGACTGAGTTGTGCAGTGATGTGTATGCCCTTTACGAATTGTCGTAAGCGTAGAGCAAAGTCCGCCATCGCACTCAGAACCAGCTGCTGTGTTTCCGCCCGGTCGACGCTTAACTCGATCATCTTTTTGTGATCGTCCAGGAGCCGTTCCAATACCAGGTACGCATCCTCTTCGCTTCGCAAAGCAGTCTGACACGCTTGGTCTAGCAGCCTTGTACTTTGGCCGAAGGCCGAAAGGATAAGAAGTCTCTCGCTACCTTCGCTGTGTTGCAAGATGCGAACGACTGCGTCGATATCGCGACGCTCACGAAGGATGGATCCACCGACTTTCAGTACATGCATATACTTAGTGATGAGATTGGTCAGACTGCCATTCTTCGGCAGGTTGGAAAGGAAACCAGTGATTGCGCTTTGCCAAGATGGCGTACGCACCAAGGCCAATTGCCATCATCACCATCGCACCCTCCACCGCTCGTAGATCGCGCGTGCTGAAGAGCCATAACCAAATCGACAGCGAGGCAATAAGCGGAAGGGGAAAGAGCCACATCCGAAACGGCATTGCGGCGGCACCCACTCTCTGACGATATAAAACGAGACCGATACTTTGCCCCACAAACTGCACGAGAATGCGCATGGTTAACACCATCGCAACCACGATGGACAGACTATCGAAACTCACGCTCAAGACGAGTGATATACCCCCAATAAAGAGCAGAGAAATGTGCGGAAAATCGAGTCGGGGATGTAGTCGTCCGAAGATCTTAAAGAAGTTACCGTCCTTTGCCGCCGCATACGGAATACGTGAATACCCAAGAATGACAGCAAAGATGGAGGATAGTGCCACGATCAATACGAGTACCGTGACCACAGTTGCCGCAGTGCTGCCATAGATTTTTTGCACAAACAAGCCGATCACAAACATCTTTGGTTGAATCTCGCTCATGGGAATCACCGAACTGATGCTGTACTGCATTAAGGTGTACAATACAGCGATAACAGCCACCGACAAAAACATGCTTCTCGGAATGGATCGCTCCGGATTGCGAATCTCAGAACCAAGGTGACACACGTTGTAGTAGCCCAGAAAACTGTACACGGTGCTTTGCATCGAATCTCCCAGCTTCGAGAAGCCTTCGGCGTTCCACGTGAAGGCACCGCCAATCGAAGCTTGCTGGAGGTCGATGGACTGATGTGTCAGGCCGCTCACGATCACGAAGAGCAGAGTACCGACCGAACACACCCAGAGCACCAGGGTGATGGTGGCTACCGTTTCCACTTTTCGATACAGCGCAGCGACGATGAGAATCACGACCACTCCACGAACCAGACGAAGCGTGTCCGGATCCAAGGGCAGGAGTGTCTTGACAGCTTCGGAAAATCCAATCGTAGCCGAAGCCACGACAAAGGATGCTTGAAAGACAGTTTGCCAGATAAAGAGGAACGACATCACCCGACCCCATCGGTGCGCCCCGTAACTCTCGCGTAAGAATACGTACGAACCACCGGCTTCAGGCATTGCTGCACCAAGCTCAGACCAAACGCTGGCGTCCAAGAAAGCAAGAACAGCTCCCGCAACCCAGGCCAGTATACTGGCCGGTCCGCCCATTATCGACATCACTGTGGCGGTGACAATGAAGGGACCGATGCCGATCATATCGATCATATTTAAGGCCGACGCCTGAAGGAGCGACAAACTTCTGTGTAAAGCCATCAATCCATCCACAAATAAGGAAACAACCAAAGCGCGACGATGAACAAAACCACGGCATAGCTGAGCATGATACCCACCGAGGGCCAGATATACACGTCCGGCGTTCCTACGACAGCCATACTGGTTGCATCTACTCCCAGAAACAACACCGGTAGGATCAACGGGAAGCTCAGGACCGGGAGTAATGCACCCTTAGCCTGAGCGCGGGCGATCAGAGCAGCACTCATGGTCATTGCTACGGACACCGCGCAGCCACCGCCGAGAAGGACCGCTAGAAAGAGACCGGGTGAGGCAACAGTCGACAGGTCGAACAACTCCACACTCAGAAAGGCTGCGCTGAGCAGCATGAACACCGATAGTAGCAGGTTGTACAGGAACTTTCCGAGGAAGACTTTGGTTGGGCTGCTGACTAGTTGCAGGTACAGCGTGGTGCCCCGGTCCTCTTCACTCACAAAACTCTTTGCCATTCCAACCGACGAACTAAAGAGCAGGATGATCCACAAAACTCCACTGAAGAGTTCTGAGCCCAGGCGAAGTCCTTTCGTAGCAAACAAGAGCAGAACCACGCTGTTGACCAAGAACAACAACAAGGCAAAAAACGACTGGCGTGTACGCCACTCACTGCGAAGATCCTTGTAGAATACGGAGAGACTGTTTTGAACCACGACACATACTTCCTGAATGGTAAAAAAAAAGCGCCTTCATGCTGAAGGCGCTTTCCATCAAAGTGATGTTGTTCACTTACTTTGCTGATGCGTCCTTAGCCGGCTTCTTGGCGCCTTTCATCTTATGAGCGGCTTTCATTCCAGCCTTCGCTGCATCCTTATCAGCGGCCTTGCCTTCTTCCTTCGCCTTTACCATCTTGGCATGCTTCATAGCTTTTGCAGGCTTAGCAGCATCGGCGGCAGGTGTACCGGCAGCAAATGTAGCAGCAGTCATGAAAGCGACAGCGGCCAATAAGGAAATCAACTTACGCATTAGGAACTCCAGATATAGTTGGAAAAACAGTCTATCATCGAAAATACTACTTGACTCCAGTCAACTTTTGGTATTTAACGTATTTTTAGAATGTCGTGGAAAAGTTGTTTCTCGTCTGCATCGTTGAGTGCTACGATACTGTCGCAATGCAAAACAATCAGAGCTGATATTTCCTGTGGGATGGCGAGTACCAATGGCACAATCAACAGCGTGTTCTGATTCCGTTCGCTCATCGTTTGGTAGCTTATACTCCTACATCAACAACTACACGTCTTCGTTTGTTCGTACACCATCATGTCAGTAATACTCTTGTTCCTAAGCCATCCGAGGGGAGAGGTCTACGGTGATAAGCGTAGTGCCGGCAAACGAACGTCTTCTATACCATTCCTGTGGAATACTCATCTCATTCTCATGTTTGAACAGCTACTTGTTGTGGATTTCTCCAGTGTTCTGGCCGGACCTGTCGTTGGTCAGTTTCTTGCAGAGCTAGGCGCCAGGGTCGTAAAAATTGAAAACGCGATTACGGGGGGAGACGTTAGCAGACGGTGGAAACTAGCCACGGAGCCTGAAGACGACGATCGCTCGGCGTACTTCCTGAGTGCAAATGCAGGTAAGGAATCTCTTGCCCTAAACTTGGATGTACCGGAAGATCGGGAGCTCTGTCGTCAGCTGGTTGCTAAGGCAGATATTCTCATTCACAACTTCAAACCGGGAGATGAGCGTCGATGGAACCTTGATTATGAACATTGTCGCCAGCTCAATCACAAACTCATCTACGCCTCCATCGATGGTTTCGGACCTGATAACCCAAGGGTTGGATATGACGCTGTGATTCAAGCAGAAAGCGGCTTTATGGCGATCAACGGGCAGGAAGGTTCAGCTCCCACCAAATTGCCGGTGGCATTGATGGACGTGTTGGCGGCGCAGCAGCTGAGGCAAGCAATACTGCTTGCATTGTTGCATCGTGAACGGAGCGGTGAAGGGTCGAGTTGTAGTTGCTCACTGTGGGATGCGGCCATCAGTGCCCTCGTCAATCAAGCGTCAAACGTGCTCAACGCGGGCTGGGAGCCACGTCAGCAGGGTAGCGATCATCCCAACATCGCTCCCTATGGGACACTCTATCGTACTCATGACGGGAGGTGGATAAGTTTTGCGGTTGGAACCGACACTCAATTTGGGGGACTCTGCGAAGTGTTGAGCCTTGAACCCAGGCCGGAGTTTGCTACAAATGCCAAACGCGTACGACACCGAAACGAGCTGAGTGAATGTATCAGGACAGCCGTTCTGGAATGGACGGCAGATAATTTGATACGAGTGTGTCGCGAGCGCGATATCCCTATTTCACCGGTTCGGACGGTCTCCGAGGCGTTAGCGCAAGAGGAATCTCAGCGTTTACTCTCGTATGCAGATCAAACCGCGATCCTACGCACCATGGCATTTCGCTGTAGCTTCTTAGCGACGCCGATATCGATGCACCCTGCACCGCATTACAATGAGCACGGGGAAAAACTCAGAGCGGAATTTTCATCCTGATTCAGTACGTTGCTCTTTTTAGCGCGCTTCGTGCATCACGCTCTCGATGGCTTCAATACTACGAGGTAGCGCAGCACTCATGACGACCGGATCTGAGTCGGTTACGAGGATATCGTCTTCGATACGAATCCCAATATTCCACCACTTGGGATCACAACTACTCCCTGCGGGGATATAAACTCCCGGCTCAACGGTCATCACAACTCCGGGTTTGAGGGCATTTCCTGTCCCAAGGTCGTGTACGTCCAAACCAAGATAGTGTGATGTGCCGTGCATAAAGTACTGGCTGACATCCGAAGAATCCTGAATAATTCCTAGTCTGAGCAAACCGCGGCGCACCACCGACATGGCTGCGCGGTGTGACGCTTTGAAAGCATTGCCTGCACGACAGGCGGCGATTCCGGAGTCTTGCGCTTCCAGCACAATCGAATAAATAGCGCGTTGCTCGGCGCTGAAGCTTCCGTTAATAGGAAAGGTGCGGGTGATATCGGCGGTATAGCCGTGGTACTCCGCTCCGCAATCGGCTAGGATCATGTCGCCATTGCGCGTGCATTTGCGATTCGTTTCGTAGTGCAGAATACACGAGTTATATCCGCTTCCCACGATACTCGGATAGCCCACATCCTCAGAACCACCTTTGGTGAATTCGTATTGCATCAGGGCTTCCAGCTCGTACTCATGCATACCGGGGCGTGCTCCCTTCATCGTCGCTAGGTGTCCTTGAATACTGATGTCGATGGCTTTCTGCAACAAGCGCAACTCCGAGCTGTCCTTTAGCTCGCGCATCTCCGCCAGATCCTTGAGGTTGGTTCGAATGTAGAGATCCGGATGCGAGACGTGTAGAGCATCCTTTGCCGCCTGTTCAACCGAAACACGAGTTTTGCTCAGCGGATCGGTAATCGTCCCCGTTGGCATCGCTGAGGCAATGAACAAGGTATCTCGTCCGGCCAGTAAACTATCTAAGAGGGTGCTCAGGCGCGCGTAGTCTATCACGCAATGAAATCCAAGATTGGACTTCACTTCATCGATGCCCATTGTCAGGCCCGTCCACAGCTCGCGCGAGGGATCGCGAGGTTTGACAAAAAAGCATTCGTTCACTATCTGGCCGTCGATGTTGGCTCCGCCGGGGATCAGTACGAGAGCAGTTGAGGCCTGACGGCAGCCGCTTAGGTACAGGAGATTCGAGTTTTGCCGGTACTCATAGTCTACGTCATTCTGCCGATTGCGCACGTCGGCACTTAATAGAACAATCAGACTCTTCGGGCTATGCCGTTCCACAATGGCTGTACGCCTGGCTTGAAGTACTGAAGGCGGACACTGATCGTGGTCTTCCACAACATAAGGTCTTGCACGCTGCGCCTGTACCGTGGAATTTGTCCAGAACACAAAGGAGCAAACAAAGCAGAAGAGGATGGCGAGTGCCTTCATAACTCGGTGCGGGAAGTGGTTAACAGTGTAAACACAAGAGAAGAATATCGGCTGCAAAATAGACAGGGACAGATCTTCACGGTTACTTCATTTAGACCGACATTCTATGTGATGGTGCAGGATCAAACTTCACAGTCATTGTAATACGTACGGCGCTTTGCGCCGTACGTATTAAAAATCATTGCTACTCAGCTTTGGCTACCGTGGCAGCGTCTACCTGGCGGGCTCCGGCTTCGAGCAACGTTGATGCTATGGCATTCAACGTAGCACCGGTTGTCAGTACATCGTCAACAATCAGTATGCGAGCATTGTGCACGGCTGTTTGTGCGCCGCTCACCTGAAACGCAGAAGCGACGTTCGACATGCGTTCGTTGTTCCGCTTTCGAGTTTGACTTGCCGTGTAGTGCGTGCGTCGAATCAAGGTGGTGCACACCGGCACATCCATACGTGCGGAAATGCCCTCGGCGATACTCTGTGCTTGATTGTATCCGCGCTCACGTTGGCGAGCAGCATGAATGGGAACCGGAACGATGCACGAATATCCCTCCATGGCGTGCAGGCTTAAAATGGCAGACACCTCAGTGCCAAGATAAAAGCCCAATCGATGGAGACCTCTGTACTTCAGCGCGTGCATCATGTGCAGCACCGGATCATCTCTGTGGCGAGTAACGGAGTAGCGCGAGCAAAGAGCCGTGAGACTGAGGCGATCATCTCTTATGTGCGATAACACATCGTTGTAGATGTATTCGGGCGCGGGCGCGCTTTCCAAGCGTGTGCTGCACTCAAAGCAGAGGTAGGGGTTGGTAAAGGATACGCGGTTTTGTACTAGTCGTCCGCAGGCAACGCAGCTCAAGGGGAGCACAAAATCTAGTACGGAACGAAGGAGCTCCTGAGATTTCTTCCATGGTCCCGAGGATATATCACTTTTCAACACCATAGCCACTGTTCCTACTTCGATCCCAAGAATTTGCGAATTTTGTCAACATCTTCTCTTTACGCTCATGCCCTCGTACATTCCTCGTGCCATAAGCCGACCTCAGCCCTATCTCATTCGTTTTGATTGGGATGATGGAAGCTCAAGTACAATCCTTCTGGAGAAATTCCGCGAAGCCTGTCCTTGTGCGGTCTGCAAGGGCGAAACCATTATGGGCACAACCTACTTTGTGGGCATCAAACAGTTTGTGCCCGGCATGAACGAGCTCGTGGATCTGGTGGTGACGGGAAATTACGGAGTCCAGGCGATCTGGAAAGACGGGCATGACTCCGGCATTTACACGTGGCAAATGCTGCGTGACGTAGCCAAAGAACATGCCCTGTCGGACACGCAACTTCAGGCACTCGAAAGGGAAGTTTCCGCCTCACGAACGGCCGAGTCTGCGTCGAAAAATGGACACAACATTTCCGATAAACATGGTGCATAAGCGCCACTCGAAGGCTTGACAAAGCATTACCTTTTGAATTCTGAATGATACTCTTATGACCGGCACACCTTCACATTCTCGCATAGTACGCTCTCCTCGCGGATCAGAACTCCATTGTAAAAACTGGCAGATCGAGGCAGCATACCGCATGATTCAGAACAATCTGGATCCGGATAATGCCGAACGACCGGAGGATTTGGTGGTGTACGGAGGACTTGGGAAAGCAGCGCGAAACTGGGAGTGTTTCGATGCAATTCTGGCTTCGCTGCGGGAATTGAATGAAGATGAAACCTTGTTGGTGCAGTCCGGAAAGCCGGTCGGTATTGTTCCTACGCATGTTGATGCGCCGAGGGTCATTATCGCCAATTCCAATCTCGTGCCGAAGTGGGCAACATGGGAGGAGTTCCGACGATTAGATGCCTTAGGGCTAATGATGTATGGCCAGATGACTGCCGGGAGCTGGATCTACATTGGAACGCAGGGAATAGTGCAAGGGACCTATGAGACCTTTGCCGAGTGCGGACGTCAACACTTTGGAGGAAGTCTGCACGGACAATTTGTCCTCACAGCCGGTATGGGTGGCATGGGAGGAGCTCAGCCCCTTGCCGCAACTATTGCGGGTGCGGCAGTGCTTTGCGTTGAAATCAACGAACAGCGAATTGACAAACGCATACACGACGGTTATTGTCAAACCAAGACGCATTCGCTCGACGAGGCACTCATGCTCATTATGGATGCTAAGAAAGAGAGAAGAGCGTTGTCGGTAGGGCTGGTCGGCAACGCCGCCGACATTTTGCCGGAATTGGTTCGCCGGGGTGTGAAGCCGGATGTGGTTACCGATCAAACCTCGGCGCACGACCCACTAAACGGGTACTATCCTGCGGGACTAACAATGGCAGAGGCGGATGCGTTACGAGCTGCGGAGCCGGACAAGTATGTGCGGAAGAGCGTGCATTCGATAGGTGAGCATGTGAAAGCCATGCTTGAATTTCAGCGCATGGGTGCCAAGGTGTTTGACTATGGGAATAACATCAGAGGCATAGCACGCGACCAAGCCGGCGTGCAGGATGCCTTTGATTTTCCGGGTTTTGTCCCCGCATACATTCGTCCTCAATTCTGCGACGGTCGGGGACCGTTTCGATGGGTGGCTCTGAGTGGCGACCCGGCTGATATTGCAACGACCGATCAGGCGATAAAGGAACTCTTTCCGGATCAGACGGATTTGCATTCGTGGATAGATAATGCTGCCGAACACATTGGCTGGCAAGGCCTGCCCGCGCGCATATGCTGGCTCGGCTATGGTCAACGTGCTCAAGCCGGACTACTGTTCAACGAGCTCGTTCGCAGCGGAAAGGTAAGTGCGCCCATCGTGATTGGTCGCGATCACTTAGACTGCGGATCGGTGGCATCGCCGTTTCGAGAGACAGAGGCAATGAAAGACGGTAGTGACGCCATTGCTGATTGGGTGTACTTCAACTTTGCACTCAACACGCTGGGTGGCGCAACCTGGGTGTCCTTACACCACGGTGGAGGTGTGGGCATGGGACTATCACTCCATGCCGGTATGGTTGTGGTCGCCGATGGTACCCAAGCTGCCGCAACGAAGCTCCAAAGGGTACTTAACTACGATCCTCTTATGGGCATTCTGCGTCATAGCGATGCCGGGTATGAACGGGCGCAGGACAACGCCAAACGCTTTGGCATTCGCATTCCAATGATGTCATAAGTGGGGCTACTTACTCGACTCCCGATAGC
This sequence comes from Chlorobiota bacterium, assembly GCA_039810585.1. GTDB lineage: Bacteria > Bacteroidota > Ignavibacteria > Kapaibacteriales > NICIL-2 > JBBATK01. The sequence continues at coordinate 38,469 of JBDHXF010000003.1, forward strand.
TGCAATGAGAAAGAGATAGATCTTTCAGAGATACGCTCTTCCGGAATTCTGATTGCCATCGATGGTCGTTTTTAGCTGCTGCATTCTGTCCATGATTTGATCTGATTTTCGGCTCCATAGTGGGGAAAACTTTTAGCAGGCGACCTGCCCGCAAACCCGCATAAAATCTTGTTTTTGAGCCATTTTTTCGCTATTTTTACCTGCTGCACTCAAGCTCCCCTGGCTTATCTCTCTACGACGCAACTGACCTAATCTTGGCAGTTGTTTGGGAAAGATGGAACTAGCCAAAATCGTCAGCACGATTGTGTTGACGTATCGATGGCAGCAAGGAGTCGCGTGACGAAGATAGGTGACAAAAACAGCGTCATGGAAGTCGAGTGCAATGACGATTTGCAAACTCTTGTGATCTCATTGTTCTCGAAAAGAAACACACTGCTGAGAGCACGCCTTCCTGAAGGTGTATGACCGCAGCTCAACGAAAATCTACGGGTACAGCGGCGATCGAAATGAGGGGGAGTAGCTCATAGGCTGGTAGTATCGGGTCATTGACGCAGGTGACGAGACTCCGATGAGTTATCGGATGAGTCTCCGATGAGTCTTCAGATGATTCAACTGATGAACATTGTAACCGGTCGGATTTACCTAGCGGCAGCAGCACAAAAGAGAAAACAATCCATCAATCAGAAAGAAGTAGGTATATGGCTCCTAAGAACGAACAGAAAGTAAATAATGGTTATACCGAGGAGAGCATCAAGGTTCTTGAAGGACTTGAAGCTGTCCGTAAGCGTCCGGCCATGTACATTGGAGATACCGGTGAACGCGGCTTGCACCATCTTATTCAAGAAGTAGTCGACAATTCTATCGACGAGGCATTGGCGGGATTTTGTCGCAGTATCAAGGTGATGCTTCATGCCGACGGTGCGTGTTCTGTCCGTGATGACGGTCGTGGAATTCCTACCGGACCGCACCCACAGAAGAAGATTTCGACCTTGGAAGTAGTGATGTGCACCCTGCACGCCGGCGGAAAGTTCGATAAGAATTCCTACAAAGTTTCAGGCGGTCTACACGGAGTGGGTGTATCCTGCGTAAATGCGTTGTCGACGCGCTGCGAAGTAACCATTTTCCGTGAAGGAAAAATCTGGCGCCAAGATTACGAGCGTGGAATTCCTACCCAGCCGGTGTATTCGACGGGGAAGACGACGGAGACCGGTACGGAAACACGGTTCTATCCTGATGCCACCATATTCAGCACCGTCAACTTCAAAGTTGAACGAGTGGCTGAGCGCCTGCGCGAGTTAGCCTTTCTGAATCCTGAAGTCACGATCGAGTTAGCAGACGAACGCGATGGGTATAAGCAAGTATTTGCTTATCGCGGCGGCTTGGTTGATTTTGTGCGTCACGTTGATGACGCAGTAACTGCAATTGTGAAGCCAATTGTCATCAGCGGAAAAGCAACGGGTGACAGCGGATCGGAAACGGTGGTGGACGTGTGTTTTGAGTATAACGACACCTATACCGACCGCATTTCGTCGTACGTCAACAATATCAACACTATTGAGGGTGGAACGCACGTATCGGGTTTTCGCTCAGCGTTGACGCGTACACTGAATACCTATGCCACTGCCAATAAGATGGATAAGATCTCGCTGAGTGGCGATGACTTCAAAGAAGGCATCACAGCGATCATCTCTGTGAAAGTAGCCGAACCTCAGTTTGAAGGTCAGACCAAAACAAAACTTGGAAACGGCGAAACAGAGGGCATTGTTCGTACCATCGTGAACGAACAGTTGTCGCAGTACTTGGACGCACACCCATCCGTGGCGAAGAGAATTTTGGAAAAGGCTATTCTCGCTGCAGAAGCTCGATTGGCAGCCAAGAAATCGCGCGAACTCGTCCGTCGAAAGAACGCCCTTGAATCATCCATGCTTCCCGGCAAGCTCGCCGATTGTTCTCTGAGTACGCCCGAGGACTGCGAGATCTTTATCGTTGAGGGTGACTCTGCAGGTGGGTCCGCGAAACAGGGACGTGACCGTCGGTTCCAGGCCATCTTACCGCTGAAGGGTAAACCTCTCAACGTCCATAAAGCCCGATTGAACAAGATTCTCGAGAACGAAGAAATTCGAATCATTCTTACGGCGATTGGGGTTGGTTTTGGAGATGATTTCGATGCCGCGAAAGCACGATATGGAAAGATCATCATCATGGCCGATGCGGATGTAGACGGTTCGCACATTCGGACCTTGCTCATGACGTTGTTCTTCAACTATATGCGCGATCTCATCACCCTAGGGAAGGTCTACATTGCACAACCGCCCCTATATAAGCTCAAGAAAGGCAAGCAAGAATACTACGCCTTCAACGATGCCGAACGTGATGAAGTGATTGCACGCATCCGGAAGGAAAAAGCCGAAAAGACAAAGTCAAAAGCCGCTGCAGCCGCGACGGCAACAGGCGAGGAAGAAGAGCCGGTTCAGGAAGGCGCAACGGCGGACGGCATCTTGATTTCACGATTCAAAGGATTAGGTGAAATGAATCCGGAACAATTATGGTCCACCACCATGAATCCGGAAACACGCACGCTCTTGCTGGTCACGATCGACAATGCAGCAGAAGCTGCGCGCTTGTTTGATACTCTTATGGGTGACAAAGTTGAGCCGCGTCGTGAATTCATTGAACGTAACGCGCAGTACGTCAAGAACCTCGATGTGTAAGCGGATTCCGTAAAAGCGATGCCTCATTGCCGAACGCTGCTTTATGGGGCAAACCTTGAACAATGAGCAACGAAAAAAGGCAACGTCGAAATGACGTTGCCTTTTTTCATGAGATGGCCAGAACTGCATTGGTGAGATGCGCAATAGGGACGCTATACATCTGGTCGTGACTCACGCCGTAAGGCCTCACGCTCGATTTCCAGCTGACGTATTTTTCGCTCTACCGAGTCCAGCTCTTCCGGGAGGGAATCGATTTCGATGCGAAGTTTCGAAGCGGCTTCGTCAACCAGGTCAATAGCTTTGTCGGGTAAAAAGCGATCGGTGATATAACGGTGAGAGAGCTGTGCCGCGGCAACTAAGGCGGCATCACTGATACGTACTCCGTGATGCACTTCATAGCGTTCTTTGAGCCCGCGTAGGATAGAAATCGTGTCCTCCACACTTGGCTCTGATACGTACACTTTTTGGAAACGACGTTCCAGTGCCGCATCCTTTTCGATGTACTTCTGGTACTCGTCAAGCGTGGTAGCGCCAATGCATCGAAGCTCACCACGTGCTAAGGCCGGTTTGAGGATATTGGCGGCGTCCATACTGCCTTGGGTTGCACCAGCGCCAATAAGAGTGTGCAGCTCGTCGATAAATAAAATGATTTCGCCGGCTGCATCGGCAACTTCCTTGACCACCGCTTTCAGACGCTCCTCGAATTGCCCACGGTACTGCGTTCCGGCAACGAGTGCGCCCATATCCAGAGCGACTACCGTGGTGCTGCGAAGACTTTCAGGAACATCACCACTCACGATACGCTGGGCGATGCCTTCCACAATGGCAGTTTTACCAACGCCGGGTTCGCCAATGAGGACAGGGTTGTTCTTGGTACGACGTGACAGCACTTGCAACACACGACGAATCTCGTCTTCGCGACCAATCACCGGATCAATCTTGCCCTTGCGCACAGCGTCGTTCAACACGCGACCATAGCGTTGTAAGGCTTGGTACTTGTCTTCCGGATTTTGATCTGTCACTCTGGAGTTCTTACGGAAATCTTGAAGGACGCGAAGAATTGTCTCTCGATTCACCCCTTGGTCACGCAGAATCTCCTGAGCGGAGGATTTCTGCTCGGTCATGGCCATGAGCAAGTGTTCAACGCTTACATATTCGTCCTTGAGCGATGTGGCTTCCTTAAAGGCCGTATCCAACACGGCGCTCATGGTATTTGAAACATAGGAACCGCTTTGCGCGCCGCCGACCTTCGGGAGCTTTTCCATCTCCTCGTTGATCTTGACCTTGATGTAATTAAGATTTGCACCAATACTCTGCAGAATACCGGGCACAATGCCTTGTGCATCCTGGACAAGTGAAGCAAGCAGGTGCACAGGTTCGATCGACTGGTTATTGTAGGCAGAAGCGATCTCTTGAGCTTTCTGAAACGCTTCTTGCGACTTGAGTGTGAGTTTTTGAAGATTCATACGAGACCTCTCTTGTATTCACAGAGATGACGAATGGAGCGTCTAATCATTGGAGCAAAAAGTCCTCTCCACTCGGTCATCAGCACACTGCACGCCAAACGGATTCTTGAAGAGGATACTTATTCTTATTCGCTGACGCGAATACGGATGCAGCGATTGAGAAAACGACCCTCAGGACGTGACTCATTGAACTTGTCGGTCGATACCGAACTCACGATCTTAAAGCTGTTGTTGCCAACGCTACGAATAAAGTTCTCCGTTGACGCGGCTCTACGCTCGGAGAGCTGACGGTTACTCGCCTCATCGCCAATAGCGTCGGCACTGCCGAGTACTTGTATCGTGGAGCCGGCCGGCAGTTTACTGACCAGCTGACGAAGCAAGTCCTTGTTGGCCTGCGAAAACTCGGACGAGTTATAGTCGAAGCGCAGGATAGCATCGAACGATTGGAGGTTAAGAACAATCTGCTCGCGACGCAGGGACTGAAGATCGATGTCCTGATGATCATTCGAATTGAGCGAAGGAGCAGCATGCGACGCTATCTCGAGCGAGTATCGACCGGAGTCAGAGCTCAAGCGTTGGTTCAACTCCACCTTTCGTGAACCGCTTTGTTCGAAGACCTGCTCTTTAAAGGCAGGACTCTGCACAATGATCTCGCCGTTCTTGAAATTCATTGCCTCGATGCTGATGGTAGCCTCACCCTTGAGCTGGACAAATTGTTCGCGGGCAACGTATTCCTGTAAAGGAGCATTGACGAGTTGAATGTCGACGCGGCGATTCTCCTCACGACCTTGCGCATACTCGGCATTCGATGGATTGCGTGGACTAACCGCCGCCTTCGTGCTAATACGCTTGGCATCGATACCGTAGGCAATCAGTGCTTGACGTACCGCGTCGGCACGCTGAGTGGCCAAATCGATACCGGTCTCGTCACTTCCCGATGTTGCCCCTTCAAGGACGACGGAAGAGTTAGGATTTGCAGAGACAATTCCGGCGATGGACGCTAAGATTTGGCGGTGATATTCCACGGCATCATCAGTCTCCTCGATCAGCTGCCCATGGCGATAGTAACGTAAGGGAATCTCAGCCGAATTGTGGTCGAAGAACACAGCATTCACCAATGCAGTGGATGCTTTGAGTTCGTGTCCTGTCTGCAAATACGCGTTCACGTTTTCAATGTGCGCCGTTAGTATGGGCAAGGGTGGCGGCGGTTGAAAAGTCTGTGTCACTGCCGGCTTTTCGACCGGAGGTGGTGGCGGTGGAGGAGGAGCTTGAACCTGCTCTGCGGAACGCAGAGAGAATCGAAATCCAATATCACCGCGAATAGCTAGGGTTTTCCATGGAGCCGATGCAACGACGTCGTTCAACGTTTTTTCAATAGTCACTTGCTGCGTGAAAAAACTGCTCGAGCCAACCGGGAGGAGATTCTCCACGCTGAGCGACAGGCCAATCAGGGGTTTGTTGATATCCGAAATGTCGTGCGTACCATTGCTAATAGACACTGTTTGCCGGTTGTTCATCGTGTACACAACGTTTTCCGGAGAAACGATGCGCTGTTGCTGGTCGTAGGTGGCGGATGAGGCAAAGCCGGCAATGAATCCGATACCAAGGCGTTGATGAGAACGACCAATCTGTGAAATTTCATAGCGAAGTTCCGGTATCAAATCCAGGTAATGCAAGGTGGTGTTGATGCTGTTTTCAAACAGAACGGTTACCACACCGCCGGGCTTAGTCACGTCGGCAGCCGGGAGACTCGTGTTTTGAGCGTAAAGAGAAACACTGCGATCGGTGTAGCGAACTCCAAGACCTACATACAATGAATGGAGGACAGGCGTTTCAAGACTCAGTGAAAACTCAGGACTCACCTGTGAGCCATGATCAAAGAGTCCGCAGTCTTGCACTCCTTCAAAACTGACAATTGTGCTGCTGTGACTGGTATATCCAACGCCCGCACGCGGATGGATAGCGAGCCACTCGCGTTCAACTAAACTCTGTGCCTGTAGTCCAAGGTTGAGCACAATGAAAAGTGTGAGACCGACAACAAAACGCTGAAGCATATCCAACTGATCCGTGTTGACTAATTTGACTACAAATATCGCCTGCAGGCGGCATTTGAGCCCGCGAATGTTCCACCACCCGAAGATGTTTCCGTATGATTATTCTTGAGGAAAACGAGGCCATCCAACGCTATTGTTCAGACGCTTCCAATCTCCAGGGACAACCCACTCGCGTGCTTGTACCAGAAACCGTGCAGGAACTGTGCCAGTCCGTTCGTACCTGTGCTGCCGATGGGATTTCCATGGGAATCAGTGGAAATGGGACAGGATTAGTGGGTGGACGAGTGATGCCGGAAGGTACCCTCGTCTCGATGGAAGCCTTTCGAAACTGTCAGATCGACACATCGGCACGCCGAGCTACTGTTGGCTGCGGTCTCAGTATGCAGGAATTCCAGCAAGCTGCTCAAGAACTGGGATTGCTGTATCCTCCGGATCCCACGGAATGGTCGGCAGCCATGGGCGGCACGTGGGCCACGAATGCCTCCGGAGCTCGAACTTTTAAGTATGGTCCCACGCGATCCTGGGTGGAAGCCTTGCGCGTGGTTCTCCCGGACGGCGAAGAGTGCTACCTGAGACGAGGAGATGCTGTTGCAGAACAGTATCACCTTACCTTTTGCTCGCTCAGTGGCAAGAACTACAGTGTTGACTTACCGAGATATAACCTGCCCCGCACTTCGAAGCATGCAGCAGGTTACTATACATCCCCAAACATGGATGCAGTGGACTTGTTCATTGGAAGTGAGGGCACACTAGGTTTTCTTGTTGAAGCGGAGCTTCGGCTGCTTCCCGCACCGGAACGGGTATTAGGAATGATCGTGTTCTTTGAGTCTAACGATGCCCTCCTGAGTTGTGTCGAGTCGCTGCGTCCAACGCGAGGAACTGATGCACCCATCAGTCCACGTCTTGTAGAGTTCTTCGACCGCCGAGCACTGGATTTTATTTCGCCGTCCTATCCGGACATCCCGGCGGATGCAGCTGCTGCATTGTGGATTGAGCAGGAATTCGAGGCGAGCAGGGAAGATGAGGTGTTTAGGTCGTGGACGACTTTTCTTCAGCGCGCTTCGGCGCTTGCTGATAAGGCGTGGTATGCCTTCGACGAACGCCGTCATGCCGAGTTTCGCGCCTTTCGTCACGCGTTGCCAAGTGCGGTGTACGAAAAGATCAGCTCAAACAAACAATCAAAAATTGGAACTGACATCGCCGTGCCGGAAGATTCATTCCGCGAATTCTTTAGGTTTTACCTCGAAGTCTTTGCCGAGCATGATGTGGAATATGTACTCTTTGGTCACATCGGCAATTGTCACCTTCATGCCAATATCTTCAGCAATGACCGTCTGAGCTACGAAGACTCCATCAGAATCTATGACCGTTGTATTGAGAAGGGATTGTCACTAGGCGGTACTGTATCTGCCGAACACGGTATCGGAAAGCTCAAGCGCAAGTACCTTGAGCAGATGTGGGGAGAGGAAGCAATTGAGTCGATGCGCACGATGCGCCGAGCCCTCGACCCCAATGCTCTGTTGAGTCGTGGCAATATGTTCCTGTAGTGCAGGCAGCATGCTGCCTGCGTATTAAAAGACATTGAACGTGGGTTACGTGCGATGGCTGTGTTATACCTTAGCTCACCGCACCGGCGTGGGAGAAGTACGAGCTGTGCAGAAATGCAAAGCGCACGAGGCCGGCAGTATTGTTGACACCTAGCTTATCCATCAAGTGTGCCCGGTGTGTTTCGACGGTACGCGGAGAAATGAAGAGCTTATTGGCAATTTCCTGACTGGTCATTCCTTGAGCGACCAAGTTCAGAATTTCTTCCTCACGACGGGTGAGACCCACGGGCAGCGTACCGGCTGTTTGCGATTGCGTGGGTGTTTTACCTTGCATCAGAGCCAGCACTGCCTTAGAAAACACGCGTTCGCCGTCCATCACTTGTTCAACGGCATCGAGTAGTTCGCGGCGGCTGATTTCTTTGGACAAATAGCCATCGGCGCCCGACTGCAGAGCTTGGTCAAGGTAGTATTGATCTTCAAATGTCGTGAGCATCACCACCCGAACTTGGTCGTGGTGTTGCTTGATCTTCTTGGCAGCTTCGATACCGTTACAATTTGGCATGAGCACGTCGAGGAACACGATGTCCGGACGTTCGTGTTCTGCCAGATACACGGCTTCTTCGCCGGTTGATGCTTCACCCACGATGTCGATGTTGGAATCGGTGAGGAGGAGTCGGCGAACTCCAACGCGCACCAACTCGTGGTCGTCTGCTAATACAATGCGAACGGTTTTGGTGGCTCGTCTGTTGCTCGGCATAAGGTTCCTTCCCATTGCGATACATTGTGCACGGTGAACCGTTACGTGGTTCACGATCTTCCATGATTTTCGGCTGCGAGCGATAAAGTCTTGAATTCTTGACGAAAAATCGTCGACTTAGCCTGTTTTCTCCACCTCGCGAACCCAGAGATTCATTTGGGCGTCGCTGGGCATACGCCAATCACCTCGTGGCGAAAGAGCCACACTTCCTACCTTGGGGCCGTCCGGCATGGAGTTGCGCTTAAATTGATTGGCAAAAAAGCGCTGATAAAATACATGAAGCCAGTGACGCAATGTGTCGTCCTCATAGCGTCCCTCAAAGGCCTGTTGCGCCAACAACAAGATCTTGTGCGGCGGATAATGATGGCGTAACATGGCATACAAGTAAAAGTCGTGCAGCTCGTATGGCCCAATACTCTCTTCTGTTGACTGAGTAGAGATGCCATCCTCGTCCAAGGGGAGCAGTTCCGGCGAAATGGGCTGTTCACAGATCTCCAATAACAGCGATTGCAACGAGTTGCTCGCGTGCTCCGCAGCTTGCCATCGGACAAGAGTGTTCACTAACGTTTTTGGAATGCCACTGTTCACGGCGTACATGCTCATGTGATCGCCATTAAATGTGCTCCACCCCAGGGCTATTTCCGATAAGTCGCCCGTTCCAATCACGAAGGCACCATTCTGATTGGCAACATCCATCAATACTTGCGTCCTTTCCCGTGCTTGGGCATTTTCATACACTACGTTATGCACCGATGGATCGTGGCCAATATCGTGGAAGTGCGACAAGGTTGTTTCGCGGATGGAGATTTCCCGAAAATCAACCTTCAGTTCTTCAGCCAGGAGTTGTGCGTAGTTGCGGGTGCGAGTGCTGGTCCCAAATCCCGGCATTGAAATGGCGTGAATGCCGTGGAGATCGAGCGACATCTTCCGAAATGTGTGCACGCACACGAGCAGAGCTAAGGTGGAGTCCAGTCCTCCCGAAATTCCAATAACCAGCTGTGTGCATCGCGTGAAGCGCAATCGCTTCTCGAGCGCCGTGCATTGAAGGGCAAATATCTCGGCGCATCGTTCGGAGCGACGTTTATCGGACGCCGGTACAAAGGGATGCGCTTGGTGCGGCCGGCGAATAGTGTCGACACTTCTATCGTTCAATACCACGCTCACGTGATGAAAGTCTTGAGCCGAAATCTCCGACCGAAAGGTAGAGTTTCGGAAGCGATCGTTTTCCAGTGCCTCGACGTCCACGTCTGCCATGGTTATCTGAGAGTCAAAACGAAAGCGCTCACTTTCTTGAAGAATCATTCCGTTCTCGCAGATCAAGGTATGTCCGGCAAAAACGACGTCGGTCGACGATTCATGAGAACCGGCCGAACAGTACACATAAGCCCCAATGCATCGCGCCGATTGCATACGTACGAGATCGCGACGGTACTCAGCCTTTCCGAGCACCTCATTACTGGCACTGAGATTGAAGATGACTTGAGCACCGGTGAGCGACATATCCGTGCTGGGAGATTTTGTGGCCCACAAGTCTTCGCAAATCTCAACCCCAAAGCAAAAGGACGTTGCCGTTGACGCAGAGCTGTGCTGCTGCTCGAATAACAAATTGGCGCCGAAAGGGACTGAATTTCCGCAGACCATAATCGTGTCTTCCACGCGGTCTCGGTCCGATGCAAACCAGCGAGACTCGTAAAACTCATTGTAATTGGGCAGGAAGGTTTTCGGAACCACGCCCAGAATGTGTCCTTTGGCGATAACGACGGCGCAGTTGTATAGCTGTCCACGACTATGCAACGGTGCACCGACGATCAACACGCTGTCAACACTCTCGCTTTCGCGGCAGAGTTCAGCGAGTCCGTCCTCCGTTGCTCCCAGCAACGTGGTTTGATAAAAGAGGTCCGAGCATGAGTACGCGCTCACACTCAACTCAGGAAACAGAACTACTTGTGCGCCTCCGGCTTCCGCACTTCGAAAGCACCGACGAATCTCCGCCACGTTAAACGGTACATCCGCAATGCGTAGCTCCGGTGTAACGGCTGCCACACGCACATAACCAAAACGCTGAAGGGAAAGTGAGGGTGTACTCATGAATGCAAGTAAATATGCCCAAAACTACGAAAAGCGAGGATCAAAGGGAGCGAGTGACGAATGGCGAGCCCTTTGATCTTTATAGGTGCTTGAGAGCGCTGCCCTATGCAGTCATCGACTTTAACGCCGCGCCATAGACAGTCAAAGCTCGTTGACGAGCCATAGCGTGATCCACAATCGGGCTTCGGTAAAAATCGTCAGCATCCAGCCAACGTTTGCAATACTCTAGGTCCGGATCGAACTTTCGTTGCTGCTCCATAGGGTTAAACACGCGGAAATACGGTGCAGCATCGCATCCACAGCCCGCACTCCATTGCCAGTTGCCGTTGTTTGATGACAACTCGTAATCCAAAAGAAGCCGTGCGAAGTAGGCCTCACCACGGCGCCAATCGATCAGCAAATGTTTGCATAAAAAACTTGCCACCACCATGCGAACGCGGTTGTGCATAAACCCGGTTGCCTTCAATTCTCTCATACCGGCATCCACCATCGGATAGCCCGTTTTTCCCTCACACCACGAATGAAAATCCTGCTCGTCGTTTCTCCACGCAATCGCTTCGTACTGTGGCTTGAAACAGTCGGTCACAACGCGTGGATGATGATACAGAATCATCATAAAAAACTCGCGCCAAATCAATTCATTCAGCCAGGTTTCGCTATTCGCGCGCGCTACGCGCACACACTCGCGAATGCTGATTGTTCCGAAACGCAAGTGCACGCTGAGATGTGTGGTGGCATCGAGTGCGGGAAGGTTTCTCGTCTCCTCGTAACGCTTCAAAAGGCTAATAGATGGTTGTGTTGGGTAGTGCGGGTAGTCACACTTCATAAATCCCAATTGTTGCATACCCGGAATCTTCGGATGAAGTATTGGAGCAAAGGCATTGAGATGTGTGCTCGTCTCAAAATGTTGAAGCTTTGCGTCGGCCAAGGCAGCTTTCCATTTACGTGAGTACGGCGTGAAGACTGTGTACGCAGTACCGTCGTCCTTCAATACCTCATTCTCTTCGAACAGCACTTGATCCTTAAGGCTATGAAAGGCAACGCCGTGATGGCGCAGAAGCTCCTCGACTTGTGAATCACGTGCTCGGGCGGCAGGTTCATAGTCCTTATTGCAATACACCGCGGAAATGGGGAAGCGACGGAGGATGTCCACGAAACAATCACCTACCTGTCCGTGCAGAAATAGTATAGAGCTTCCTTGTTCTCGTAACGCCCCATCCAGACTTTGGAGTGTATCATGGATGAACTGCACACGTTTATCCGATGTATCCTCAAGGTTGTCCAAGATTTCCCGATCGAAGATGAACAGGGGAATGACCTTCTTGCCGGATCGTAAGGCGAGTGACAGCGCATGATTATCGTTCAGCCGCAAATCGCGCCGAAACCAGTGTACGACGTATTCTTCTGAGGATTTCAACTGTTGTTCGAGTTGGTGAGCGGTGACCAGATCTGCGATTCTTTTAGATGTCGACAATGTACGACGCGGGACTTTAGCTCCGTACGGTGAATAAAAAAAGCCGGATATCAATCGATATCCGGCTTTACTCATGCGAGAGCGGGACTAGCGAGGAGTTTCCACGACAATCTGCACAGTACGATTGAGCTGACGTCCCAGAGCCGGGTCGTTATCGTACGGAGCATTCAATTCGCCGTAGCCGTACACTTCATACTTGACATCCTTCATTTTTGCTTGAAGAGCCGCCATGGTAGCACGTGCACGACGCAATGACAATTCGCGATTGTATTTGTCGTCGCCGATGCGATCGGTGTGACCGTAAATCTTGACGGTTGAATTGTATTTGATTGCCGGAATCACTTTTTGATCCAGGATGCGTTGGTTGTCGGGTGTAATGACATCCTTGTCGAAATCAAACAGGATCAAGCTAAACTTGTCGACCGTGCGATCGGCCAGTTTCTCTTGCTTCTTCTTGAGCGAAGAAATGTAATCGACCGGTAAGGAACCGTTGAAGGTTTTCGAAGCACCGCGAGAGTTTTCAACGGTGTAGCTATAGTCAATCGGAACCTGCTTGTCGGACAATTCGCTCGGACGAATTGACCAACGAATAGCGCTCGTCTCACCAATGCCCGATAAGCTGCGCAAGGTGCGTCCGGCTTGAGTGAGTTCCAGTTTCCATGAGGTGATCGGGTCTGACGACTTATTCGCCGGGATAAACTCAATCACATCGGGATCTGCCAAACGTTCAATATCTTGTTTCGAGACCACCGGCGACAGGAGATCCGGCATGTCCGAATGGAATTCTACGCGGCGGTTTTCGGCTTGCCCGTCAGGCACGGTAGACGACGAAGCTTTCTCCGGTAAATCGCGTGCTTGCACCTCAAGTCGTTCAGATTCTACGCCACAGTCCACAAGATATTGCTTTACCATTTCGGCACGTTGGCGGGACAGTTCTTTGTTCTTGACTTCGCCCTTGCCATCGTTCGTTCCGGTAATCGTCAAGCGGGCACTTGGGTACTTCTTCATGCGGGTACACAGCAGATCAAGGATGTCTTGATTGACCTTAATGGCGTCGTTCAACGTAGTAAAATCGCTGGCTTCACCGCTTTCGCGCTTCTTTGGAACGACAAGCGCAGTGTCGGTCTTGGTTCCGTTTTGATTAAAGAACACGTAGGGCACCAGTGGATAGAGCTCAGAATACTGAATGTCCTCCACACGGAGTTTATTCACATCCATGGTATCGCCCTTATCGTTGTAGCTCACCACGCGCTTAATGCTTGGTTCAACAAAAGGCTCTTCCGGTGGTTTCGGCGTCGTGTCGTTCTTTGATGCCAAATCGAACATCAAATTGACGCCGACTCGGAGTTGTGGAATGGACCACGAATCGAAGTGTGCGTCCGACGAGACCTTGGTGAACGGAAACCTGATCGTTGCTTCCGGTTGTAGGTGTATGGTGTTGCTGAGAGCAATGTCGTACCCTAAACCTGCAAGCAAAGCGACACGAAACGATGGGGAACTGACTCCGGCATCCGTGATCGGGCTTCGACTACTCGTTACACCGTTCACAATAGAGTCGCCGGTCTTTGCATAGCTCGGCGAAAGCGCAAAGCCCATATCCAAACCGGCAAGCACGTACAAGTTTTCCAGTGGAATGAGTTTTGGAAGTTTTACGATTGGACTGATCTCCAGCATCGGTACCGATGGGCTAATCGTGTCATGAACGTGCACCGTGGCGCTGTCAAAGCTACCATACAACTTCCCGTTCAGTTGGTTGTACGCGATACGAAGTCCTAATCCCCATGACGGTGAAAGTGGGTAGTCGATCATTCCACCGATGGCGGCTCCAAGACCTGTCGAGCTGCTATTGAAGGTCGGAAAGCCGAATTCACTCGGTGTTGGAAACGAAGCCGATGGAAAATTGAAATTCAAACCTCCATGGAAACCAATGGACACCGGTGGTGTTTTATCTGCCGTAACAGGCGTTGGCGTGAGCGTTTGCGTGGAATCGGCCGCAGATGCGTTGCTTATTTGAAATAGTACAAATGCAAGCACCGCTAGCAGGGTAGCTTTTTTCATAGAATTGGATATGTACATGAAACTGCTGCTGTTTCGAATGGGGTTGCAAATTACAAAAGGTTGGAACATAGACTAAACCTCAGTCCTCAAGTGATGGTCAGAAAGTGAGTTGAAGGAGAGTATGCATTGTATGCACAAGTTCCCGACGAATACAGGGGCTAAGAGATTGTGCGCAGATAATAACAAACTGATGTTCGAGTGTATCCGAACACCATTTTGGAGAACTCTCCACGATACGTACGCGAAAAATTGTCATTGAGATTGGTTGTGCAAACGAAATCACCGGAGAAGTCGTAGGTATCCTTCGACTATCGATGGTATTTCCTGTGCATCTGAGGGAGACCGGGAGTACAACATTCGACCTTGGTGCACGTTGTAGCGTTGACGAGTCGGCTGTTAAAATATCGTTATCACATAGTTTTAGGAATTATGGCGGAGAAGGGAATCATGAAGACAACTCAAAGCACGACAATATCTGCTCTCAAGTCACTATCGACCGATGAGCGCTTGAATGACGAGACAAGAATCACCCGATTCAAGAGGATTGGGATTGCATGCGCGATGGCGCTCCTTGTGTTTCTTAGCATGAGTGCCACGAGTTCCGCCCAAACCTCAATAACGATCGGCGGCGGATTGGCCATTCCCAACGATCAAGTCAACAACGTGTACAATTCGCTCAGCATTGCGGATAACACGAGCAAGGTATGGTCTACACTGCGCGAATCAACCAAACTTGGATATGATCTTAACGTTCGCCTGCGTTTTCCTTTGGCCGAGAGCATCTTCTTTGATGGTGGTGTTGGCTTTGCACGATTCCCGCAATCGACCATCACCGTTGCCGATCCCTCGAATAACGACACCTTAGTTCAGTTGCTGAGCACACAAAACGTGGTTCCCATCAGTGCCGGCCTCGACTACTTTCTTTTCCGTTCTGTGATCAGTCCGTACGTGTCGGCAGAGTTGCAGTACAACTACATGAGCAGTACAGTGGATTACGCTGCCGGTAATGGTATTGGTGTACCGCTTAACTTAGATACAGCACCGGTTGACAGCAGAGTGGGTGCAGCTGTTGGCGCAGGCTTTATGCTGAACCTGGCGATTACCTCACTCAACGTCGATCTACGCTACCATATGGTCAACCTCGTAGGTAAGACATCGGATGAGCAATCGAAAAGCTACGTATCCTTAAACCTCGGTCTCGCCTGGGGCTTTACGAAGTGATTGGTAATTCCGGGGGCTAGTCCGAGCACAGGTTCGGTGGCAAGATCGATGGCTTGTTTGGTCGACGTCCAACGGACTCGTAGGCAGATAGCACATCGGACAAAAAAAAGACCCGATGCATAGGGGTCGCATCAGGTCTGAGCATCTTTGCGCAGCATTCAGGGGAGAGAATACTGCTCAACTCCTTGGTAATTTACGCAACTGTTTGCGCTTCTTCTTCAGATGTTGGCTGAAAATCCATGATTTCCTGCACAACAGCATCAATAATCTCTTCTTCCTTCACTCGCCGGACCACTTCACCTTTGCGATAGAGTATTCCGACGCCCTTGCCAGCGGCAATTCCAATATCCGCTTCGCTTGCCTCACCCGGACCGTTGACTACGCAGCCAAGGAGAGCAACTTTGACCGGCTTTTTGATTCCCTTAATTCGACGTTCGATTTCGTTGGTAATTCCGAAGAGGTCAACTTCTAAGCGTCCGCATGTTGGACAGGCAATAATTTCCACACTACGCTGAGCCAGGCCCAACGAACGGAGAATATCTTTGCCAACTTCTACTTCGTTTTCGGGTTCGTCGGTAAGTGAGACGCGAATGGTGTCGCCTATACCTTCAGCGAGCAGCGTTCCAATGCCGACGCTGGACTTGATGGTACCCACGCGCATGGTGCCGGCTTCGGTCACTCCAAGATGAAGTGCGAAGTCAGTTTTTTCAGCGATGAGGCGATAGGCTTCAATCATAAGCCGAACATCGGTGGATTTGACGGAAATGACCAAATCATCAAATCCAAACTCCTGCGATATCTCAACGTGACGCATAGCGCTCTCGAACAGAGCTTGAGCCGTGGGGTAGCCGTGACGTTCGAGGATGTCCTCTTCAAGCGATCCGCTGTTGACACCAATGCGGATAGGAAGCTGGCGTTCCTTGGCCTTGGTCAATACTTCTTTGATTCGCTCGCGTGAGCCGATGTTTCCCGGATTAATACGCACGGCGTTGACGCCGGCTTCGATCGACTTGAGGGCGAACACATGGTTGAAATGGATGTCGGCAACAATAGGCACCGTCACACGCTTCATGATCTCGTGCATAGCCTCAGCAGCTTCCCATTCGTTTACGGTGATGCGTACGATGTCAGCCCCGGCCTCTGCGCAACGCTGCACTTGAGCAACCGTTGCTTCCACATCGGCGGTTTTTGTTTTCGTCATCGTCTGTACAGATACCGGCGCGTTGCCGCCAACCGGCACGGAACCGACCATTACTTGACGACTCTTTCGACGTCTGAATGGCGCGGCAACCATGGGCTGCGCTGAAATGTCGTTGTCTAATACAGGAAGTGAAGTAAGCATAAAGTATAATGTATCGTACAACCAGAATACACGAACCTATGGCGCGTGCAGTGTAGGCCGGAACGGCCTACGAATAAAAAAACCTTTGAAGACCACCGCTCCGTGATTCTAGTGAATCACCGAACACTTTCGACCGAGGCCTCCCGTGACCGGGTCAGGGATTGGTCCGTCTTGAAATTTCCATCAAGATATCTTTCTCCCGCTGATCTAAACTCTCGTAGCCGGATCGATTGATTTTGTCGTAGATCGCATCGACCGTGTCCTCAGTAATATACTCACCTTTATGAAAGAAAGAGCCACCGTGAAACACTGCCGAGGGCGGGGTTGAATGTGAAAGCGGCACATCGCGAAAACGGGCTTCACGTACCGGATTGGAGCTGCGATCGTAACGATGCGACGGTTGCTGTTGCATTCTCTCTGTAAAACGCTCTGCCGCTTGAAAAATGCCGATGCGATCGCCGAACTTCATGAGTAAGAATCCCATCACTGCGCCACCGATGTGCGCAAAATGAGCGATGCCATCGCTTGTCGATGATGCGGCTGACACTAAATCGATCAGGGCATACATTGCGACGAAGTATTTAGCTGGAATCGGAATGAAAAAGGGAAACATCAATATTGGCCTATTGGGAAAAGTCATTCCAAAGGCAATCAACACTCCCATAATGGCACCGGAAGCTCCCACGGTTGCGCCGGCAGAACCGATGGCAATGTGCAGTAAGCCTCCACCGATACCGCAGAGTAAGTAATAGACGATAAATCGAACCGAGCCCCAGATTTGTTCCAGCTCAGAACCAAACATCCAGAGCGCCAGCATATTGAAGAAAATATGGCCAATGCCCGCATGCATGAACTGATAGGTGATCAGTTGCCAGTAGGGGTAAAAGAACTCGCTTCCCATCGGCATTAACGCGCCATGAACTTCGAACCAGGTTTGTAACGACAATCCGTCGATACCCACGGAATCCGGAAGAAGGTTTTGCAGGAGAAACACGATGAGATTCAGCCCAATCAACCACTTGATGGCCGGTGGGATGAGTGAGTAGGGACTGGGACGATATTGAGTGTACCTGGACATGCTCTTGGTTGTTTTTTTGCTTAGGACGTTAGGCTGCTGTTCACATTGTGTCATGCATCCTCAGGCTACGGCTCGCGTCCACATCGGATAGGCAGCTTCGCTCACACAATGTGCTCGAAGTGAACCCAACACGTAGCTCTACGCTGCTTCATCCAAAATGACGATACCCGGTAGTTCTTTGCCTTCCAGGAACTCCAAAGAGGCACCACCACCGGTCGAAACGTGCGACACCGAATTCTTCAATCCGGCTTGCGCGATCGCAGCGGCCGAATCGCCCCCACCAACAATTGTCGTGGCACCATGAGTGGTTGCTTCTGCCAATGCCTCGGCGACAGCAAAGGTACCTTTGTTGAAGGCTTCCATTTCGAAAACGCCCATCGGGCCATTCCACACGATGGTTTTCGACGAAAGAATTGTGGATCGGAACACTGCTACCGATTCTGGGCCAATGTCCAGTATGCGCCATCCCTCAGGAACCGCGTCGACACTTACAACTTGCGTGTTCGCCGCCGCATCAAAGGCATCGGCAATGATGGCATCAGAGGGAAGGACAAGTTTGTCGTTAGCGGTAGCAAGCAGCTCTTTTGCCAACGCGATCTTGTCATGCTCACACAGCGAGTCGCCAATCCCCAGGCCTTGCGCCGCAAAGAAGGTATTGGCCATTCCACCGCCTATGATAATACGATCGGCTTTGGTGAGCAGATTGGATATCACGTCAATCTTATCGGAGACTTTGGACCCGCCCAAAATGGCGCAGAACGGTCGCACCGGATTCTGCAGAGCCTGTCCCAAATACTGCAACTCCTTGGCTATCAAATACCCTGCGGCTCGCTTGCCGACAAACAATCTCGCCACACCCTCGGTGCTTGCATGAGCGCGGTGAGCGGTGCCAAAGGCATCGTTGACATACACGTCGCCAAGCTCCGCCAATTGCGCACAGAAGGTCGCGTCGTTTGCTTCCTCCTCAGGGTGGAAACGCAAATTTTCCAATACCAACACATCGCCATCGCTCATGGCATGAACAGCTGCAGCAGCGGCGTCACCAACGCAATCAGGCGCCAAGGGAACCGGACAGCCGAGTAATTCGCTAAGTCGCTTCGCCGCAGGTGCCAGCGTGTACTTTGGGTTGACTTTACCCTTGGGACGTCCAAGGTGCGACATCAGAATAGTCTTCGCACCTGCCTCGCGAATTCGGCGTATGGTGGGAAGCGATTCCACAATGCGCGTATCGTCTGTGATAGAACCATTCTCGTCAAGCGGCACATTAAAATCAACACGTACAAGAACTCTCTTGTGTGCTATAGCGATATCGTCAATGGTGTGTATCATGGTCGTTGCAAAGGTCATTATTCGTGCGCAGCTGCGCTGCACACTGTCGGTGATGAACTACGAAGCCGTTGTGCTTTCCGTGGCCAAGCGCTGCCTCTGGTCGAGCAGCGAAATACGCACGCCAATGCTCAGCAGCCAGAAATACAGGAGTGTAAAGCCCGAGAGCGAGAGCGAGAAAATCATGGCCTTTGTCAGGTCGATAGTGTCTTGCTGTGGACTCAATATGGGTCCGCTATTGCTATCGTCACTCGAACCCGGATGCAAACTCTGCGTAATGCGCGATACGATAAACATGAGAAAGAGCGCGGCCACACACGCAACAATAGCGTACACACTTGATAAACGAGCTCTGCGATCCGGTTCCGCAATGGAGGATCGCAGTGCGAAATAAGCGCCGTAGATCAAGAGCAATATCAGAATCGAGATTTCGCGCGAATCCCAGTTGAAGAAATGTCCCCAGTTGAATTTCGCCCACACCGCACCGGTCACATACGCCAAGACGCAAAACAAGGTGCCAATGGCCGCGGAATTCGCAGCCTTTGTTTCCCAGATGAGATCTGAGCTGCGCAAGAAACGGAAGGAGTACATCAGTGCGATGAAGAAAGCCAGGAATGCAACCCACGACATCGGCACATGAAAAAACATCACGCGCGAACGCTCTTCAAGTGCAGGTATATAGGGCAGCATGATGGCGGGCCGAGCTCCACACACTTCGAGAACCGTGAAGTCGTTGTGCGCATCGCCATTCTGTACGCGAAGGCAGAGATCCGAACCAATGCTTTTCGCCGCCGACGCACTTTGGCTGTCGGCAAAATGAAGCTGCAGGTCCGGAAGGCCGCTAGCCTGGTGTAGCGTAACGATGCGTCCGGTGGAATCGACACTCGACCAATCGGGTGAACAGATGACTCGAATGTCCTGGTTGACAAGGTGCAGGGCCTTTGCACGAACGGCGTCCTGAAAGGTACCAACCAGCGGCGGATACAGAGCCAAGAACACCGTGGCTGAGATGATGGCCAAGCAAGCCACTTTCATGACGCGGCTACGAGGTTTCTCGATGGCCGGAATAAGTCCGAGAACAAAAGGAATGACAAGACCGGCTACGTAGAATAAAAATTTCATGCGATTCGAGTTCTACAGTGAGCTGAGAAACTAGGCGCGGTTATGATTTGCGCGATTCGAGGGCACGGCGTAAACGACCCAACGCTTCCTCAATGTTTTCAACGCTGTTCGCGTATGAAAAACGAACAAAGCCCTCTCCCTCAGAACCAAAGGCCGTTCCGCTAAGGCAGGCAACGCCTGCTTCGTAAAGGAAGAAATCGGCGCATTCTTGAGAGCTCATGCCTGTGCCAGTAATATTGGGGAACACGTAGAAGGCGCCCTTTGGCGAGTGACAACGCATGCCCGGTAGCGAGTTGAGGCCGGCAACAATCACATCGCGGCGACGCTTGAATTCGGCAATGAACTCATGCACACGAGGCAGAGAATTGTCCGACAACGCTTCAATTCCGGCGATTTGGGAAAAAGAAGGAGCACAGCTCGTACAGTTGGTTTGCAGTTTGGCTACGACCTTTGCCAGTTCTTCGGGCATTAAGCCATAGCCAAGACGCCAACCCGTCATGGCGAAGGTCTTCGAGAAACCCTCGAGCACGATAGTTCGCTCTTTCATCCCGGGGAACTGCGTGATGCTTTCATGCTGAAATCCGTCGTAGGTAACCTGTGAATAGATCTCATCGGAAAAGACCATGAAGTCATGCTTGACAGCCAGTTCGGCAATCTGACGTAAATCATCTTTGGTAAGAATGCCACCTGTAGGATTCTGCGGAGTGTTGAGGATAAGCATCCGCGTACGAGGTGTGATGCGCGCCTCGAGATCGGCAATGTCGAAGCGGAATTCCTTTTCCTCGCGTAAGGGCAAAGGAACCGGAGTGGCCTTCAAGAAATTGATGACAGACTCGTAAATGGGGAAACCGGGATTTGGGTAAATCACTTCGTCGCCTTCGTTAATAACAGCCATCAGTCCGTAGAAGATGATGGGCTTTGCGCCGGGGACGATAACGACTTCGTTTGCCGTGTAGGGAGCAGCATTTCGCGTCTTGTTGAAATACGCAGCACAGGCTTCACGAGCCTGGGGTAAACCGGCCGAGGGACCGTAATGGGTCCACGAATTGTCGAGCGCAGACTTGGCGGCCTCAATGATATTCGACGGTGTGTCGAAATCCGGTTCGCCAATTTCCAGGTGAACAATACTCTTTCCCTGTGCTTCAAGAGCGCGTGCGCGTACAAGGACTTCAAATGCTGTTTCAGTTCCCAGGCGGGAGATACGTTCTGCGATGTGCATCATAAAATTGGAAGAGTGTAAGTGGCTGGGTGAAGCTCCCACGTTGCCATGGAAGAGAAAGTACGACGCTTACAGCAAAACTACACAGACGGCAAAGTGACGCGAGCTGACGAGTCACTAGATCTGGGAGTCGGACGCAGAAGCGGTATGAGAATTAGCCTCATCAACATGCTCTATGCGAATCTCACGGGTGTTGTCCTGTTCCTCGTTTTGCGAGAAAACCACATTAAATCGCGAACCCGGTAGATGACCGTTAGCTTTTTCAGCCCATTCCACCAGTTTGATGCTGTTATGTGAATACATACAGTCGTCAAATCCGATGTCGTCCAGTTCGTTCGTTGTCTTAATGCGAAAGAGGTCAACGTGATAGATCTTCAGCGCATCATGCTGCCGATCTTCGCCGTCGTATTGATTCATGATGGTGTAGGTGGGGCTGGAAACGATGTCGCTCACGCGGAAGAAGTCGCAAATTCCTTTGACAAATTCCGTTTTCCCGGCACCGAGTTCGCCATAGAGTGTCACGACATCCCCCAAGTGCAGTCGTTCAGCAAACTTTTTCCCTAATTCTATCGTTTCTTCTTCTGAAAATGTCGTGTGTATCTCTGGGTCCATTGAAGGCTCTGAGTGGAAGACAAAGCAAGTAGGCGATTAGACGGAAAAAAGCGGGACGGATCGTGTCAGCCCCGCTTGCCAATATCAGTCTTATGCACTACTTGACTTCCAAAATTACAACGGGAAGCATCATTTCCTCTAAGGAAATTCCGCCGTGTTGGAAGCCGTCTTTGTACTTGTTCAAGTAGTGGTGGTAGTCCGTAGGATAGACGAAATAGAAGTCCTCTTTGGCAATAATCATGTTCGAGGTCACTGAGGCGCGAGGCAGCCTGATATCCTCAGGATTTTTCACCTGCATCGCGTGCCGATCCTCAGCTTTCACACTGCGTCCCATTTTGTATCGAAGGTTTGTCGATGTTTCTCGATCACCGAGCACTTTTACGCCGTGCATGCACCGAATGGAACCATGATCGGTGGTAATGACAACGTCCACATCCGGCATTCCGGCCAAGGTCTTGAGCATGCCGTAGAAACTCGAATGCTGGAACCACGACCGAGTGAGCGAGCGATAGGCAGACTCATCCGGTGCAATCTCCCGGAGTATGGCATGGTCCGAACGTGAGTGCGCAATCATGTCCACAGCATTGACAACAATAGTTGTTAGCTGAGATTTCGCCAATCGGTGAATGTCGTTTTCCACTCGTTTGCCAAAGTCGGTATCTACAATTTTCAAGTAATGCAGATCGCCTTTCAGTTCGATGTGTCGACGTTTCAAGAATGCTTCGAGTAATTCCTTTTCGTGGGCGTTCTGGCTGTGTTCAGAATCGGATTCATCCGGCGCCCACTGTGGATAGTGTTTCGATATCTCTGCAGGATACAAACCGCTAAATATCGAGTTGCGAGCATAGGGAGTGGCCGTTGGCAAAATGGAGCTGTAGAAGTGCTTTTCTACGTTGAAGAGGGGACGGATGAACTCCTCCATGACCAACCATTGATCGAGGCGCATACAGTCGATCACAAAAAACACGGTATTGCGCCCTTTGCGCAAACGCGGTACAACAAACTCGTCCAAGATGTGCGGCGAAAGAACCGGGGTGTTGTCCTGCACCTTGTCCACAAGCCAGTTCCGATACTGATCACTCACATACTTTGAAAAGAGACGGTTGCACTCGTGCATTTGGTCGCTTACCATCTGGGTGAGACCAAGTTCCGGATGGGCGTCCAGTTCCATGCTCCATTGCACCAACTTTTGATACAGCTCTAACCAGTCAGTCCACGACAAGTTGTCGTGCAAACGACTGCTGATCTCATTAAAACCCTGAAAATACTCCTGCGTGATTTTCTGCTCAGCGATCTTCCTAGACTCGAGAAACTTCTTGCACGCGGCCAGGATTTGCGCCGGATTTACGGGCTTGGTTAAGTAATCGTCAATCTTCCTGCCAATAGCCTCATCCATGAGCGATTCCTGCTCGTTCTTGGTGACCATGACCACAGGGCGCGAGGCATCTTGTGCCTTGAGCTCGATCAGGACGTCGAGCCCGCTCATGCCTACCATACTCTCGTCCAGGAAAACCAAGCCGAAGCTGTGCTGCTTGCAGAGCTCGATGGCGTCCTCGCCGTTGGACGCAGTGGCGACGTTGTATCCTCGTTGTTCGAGAAGGATGATGTGCGGTCTTAGGAGATCGATTTCGTCATCGACCCAGAGAATGGCTTTTTGCTGCTCCATTGCGTGAGGTATCCGTGTAGTTAATGAAATGTCACAACCGTAGCAATGAGCATAGAGTGCGCAGAGGGTAAGAAAGACTGCATGCAAACTAACGAACGAGGCTGACTCTTTAGTGTAGGGGATTTTACGGCTTTCCGCCATCCCGTGTGTTACAGGAAGCGGTCACTCTCGAATTATATGAGGTGGTTGCTTTCCGCGTCATAGTTTTGAGCATCCAATCACTCGATTCTGTACCCTATGCAAAACAGCTTACCGGAACCCAGAAATCCCTTCTTTCGAGAACGCATTCTCGAACAACTCACGCGGCAGGAGTTTATGAAGCACATCCATTGTCGGCTTACGACTATTGAGCCGGCTCATGTGATAGCGGAAATCGAACTTGGCGCCATGCATCGCCAGCAGTCGGGCTTGACTCATGGCGGTGTAATCGCAACAATTGCTGATGTCGCAGCCGGCTTCGCCGGGTTTAGTTTGATTGCGGAGGATCAACAGATGGTGACTGCCGATATCAAAGTGTCGTACTATTATCCTGCCGTTGGTCATCGTCTGCGAGCGGATGGAAAAGTTCTGAAACATGGCAGCACACTTAGCTTTTGCGAGGCAGACATCTACTCACTTGGTGCCAACAACGAGGCCTTATTGGTAGCTCGGGCAACAGCCACCATGGCCATCGTGAAAGCACCCACGGCGTAGTGTGGAGTTGCGTGAGCTGTCCGTCGACCGTGACTCTCTGAATACAGTTAGCGTCGTATATTTGCGTAATTAATTGGTTTCACTCAACCTTGTTTTCTGACAATGGCTATTTACATTACATCGGATTGCATTAACTGTGGTGCCTGCGAACCGGAGTGTCCGAACACCGCTATTTATGAGGGTGGTGCGAGTTGGAGTTTAGCCGGAACAGAGTATTCTGATTCCACCTCACCGGCAGGCTTTTCACGCGAATTCTGGTCAGACTCGTTTTACTATATCGTTCCTGACAAGTGCACAGAGTGTGTTGGTTTTCATGATGAACCGCAATGCGCTGCTGTCTGCCCGGTTGACTGCTGTTTACCGGATCCGGAATGCGTAGAATCGAAAGAACAACTTGAAGCTAAAGTGGCTCAACTGGACGGTATCGACCCAGGTCGTCGTCGCGATTAAAGTGACGAGGTCTCGTCGCCATTGTTGAGTCTAAAGTTTGTGAGATAGTGACTCGAAACAGAGTCGACGCTTGTGAGCATTTCTCTTCACCGTGCGCATCCGCGCGCAGAGAGAAATGCTCTTTTTTTTTCGTTGCTGAAAACACAAAAGCCGAGGTTGCCCGGCTTTTGCTTTCATCATAGTACACGAACCAGCGCGAGATTTCCTCGCTTTCCTTTCTACCGCACAACTACAAACTTTCCAATCGTACGCATTCCGTTGTACGCCACCACGTAGGTGTACACGCCACTAGGAATGGAACTCACATCCATAGGAAGTGAGTAGGATCCAACTCCCAGTTGTGGCTCGGTGGCGCTTAACACCTCGATGCCGTTCAAGTCGACAATGCTCATGCGAACAAAGCCGCTGGCGGGCAGGGTGAAGTTTATATTCAAGAGAGATGACGTCGGATTGGGTGCGATTGCCACTGTCGGTTCTGGTACTAATGCTGCGACATCACTCGTAGACATAGCGATATGCAACGCGCGCCATGGTGACCAGGTTCCTTCACCAATAGAATTCACAGCACTAACCCTCCAAAACACTAAGCTTCCGGCCGGAAGTTCTTGCATGATGCTGTTGGAACTGATGTTGGAGCGATCGACGATACACGAGTCGAAGGTAGAAGAAAAAGATACCTGTAAGTGATACGACTCGGCTCCGAAAATTCCTTGCCATTGGAAGTTGACCACCGTGGAAGCCACAAAAGCCTCATGCTCCGGCAGAGCCAACATTGGTGCATACGGTGCTACTCCCGTCGTGAAGCTTGAGGTGCTGCTCCAGTCTGTTTGCATGCTTTCATTATGCGGACGGACATGCCAGTAATAGGTCATCGTTGGGCTGAGCAGCGTGGATACAATTTGCGTCTGCGGTATGTTTTCCGCATAGTAACTCACGCTGGAGAATTCGGTGGTCGGCGAAACTTCTACATCATACGCTGCAACGTCACTCATACCTCGCCAACTAAGCGTTGGGCGCGTGGACTGATTAACAGCGCCGTTCAAAGGAGCCACTGGGCGGGGTGAGCTGAGTGGTCCCTCCAACGTTGTGAACATGACCGCCGCACTCCATGGAGTCTCGGTTGCTCCCATCAATACACGCACGCGTACAAAATAGGTGCTTAGGTAATCCAGATCCGAAAGCATGATTTGTGCAATCGGAGCATCAGCTTTGTAGGTTGTGCTGATAATGTAGGTGTCGAACTGCTGGTTGTCGGAAACTTGAACGTTGTAGATAACGCCTGACTGCGAGGTCCAACTGACGATAGGGTTGAGAGACTGATCAACACTTCCGTTTACTGGCTTTACGAGCGAAGGGGTGCGCCACTGTTGCGCGTGTGAAAGGGCAGTGCAGAGGAAGAAGAAAACAACGAAGCGGTAAAACTGACGAAACATGAAAACTCCCGAGTTGTGGTGATTGGGAGTCGTCCGTGACGGTGAAGCTAAGCTTCAGCGCAATCCTTGCGGCTTTTCACATGCATTTTTCGGCAGTTTTCCGGAGAAATGTAGTCATCGATGTAACTTTTTTCCGTATTTCTACGCATACAGAACTCACCCTGGGTGAAATCTGTTAAAATGGGCTAAATTTGAAGGAAAGTGCAGTTTTATGGGAAAATCACAATCGGCATCCGGAGCTGTTTCAAAGCGCTCCAGGAAGCGGAAAACAAGACCCGTACCAGGGGAGGCAGAGGTCACTAAGACCACATCCGCCAGTTCAAAGGCTACTAAGCAACACGCGGCTAGACCGGTTCCAAATGAAACCCCGGAATCGCTACGGTTTCGGGTCACAGAAATTCTACAGCGCCTCGAGGAGGTGTACGATGGTGCATTTGAGGGTCTGAATTACAGCACACCACTTGAACTGCTGGTTGCAACCATGCTTTCGGCGCAAAGCACGGACAAATTGGTGAATACGGTTACTCCGGCTCTGTTCCGCAAGTACCACACGGTTCAAGACTATGCCACCGTTCCAATCGAAGAACTAGAGCAGGACATTCGATCAACCGGATACTACCGAGCCAAAGCGCGGAATCTGCAGGCTTGCTGTCGACAATTGGAACAACAATTCAACAGCACGGTGCCGGGTACCATGGAGGAGCTGATTTCCTTACCTGGGGTAGGACGAAAAACAGCAAACTGTCTGCTCAGTCAGGTGTTTGGTCAACAAGGGCTCACCGTCGACACGCATGTGAACCGCATTTCAAACCTGCTAGGTTTTGTCCATGATACCGATGCCGTTCGTATCGAATTTGCTTTGATGGACATTGTACCAAAAAATCAATGGAATCGATTTAACGAACTCATCATTACACATGGCAGAAAGACCTGCATTGCCCGACGACCACAGTGCAGTCGTTGCGCCATTGCTGATCTCTGTCCGTCACGTCAGGCTTAATTCTTCGTTCGTAGCCGCGACGCGGCTACGTATCAAACAACTCTTGAGAGCTCCGTACATCGGAGCCACGTGCGGGATTACACTTTAGCCTCTCGCCACATATTTGAGCGCACCGCAATAAGGGAGGCAAGAGCAAACAAGCCGTAACCGGCAGCGCTTCCTATCCAGATACCTACCTGGTTCCACCCTGTGTACTGAGAAAACACGTAGACCAGTGGCAGCTGTAAAAACAAAATTGAACCCGCAACGATAGCAAGACTTGCGTATGCGGCGCCGGAGCCGGAAATAACACGAGCCGAAACGATGCCCACTGCGAAGCCCACATATCCGAACACCGAGACGTGCAGGTACTTTTGAACCTCGGCAATTACACCGGCGTCCGTTGTATAGATCGCTGCAAAGGACGATCCGAAGAGGTAGAACAACACACCGAGAACAGCAATCACCACTCCCAGTATTTCAATGGCGGCGCGGTGGTAGCCCAGAACACGATCGAACTTCCGAGCGCCGAGGTTCTGTCCGGTCGCGACTTCAATCGAGATTCCAACCGAAAACACGAACATAAACACGATGGCATCGACGCTTATTCCCAGTGTGTAGGCGGCCATCACGATGGTACCAAAGCCGGTGACAAGTTTGTAAATCGTCAAACGGGTTAAACTCACGGCCATCATCTGTACGGAAGACGGAAAGCCCAAGCGCACAATGCGCCGGATCGTGTCGGCGTGAACACGGAAGCCCTCCAATCGTAAATGGATGCCCGCTTTTCCTCTCAGGAGCAGGATGATATTGAACACTGCACCCAAACACTGAGCGGTTGCCGTTGCCAATCCGGCGCCATACATGCCCATGTTGAACACGAAAATGAAGATCGGCGCGAGAACTGCGTTGGCGACAGTGGTTGAGAGGAGAATGACCATCGGATAAAACACGTTGCCTGTACTACGAACGATGGCATTGACCTGGAAGGTGAGCAAGTTGGCGCTAAAACCCAAAAAGATTGCCGTCAGATACTGTTGCGCATAGGCTGAAACCTGAGGAGCAGCATTGAATCGTTCGAGGATGGACGAGAGAGATAACTGTAGACCAACGCTTAATACTATGGTTGCAACGAGCATAAACACAATAGCCTGCGTTGCTGTCGAGTCGGCAGCATGTTGATCACCCTCGCCAATGCGTCGGGCAACGATGACGCCGGTCCCCATACTGAATCCGCTTCCGAGTGTGAACACCAAGAAGTTGATTTGCTCCCCGAGTCCGATTGCCGCAATGGCGTCGGTTCCCATATGGGAAATGAACCATCGGTCGATCAGCATGTACAACATGTTGACCAGAAAGCTAATCGTAAGTGGAAGTGCAAAAGCGATGAGCGACGACCGATAGGGAGATTGTAACAAATCCACATGTCCACGACGGCGTGCAGGCGCTGTGGGAGCCGTGGGGGAAGAATCAGATTGAGCCGAGGGCTCAGATTGCCGCTTACCGACCAAATCGTCGATGTCGCTCATGGGATATTGTTTCAAAAAAGGGGTCGCGAATATACTCCTTTCCGACGCCTTGAAAAAATTGACGATTGCTCAATCCCATTGTAGTTTGCGACGCAATCGATGCAACCATGCCCGAATTCTTTTATTTCTTTTCGATTCTCAGCTACACTCTCCGGTCCGTGTATTTTGTGATTGGAGCAGCGGCTGAACGTCGCATACACAACCAAGCCCCGGCTCAACTTCCTTTCGTTTCCGTTATCGTACCGGCACGCAACGAGGAACACTGCATCGTACACTGCATCGAGAGCCTTGCAGCATTGAATTATCCTTCGGAGTTATTGGAGTGCATTGTTGTGAACGATCGCTCCTCCGATATGACCGGTACCATTGCTGCCATGCAGCAGCATCGATTTCCGGCCTTGAAGGTTTTGCATATCGAACGAGATGGCGAGAAAAACCTGCAGGGGAAAGCCGGAGCTTTGGAGTACGGCATTCGGGCAAGTAAAGGTGAGATTATTGTGATGACTGATGCCGATTGCATCGTCGATCCCGAGTGGGTACGGTCGCACGTCGAGGCGTACGGTATGGCGGACGTTGGTATGGTCTGCGCTTACACTCTTATCGATGGTCAAAGTACCTTTGCTAAAATGCAAGCCGTGGAGTGGACCAGTACGCATACGATGGCTAGCTCGGCACTCCATTTCAAACAGTACCTGGGATGTTATGGAAACAATCTCTCCATTCACCGTCGAGCCTATGATGCGGTGGGCGGTTATGCCAGCATTCCGTTTTCGGTGACCGAAGATTTAGCCTTGCTGCATGCTGTAACCAAACAGGGTTTTCGGGCTCGATATCTGTGCTCACGAGAATCCAGCGTGCATTCGAGAGCACTGGAGACACTGTCTGAGTATGTGTCTCAACATAAACGATGGGCCATTGGCGGACGTCAGCTTGGCCTTCGAGCGGTTGTCTTCGTCATTACGTCCGCCTTGTTTTGGATGGGGATCGCGGCCGCAGTCTGGAACGGCTCGTGGTTGTGGTTGGTGCTGATCTTGCTCACCAGAGTAGTAGACGACATCGCCATTAATGCTCCCGCTCTTCATATATTTCGACGTCGCTCCTTACTACCCTTCATGGTTCCTGCCGTATTGTTTTTTAGCTTGCTGGAACTCGTCCTTCCGTTTCTTCTGATCGACGGAACAACGAAGTGGAAAGGACAAGTCTTTAAATCCTAAGTAGGAATATCCGTCGTCGGAAAAGGGGAAGCATGAGCACATCGACTAACCGGAACACTCCGGAATCAAACTCCACCCGCATTAGCGCCTATCACCTGGTTGTATTCTTCGTCTGCTGGCTCGGTGGAATGTTCGATGGTATGGACTCTACCTTTATGTCGGCCGTGCAACCCAAAGCTGTGGAGGAGTTGCTGCGGGGAACAGTGGATCTCGATCCCTACACGATCGCCTCGTATATCAATGCCGCATTCCTCTTTGGATGGATGGGGGGCGGTATTGTGTTTGGCTTGATAGGCGACAAGTTAGGACGTGTGCGGTCGATGCTTTTATCAATACTCCTCTATGCCATCTTCACCGGCACCGCAGGATTTGCCCAAACCTGGTGGCAGCTTGCCTTGTTTCGCTCATTGACCGGTCTCGGTATTGGGGGAGAACTCGTGAGTATCACCACCTTTCTTTCGGAAGTTTGGGTGGAACGCTCCAGACCATTCGCAGTGGGAGCTCTCATCACTTCTTACCAAGCGGGTGTGTTGATCGCCGGAATTGTGACGCGTCAGGTTGAGTACTGGCGACACGTGTTCTTCATCGGTGCTATTCCTGCTATTCTTACCATCTTTCTTCGACTATCGTTAAAGGAATCTGAGAAGTGGCAATCGTCTGTACAGCATCACCATGAAGATCTTTCGCTTCTCGGGGAGGTACTTTCGCCCCGTTACCGCCGAAGTGCTTGGATTGGTGCCATTGCTTTTGGCGGATTGCTTATTGGCTACTGGGCCTCTTTGGCTTGGATTCCACAGTGGATTCAAAGCTTCTTCGCTGCCGGCTATACCGGAAATGTGGAGCGGGGGAATGTACTATTCTTTGAAGGTTTAGCAGCAGTACTTGGATGTGCGTCGGCTGGCTGGATGAGCAATCACCTGGGAAGGCGATATACCATCATGATAAGCTACCTTGGTAGTTTTCTCGCCTCGGCTTTACTCTTCTTGTCCAACAAGCAGTTCAGCTCACTCATTTATTGGCAGGTTTCGTTGTTGGGCTATTTCATTGGTCTTGCTCAGGCCATTATGTACATCTATCTACCGGAGTTGTTCCCAACACGCATTCGAGCTACTGCGGTGGGCTTTGGATTAAATGCCGGTCGCTTTGCCACCGGAGTGACCGTGCTCTTTGTAGGCGTCATTGTGCAGACCTTGGGTGGACATGCCCAGTCTGCGATGTTTTTTGCCACCGGTTACCTCATTGCTGTGGTCGCCGCTTTCTTTGGTCCGGAGACGAAGGGTAAGGGCTTACCCGAGTAAAAAAGGTCTCCGATGACTCGAAGACCCGAACGTGTGAGGACAGGAATGAAGGTCTAGATCCTGTCTTTCAATTCTTTGTGCTGTCGGTGCTTTGCTTTGTGTTCTCTTCTATAAACTTCATGAAGTCTACGTAAAAATCGCGCACCGGCTTTGGCGCAAGCGAATCACCTGGAGCCCATCGCACGCGGTGAAGGAGGGTATCCGAGCGTAACTCAACAAAACTGTTCAAGTTGCCGGCACCATTGTAACTCAGGCTCATGAACTTGATGTCGTCCATGCGTTGAAAGAGAGCAGCCGCGTCCGATTTGTCCACCTGCGCAGCAAGTGATTCGCTTCGCTGATCCAGGCGCCCATGGAAGCGGTGAATCTTCCCCTCGGTATCCAATCGATAGCCTTCCGTTAATCCACTAAAGCCACCGGCAGTTCCGGCAACAATCGACTGCCCGCGGAAGCGCTTGAGAATCGCGTCTGTGGACGAGCACGAGAGTGTCAGAAGCGACAGCATGATAAAGCAAAGGACAGGTTTCATAAGCATGAGATTTTTCTTACACGCGCGCCGTTGGCGCTTATCGAGAGACAACAAATCGGGCGTGGACAGTGCGACCTGCGTTTTCGATGGCTACAGTATAGACACCATTTTCCAAGCCGGATGTGCTGAGCACCACGATCCCATCTGAAGTATCGACCGCTTGGCGTTGACGCTCAAGCCCAACCACATCAAAAACACGAACTGTTGCGCCGGCTCCAAGTTCTTCCTGTAGATAAATATCGAGATGGTCAGTAGCCGGATTGGGTGAAATACGTGGCTCGGTATCGAGAAGATCGGTTACCGCCGCTGGTCGGGTTCCAATGGTAAAGAAAACCGGAAATTCAGCGTCCGATGCTAAGAATACACCGCTTCCACTGGCGCTAATGTGATCGGCGGAAACCGGCAGAATGTTGACAATGGATCGCCCCTGATTGTCGAGCGATTGGTATGCGACTTTGTCATCCAAACGACCGTAGGACGGGTAACCAAGCGATGGGTTGTTGTCCACCAAAGTCGCATCAGCCCCTGTTTCGGTGTTGATTGCCATCACTCGGTACACGCCGGCATTGTCGTCTATTTCGTCGTACGCAATAATATTCGGTGAATTCTTCGAGTACGTTGGATTGCCAACACTGATGCCGGACGGTAACGAAGGGAGAATGCTAAAGATCGCTCCGTCGCCAAAATTTGATGACGAAGGTTCAAATGCTCTAAGGGTTGAGATGTTCCAATATTCTACGGTATCACCTTGGCCGTTGTCGATGCGATTCAGCGCATCAAACAACACGAAGCGACCACTGTAATCCCACTCCATCGCGTCGGCATACGGTATGTTGTAATTGCGAATGCCTTGAGCAGTAGTTGGTGCATACAACACGTAGCGTTGTTGAGTTATGGGAGTCGAGGCAAAATCAAAGACATAAATGGATGAGTCGATCTCCGTAGAAATGGCGGCCATGCGCATTCCATCTCGCGAGATAGCCACATTATCCCATACCGGAGATGAGTTGAGAATTGTTTCTGAAGGATTGTTGTAATCCATATTGATGGCGTGAAGCGTGTTGTCCCTCGCCACAAAAACCGCAAACGTTCCATTGTCCACTACACTAGGACGATGACTCAACGGCGTGAATGAGATCGGATGAAAATCGGACGACTGTGGATTGGTGGGTTTAACGATATACAAACTATTGGGGTCGACGTTAAAGTTCGTGTTGTGTAACAATATCCACTCCGTACCAACAACCGCTTGTTGATCGTGATTCGTGTTGGTAGGATTGCCGTCAAAGATCTGCACGGCGTCAAATGCCGATGCGCAAGCAGTCATTTCTGTCGATCCGTACAGCGCTTGCGCTGCCTGAATAATAGCTCTTCGTAGGTCGATAAACTGCGAGTTTTTCGTCAAGTATTTTGTTTCCGCTGCATAGTAAATCTTCTCAGCTTTATCCATCCCGATGGCTGCCTGTATGAGATATGCCGCGTGATTGGGAATACCACTGTTGACGTGCACGCCACCATTATCACCATCTTGGGTTTCCGGTAAGCTTACATACTCGCTCATCGTGGCGGGCTGCCAACCATTGTCGTTAATACTTGAACCTCCGTTGTGTGGGTTTGCCATATCGCGCAGACATCCGGTAGGGAAGAAGGCGGTGCGTACCACATCTTCGCCGATCTTCCAATTCTTGCGCTCTACAAAACAGCCAAACACGTCACTCATCGATTCATTAATGGCACCACTCTGACTCAAATATTCAAGGGCACAGGTGTGTTCTGTCACTCCGTGTGTCATTTCGTGCGCCGCTACGTCGATGGCGGAAGCTAGGGGATTGAACAGCGACTTTCCGTCGCCGTAAGCCATGAGCTTTCCGTTCCAGTACGCATTGTCCATTCCACTACCACCTTGAGTGACATGGATGACTGATATAATCGTCCCTCCCTGACCGTCGATGGAATTTCGATTATGCGTGTTTCGATAGTACTCGTAGGTCGTTGCGCTATTAGTATGCGCCGAGACCGAACTCTTATCTGACCATGTGTTGTTGGATGAGCTGACATTGTAAAAATCGCTCAAGTCGGTATTGCGAGCATCGATTGTCCAAATTGTTCCAACCGTTGCGTTGGGAAATTGCGATGCACCGGCATTAAACATTGTGCGAGTGGCGTCAATCAAGTAATAGCTGCCCTTTGAGAGATAGGAATGAATGCTCACCGTGTTTCCCTTCAGATCGGTGGCATTAGCCGTTGCCGGACCATCTGAGCAGGTATTGTCATACTTAAACACAATGGCACCGGTAGAGCAATCGACAAAATACTCCCAGCGATGGATGGCATTTGGGCGAATGGTGTAATGCCAACAGAGTGTGGCAGGTGCCGTGAGCGACGAACGAGATGGCAGCACAACTTTCTCTACCAATGGTTGTCGGTAGTCGAGCAACGACTGCATAGTTGTACTCAAACTCTCGACCGGTTGCGCTGCCTGCAGGTCTTGCAAGCAGAGTCCTTTTGCGGCATCTTGGTCCACCACCGGGGTGGAGCTAAAGCTCTGTGCTTGATGAGTCGAACTGTTCCACAAACGACCATTGTACGAACACACTTTGCCGTCGGCGTTAAAGTGCAGAATAGCCTCTGTACCCCACACCGTTATTCCGTCGCAGCGCTGTTGCAGTCTCACGTGAGTCATCCCCTGTGCGTCGCGTATAACGCTACTCACAACGAGTTCCGATGCCGCGTTTTGAAGTCCCAGGAGAGGTCCTGCGGTGCCTAGAAATTGTGAGCATGCTGAGGCGACGTCCTCCGGGCTGGCAATCTGAAATCCGGGCGAAAGCGAAGCGCCTTGGATAAACGTGGCGCTCTGAGTACTTGCATCGTAGTGAACAACAAGCTTGGTCGACTGTTCAGCCAAAGCCTGGAAGGCGGTCTGTTGCGACTGACTGAGTGACGACAGATAGCAACCACGAAGTGTGGGAGCTTCGTCAAAAGGAAGCGGAGTCGGTAAATGTCCGTGAAGTGATGTCTGCTCCGTCACTGCTTTGTGAACATGCCGAGCACTGAAGGCATTTGAACCCGCCCATACACTCGACGTAAGGATAATGAGACTAAGAGAAAAAGGGAGAATTTTCATGGCAGACACCTACAGTCGATAAACAGATCGTGGAATGAGAATCAAACTACCAACCGGAGACGAGACTCGCGTACAGCCGGCCGAAAATTAACACAGCTCTGAACTCGCGTCCAGAGCTGTGTGTACTGAAATATTTCTGACTGACGTGATACGCGACTAGAAGTTGACGCATTCTCCGTATGCTAAGGCTGCAGCTTCCATTACCGCTTCGCTCAGGGTTGGGTGTGCGTGCACAGTTTTGAAGAGCGACTCAGCAGTGCCATCCAGCTCACGAGCCATACCAACTTCGGCAATGAGTTCGGTAACATCGGAGCCGATCATGTGCGCGCCGAGGATCTCACCATATTTCGCGTCAAACACGAGTTTGACAAAGCCATCGTTCTTTCCGGTCCCGGTCGCCTTCCCGTTGGCACTGAATGGGAATTTGCCAACTTTTATTTCGTGCCCCGCTTCGCGGGCTTTCTTCTCAGTTAAGCCTACGCTTGCAATTTGAGGCTGACAGTATGTGCAGCCCGGTATGTTGCGATAATTCACGCCGTGTTTTGCTATGCCGGCAATGGCTTCGGCACAGAGCACACCTTCGGCAGATGCCTTATGGGCAAGCCAGGGCGGACCGGCAACGTCACCAATGGCCCAAATACCTTCTACGTTCGTGCGACAGAATTCGTCAACCACCACCCATCCGCGTTCAACGCGAACACCGCATGCTTCCAAGCCAATGCCTTCGATATTTCCCTGAACACCAACGGCATTGAGCGCCTTGCTGGCGATAAGAGTTTCCGTGGTGCCGTCTTTCTTTTCAACCACAACTTCCACATGATCACCAACCGTCTTTGCTGACTGAACTTTTGTACCCGTGAGAATCTTCATTCCTTGTTTGCGGAAGTTCCGTTCCAGTTCTTTGGACACGTCTTCGTCCTCGATAGGGACGATAGACGGCATCATTTCTACGATTGTGACCTTTGTGCCAAAGGAATTATAAAAGTACGCGAACTCTACGCCAATGGCTCCGGAACCGATGACGATCAGAGATTCCGGAATTTCTTGCTGCAGCATGGCCTCGGTACTAGTCAGGATGTGATGACGATCCACTTCGATACCGGGAATCATTCGCGTGCGAGCGCCGGTTGCAACGATGATGTGCTTGGCTGTAATGGTGTCGCTCACTGCACCCGAAGCATCACGGACTTCCACAGTGTGCGCAGAGGTCATCGTTGCATTTCCCTTGACCTGTCCCACCTTGTATTTCTTAAATAAGAAGCCCACACCTGCGTTCATCTTGTCGGCTACGGCGCGGCTGCGGGCAATGACTTTCGGGAAATCCACATCGACGGTGGGCACGCCAAAACCGTAGTCAGATGCATGATTCAAAAACACCTTGTATTCGGCGCTCTTCAACAATGCTTTTGAGGGAATGCAGCCCCAATTCAAGCAGACGCCACCAAGACGGTCGCGTTCAACACAGATAGTGTTCAAGCCCAGTTGAGATGCGCGGATAGCGGCTACATAGCCGCCCGGTCCGGATCCGATGACAACAACGTCGCAAGTATGATCAGCCATGATAGTCCTCGTGTGATGTAGTTTGTTTGTGAGTTCTTCTGCGAGAGTAAAACCGCAAATTCTTCTGAGAGATGAAAAAAGAGCTGAGTGTCGTAGTCGCCACTCAGCTCAGGCAAACGTAATTGGCGTTGAGTTAGTGCTTCAGTGCTGTTGTCACGGCATTGGCCGCATCGTCCAGAGTGGCAGCCAACAAGAAGTTCATTCCGCTGTTCTTCAGAATCTCCCGAGCCTCTACGGCATTGGTACCATCGAGTCGAACGATTAGTGGAACGTTGACTTCTACCTTTTCCAAGGCTTTTAAAATTCCATTAGCAACGCGATCGCACCGTACAATTCCACCGAAGATATTAATGAGCACTGCCTGGACATTCTTGTCGCTCATCATGATACGAAACGCATTCGCAATGCGGTCCACATTGGCTCCACCCCCAACGTCCAAGAAATTGGCAGGCTTGCCGCCGGCCAGTTGAATGATATCCATGGTCGC
This sequence comes from Chlorobiota bacterium, assembly GCA_039810585.1. Classification (GTDB taxonomy): domain Bacteria; phylum Bacteroidota; class Ignavibacteria; order Kapaibacteriales; family NICIL-2; genus JBBATK01. Next base: position 75,506 of record JBDHXF010000003.1, read on the forward strand.
CATGGCCAGACCGGCGCCATTCACCATGCAACCTACATTACCGTCTAACTTGATGTAGTTGAGGTTGTACTTGTTCGCTTCATTTTCCAGCGGGTCTTCTTCGTCCACATCGGCGAGAGCTGCATAATCCGGATGACGAAACAGCGCATTGTCGTCGAAGTTCACCTTCGCGTCTAGAGCAATAAAGCGATCGTCTTCAGTCACCACGAGCGGATTGACTTCCAGCATGGAGCAATCCATTTTTTCGTAGGCCTCGTACAGTTTTGTGATGAAGTCAACAAAGCTCTTGAACGCTGCACCGCTTAAACCCAAGCCGAATGCCAAACGACGAGCGGTGTATCCTTGCAATCCAATGGCCGGATCGACATGTTCCTTGATTATCCGCTCCGGAGTCTCCTCCGCAACTTTTTCAATCTCGACGCCACCTTCGGTGCTGACCATAATCAAGTTCTGTGACACCGCGCGGTCGAGGAGAATGGAGCAATAGTACTCCTTCTTGATAGCGGCACCTTCTTCAAGAAACAAACGATGAACAATCTTCCCGTGTTCGCCGGTTTGAACGGTGACGAGCTTGTTGCCCAAGGTTTCCTTGGCGATCAAATAGGCTTTGTGAGACAGGGTACCGTACTCGTCGCTCTTTACGACATTCACTCCACGAAGCTCCTTGCCGAATAGGGAAATAACAGCATTGCTTTGATGCTGATGAACAATTCCCTTGCCACGTCCGCCGGCATGGATTTGCGATTTGACGACAATCACTTTCGCACCTTTAGCCTCGAACTCATGGTGAGCCACATAGCCGGCTTCTTCAGCACTGAACACCGGAACGCCGCGTAACACCGGTACATTAAAACTCCGTAACAGTTCCTTCGCCTGATACTCATGAATATTCATATAGGAATCATCCTCGTTAGTGGTCAAAGCCTTATGCTTCACTATTTTCGCGTGTGCAGGGAGTGTCTTGCCGTTGACAAGTACTGACGACTCATGGGAACAACCGTTCACCACTAGTGGCTCGTGCAGACGCGCTTAGAAACATCTACAAAATTACCCTTCAACGGTACAACTACCAAAGATTGAATCGCGTATGAAGATGGCGGTCGTGTACAGTCTTTTGCTAGTTCTCCTTCTTCTGAAGTTGAGCCTGAACCCCTTTTTGAAAGCGGGTGGGGAAGAGTTGGGGTCGGCGAAAAATCCGATCAAAATCATGCTCACACCATCGGTTGAAGCTCAAAAAGTGAGCTCAAGTGCCGATTCGCTCGTAGCATACTTGCATCGAGCAACCTGCTTATATTATACAGCAGCTGTTCCTGCCAGTTTTATCGTTGTGGTTGAGTCGTTCGGCAGTGGAGGCGTGGACTTTGCCATTACCAATACCTTCAGTTACATCAAAGCGCACGAGAAGTATGGGGCAGAAGCAGCCATGATGGTGCTCCGTCGCAACGGGGAGAAGAGCTATCGCGGACAGATCATCGCACGAAAGGAAAGTGGCATTCACAACGTTGAACAGATCGATGGAAAGTCTTTTGCCTACGTGGACGCCGTTTCGACCTCCGGTTATGTACTCGCCCGCGCATTACTACAAGCGCACCATGTCCGTTTGTCTGATTCTGTGTTTGCCGGCAAACATGACAATGTGGTGACGATGGTGTATCAGGGTCAAGTTGATGCCGGAGCCACCTACTACTCAGCTCCCGATCCCAAAACCGGTGAGCAGCTAGATGCTCGGGCTCGCGTTCGCACTCAGTTCCCGGATGTGTTTGATAAGGTCTCGATCGTTGCGCTGACAGATCCCATACCGAATGATCCGGTCGTGTTTAGAGCCAATTTTCCTTCCGACCTTCGTAAGAAGATTGTGGATGCACTTCTGGAATTTCAAGCAACCGATTCAGGTAGAAAAACCTTGTATGACACGTATAGTGTGGAAGGCTTGGCACCGGCTGCAGATTCTGATTATGACCAACTCCGCGGGCTGATTCGTAGTTTTGGCGTAGATGTCAACACCGTGTTGTCGAAAAAACACTGACACTTCATGTACAATACCTCACATTTATCTCAAAGCGAACTCGAGTATCTGCTCCACGATAAAGTGAGTCTGGTAGATCTGCAACGTATCCTGAGTGCCTATGAGATGGCACGTAGTGTTCACGAGCATCAAACCCGTCGCGATGGCACGCCCTATTTCTACCATTGTACACGTGTGTGCAAGATTGTTGTGCAAGAATTGCGGCTGTACGATGCCGATCTGATTTGCGCGGTATTGCTGCACGACGTACTGGAAGACTCGCGAGAAATCACGAAAGAAATCATCTCGTATAATTTTGGGGATTACGTTGCCTACGTGGTGGAAACGCTCACGAAGGACTTGGCAGCTCAGGAGATGAACTACGACGACGTCGATAAGGCGCACGCGGAACTCTTGTGGAAGTCGAGTGATGACTGTCGCATCATTCGCCTGGCGGCACGACTGGACAACTTTCGCTGCTTAGCGTTTGACTTGAAAAGCAATCCCTTGAAGTACATCAACGACACCACCGAGCGCTACCTTCCTCTTGCAGAAAACTCTCCGCATCCGGCACTTCAACAACTTGCGGTCGAGCTAAAAACCGTTCGGAATAAGTTTCTGGGTTAGTCGTGACGGGGTGCAGCGAGCATGTGTCGCAATCCCTGCACCGTGCGACGAAAGATGAGTACGAAGACTCCCAAAAAGGCGCTTACCACACATCCCACAATGACCATCAGCACACGGGCCGGTGCGGCACGTTTGTAGAGAGGAACAGCCGGATCGATGATCTGAATAGTCGGCACATCCTTTTCTTCTTGGATGGCCTCTTGCATACGTTGCGATTCCAAGTAGGCATTGACTTGCTCCAGAATTTTAATGTCCCTCACAAGATTAAGGTAGCCCATTGAAATCTTAGGGAGTACATCGATGGGGATGGTGAGTTGATCTCCGCCCGATAAACCGCCGGACTGCACATTGAGATATTGCTGACGCAATCCTGCAACTTTGGATTCCAGTGCAGCAACCATCGGGGTGTTGTCTTGATACTGTTCCCTTGCCAATCGCAGCTCGGTCTCTGCCTTTGCTAACTCTGTGCCGATGCTGATATCACTGGATACCATTGCCTCAGCCTGTTTTTCCGGAGTGAAGATGTGGTGCTCGTTTTGAAACGCAATCATCGAGGTTTGCAGACTGTCGAGCTTCAGCTTGTTCGAAGCAAGAACACGTTCGATGTACATTCTAGTCTTTCGTGCTGTGCTCGTGCTCTTCTCGCGGTTTTCCTTGTCGAGGCCTTCAATAGCAGTATTGCAAATCAAGGCGCTCAACTCTGCCGTGCGATGTTGTTCGTCCGAAGAAGGAAAGAAGCTGGTCTGCAGATCTGCCTGGACAACCATCACACCGCTGCTTCGTTTGGAGTCGACATTTAAGATTGCCAGTACGGCATCAACGCGTTCTTGAGGAGAGAGGTTCTTGAATGCGTCCAGTGTGTCTAGGTGACACTTTGAAATAATATACTCAGCATTTGTTCTACTGCTCAAGATCTCGGACATACTCTGCGAGCCTGAACTTGCTCCGGCTCCTCCGGAAATGATAGCCGGCAGACCACTCAGCATCGCGGAAATTGAACTGCTCTTTGTTTCTGTTGCGATGATTTTAGCACTTGCTTCGTAGGTGTGCCGCATCACCAAACTGTAAGCGCCAACCAACACCGTTCCTGCAAGAGTAAAAACGACGAGGAAACGGAAATGGTCTCGTATCAACTCCAGCATCGATACTGCCTGAGTTTGAGGTGTCGGACCACTCATCTGTTCTGGGGTTTCGCTCATGACCTTACTTCTTGTATGCAAAGACAACACCAAGGATAACACCAACAATCGTTGCCAGCTGTGCTGTAATCGAGAGAGCTTTGGTGAAGACATCGATAAACCGCACATCCGCCCGCTCCGGCACTAAAATGTTGTCACCGGGATCCAGTCGGTAGGTATAGTCCTTAGCGCTGTGTAACTCGCCGGACACTTTTTGGATGAGTACCTCATCTTCGTCGGCTCTCAAACCAAATCCACCGGCGCGACTGATGTAGTCCAGATAATTAAAGCGCTTGTCAAAAGCCACACGACCCGGGCGGACGATTCGGCCAATGAGTGTGACGTAGTTTGTGGACTTAGGAATGTACACAGAATCTTTGTTGATCAGCAGGGGATTGTCGTCAGGATTTTTCGACGTCAGTACTTTCTCAAAATCGACCGACACCAGACCCATGCTCTCCGAAGATTTGGTTCGGTAGTAACGCATTTCGTTCTCATTCATGTTTTCGGGCTTGATCTTACTCAATCGATCGAGTTCTCGATCAAACCAGGTAAAATCTTTGCGTCGAAACAGTAGACCCGTTTCCGGTTGTGCGTCATCTGTATAGCCGCCGGCACGACGAATCAGGTCGGACAGGCGGTCAACTTTTGTGTTGATCGAATAATGTCCGGGATGAGCTACGCCACCGTCAATCACTGCCTCTGCTTCTTCATACGCTCCGCTTTGCTGACGAACATAAATGCGGTCGCCGTAGTGCAACGGAACGTTGCACGAAACATCATTCAGGTTGACGAAGAGTCTCGTTGTCCTCATACCCGACTCTTCAAAACGCGTTATTTCTACAGAGTCCAACAAAGCGACTGAGGTCAATCCCTGGGCAAATTGTAGCATGCTAAGCAGTGAATCGCCTGGCACAAATTCATATGGCCCGGGTTGGTACACGCACCCTTCCACTTGAATACAATCCTTGTCGATCACGTGCGGAATAACCACTTTATCTCCCCCTAACACTACGGGATTAGACTTGTCTTCCCCCGTGCTAAAGTATCGCAAGATGTCAACCGGTATCTTGCTTCCATCCTCACGCAACACGTAGATCTTTCGCAAGGATGCTGTGGAAAGATATCCACCGGCTCGGTCGATTACCTCGGAGACCCGATCCGCTGAACTTGCGCTTACCACCATCGGTGTTCGAACCGCACCCATAACCGATACTTTGAACATTTTCAATCGCTTCAGCGCGATGTCGATGCTCTGACCTTTATACACGGCTTTTACTGCTTTTTCTATTTTCTGCTTAGCCATGGCAAAGCTCAGCCCACGTACATCCACGGCTGGAACGGCAGGTACCAAAACCTGCGCATCAGGGGATACAATTACATCGTAGTTGAGCGGCTGAGGCCCGGTAATACCGATGGATAACACATCGTTCGGTCCAATGATATAACTCTCAGGATCGATAGTCTTTTCGATAATGCCCTGTGTTTCCGTGGCATTTTTCAACGCGTTCTTCGCACCAACCGTATCGTATCCTCCCGGGGCGATGACCAACTTTGGAAGACGGATGAAATTGGACGGCTGCGTCAGCGCAAGCGATGCCGAGCACAAAAAGAGGAGGAGAACGGCAAAGCCAAAGCGGACAGTGCGGAATTCTGATAAGTGTGGCATGGGAGCGGAACCGTGCATAGAACCACAAAGATAGTCAAAAAAGCAGTCTTAGGCCTTGTCTCCCAAGGCTTTGTATTTTTGATCGTCACACGAATCAGAACCTTTATGCCGACCTCTGAATTTGATCACATACGGCAGGTAGCCGTTGAGGCAGCTCGTGCCGCCGGAGCGTGTCTGCTGGAAGGTTTTTCGTTACCGAAGGACATTCGGCGCAAAGACGGAATTCATAACCTGGTAACGCAATTCGACCTGAAATCCGAGGATTTGATTGTTTCCCTGGTTCGTGGTCATTTTCCTGACCATCATTTTCTTGCCGAAGAGGGGGGCGGAAGCTCCATCTCCAAAGGATACCGCTGGATAATCGATCCTCTGGACGGAACCGTCAACTTTGCCCACGGAATTCCCATCTTTTCCGTCAGTATTGGCGTTGAGCTTGATGGCCAGATCGTGGTGGGAGTGGTGTATCAGCCTGTTCTCGACGAGTTGTTTGTAGCCGTCCGTGGTCATGGTGCCTTCCTCAACGACGTACCAATTCACGTCAGTAGTACGGCAACAATGAATGAAAGCATTCTGGTTACCGGCTTTCCTTACGACGTTTCGAAAAACGCTACTCGCACGTTGGAACATTTTGCGGGCTTGGTACAACGTGGTATTCCTGTTCGTCGCTTGGGATCTGCAGCTGTTGACATGGCCTACGTGGCCTGCGGTCGTTTCGATGGTTTCTGGGAGAGTGCCCTTCAACCCTGGGATGTAGCTGCCGGCATTCTGCTTATCGAAGAAGCCGGTGGTAGGGTGAGCGCCTATGACGGAAGCGCCCACACGCTGCAACAAAACACGATCCTCAGCACGAACGGTGTTATTCACGCGGAGTTTGTGTACTTCCTGCAGTCCTAAAGTACGTGCGTGTAAACGCACACCTACTCCACCGGAACACAGACTAAGCAACGTTCACTGCCGATTGGCAGTGAATATATTCAACGAGATATCTCCTCATGAGTTCAGCCCTTCAACACGTCCCGAATCACGATCGCAAGACTTTGTTCTTGATGTCCGGTGCGGGCAATCTCTTCAGTGTGTTGGCTGCCGATAGCTTAGATGCGCCGTCATTTCATCACACGGAACATGTGCGTGAGCTTTGTGCTCCAAATGAGCTCTTTAGACAAGGAACCGAAGGACTCCTCATTGTTGGTCCCTCAAGCGATCATACCCTCGACTTTGCCGTAGACTTTTTTAACCCGGATGGGTCTTCATCGATGATGTGCGGCAACGGAGCCCGCTGTGCTCTGCGCTTTGCCATCGATCACCACATAGTCCCGGAACATGCATCGTCGTATCGCTTCTCAATGGCAGGTGCACACTACGAGGGTAAAGCTGTTGGTGACCTCATCGACATTCGATTTGATGCGCCACGGGAACTTTTGTTGAATCAAGAGTTGGAATTTGAAGGTCGAAGCGTGCGATACTCATATTGCAATGTAGGATCCGACCACATCGTGCTGGACGAAATTGAATTCCGTCGTTTGCAGCAGGCACTGGATATGCAGGAGTTATTGATTCTTGCCGGCTTGCGCCGTCATCCGTCATTCCACCGTGGGACGAACGTGAATATCATCGCGCCGACAGCCGATTCAACCGACGATGCTCCTCGACTCATGCTCCGGACTTATGAGCGTGGGGTGGAGGCAATCACCGGCGCTTGTGGAACGGGTGCATTGGCATCTGCGTTAGTCTACCGCGAAACGCATGCAACGCACTGCACCAAAGTGATACTCATTCCTCCAAGTGCTGAAGAATTAGTGGTAGACTTTGAGTGCGACGTGCAGAACCGGCTGAGCGCTTTACACCTGTGTGGGCCGGCAGTAGAATGTGGCGAGGTTGTGATACCCGAATGAGATTCTTAACCGTTTGTATGTGAACCCATGACATCATCATTAGAAACTGCTGTGCGGTCGTTGGAAGAACAGATTGTGCACCATCGTCGACACTTGCACCGTCACCCGGAGCTCTCGTTTCAAGAGCACGAAACCTCCGCCTATATTCAAGATGTGCTGCGGTCTCTCAACATTGAGCATCGATCGATTGCAAACACAGGAGTGGTGGCGCATATTGGCAAAGGCACTCGATGCGTGGCACTGAGAGCTGACATCGACGCGTTGCCAATTGTGGAAGAAACAGGTCTCAGCTTCGCCTCCGAGCGTCCGGGCGTTATGCACGCCTGCGGTCACGATTCGCATACTGCTATGCTCCTTGGCGCTGCTGCTGTTCTTAAGCAACAGGAAGCGGAATTGGGTGGCGTCGTCAAGCTCCTCTTCCAGCCGGGCGAAGAAAAATCTCCCGGGGGTGCTTCGATCATGATTCGAGAGGGTGCGCTAAGCGATCCGGTGCCAGAGGCAATCTTCGGACAACACGTCAACCCCGATGCGACAGTGGGTACCGTGGAATTTGCAGACTCAGTTATGATGGCGAGTGCGGACGAGTTGTACTGGACACTGAAAGGTTTTGGAGCGCACGCAGCTCAGCCACATAAGGGGAAGGACCCCATTGTCGCGGCTGCAGAGTTAATCATGCACCTGCAAACGCTCGTGACCCGTCAGCGCAATCCGCTGGATGCCGGAGTGCTGTCGGTGACGAGCATTCACGGAGGTTCCGCCACCAACATCATACCTGATGTGGTTGAGTTGAAAGGCACTCTTCGTTCCTTTAACGAACAATGGCGATGGGATACCATAGAGCGTATTCGAGAACACAGCGCGACCTTGTGTGCACTGCATGGTGTGGAGTGTACGCTCGATGTCGTAGTTGGCTATCCGCCACTCATTAATACTCCCGCCATTGTGCAGCATGCACGTAACGTTGCTTCAGATCTTGGTTGCGTTAAGCAGAGTGGTGAGTTCGAGGCAAAGATGTGGGCCGAAGATTTTGCCTTTTACGCGCAGCAGATTCCGGCTGCTTTCTGGATGCTCGGCGTCAGAGCACCGGAACAGGACTTTCTACCCGGCTTGCATAACGCCCGATTCACTCCCGACGAACGTGCCTTTGTGATTGGTGCCTCCATGATGGTGGCGACAGCTCAACGTTGGCTTCAAGGCGCGTAGAATAGTCAGTTCGGAGGCAGCCGTGCTGCGTCCGTATAAGCATCTCCTGCGCATTACATCTCACACATGTAGGCGATGTTGTAGTGCGTACATGGCGACAGCCGCTGCATGAGCTACATTGAGAGATCTCCAGTTATTATGCATTGGGATCTGAACAACCTCATCCGCCAAATCAAGAAGTTCTTTATCAACGCCTTGATCTTCGGAACCGAGAATCAAGGCATAGGGTGAACGTGGTTGTATGGTGTGTATATCCACCGATTGTGCCATGCTCTCAGCCACAAGAATGTGAAAACCATGAGCATCGCGAAGCAGACGTACATCATCCGATACGGTGTGCGATCGATGTAAGTGCATGGAAAACAATGCACCCATAGAGACCCGCACCGAACGTCTGAGCCAGGGGTTGGCACAGCGAGCGTCGGTCACGAGGGACGAGAAACCCAGCGCCAATGCAGATCGAGCAATGGAGCCTACATTTTCACTATCCGACAAGCCATTGAGAATCAAAAGGGGTGAACGCAGCTCATCCAACGAATACTCAGCCGGCTGATGAATGCTTGCGATCACGGGTCGTCGCATGTGGAAACCAACCACTTCATTCAGGACATCGCGAGTGCAGCTAAAGCACTGGTCTTCACGCAGGCCTGCGTGAACAATCAATTGTTCGTTATCGCGATAGAACTCTGCATCGGCGATCAGAGTGCGAAACGAAAGACGTTGAGGTTTTTCAGTTCCAACGGTTTCCACGGAGTCGTGGGAGGAGTGGCTCAGGGCTTGGCGAACGACCGCTTCACTTTCAACTATGACGATGGAGGAGTAGAGGTGTCGGGTGTGATCCGACTGTTTCGTTTTGAGTTGCCGAAAGTCGTCCAAGCGTTTATCGTCACTCTTTTCAATGTTCTCAATGGCTAGCATGAATCTCCATCGATTCATGACAACCCATTGATAGTGCGCAGGCTTGTGCAACACGTTGACCATCCATTGCGGCCGATACAATTCCACCGGCGTAACCTGCACCTTCGCCACAGGGATATAATCCGGCAATCTCAACATGTTGCAAACTCTCAGGATCGCGGGGAATGTTTACGGGCGTCGAGGTGCGCGATTCTACGGCCGTTACGACGGCTTCCGAACTGTAATACCCGCGCATCTTCTTGTCGAAGAGTCGAAACGCCCGTTGCAGTCGCGCGGCGATAAACGTAGGAAGCAAGCGGTGCAAGTCGTGCGATTCCATGCCGGGAATGTAGGAGAACTGCGGAAGCACGGCGCTTGTTTTGCCTTCACAAAAGTCCACCAACTTTTGTCCCGGAGACCGCTGTGTGCGTGCATTGGTGCATGAAAACATTAAGTGCTCCACTTCTTGCTGCATCGCCAGGCCGGCAAAGGAGCCGTGGCTCGCATAGGCTTGCACATCGTCAGCCCGTATTTCCACGACGATACCGGAGTTGGCAAAGCGCGAATCGCGGCGACTCATGCTCATGCCGTTCACGACAATTTCACCCGGCGCCGTTGCGGAGGGTACTATGAGACCGCCCGGACACATGCAAAACGAATAAACGCCGCGATTGTCCACTTGCTCAACCAATTTGTACGACGCTGCCTCTAGAAGCACATCGCGAGGACGTTGACGGTACTGAATTTCATCAATCAATTCCTGTGGGTGTTCGGCGCGAAGTCCCATAGCAAAGGGTTTGAATTCAGTTCGGATGCCACGACGACGACAGAGATCGTAGATGTCGCGTGCGGAATGACCGGTTGCCAGAATCACTGCGGCAGCTCGAATTTCCTCACGATCGTTCACGACAGCTCCAATACACCGTTGCTTTTCCAGCAGGAAGTCCGTGCAACGAGATTCGAAGTGAACCTGACCACCAAAGTCTAGAATGGTCTGTCGTATCGACGCTACCACGTTTGGCAACTTGTTCGATCCAATGTGCGGATGCGCATCAATCAGGATGTCGGATTTTGCACCGTGCTCGACCAGAGTGCGAAGCACTCGTGTAATATCACCTCTCTTGGACGATCGGGTGTAGAGCTTTCCGTCCGAATAGGCGCCGGCACCACCCTCTCCAAAGCAGTAGTTGGAGTTGCTGTCGACATGTCCTTCCTGTTGAATAGCGCGCAAATCTCGTCGGCGAGCTCGTACGTCTTTTCCACGGTCGATCACAATTGGTCGGATGCCGTATCGTAAACACTCCAACGCTGCGAAGTAGCCAGCCGGACCGGCGCCAACGATCAGCACCTGAGCTGAAGACGCGACTGCTGCTTGCAATCTCGAACGTTCGGAGGTCTGGGTTGGCGGTGTCTCGTCGATATACAGATCCACGCTCAACGCAATGAGCACCTGTCGAGAACGGGCATCGGTAGAACGCCGACGCAGCACAACCTGGGTTGAGGGGCTGTCAGGACGATGAGCGGCAAGTAGGGCAGCAGCCCGAACGCGCTGCGGATCTGCGGCATCTTGTGGACTGAGGCGTAGTTCTACCGTTTGGCGCATGCTAAGGCAATCGTGATTGCACGCAAATTAATGAGAAGCGCGACGCATGACGGCAAGCTGGCTTTCGACAGAGGATTGTTCGGGAGTTTATTGTTTCGAGCGCTGCTTCGCAGCTCTCGAATAATCAAGTGGTTGCCGCAGAGTGACCGTTCTACGAAACAAGGGCAAAGTTGTCGGCACTTTGGAACGACGAGGGATTGCGCAGTGAGCTATAGAAGTGACGATGCCACAGCTCAAAACTGAGAAGGGCGAAGAGATGGCGTTGAAAATTCTCGCGACGTGTTTGATGCAGGAGTAGCATTTGGTTGATCGTCTGCATGTTGAAGTACTGTCGTACGGCCGAGTCGTGTTCGTTAAAAAGGCGTTGCACCACTTTGGAGAAATCATTCTGCAGCCACTGGTCCATTGGCGTATCAAATCCACGCTTGGGTCGATGCACGATGGCATGCGGAAGCGTGCGCTCGCAGGCTTTCTTGTGAATGTATTTCTGAACCTTGCCTTTGATTTTCAAGTGCGATGGAACCGTTTCCAAAAAGTCAACAAGTTCGTGATCGAGAAAAGGAACACGCATCTCAAGAGAATGAGCCATGCTCATTTTGTCGTTGAACAACAAGAGGTTGTCCGCAAGCTGCATTCGAGTGTCGATGTACAACAGGCGCGAGAGCGAATCCTCCATGGCAGCGCTGTTTCTGTACAGGGTTTCCAAGATTTCGTCTGATTGATCCTGCAACTTTTCCTGGACTTCCGGTCTCAGTAGTTTCTGCTTGAGCGAGGGTTGAAAGATGGTATGGATAGCGCGAAAGCGATCGAGTTCGGAACGAAAGGAGGATGAGTAGGCGAGTCGTTTCAGCTTCTCATTTCGTGGAAAGACTGAGGTCAGTTTTTTAAGAGGCACGCGCGACAGAAGCCAGCCGAAGTCGCTCATCAACTTTTCACCACGATAGCGCGGATAGCCGGCTAGCGGCTCATCAGCGCCTTGCCCTGCCAAGACCACTTTCACGTCGCGGGCCGCTCGCTCCGAGACGGCAAACATTGCCGGCACCGTGGTCATTGCGATAGGCTCTTCCAGGAAGTAAAAGGCTTGTTCGAAGAGGCGCAGGTAGTCGTTTCGACTGAGCAGCACTTCGCTATGATCAGTGCCAAGAATGCGAGCACTTTCGCGAGCATCGTCCAGCTCGTTGAAATCGCCTTTACCTTCAAATCCAACGGTGTAGGAGCGAACGCGTGTGGAAGAGTTCTGCACCATGTGAGAGGCGATGATGGCACTGTCCAGTCCGCCACTCAACAACACACCAACGGGGACATCGCTCACTAGCTGACGTTGTACAGCCAATTGTAATAAGCGTTGATATTCTTCCAGCGCCTCTTCTTCTTTCATGGAGTTTCGCGTGCGAGGAACGTCGGTACGCAACGCTTGACGTTGTATCGATCCGTCGCGGTGCATACTCATGATACAACCGGCAGGGAGTTTTTGAACGTCTTGTAAAAGGGTCTGTGGCGCGGGGTTAAATCGGTAGTCTAAGAAACGGTCGAGGGCGGAACAATCGATGTTCTTTTCCACGAGTCCCGATGCGAGCACTGACTTGATTTCAGAGCCAAAGGCAAGGCATCCGTCCTTTGTCGCATAGTACAATGGTTTGACGCCAAAGGGGTCGCGAGCCAAGTGGATGGTATGACTGTATTCGTCGTAGATGGCAACGGCGTAAATGCCATTGAGTTCGGAGAAGCAGGCCAGTCCTCGTTCTTCGTAGAGACGTAGGATGACCTCGGTATCTGTTTGCGTGCGAAAGTGATGGCCGCGAGCCACGAGACGTTGTCTGAGTTCCCGGTAGTTGTAGATCTCGCCATTGAAAATAATGTGGCGTTTTCCGTCCAGACTACTAATCGGTTGTTTGCCTTGGTGGAGATCGATGATGGACAAGCGGCGATGGCCCAAGCCTACCGTGTGTTCAGGGTTGAGATAGTAGCCTTCGTCGTCCGGACCGCGGTGGGAAATAGAGCTGGTCATGTCGTGCAACACGTCGAAGCTCACACCACCGAGGTGTTCAGGAACAAGTGTACCGGCTATTCCACACATGAGTTACGCAGATTTGGTTTGGGAGGTGTCGCGGAAGAAAATCAAGTCTGCCTGCAGCATCACGCCGGTTTGCACATCGCTAAATCCGGGTTCGATGGAAACGAGCACGAAACCAAGTTTTCTCATCATCACGATCATCTCTTCGATGAGGGACTCACCTTCATACAGTGGCACCAGAGATGCTTCAACTTGGAAACCTTCGATCAGAGGCAGTACCTCTGAGGCGCCGTCGAGAATCTTTGCTTCGTAGCCTTGAGCATCAATTTTGACAAAGAGTCGTTCATGTTCGTCTTTGAATGCTTCCAGAATAGTATCGAGGCGGCTGAGCACCACGTCTTCGGTGCCAACATAGCCCGAATCAGGCGCAGCCTGGACATGTGTCGAAGTCATAGAAAGCAGGGAACTGCTTTGCGAATTTGCGGCGATGTTGATCTCGGAGATTCCATCGTAATCACCCAGAGCACAGTGAACGGTTTCCCACAATTCGTCCTTGCTTGATCGCTCGCGAAGACTTTTATATGCCGATGTGAGTGGCTCAAAACTGACGATACGACCGTTATAGCCCATACGTCGGAGGTCGGAGGCATATTGTCCGATATTTGCCCCTACATCAAACACTAGGTTAATTCCGTAGTGGTTGAGGAGTTGTATGCGTCGTTCCGTTGGACGGGCGGCGTAATCGGTGGAAACGAAGCGCTGCACGTCATAGCCTACACGTCGAAGGAGTTGACGAGCAGTTCGTTGTATTGTGGGTCGTTTTGAAGGAGATGTCATACACGATATTCTGAGTGTCTGCCTATCTCATTGCAACGATTGTGCCAACCATCTGTATGTTATGTGAGCGCGCTGTGTTAGCTTTGCAAGAGAGTTCGGAGTGACTCATTTTCGCGAAAAAAACGAGGATTCTGCATGATTCGCGCGTTGATTGCTGATGACCATCCCATTATGCGGGAAGGCACAAAATTGTTCCTGGTCTACGCCATGGACATCGTTGTGGACGAAGTCGAAGACGGTTATCAGGCAATTGAATATGTGAAGACGCACGATTTGGATGTACTCATTCTGGACATCTCGATGCCCGGGATGGACGGATTGGAAACGCTGAAGTTGGTGAAGGATATAAAACCCGAGTTGCCGGTACTGATCTTGAGTGCGTATTCTGAAGACCAGTATGCATTTCGGGTGCTACGTGCAGGTGCTAGCGGCTACCTCATGAAAACTTCGGCCACAGAAGAGTTAGTCGATGCGGTCAATACCGTGATTGCCGGTCGACGCTACGTGAGCCCGCACGTTGCCGATAAAATCGTTGCCGATATTTCCGGATCTGGAGTTCCGGATCATACACAACTCTCGGATCGCGAATTTGAGGTCATGCGAATGCTTGCTACCGGTAAAACGGTAACGCAGATCAGCGAAGAGTTGGATCTTAGTGTAAAGACAGTGAGCACCTACCGTTCTCGCATTCTTGAAAAGATGAAGTTTGAGGACAATGCCGACATCACGAAATATGTGTTGGAGCATGGTCTTCTACAACAGATCTAAGCCGTGGTGCGGCTCCCGTTTTTTGAGTGCATCGATGTGATTCTCACAACACAATCCTTCGTTGTGAGTGGAACAGTAGTGTGAGTGCGCAATCGCAACCGCTTAGCTTCTAAACTCCCTTTACCGGCACATGCCTGGCAGTTTTGTGCAATCAAGGTCAAGCCACCGTGCGAGTGAACACTACCTGACAACAACGTCAATTTTTACAGATTATCTATTGGACACAGTATGCAGACGATGGTTCCTTTTTCAAAGATGGAGTACACGAGACCGGACTTCGAGTCGTATAAAACTCAATATCTCGAATTGTTGAAAGATTTTCAGACCGCCTCGTCTGCCGACTCCCAGTCTGAGGTCATGATTCAGATGAACGAACTGAGTTTGTCGCTCGGCGGTTCGCAGGCACTCGCGACAGCCAGATACCAAATCAACACGAAGGACGAGTTCTATGCCAATGAGCAAGACTACTTGGATGAAGTCAATCCCTTGTTTGGCGAATTGTCCATGCATTATTCCAAGGCACTCATTACTTCACCTTTTCGTGCGGATCTTGAACGGCGGTGGGGAAAGCAACTCTTCACAGGCAGCGAGCTGTATGTAAAGGTTATTAACGCCGATGTGGTGGAAGATTTACAGCGTGAAAACGCCCTGTGCACGGAATACTCAAAACTCCTAGCAAGCGCTGAAATTGAGTTTGACGGGAAAACCTTGAACTTGGCAGGCATGTCACCGTACATGCAAGATATCGATCGCGACACGCGTCGCAGTGCATCGGAGGCTACCTTTGCCTTTTACTCAGCCAATGCGGAGCAGCTCGACAGAATTTATGATCAGCTTGTTCATCTGCGTACCTCGATAGCGCACACGTTGAAGTTTCCCAGCTTTACGGAATTGGGTTATGCTCGAATGGGACGTTCTGATTACGATGCCTCAATGGTGGCAACGTATCGTTCGTATGTACACAAGTACATCGTACCTATTGCTACCCGCTTGCGGGAACGACAGCGCCAACGTTTGGGCGTTGATACGCTGATGAGCTATGACGAGGGTCTGATGTTTAAGTCTGGTAATCCAACGCCTAAGGGTGACCCTGACTGGATCGTAGCGCGGGCAAAAGAAATGTACAACGAGATGTCGCCCGAAACCAGTGAGTTCTTCAACTTTTTGTGTCAGTATGAGCTCATGGACCTAGTAAACAAGCCAAACAAAGCGGGTGGCGGATTCTGCATGATGATTGATTCCTATCGCGCACCGTTCATCTTCTCGAACTTCAACGGTACCACGCACGATGTTGATGTGTTGACGCACGAGGCCGGGCACGCGTTTCAAGCGTACATGAGTCGTACCCAACCGCTTTCCAACTACTTCTGGGCGACATCAGAAGCCAGCGAGATTCACAGCATGAGCATGGAGTTCTTCGCTTGGAAATGGATGAAGTCGTTCTTCAAGGAAGACGAGGATAAGTATCAATTCAAGCACTTAAGCGGTGCGTTGCTGTTCTTGCCCTATGGTGTGACTGTCGATGAATTCCAGCACTTTGTATATGCCAACCCTACTGCCACTCCGGCAGAGCGGAAGCAAGCATGGTTGCAGATTGACAAGAAGTACGATCCGACCGCTCGCTACGATGGAATCCCGTTCCTTGAGGGTGGGGGACAGTGGCAAGCACAAAAGCATATTTACGAGATGCCGTTCTACTACATCGACTACACCCTGGCGCAAGTCTGCGCCCTTCAATTTTGGGTTCGCATGAAAACCGATCGTCCGGGTGCTTGGGCCGATTACGTCACCTTGTGTAAAGCCGGTGGTTCCAAGCCATTCTTAGAACTGGTTGAGCTCGCCGGATTGCACTCGCCTTTTGAAGAACAAAGCTTCGTGTCGATCGTCGACGATATCACGGCACGTCTTGATGGAATCGACGATGCCATTTTCGACTAGTCGAAACGTAGAATTCGTACCGGCTTGCAAGTCGCGCTTCGTTAGGTGTCGACACTAAAGAAGAAGGGGTTTTGTGTTGATCACAAAACCCCTTCTTACTGTTTGTTCAATCGTCGATCAGTCTCAGCCGGCTTATCCGCCAAACACATGAAGCGAGGTGCCACTCAACACACAGGAATAGATGGTTAATCCGCCGGCACCGTTGCCGTTAAGTCCTTTACCGGCTAAGGAGTATTCCGCACCGTGTTGAGTGCAGGTGTAGTTGTTCAGTACCTTGTTGTAGTAGACGTTCTTGGCGCCTTGATGCGAACAAATAACGGTTGCGGCATAGTATAGGCCGTCTGTCCCTCTTGCCACAACGCAATTATTGGTAATCAAATAGTTTCCGGGTGTAAGAAGACTTGCATAGGTGGTTTGAGACAGATCTAAAGTAAAGTCTACCGGCCCACTTGGTGTGGTGACGTTCGTTGAGCATGCGCCTAAACATGTAACTGCCAGAGCAAGTGCTGCCCCTGCTCCTACTTTTTCGAGAAATTCACGGCGTTCCATAACGGTACTGATTTGGTGATACACATTGCCAGTAACTTCAGTGGTGAAACTTGGTTTCAGACAAATTTGACTTATTCACAAATATTTATGAAATCTATCGATCGGGGATGAGTATTG
Source organism: Chlorobiota bacterium (assembly GCA_039810585.1). GTDB lineage: Bacteria > Bacteroidota > Ignavibacteria > Kapaibacteriales > NICIL-2 > JBBATK01. Next base: position 92,803 of record JBDHXF010000003.1, read on the forward strand.
CGAGACGGACATGCCAAGCTGTATCTCATGGAAAAAACAACAAAGGGCTGAGTGCTGTGCACAAAGCCCTTCGTCAAATCGCACACTGTGCACTTTCTAGGTTGTCTTCAACGCTTCAGCGCCGCCAACAATTTCAAGCATTTCCTTTGTGATAGAAGCTTGGCGCGCTTTGTTGTACTCCAACTGTAAGGCGGAGATAAGATCACGTGCATTCGACGTTGCGTTGTCCATCGCGAGCATCCGGGCTGCTTGCTCCGCAGCGTTCGAATCCAATAGTGCACGCCACAATTGCAGCGAGAGATATTTAGGAAGAAGCGACTCAAGGATGTCTACTCGCGTTGGCTCAAAAATGTAATCCGTGCTCAATTCCTTTTTCTTTTCCTTCTTTTGTTCCGGTTCAATGGGAAGCAGGGGAAGGATGCGCACGTCTTGCTTGATCATCGACTTGAACTCGTTAAAAACGATGAGTACGCGATCGAAGTTGGCGAAGGTAAAGCCTTCGGTGACAATGGGAGATATCTCCTGCACCGTCTTGAAATCGAGCTTGAGGAAAACATCCGGAAACGATTTGACAATGCGATCGCCACGTCGGTTGAAGTAGAGCATTGATCGACGTCCAACCGGCATAATATGCACCGTTGCCTTGGGGTAATCCTGCTTGAGCTTGCGATCAATATGATACGCGGCAGCTTTCAAAAGATTTGAATTAAATCCGCCACACATCCCTCTATCAGATCCCACAACGATCACCAAGATGTTGTTCACGGTTTCGCGTTTTTCAAAGAAGGGATGCGCAAACTCCGACTCGCTGGAGGCAAGGTTTTGAAGGATCTCTGTCAGCTTATTGGTATAGGGTCGAGCCGAAATGATCGCATCTTGTGCGCGGCGTAGCTTTGCAGCAGCGACCATTTTCATTGCCGACGTAATCTTTGATGTATTGCGGATTGCAACAATGCGCTGACGTATATCTCGTAATGTAGCCATAGTTCCTAAGGTGATCTGATGGGGAAGTGGAGTACCGCCTTTATCAGGCGTTTGTCCACCGTTTCATCAGATAGGTTTGAACATAATCGCGCACACTGTCCTCTAAACTCATAAACGTGTGTGCTGCCGATGTTGCCTGCAAACGGTGCATATCCGCCTGCGTAAAATTCTGATACTGATCAACTAAGCTCTCGGGCATATCCACGTATTCAATCGTCGTTTCTTGTCCCAGAGCATTGAAGACCGCCGAAGCCAGCTCATTCCAGCTTCTGGCCATGCCTGTGCCAAGATTGTAGATGCCACTCAGCGAGGAATCCTGTTGGATTTTCCAGAGCACATCACTGACATCGTTCACGTAGATAAAATCTCTTTTCTGTTCACCGTCGGCATACTCCGCTATGGTGCTTCGAAAGAGCTTGACCCGGCCACTTTCTTTCACTTGTCGGTAGGCTTTATATACCATGCTGGCCATCGATCCTTTATGTGCTTCGTTGGGACCGAAGACATTGAAGAATTTCAGACCGCAGAGTCGATCATCCAAGGCATTCTGCCTGACCCAAAGGTCGAACACATGCTTAGAAAAACCGTACATGTTCAGAGGCCGCAAGGAATCGAAAACGGTGTCTTCGTATCCATACTCGCCCAAACCGTAGGTTGCCGCCGAGCTTGCGTAGATCATGCGAATGTCGTGCTGTACACAGTACATCGCAAGCTTTACGCTGTAGTGATAGTTGTTTTCAAAGAGATAATCTCCATCTCGTTCCGTGGTATCCGTGCAGGCACCCAAATGAACGATGAGATCAATGCTATCCTGGAAGGAACCTTGCTCTAAGCCGTAGAGAAAGGCATCCTTGTCAATCATCGTGCGAAACTTCTTCCCAACGCAGTTCTTCCACTTTTCCGACTGACCGAAATGATCGACAACAAGGATATCATCTATACCCTCATGGTTGAGTCGTTTCAAATAGTTGCTGCCGATAAAGCCGGCACCACCGGTCAGAACAATCATGTGGCATCAACTCCGGAAAAAAGAAAGCTCCGTTAGGGGAGTTTCAATTCGAGCGCAGCATGCTGCGCTCGAATAAGAAAAACATCGCGACGATTTAAAGCGCCCGTTAAGCCAGCGTGCGTTTGAATCCATCCACAAAATGACCTAGCGCGTCGTCGAGCTTGACCTTGTTGTCAGCAGTGATTTCGCGATTCACACCAATACTATCGATCACGTCCTGATGCGCGCTATGCATGTACTCAAAGAACTCCTGTTCAAAGCGCTTCAGAGAATCCAACGGCAGTTCGTCAAGGTGTCCGTTTGTCGCAGCGTAGATAAGAAGAATCTGATCTTCCACCGGAACCGGAACATACTGGTCTTGCTTGAGAATTTCCGTCAGGCGAGCACCACGACGAAGTTGTTGTTGTGTTGATTTGTCCAGGTCGGATCCGAACTTGGCGAAGGCTTCGAGTTCACGGAACATCGCGAGCTCGAGCTTCAAAGGACCGGCCACTTTCTTCATGGCTTTGATCTGAGCGTTACCGCCAACGCGCGAAACCGAGATACCAACGTTCAAGGCGGGTCGAATACCGGCGTTGAACAAGCTGGGCTCGAGGTAAATCTGTCCGTCGGTGATGGAGATCACGTTCGTCGGAATGTAGGCTGATACGTCGCCTGCTTGTGTTTCGATAACCGGTAATGCGGTGAGTGAACCGGCGCCCAAATCGTCGCTTAGTTTCGAAGCGCGTTCGAGCAGGCGGCTGTGCAGATAAAACACATCACCGGGATACGCCTCGCGTCCCGGCGGACGACGCAACAGCAGGGAAACCTGACGGTAGGCTGCGGCTTGCTTCGTTAAGTCGTCATAGATGATCATAGCGTGGCGTCCGCTATCGCGGAAATACTCGCCCATCGACGTGCCGCAATAGGGGGCAACGAATTGTAGTGGGGCTGGATCGGCAGCGCTCGCAACCACGATTGTGGTGTATTCCATCGCGCCATACTTTTCCAAGGTCGCCACGACGTTCGCAAGGGTTGATCCTTTTTGACCAACCGCCACGTAGATACAGTACATCGGATTGATGCCGCGAGCTTTCGCTTCAGCCGTATGCGTGTACTTCTGGTTAATAATGGCATCGATAGCCACAGCAGTTTTACCGGTTTGACGGTCGCCAATAATCAACTCCCGTTGACCACGGCCGATAGGAATCAACGCGTCAATAGCCTTGATCCCGGTCTGTAGCGGCTCCTTTACCCCTTGGCGATGAATCACACCAAGTGCTTTACGTTCAATAGGTAAAGAGTGCGGTGTGTTGATCGCACCTTTGCCGTCGATGGGGACGCCAAGCGGATTGACAACGCGACCTAGCATTGCTTCGCCAACGGGGACGGAAGCAATGCGGCCGGTGCGCTTGACTTGGTCGCCTTCTTTTACAAGTCGGTCGTCACCAAACAACACCACCCCCACGTTGTCTTCTTCCAGGTTAAGCACCATGCCTAAAACGTTATTCGGAAACTCAACGAGTTCCGATGCCATACAATTATTGAGACCGTACACGCGCGCTACACCGTCGCCCACTTGGAGTACTGTTCCCACTTCCAAGACTTCGGTTTCCTTTTCAAAACCGGCGAGCTGACGACGCAGTATCGCTGAGATCTCATCGGGTCGAACTTCTGCCATTGTATTCCTCTGATAAAGTGTTTAGTTTTTCGTATCGTGTTTCAACTTGTGCATCGTAGTGATGCTTTGTCTGCGTTGACCCCTCGGTCAATCTACCAGTCTGCTCGTCGCACTCACGTTTGTCATGCACCGCCGAGCTCTGTTGGTGTGCTACTCGAGACAGAAGTCTTTCCGCAGCTACATCTAGGGCTTGGTGGATATCACCGCAGTTAATTCATCGCTGAACGCACGCCATCGCGAATGAGCGAATCATGCAGACGAGTCAATTGAGTGCGCAACGACGAATCGAGAAGCTGATCACCAATTTGAATCATCAAGCCACCTTTCAAACCGGGATCGACAACGTAGCGGGCAATGGGTTTTCTTTGAACTCGTTGGTGCACCCCGTGCTCAATTGCGGCTTTTTCTTTGTCGTCCAACGCAATCGCGCTACTCACCGTTATTTGAACAAAGCCAAATTCCAGCGTGTACAATTCGAAGAACTGAAGAAAAATCTCCTCGGTGATATCCTCGCGATTCTTCGAGCAAAGAATTCCGAGAAAAGCTTTCGTCAATTCCGAAATCTTACCTTCGAACGCTTCAAAGAGAAGTCCCTTCTTTTTCCAGCTCTGAATAACCGGTGAGCGAAGAACAGCCTTCAAATCCTTGGCTGCCGCAATGGTGTTGACGATGAGGTCAGCATCTCGCCGAACACGCTCGAGCGAGTTGTCCATTTTTGCTGATTTAAACAGCGCCAAAGCATAGCGCTTCGCAACGCGAAGATGTTTCATAGGTATCTGTATTCTGAAGTGGTCCTAATCACTGCGATGTTTCGCGCAAGACTTGACAGGCACTTCCTTGTTTCAAAGTCGGATTAATTTTTTGCTACTTGCGCAATGGACGACTCAATGAGACGTTTGTGAGCATCTGCATCCAGTTTTGTGTCCAACACTTTTTCGGTAGCCTGCATCACCAGATTTGCAACGTCGGCTTGAAGTGCGGCAAAGGTTTCGTCCTTTACGCGTTCCATTTCCTTCTTTGCTTCGTCCAGCTTCTGCGTCTTTACTTTCTCGGCTTCTTCCGCTGCTCGGGCAACGGTTTTTTCTGCCTGCGCACGACCGTCCTTAATAATATTCATCATTTCAACCTGTGCGCCACTGAGCTTGTCCGAAGCTTCTTTCAACAATCGTTGAGCTTCTTTGTTGGCATTCTCAGCACTGCTGATCGAATCCTGAATAGCCTTTTCACGAGCATCCAGTGAGTCTTTCATCGGTTTCCACCCAAACTTCACGATGATGAAGAGGAAGATTCCAAAGTTGACGAGAGTCCAGAAGATGAGCCCGGGACTAATATTGAGAACTGCATCCATGAAAGTGGTGTTGTGTTAGTGATTACATTCCTTAAGCCGAAGAGCGACGAACTGATGAAAACGCTCCCTGCACTCGTCGTGTTAAGAAAGGTATCGCCTGTATTAGTCACAAGGAAATCGACAGACTAGAGTACCGCGATGAATGTGACGCGGTGCAGTCCTCTCGCAAAAGAGGACTGCACCACAATCCACAATTCTTCTTATGCCTTGATAGCCAGAAGGACGCACACAACCATTGCGAACAGCGCCACACCTTCGATGAGGGCAGCACCAATGATCATCGTAGCGCGGATATCGCCGGCAGCTTCCGGCTGACGTGCACCGGCTTCAAGTGCCGAAGCAGCCAGACGACCAATACCACTACCGACACCAATCACGGTTACACCGCAACCAAGACCGGCACCTAACCAGGCTAAACCCGTTGCTGTGGCATGCGCTACTGCTGCGGTTTGATCTGGATTCATTGTAAACTCCTAAGAATAAGTGGGTAAAAAATATGATGAATGACGAAAGAAAAAACTGATCGTATGTCGAATTAGTGATGAGCACCGTGTGGATTCTCGCTCTTGTGGTCTCCAATGGCAAGTCCGGTAAACACAGCCGTCAACATCGTAAAGATGTAGGCTTGCAGAAAGCACACCAGCGTCTCGATGAAATACACAAACACCGAAAAACCTACCGCTACCACCGAAGCTCCATAGCCACCTGCCGGCCCCCATAGCTTAGCACAGAAAAAGATCAGGCCTACCAGGGTAAGCAGAACGATGTGACCGGCTGTCATGTTGGCGAACAAACGGACTGTGAGTGCAAAGGGTTTGGTGAAGATTCCAATGACTTCAATCGGGATCATGATAATGCCCAAGTACCATGGCGCGCCTCCAAGCAGGTGATACAAATAGGCTCGAATGCCCGCTTCCCGTAGGGCGACAACGTTAATGACAATAAGAGCCGTTAACGCCAGTGCCGACGTAAATCCTATGGCACCGGTTGCTGCATGCATTCCGGGGAACAAACCGATGTAGTTGAGAATAAAGATGAAGAAGAAGATTGTCAGGAAGTAGGGCATGAGCTGGTTGGTGACCCGACTGGTGCCAACGTTCGGACGGATTACTTCATCTCGTAAATACAAGACCAACATTTCGAAGGCGTTTTGCAGTCCCTTCGGTGCCGCCAACGGAGCTTTTTTGTACCGACGGGATGCTTTCCATGCCACAAAAAACATGATGACGATGGCGAGCCACTCGTACACCACGAGGTTGGTAATCGAAAAATCGAAGGATGCAGTTTGCGGCTTGCCGTCCACCAAAATCACTTCACCATGATTTGCCTTTACCGGCTGCTTGTCAAATCGAGCAGTTTCCTTGGATTCAGAGTGAAACATCACGTAACTGCCTTCTTCCTCCATCACCTCAGGATTTTTCCAAGCGTGTAGACCGTTTTCATCGTAGACGATTATCGGAAGAACCTCGGCATTGACAAAGGCCATGCTGAGCTCGTGATGGTCGCCCAACTCACTCAACAGATGGTCAAAAATGCGCTCCTGCGGAACAGCATTTGGATCTTCGGCCTTGTGCTCGTGATGGGCATGCATTGCCTCACCATGTTCGCTGCCAACTACCGGTGCCGATGTCGACTCCTGCGCAGATGCCTGCGCATGGGTGTTTTGCTGTGCTTCGCTTTGTGTGGTATCGCTCATAATATGTTAGAACGTGTCAGTCCAAATCGTGAGTTGACGTCATGCACACGCTGTGCAGCTATCGCCTCAATCTTTTCTCTACCATTCTCCCTAACCGTCTCCCTACCTCTCTTCCAAACATTCTAACGCGCTCAGCTATTCATCTCGTTTGACTCTGCGTTTTCGGTAGTAGGGTTTGGGTGCTGCCTTGGTTGTTGTATGAAAAAAAAATGTTTCGATCATCAACAACAGAAAAAACGAAATCATCAGCGCCAATGTAAAGGATGCGACGTGAAGATTCCAGAACGACAATGCCATCCATGTAAGAATGGCAACGATGAACAAACGCACAACCATTCCACCGACAACAATCCCTAGCGCCTTCTTCAAAGGTAACTTCGATGATCGGCGCGCCAGTAGGTATCCTGCCCCGGCATTCAACGCACTAAGCGAGATACCAGCCGCTACTCCTACTACTTCCGGTGGGAGGTCTGCCAATGCTTAAATCTCCTCAGTGGCTATGGTCGCGTGCTTCACGATCGTCCTCGTTGTTCTTGTTCCGGTTTGCAGTACTCGTGACACGAGTTAAGGTTCGTATCCCTTGTACCAACCCGGCTGCCGCTCCCACCAGCCCACACACACCGGTCCACAAGGGACTAGTTGCATAGCGCTCATCCAGATACCATCCAAGCGCAACACAGAGTAATACCGTTAGCGCTAACTGCGTTCCCACACTCATTAATGGTGCGAGTTCACGATAGATGCGAGCGGACGTACTGTGCTGTCTCTCAGGATGCTTCATGACGAAGCGATGAACGGGAACAGACACGCAAAAATAGGGGGAGAAGGCTACTTAACAATAAAGGAGAGCCCGTTTGTGGATAAAAAAGGGCATTCTGGTGTGAATTGATAGATACTTGTATCTCCTCTTGTTACGCGCAGAATTCGGGACTGCCCCCGGCAGCCCCGAATAAGAATTCATTTGAACGAAGACCCTGTCTATCTGACCGGTTCTTTACCGACATCAGGATAAACGCCTCGCTATAGCTTTGGGGCTGCTCCGCCAACTTCTTGTAAGTCGTTCTTTAGCAACTGGTTATTTGGGTCAACCTCTAAGCCCATTTGGATGTATGTTCGGGCCCTGTCTTTGTCCGCCCGTTTTTTGTAGTACATCTCATATCCAACCTTGTGATAAAAGGCAGGGAGGAGCGAATCATAGCGATGGGTACGGTTCAGGTACTGACAGTACTGATCGATGTAATCTACTTTGTCTTTAATGTCCGACATTGCAGCCAAGCCGTTGAGAAGACGCTGGATATCGTTATCCATCGTGAACTGCTCGGTGTACACACCGCTCATCATTTGATGAGCCGCATGGTACTCGGGATTGATGCGCATCGATGTATTCAAGTAGGTTTCCGCTGTATCGAGCAGTGCCATACGCTGCGGAACCGTTTTTGTCGGGTCGGCTTTTGCCCTTAGGTAGCGCTGAAAATAATCAACTCCCATGAAGCAATTTGTCTCGCACGAAGCTTTGGACGTTTCGATATCAGCCTCATTCAAACTTGCTGTGTTCCGTAGCGCCGGCACACGATCGACGGTTTTCGCACTGAATCCCACAAGCATCAATGCCAATATTCCAACTCCCGCAAATCGAACGGTGCTTTCGTGTGTCGGGATCTTCGACGGTAAAAGATCAACCACGATGTAAGCCAATGCCAGTGCGAAACCGATTGACGAAAAGTAGAGGAACCTCTCGTTCATAAACGACCCGATAGGGATCAGGAGGTTGGAGACGATGGAGAGAGCAATGAGGTAAAACCAAATGGAGTAGCTGATGACGTTCTTGCGGACAAGTCCCCACAGGGCGATGACGCTGAGGAGAACATAGGCTCCGATGGATAAAAGCGTGCGTATGTCTGACAATTCCATGATGGGAATCGCATAGGGATAGTAATCGTGGGTGAGTGGGTGCGGAAAGAAGCTCAGCTTGAGATACAGCCCTAGCGTGTACATAATGGTTGAATACTTCTGGACAAAACTCATCCCGTAGAACGGATTGTTCATCAAGTCGGTTATCTCTTTGCCACTCAAAAAGTATCCGATCACCTGGTATCGAATCATCAGGTAGAATACAGTGGTGATGAGCAAGGGAGTGCTAACTCGAATGAGTTGTTGACGCGTCACCGACCGGAAAGTGTACAAGGTCAGGGGAATGATGGCGACAAAGGTTATGGCGTTTTCTTTCGACAACAATCCCAGCAAAAGCATGATTCCGCTCATGATGAGCGAACCAAACTGTTCACGATCGACAAATTGAATGCTGTAGTATAAAGTGAGCAACGAAAAGCCCAACGTCATGATCTCATCTCGTCCCTTAATATTGGCAACGACCTCGATGTGCAAGGGATGAACCACAAAAAGCATGGTTGCAATAAACGGGATGCCGAGATACCATGGTCGTTCCAGTGAGCGCGGAAAGAGTAACACCAAAATGTGGTACAGAAGTAAGCAGGTGAGAGCATACATCAACACATTGATGAAGTGCGAGATCGCGGGATTGCCGGTCTGCAGTCGAACACCGCGCGCGTCGTTTTGCGGATTGCCCCATTCGTCACTCTTCGGAGATTCAAAGAACTGTCGTTCGATCGCAAAGGTGACGATCGAAAGGGGACGATATCGCGCCCCGGCTACCAAGTCCATCCGTTTTTGAAAGTAGCCCTCAAAACTCTCGTGTGATAAAATATCCTTTATGCCGGCAAAACCCTTGTTGGTGTACACATTGTCGGTGATCACAATCTTATCGTCCAACACATAGTCATAACTCACCGTGCTGATGTACAACGCCACACTGGCGAGTACGATCACGAGAGCCTCGGGAACGTGCCGACGCCAAAAGTCAATCATTCCCAGGTGTTGCACTGCTGCGCGTTTTTTGGTAGGCGCAGACTTTTCGACCGGAGTTTTCTTGTTCTTGTGTGCCATAAGGATTCTGAATGCAATCTGTTATGTGATTTTTTATTCGTGCACGGCTTCGCCGTTTGCATGAGCGAGTGCGAAAAATTGAAGGCTGTTTCGACTCCACGCGCTGCACATGGATGTGCTTTGGATGAGGAACGCCTTTGTTCAAATATCGGCACTGACAGGCATTTGCGTAGCCTTTCCGCGGTACTGGCTCATGGCGGCGACCAACCTCTTATCAAGGCACTCTACACCACGTATCGTTTGTGGGTACGAGCCTGAAGGGCAGCGGCCGACAGTACATGGCGCGTCCGGCTACGAAGTGGACAGGCGAAAAAAAAGCCTCTGCGAAGAATCGCGGAGGCTTTTTTGAATGTCAGACGACCTGAGATATCAGACCTTTGTAAGAATGATGTAGGTAACGCCAACGTATCGACGACCTTTAGCACTCTTGCGAAGAGGAATTGGATTCAGAGGATCTATTTCTGAATTGGCGATGACGTGGATTCGATCCGGTGAAACCCCGCCACGGACAAAGAAGTCACGAAGCGCATTAGCACGATCGGTGGTGAGTTTAGTATTGGCGTCCTTACTCTCCGACAAATCCGGATAGCAAGCGATACTAAACTGAACGTTAGGATTCATCACCATAGCGTCGCGTAAGGGCTGAAGCAGTTCCTCAGCGCCAGACTTCATGCGCGACTTCTTGTATTCGAAGGGAGAAATAGGCAAGTGCATTTTCGTGCCGACAACCATGGGGCGAGCCAACCAGTCGCGCGTTACTTCCGCATACTTGGCAGAGTTTGGAGTTGCAAACATGAACTCTTCACGGAAGTAGTCCGGGTGGTTGATTTGCACGCGGTACTTCGTACCCGGTTGCAAGGTAACGTAGTAGTAGCCGCCTTGAGCAGCGTTGCTTCGACAGCTTTGAACCTTCTTGCCGGATTCATCAAGGATATTGAGCGTCACTGTGACCGGACGCCGAGTAGTTTCGTCGAGAACCGTACCGGTCAATCCGATGGTGGCACTGACTTGAGCGAACAGAGTGGGAGCAGTCAACATCAGACAGACTACACTCAGGAATACGCTTCGTTTCATCATGTTATTTGCCTTTCTTGGTTTTTTTTGCTTTTGTTTTTCTCTTCGATTTGACCTTCTTGCCATTATCCTGCTGCGCGGGTTGCTCAGTAGGTGGAAGAGGAGCCTTTAAGCTGAAGTCCTGAGACATCTCCTTGTACTGTGCTCCATCCGGTGTTTTCAACGAAAACGTAAAGTGTTGAAAGTTTTCGTCGTCAATGCTGACTTTATAGGACTCACCGGACTTCAGCACGGTCTGGTAGCTATTGTCGCCCGCGCTAGAGGCACGAACAGACTTTCCGCTATGATCCGTGAAGGTTATCTCGACGGGTTTGCCGGATGAATTATCAAGAATGTTCCCTTTAAGAAGAACGACGTTTTGACCTTGAGCCACACCATGCACGCTCATGCAAAGCAAAGCGGCAAGTATGATGACATACCGGAGGTGTTTCATCATACACTTAGTGTTTCTGTGGTGTTTTTGACGAACCGGACTTCATGTTCGAATCACGAAGCATGCGAACTGTGCCGTCTGCACATCCCAGAATGATGGTCTTGCCATCGCTTGTCACGTCTACACCCCAAATCTCGGAATCGATTTTTTGAGAGTAGAGGAGTTCTCCGGTGACAATGTTCCACATCTTTACGGTCTTATCAAGGCTTACGCTAATCAACGTGGTATTGTCTTCAGCAAAGGTAAAATCCTGGATCAAATCTTCGTGCGCGTTGATCGTGCGAACCAATTCGCCACTATACATTTTCCACACCTTGATCACGCCATCTTTATCACAGGAAACTAGATAGTTGTCGTCGAATGAGAAGAGGCAATTCAATACCGGAGCTTGGTGACCCGGACCACTGAGTTGGATAACAGGATCCTTCTTGCCGATTTCGGTTGACCAAATATTGATCTGATAGTCATCGCCACAAGAAGCGATGTATTTGCCGTCATAGGAATAGGCTACGCCGTTTACAGCAGCGGTGTGTCCGCGGAGTGTCTTCACTTCGCCCAATGTACACTTATCGTCATCATGGCAAATCAGGTGAGTATCCCACAACTTGACCGTTTTGTCAAACGATCCGCTACAGATATAGGCGCCGGTGTCCGTCTGGCTGTAGTACACGCTGCTTACTTCGGCATTGTGACCGCGAAGAACGGCAACTTGCTTTCCACTTTCAACATCCCACACGCGAACTGTTCCATCAGAACTCGCGCTGGCCAGAGTTTTGTCATCGCCCGAAAACGATACGTTGTTCACTTGGCCAAGATGGCCGCGAAGTGTATGCAGTTCTTTGCCGTCGGGTAAACTCCAAATCTTGATTGTCTCATCAACACTGCAAGTGGCAAAACGTGTGTTGGCCTGATTGACGAAAACGCCCAAGACTTCATCGTCATGATGGCCAATTGTCGTCATGGTATAGGTGCGCTGCTGTGCAAATCCCTGCATGCTCACGAGTGCTCCCAGCACACAACACAAGGCACATCGCAGAATCAATAATCGCGGCATAGTGTACTCCAAAATTTTAACGTTAATCTACAACAATATACGCTCTCGTTTACAAAGCTTCAATCTGGTCAGCAACTTCGTGAAGCAACTTGATTACGAGCTCAACATCGCTTTTCCGCATGTGAACCACATCTGTCGTTTCTGCTTCCTGTGCAGCACCATGATCGGACGGTATACTCGGTTCTAACATCGTAATCGAAACGGCGTTCTCCGCTTCACGATACTGTGTTTCCGAAATCCCGTCCTTCAGAATATTCTTAGCCGACTGTACAGGCATTCGATCCACCCGTAACAGTTTCTTGATGACTTTCAAAACCCGGATATCCTTTTCAGTATACACGCGGTTACCTGCTCTATTTTTCGAAGGGTTAAGGCAATCGAATTCCCGTTCCCAATAGCGCAGGATATGCTGTTCTTCATCGAACATTTCCCCAACCTCTTTTATCGAATGATAAAGCTTGGGTGTAGATGAGTGTTTCACTGTTGACGTCCCCGCATAATCCCCGCGCAAATATACAGTGACACGGTTAATAGCAAATTCTATTTTTTCCAAGCCAGTAGGATGAACCGTTGAAGCACAATTCGATTGGTGTTTTAGCGTCCCCGTTGGTCGGTCGCTGTTAGAATCATGATCCTAATGTAACTTGCAACGTTATCGGAACGCAGTCCATGAACGATTCCACCGCACTCGAAATAGTCATTCCCAGTGTTCGCGCCAACATCGCGATGGTGGAACCTTTTCTGTCAGGTATCGAATGCATTCGCGAGCTTGAAGAGAGCCGCTACTTCAATCTTCTCATTGCCGTAACCGAAGCTGTCAACAACGGAATTGTCCACGGTAATGCGTGCGTCGAGTCAAAGATGGTTGCCTTGCACGTTCGGTGGAACAAGGATGATATCGTTATTACCGTTCGAGACGAAGGCAAAGGCTTTGACCCCAATCTTGTCCCGGATCCCCGCCGAAAAGAAAACATCTTGAAAGATGGTGGAAGGGGAGTCTTTCTCATTCGTAGCCTTGTCGATGATTGTCGTTTTCTGTTCCCCGGCTCCGGCACCGTTCTGGAGATGACCGTTCACCGCAATCTTCACGAAACGAGCTAAAGAGTTCCACCGATCTGACTCATTCGATCTGCACCAATTTGACTACCGTCTTGAATGGTAGCAACACTTCCACTGTTGGTCCGATTCAGCATCCCGTTACCAAAAGGCATTTCGATAATGCCGAATCTCAGGTGGAACCACGGATTCGTCGATCGCCACAACGTCGAAACGACACTCCACGTCCAACAGTCCGTTAATGTAGAGATAGGCTTGTGCCACACGCCGTATTTGCTGTTGTTTTCGCTTGTGGATGGCGTCTTCCGGTCGACCAAACTCCAAACTTCTCCGTGCCTTTACCTCTACAAAAACCAAGGTTTGGTGCTCAGTACACACGAGATCAATCTCGCCAACTTTTCCAAACTGAAAGTTGCTGCGCACAATTTGGAATCCTTGCTCAATGAGGTAGGCTCGAGCCATGTCTTCTGCTGCCTTTCCTTTTTCTCGTTGATTGTCACGTGGCATACCTCTGCCTCCTGTTCGTTGATGGACATGACTCCGTTGAGGATTGCCATTCCTCAACAAAGCCGACTATGTAAAAAATTGTGTGGAACGAGCATCCGCTTTCCCTCTTTTGCTCGCAGTTCTGGTTCCTAGTTTTAGTGAAGGTGCGGACGTGGTACCGTGTGCGGAAAGTCCTTGCTTCGAGACGGAGCGGAATGTGTGCGAACAGCGAAACAGGAGGCCGTACGCTCATCCTGATATGAAGGGATGAACTGTATCAGGGTAGACTAGTCCCTTTCAGCTTCGCTGATATGTGGAACTACTCGCTTCGCAACGCTTCCGCGATAAAGGTTCGTGCGGCGCGACGAGCGGGAATGATGGTGGCGATCCATGAAAAGATGATGGAAACGGCGACAATGGATAGACAGTCTATCCATGCAATTTTCAGAGGTACTGCGTTGACAATAAAGGTGTGTTGATCGAAGCGTAAGAGGTGAAATTGAATTTGGAGGAAACAAAGACCTAAGCCCAATGCAGCTCCCGATAAGGAACCTACAAGGCCGATTGCCAGTCCTTCCGTTCGAAAAATCCGTTCGATCACGCCTGTCGATGCGCCCATGGCGCTCAGTATGGCAATGTCTCGACGTTTACGAACTACCGTCATGCTCAGCATGGCAAAAATGTTGAACACAGATACCAAGACGATAACGGAGAGCACAACGAAGGACGCCAATCGCTCAAATCTCATCACGCTGTAAAGGTCTTTGTGCAGATCATACCACGTATCGATGCTGTACGATGTTCCGAAAGTGCTCTGGAGGGTGTGCGCAATGTCGTCCGCGTTCTCTACGTCGTCGAGACGACAGTCTATTGCCGTGCAACTACCCGTCGGGGCAGAGAATAGCCTCTGTGCCAAGCCTGTGTCGCAATAGGCATAGCCCTCGTTGTACTCCTTGGAATTGGTATAGAAAATTCCACCAACGACGCAGCGCTGTCCTTGCGGCGCCATAAAACTTTGCAGTGCTTGTTCAATGAAGTGCGGCGAAAGCAATGTTATGGTGTCTTCAACCGCCAGCTCCGCTGCATTGGCGCACTCTGCGCCGATAACGATGCGTGGGAGGTCGTTAGCTGATGCTTCCCTGAAGTCGCCGGCGACCATACTTCGAGCAATGCCAGACACCTTCTGAAACGAAGAAACAGCCACTCCGTGCATTTGCACGATACGGAAGGTGTTGCGTACACTGATAATACACCGTCCCTCAAGAACCGGTTCCGCTGCCACCACATGGGGTAACGACCGTACTGTCGACAGAATATCGTGATACTCCTGAAGTCGTGCACTGTCTGCGGAATGGATTCGCACATGTGGGTCGTAGGCAATCATCGACGTCTGATACATATCTCGAAATCCGTTGAAGATTGACGAGACGCAAATAATTGCGGCTACCCCCACAGCGATTCCTACGAGTGACAACAGCGTAATCACACTGATGAACTGAAGCGAACGTCTGGCAACGATGTAGCGCCGTGCTATCCAAAAACTAATATTCATTTTTCGAGTAATTCTCGCATACGTCAAATCACCGCGGCGAACGCTGAACTTGCTGGGCAACCTGGCTACAACTACTATGGCAAGGTTCCCGACTCGTTAAACGTAGATGCTCCCAGCCGGCTTTGACGTGTGCTTCACGTCGTACAGCTCGATCGCATAGCTGCAATTTCGTCATTGTTATTCACCAATCACAACAATTGCCGATTGTTGAATCGTATCCTGGGTTTGTACATCGACCGCCTCTACATGCACAATGTACACTCCAAGTGGAAGATCAAAGCCTGCATCGTCTCTACCATCCCACAAATACCCGAGGTCTGAACCACTGTACTCACCGTGATAAAACTCTCGTACCATGCGACCGGAAGCATCGAACAGGCGTAAAAGAACTCTGCACTGGTGTGCCGGCAAATGTATGCTGATGTAGGTGCTCTGTTTTGCGCCCAAAGGACTACGCGCCGAAAAGGGATTAGGGTTGCATTGAATATCAGCAACGGAGCTGATGGCGCGTGCCACACTGTTTATTGCACCAGGCGTACATCCGCTTGAATCCACGCAGGTTGTCCACGACCATGGTACGGCGGAGGGAAGATCGGGTGACACCTTCTCCAAGGAACGACCCTTCGTAGCCGTTGCCGCCGAGCTGTGCCATGACGAGCTATATCGCACCGAATCCAAAATCCTTCCGTACGGATCGCGCAGACTCACCAGCTCATCAGTCGATCGAAGAGTCCACGAATTTTGATCCTTGCAGACAATGATGCGATTGCGATCTAATCCCTGTTCAAATCGTAGAGTTGTGTCTTTGCATAACACGAGATAGTCGCGTGCGGAAATGCTGCAGCTGTCGGGTACAAGCAAGTATCCACCTGAACCATCGTGCAGCTGCAACTCCGACAAATCGAGCGGCATGTCGGTTGCGTTGTACAGTTCAACAAACTCTGACTGTGTCGAAGTTGGGTCGTAGAGGATTTCGTTGATTCGTATCGCTTGTGCAACAGGGGAAATACGAAGGGACAACGCCAGAGTGTCGTTTCGCTGTCGCTCATCGCCAGTTGCGTGACAGATAAACAGACACTGAATGAGTGTTTGCTGCGCCTTGGCTCGAATGCTGTCGAGCGACAGATGGATCGTGTCGTGGCTCGTTATGCCAAGCTTCTCGATTATACCTCCGAACCATTCTACATCCTGCGAACGAAATGACCACGATGTTCCATCTGTTTCACTACGACTGAGATTCGATACCACGAGCTCGAGCGATTGGGCAAGGGTGTCGATAAACCAGCTCTCCGCCGCAACGTCTCGTCCGGTTAGCGAGACAGAATTTAACTCTCCGCACGATGCACCTTCGGCGTAGGTACAGGCGCGTAGATTATCGCCGTTTTCTGCACCCAACCAAGCGTTGACTCGCTCTACACTGTATCCGGAGGGAACTCCTTTGTTTGTATAGCGCAGTGAGTCTACCACCGTTGAATCTGATAATCGCAAGGCGAGATATTCGCCGCTGTTGTTGAGCGACGGAAGAGACACCTTGCAAAGCGATGACGATGGCAGGTGGGGTCGGATCTGAACCAACGCCGCCGTATCCTTACAGAGCACAACATAGTGGCCAGCTGCCACACTGTATTGCTGCAAGGCAACTCGACTTCCTGAGTCGTGGAAATACAGCCCACTCAAATTGTGAGCAGCGCTGTCCGTATTCACGAGCTCCACCCATTCGGGCTCCGGAGTTTTGGGAGCAAACATGATTTCATTAATGACAAACTGCGCATGCATTGGCGCTGTTGGTGTGCCTAGTGTTATCGCCGCCATGCACAGAGTTGGAAGCCAGCGCACATGCGTGCAACGCATGAAGCGTTGATAAAAAAATCTCAAGCAGAACATCTCGACCGAGATATAGAGGTGGTACAGTACCCTTGCTTCTCGTTGTGCTTAAAGCGTCAGGTCGCTTCCTTCTACGAGAACACGGACGACTTCTTCAAGAAGCTCCTGTTCGTATTGGCGAAAGCGGGCGGGTACGGGCGAGTCGAGATCGAACACGCCAAGCAGCGTGTCCTTACTCATGAGCGGGATGACGAGTTCCGAACGCGAGTCAGCATCGCAGGCGATGTGTCCGGGAAACGCAAGGACGTCATCTACCAACACTGTCCGTCGCTCCTTGGCAGCTGTGCCGCACACTCCGCGACCAATCGTGATTCGCGTACACGCCGGCTTACCCTGAAAGGGTCCGAGCACAAGCGCATCTCTATGCACGAAATAAAATCCGCACCAATTCACATCGCGTAGCGAGTGGAAAATCAAGGAGCTGAGGTTGGCGCAGTTTGCTAGGAAGGTAGGCTCCGCATCTACCAAGGCTCGAGCATGCATCAGTACCAGAGCTCGGTGTTCTGATGCTTCGGTGAGTTCTTGGGATACGATGTATTTTGCTTCGTTCATGGCTGCGATGGATGACGCACAAACATAGACGGTGGATCGTCAAAAGCCAAGCGCCTGGAGACGGCGGACAGAGATTTACAAACGACAAGAATGGACATCAACGGAGGTAGTGTGCAAAACAAAAATCACGAACAACAAGCTGCGCAGCACGAGCGTTTGAACGTCCTCGTGGAACTCATTCGACGGTATGACCGCGAGTACTATGTGGATGCACATCCCAGTGTTTCCGATCGTGAGTATGACGCTTTGTTCCGAGAGCTACAGGATATCGAGCTTGCGCACCCCGATTGGATCCGTACGGATTCGCCAACACAGCGCGTGGGAGGTCAGCCACTGAGTTCATTTCATCAGGTGCAGCACCGCAACCCCATGTTGTCGCTCGCTAACACCTACTCGCAAGAAGAAATTGAAGATTTTGACCGTCGCGTTTCCGAGATATTGGAGGGACGTCCCTATGAGTACATCACGGAGCTCAAGTACGACGGCGTTGCGATGTCGCTAAGTTATCGCGACGGCCTCTTCGTACTAGCCGCTACTCGCGGTGACGGTACAACCGGCGACGACGTCACCGAGAATATTCGCACCATCCGCAGTATTCCACTGCGCGTTCAGCCGGTGCAGGTCAAGGGCGTGGAGCTGCGCAACTTTGAGGTGCGCGGAGAGGTGTACATGCTGAACAACGATTTCCTGCGACTCAACCAAGAACGCGAAGAAGCAGGCGAGAAGACCTACGCCAATCCTCGGAATACAACCGCTGGAACCCTGAAGCAGCTCGACTCTCGAGAAGTTGCCAAACGATCCTTGCAGATGGTGTGTTACTATTTATCGTCGGATGATCTCAATTTGGATTCGCACGAAGAGAACTTGAGCTTGCTGAAGCAACTGGGCTTTCCCGTTGGACAACACACGGCGCGATGTACGAGCCTTAGTCAGGTTCTGAAGTTTATACACCGATTCGATTCCGAACGGGATGAATTGCCCTTTCAAATTGACGGCATCGTCATTAAAGTCAATTCACTCCGACAACAGGCTGAGCTTGGTACCGTGGCACGGTCGCCACGCTGGGCCATTGCGTACAAGTATGAGGCAGAAAAAGCCTTCACACGCTTGAACGACATCAGTTTTCAGGTTGGACGCACCGGCGCGGTGACACCTGTTGCCGAGCTCGAGCCGGTGTTCTTGGCGGGTTCTACCATATCGCGCGCAACCTTGCACAACGCCGACTACATCGCACAGCTCGGCTTGCGCGTGGGAGATATCGTCCAGATTGAAAAAGGTGGGGAAGTGATTCCCAAAGTGTCGGCCGTCGTGCTGGAGAAACGCGAGCAAGGTCTTCCGGAGTTTCACTTTCCTACACACTGTCCCTGCGATCACCACAGCACCTTGCACCGACCGGAAGGAGAGGCCAACTACTACTGCGAAGCCGCCCAATGTCCGTGGCAGATCCGTCGCCGCATTGAACACTTTGCCTCACGCAAAGCCATGGATATCGAAGGTCTGGGCGAGAAGGTGGTTGATGAATTTGTCACCGTCGGCATCCTGCACACCATTGCCGATATCTACGACATACACACACACACTGAGCGTATCCAACAGCTAGAAGGTTGGGGTGAACGCAGCGTTGAGAAGCTGCTCAAGGGAATCGAAGCCAGTAAAAACATTCCGTACGCTCGAGTACTGTTTGCGCTTGGGATCCGCTTCGTTGGTGAGGGAGTAGCGAAGATCCTTGCAAAGAATTTTCATACGCTTGACGCTCTGAGTCAAGCGAATTATGATCAACTCATAGCCGTTCCTGAAATCGGCGATCGTATCGCGCAATCGGTGGTTGATTTCTTTCAGGACGAGGAAGAACTCTTCATTGTCGAACGCCTGACGAAAGCCGGATTACAGATGCATGCGGACGTGGATGAGAATCAACGCAACGATTGGGCAGGGATGACTTTTGTGCTGACGGGAGAGATGGATTCTATGCCTCGTTCCGAAGCAGCCGCACTCATAGAGGCGAGAGGCGGTAAAGTTTCGTCGTCGGTGTCGAAGAAAACCTCCATCGTCGTTGCCGGAGCCAATGCAGGCTCTAAACTCTCCAAGGCTCAAGAGCTGGGTGTGCGAGTAATCGACGAGCAGGAGTTTCTCGCGATGATTAACGCCGACTAGATCGACGACCTGTTCATCGTCAGGAGTTGAATTATTCGTGCGCGGCTTCGCCGCACAAGCTCAGGCGGTAGACTAACTCAGTGTTGCGAGCCTTCCTTAGAAGTTACGGTTCATCTCGCGCCAACGACCGGTTGTGCCATCGTAAATGAGGGTGATCATGTCGTCGGCATTCATCACAGCATCGGCATTCTTCGACAAGATCATTTTGTTCGCCGCTGTACCGGTGGCTGATTGATGCTTGATGGTAATGGCGTTGGAACCAACATTGATGAGGGTGATTTGACGACCATCAGTTCCCGATGCAATACTGTTGATGTTGATCGTGGTGGACGCGCTCACGCGGAAAACAGAGTTGCCACTCAGTGTCAACGACAAATCTGTTTGATCGGCGCCATAGGCACCGGGACTATTCACACCATAGGTGATAGTTGCACCTGCTGAAGCCCAGGATAGGGTGCCGCTTCCGTTTGTTGAGAGCATTTGTCCGCTACTTCCGTCTGCTGTCGGCAATGTGTACGTCACATTTCCGGTATTAGCACCAGCCTTGAACGAGGTAGTAAAGGTGCGAGCCGGATTGTAAAACTGAAGCTGTCCTGCCGTACCCGATGCGCTGGTATCGATGCTCAGATTACCACCACTGAGACGTTCGGAGCCATTCACATGCAGAGTTGCGGTTGGAGTCGAGGTTCCAATGCCAACATTGCCACTTGGGATAAGTAATGCGTAGTTGTTGGTTCCGCCACTTGCACTAATGTATGCACCGACGTTGGTCGAGCTTGTTCCGGTATGCGTATTCGTCAAGTACAAGCCATAGGTGCTTTGTGTCGTGGTGGAGTTGGCACCGGACAGGCTGATGTTCAACATCTTCTGTCCGTTCGAAGCGGCTGCTGTCGAAGTCGAACTAAGAGTGAGCGCCGAGTTCGACGACAACGAATTCCATTGCCAAGTTTGAGCGTAGTCAACGTTGTTGATGCTATTGGTAGCCGTTGCCGCCGTCAAGGCTGAGATAGCGGTTGACGTAGAAGCACTCTGCCACGACATATTTCCACTGGCGTCCGATTGCAAGAATTGCCCTGCCGATGGAGCAGAGGTAGGCCAGGTGTAGCTAAGGTTTGCACCCTGCGCCCCGGCTTTGATCGACGTTGTAAAGGTTCGTGCCGGGTTATAAAACAAGAGTGAGCCTGCGGTTCCTGAAGCACTAGTATCGATCGTAAGATTGCCGCCACTGAAGCGAGATGCGCCGTTAACATGCAGCACTGAAGTTGGTGTCGTTGTTCCTATCCCAACATTACCACTGGGAATTACCAACGCGTAATTGTTGGTTCCACCACTTGCAGACAGGTATGCTGCAATGTTTGTAGACGAGGTGCCTGTATGAGTGTTCGTACTATACAAACCGTACGTGGTTTGGGTAGTTGTGGCGTTTGCACCACTGAGCGATAACGACAATAATTTCTGTGTGTTTGAAGCAGCGGCCGTTGAGGTCGACGACAATGCCAGAGCTGTGTTTGAGCTCAAACTGTTCCATTGCCATGTTTGAGCGTAGTCAGCATTGTTGATGCTATTTGTTGCTGCGGCTGCTGTTAGACCCGAAATGGGAACCGTTGTTGCTGTTGTCGATGGTGTCACCCAGCTCAACGTTGATGAGCCGTTGGTACTCAGTACCTGACCATTCGATCCGTCGGCTGCCGGTAACGTATAGGTAACGTCTACCGATTGTGACTGTGCCTTGAAGCCTGTGTAGTTGGAGCCACCTGCACTTGGTTCAAAGAAGCGAAGTTCGGATGCTGTGCCGCTATTGCTAAGCAGAACATTCGTGTTGAACGATTTGGTTCCGTTAATCGTCTGAGCGCCTTCGGTCATCACGAAGCTGGCTGTTGTACCGGCATCAGGAATAGTGTAGGCCCGATTGGCTGCAAGATTTGCCAAGCTAATCGTTGCTGTTTTAGATGTTGCTTGTCCGTCGTTCAACACCACAGAAGCTGCATTAGAGTTTGATCCGAGTGTAAGCGCACCGGCATTGGTTTGTGCATTGGTGTTTTCAACCCAAGCCGAGCCGTTCCAGCGAAGGGTGGAGTTCGTTGTTGTGCCGGAAGCGACACTTGCGCCGCCGGTGGCATAGTTCGTCCATGCGCCACTTTGATAGAACTCAAATTTTCCGGTGGAGGAGTTATAGCGAATCATACCGTTGACGGGCGACACCGGCTGTTGTCCGGTTGTACCAATCGGAATCGTCAGCGAAGCATTACCTGGAACGATGGGGTCTGATGCAAGTCCAAAGGTCGGATTGCCTGCTGTACCATCGCCATTCGTGACACTGATCTGATTTGCCGTTCCCGTCATCGTACGCGCGGTCATGGCTGCCGTTCCATTGCCCGAAGGGAAGCCGGTCATCGTTGCCACACCGGTACCACCGTTCGCCACCGGCAGAATGCCGCTGACATCGTTAGCAGACGAAAGCGATACTGTTCCTGATGACAACAGACCCGAGGCGTTGTTCTTTACGACGCCGGCAGTTGAGAACGGACTAATCGTTGGTGCTGAGCCAAAGGTCTTGGAACCGTTGATCGTCTGTGTCCCTTCGGTCATCACAAAGCTGGCTGTCGTACCGGCATCGGGAATAGTGTAGGCCCGATTGGCTGCAAGATTTGCCAAGCTAATCGTTGCTGTTTTAGATGTTGCTTGTCCGTCGTTCAACACCACAGAAGCTGCATTAGAGTTTGATCCGAGTGTAAGCGCACCGGCATTGGTTTGTGCATTGGTGTTTTCAACCCAAGCCGTGCCATTCCAGCGGAGAGTTGAATTCGTTACTGTTCCGGCTGCGATGCTTGCGCCACCGGTGGCGTAGGTAACCCACGAGCCATTCTGATAAAATTCGAAGCGATTGGATGTGCTGTTATAGCGCATCATGCCGTTCACAGGTGAACCCGGTTGTTGACCGGATGTACCGATGGGGATCGTCAGCGACGCGTTGCCTGGAATTATAGGATCGCTAGCCAGGGCAAAGGTCGGATTGCCTGCTGTACCATCGCCATTGGTGACACTGATTTGATTTGCAGTTCCCGTCATTGTACGCGCCGTCATCGCTGCGGTGCCATTTCCGGAAGGGAAACCGGTTATGGTTGCGACACCGGTACCGCCATTAGCTACCGGCAGAATGCCGCTGACGTCGTTGGTTGACGCCAGTGACACAGTTCCGGATGATAACAGACCGGACGCATTGTTCTTCACAACGCCGGCTGTTGAAAATGGACTGACGGTGGGAGCAGAACCAAAGGTTTTCGAACCATTAATTGTCTGCGCACCTTCTGTCATTACAAAATTTGCGTTCGCTCCGGCTTCAGGAATGGTGTACACCCGATTGGCTCCAAGCGTGGAAAGACCAATCGTTGCTGTCTTTGACGTAGCCTGACCGTCGTTTAAAACGAGCGAAGCCGCATTGGAATTCGAACCAACTGTTACAGTTCCTGCACTGGTTTGCACGTTTGTGTTTTCCACCCACGCCGAACCACTCCATCGAAGAGTGGAGTTATTTGTTGTTCCGCTCGATACGGAGCCATTGTTCTGCCAGGATAAGTTGCCGGAGGCATCACTCACAAGGTACTGTCCTGCTGCCGGAGCCGTAGTTGGCCAGGTGTACGTGAGATTTTGACTCTGTGCACCGGCGCGAAGCGCCGTGAAGAACGATCCTGCGGGGTTGGAGAAGCGCAATTGACCTGCGGTACCGGAAGAGGCGGTATCCAGGAAGATATTTCCTCCACTGATGTGGAGTAGTTGGGATGGAGCGCTCTGTCCGATGCCAATGTTCCCACCGGAGAGTATGCGAAGGCGCTCCGTGTTGTTGGTAAAGAAGCGGAGGTCGTGAGCGTCGGTCGTTCCTATAAACATACCGGCTGTCGTTCCCGCGTTTCCGTGGAGAGACCACGCAGTGGTCGAGATGAGGGTATCCGGATTGATCCAAGCCATACCGGAGCCGGACATTTGCAGCAACTCAGAAGCAGCGCCCGGACTCAGTAAGCCAATTTGGCCGGTAAGTCCATTCACATGCATGAGCTGCGGTGTGGCAACTCCAAGTGTGGATGGTAGAATTAGTCGGTAAGAACCACTTGCAGAGGATGGAAGTGATATCCACGATGAACCGCCGGCGGCACTTCCCAGGCGTAGGGAATCAGCGCCTAACCCTTGAGCATTGCTCAGAGTTGTGCCACATAGCAGCATCAAACATATTATTCCCAGAGAACATTTATTCATGTTCGTTGAGATACTCCCATTTTGTACGACATCCTATCGAAAACGGTGTTCGTCCATGGAGGTCTGCAAAGACCTTGCCAGAACAAAAGGGCACCATTTGTCCGGAGAACAAATGATACCTCGTGGTTTTCGGCTGTTTGTAGCGAAAATTGAGGAGCCTTGGGTTGTTTTTAAGAGAGAAGAGTAAGGAGGCGTTTTTAGCGTAAAATCGACGTGCGCATGCACGTAAAAAACCTGGAGAGTCACAAGCCTGAGGTAGATGTGTGTTTCCCATCGACTGAAAATATTCTGATCACGGTTCTTTATTGAATGCGGGTGTACTTCAACATCGAGAGCTTTTTCACAACAGTGGCGGTTCCACTGGATGTACTTTGGGCCCATTGAAGTTTGATGTTGCCTGCATTGGCACCAACGGAGATCACTCCGCGAATGTTGACAGAGGTAACTCCATTGGTAATGGTAATGGCGCTCGTAGCAGTGCCACTGGTTCGGAGCCACTCGTGTACGTGACTCGTATTCCCCGAATTAAGATTTGAGCACATATTCAGCGCCATAGTAGAGCCGGTGGGAATGGAAAACGCACACTTGATTCCACCGGTCGAGCCTGTTAGATCGAGAAGAACATCGACAAACCATTGTTCACCGTTGTTAACCGGGAATTGGAGATCATCGTCGTCCTGCAAGGAGGTTGACGAACTGAGCGACTCATCCGCAGCTTTTACTTTAAACTGGTCTTTGCCAATGTTAGTCCAGGTCATCGTGCCGGAACCGTTAGTGGCCATGAAGTCGCCGTTATTTCCATCGGCCGCCGGAAGCGTGTAGTTGACGTCGGCACTCTGCGCTTGTGCACTCAGAGAGCTATAGTTAGATCCACTTGCACTTGGCTCGTAGAATCGAAGTTGACTTGCCGTACCACTGTTGCTGAGTGCTAGATTACCCTGAACGTCAAGCTTGGACGATAGCGTTGGCGATTGGGTGTTGATTCCGACCGCACCATCAGATTTAATCGTCATCCGTGGCAAGAAACCCGCGCCGCCTCCAACGGGAGTTGTTGAAAAGATAATGCGTCCCGGAACGTTGCCGGAGCTGGGGGTACTGTCCACTTCCGAGGCAATATCGGCGCACGACAGATAGCTTCCTCCAAAGTAGGCGCGCCAACGGTACTGTCCGATTTCATCGTTGATTTGTACATCCGAGTAGCCCGCACCGTAAGTGCCGCGAGACCGAATGAGTTCAAAATGTGGTCCGCCAATGGCAGTTTCCGTCACTCCCGACATCGTCGCGTAACTCTCGTCTCCGCCTTCCATAAAGAGTCGATTGGGTAAGCCGGAATACGACGTGGGTAGCGAGCTTGCCGTGTACCCAATTCGCAGCGACCCGTCTGTTCCAAAACTACCCACTTCCGCATTGTTGACTCGAAAACGCAGAGCGTAGTTATCTGTTGTACCGAGGAAGGGAGCTGCAGCACCGCTATTACCACTCAGCAACCAAGAAGTGGAACCCATTGTAGCCCAGCTCAATGTACCTGAGCCATTTGTGCTGAGAACCTGTCCGGAACTTCCGTCCGCACTTGGTAAGGTGTAGACCGTACTTCCGGCCGCAGCAGCGGGCGCGAAACCAACAAACCCCGAAGTTGCACCGCTCAACCGAAATGTACCTTTGACATCCAGGGTGGCACCGGGGGAGTAGGTATTGATTCCAATGAGCGGCGTCGAGGTGTAGATGCCACTGCCATAGATGGTGTTGGCGATACTCATGTAATTGGATCCGGTCGTAGCAGGGCCGATACATGTTGAGTCACCGATAAAAATGTTTTTACTACCACTCGTGTGCGACACGCCCGCGTTATGACCAAGGAGCACGTTTTTATCTCCGGATACCAGAAAATATCCGGCCGAGGAACCGATGCCTGTGTTGTAATTGCCGGTATTGGCATTGAGCGCAACAATACCAACAGCCACATTGTCTTGTCCGCTGATATTCTGATCTAAAGCCACAAATCCCACCGCAACGTTGCGCATACCCGTCGTGTTCTGGAACATCGCTTGATATCCAAGTGCAACGTTTGCAGACCCGGCGTTCGACAAAGCCGCTTGGTACCCCATAATAGTGGACTGATTACTTTGGTTGAGGTGAATGTACCCATTGGTCTTATTGATGGTCATACGTTCAGTATTCGATGTCTTGAACATCAGGTCCTGCGCATCGGTTGTCCCGAGAAAATTGGTGCCAGACGTTGTCCCTGCGTTGCCACTGAGTGACCACGATGTAGCACCATTGCCGACCCAGCTTAACGAGCCACTACCATTGGTGCTGAGTACTTGACCGTTGGATCCATCGGCTGCGGGCAGGGTGTAGCTAACGTTCGCCGTATTGGTACCAGCCTGCAACGATGTGTAGAAAGTCCTTGCCGGATTATTAAGCATAAGCTTTCCTGCCACGCCGGTAGAAGCTGAGTCGATAAGGACATTACCTGCTACGTGTAGACGCTGTGTAGCAACCGGCACTCCAACACCAATTTTACCGGACGATACGGTTGTGCCGGAGCCGCTCACCGATGTACCGAAAATCAAATTGCCAATGCTGAGTTGATTGCTCCCTGTTGCGCTTGGCGCATCAATGTCATACCCGATTATAATGTTATTCGAGCCACTCGTTAAGGCATCGCCTGCTTTGTACCCCAGCAGAATATTGTTGGATCCAGTTGTCAATGCGTAACCTGCTTGGAAGCCAAGGAGTGTCGAGTTTGCGAAGGAAAAGGTAGACGTTCCTTGTCCCGCGCTCGTCCCGACCAGAGTGTTATTTGCCCCGGAGATATTGTAGTATCCCGCATTGTAACCCAGGAGGGTGTTGTTGTCGGCTGTCGCATTACGTCCGGCATAAGCACCCACAAAGGTCGAATTTTGAACGTTGGCCGATCCACCCGTATTGGCACCCACGAATACGGAGTATCCCACAGTAGTTGAGGTCTTTCCGGCTCCGGCACCAAGGATGGTATTGTAGCCACCGCCAGTGTTGATATCACGTCCGGCTTCATGTCCCGCATAGGTATTTACCGATTGCGAGCCATTGCTCTTGCCTGCACCCGATCCAAAGAAGCTGTTATATGCACCGCTACTAAGATTCAGTCCCGATTGATAGCCGAAGGTCGTATTGAACGAGCCGATATTGATGAGTCCTGAGGGTGAGTTGTACACTTTCAAAACCAGATCGGAAGAATCAAGGGTGCCGAGAATGGCGGAACTTCCGCCGAGATTATTGCCGGACAGTGACCACGCATTAGCCACGGCGGCGGCATCTACCCAGCTCAGTACTCCGGCTGAGGACGTACTCAACACATTCCCATCGGACGGTGTAGATAGTGGCAGGGTGTAGTTTATCGTAGCACTTTGATTGCCGGCTCGAAACGAGCTATAGAAAGTTCGAGAAGGATTGGAAAACCGAAGTTCAGCCGCGTTACCTGAACTGAGAGTGTCGAGGTACAAGTGACCACCGCTTAGATGGAGTAACGTGGACGGATTGTTCGTACCAATACCGACGAAGCCACCGGGCTGAATACGTAGTCGCTCTGTTGCATATGTCTTCATGACAAGGGGCTGAGAGTCTTGCGTTCCCAAGAACGAAGTGCCCGGCACGGTACCGGCATTTCCTACCAAAGACCATGCTTGTTGCTGAACAATACTATCGGGTTGAATCCAGCTCAGCGCGCCGGACGACATGCGAAGGAGTTGCGAATCAGATCCGGGACTCAGAAGATTGAGCTGACCACTCGGTCCGTCAACATACAGGAGCTGTCCACTGGACGAACCGAGGTTTGGAGGCAAGAGCATTCGATAGCTTTGCGTAGCTGCGGAAGGGAGAACGATCCACGACGACCCACCATTGGCGTTTCCAATTCGAATGGAGTCGACGCCAAATCCCTGTGCCCAGAGTAGCGTTGGTGCACAAAACACCAGAGCCAGCAATCCATGCTTGTAGTTGCTCACCGTACGTCCTATGTAATATCCCATACAGAACCAATGTACATGGCAGTCACCTTCGTGTTCGCCACAAACACGCACCCCTTCTTCTAGGGTGCTCAGTCTGCCCATGCATCACAAATAGTGCGCCAATTATTGGAGTGTAATGTCCACGATAAGCAATCATTCATCATCCTCTCGACCCACCGAGAAGAGGAAAAAAGGGAAGAGCGGTGGGTAGTACGGGACGTCCAGGAAGTCAGAATACGTGCAGCCCTCAGGCTGCACGTATCATAAACTTTGCAAGAATTAATTGTTCGATAGGGCTCGTGTACGCTACCGCGGTAGTGACGAGCGGATGAGGCTCAGTGCCTCGTCAATGAGTGATGATGAGATGTCGAGGGTAGGACGGAATCTGACGCTTCGATTTCCGCTGCCGAGGATGAGCAAACCGTTTTCGTAGGTTTTATGTAAAAACGTCGTTCGAGCTTCGCGATCGGGAAGGTCGAAGGCGCAGAACAGACCTCGACCGCGGACGTTGGTCACAACCTCCGGATATTCTTCCGAAAGAGAGCGGAGGCCGCGTCGCAGGTACTCGCCCTGTGT
This sequence comes from Chlorobiota bacterium, assembly GCA_039810585.1. GTDB lineage: Bacteria > Bacteroidota > Ignavibacteria > Kapaibacteriales > NICIL-2 > JBBATK01. The sequence continues at coordinate 121,525 of JBDHXF010000003.1, forward strand.
GTCGGCATTAGCCAGGAGCGACTCCTCGGCAATGATGTCGAGATAGCGAGTGGCTCGGGCCATGTCCACAAGGTTGCCGCCCCAGGTGGAATTAATGCGACTGGATGTGTGAAAGACGTTATCCGGGATGTCGTCTATACGAGTGCTGACCAAGATCCCACACACTTGCATTTTCTTTCCGAAGCTCAGAATGTCCGGCATGACGCCAAGCTGTTCGCATGCCCACCAGCTTCCCGTGATGCCGAGACCTGTTTGAACCTCATCAAAAATCAGCAAGGCATCGTGTTCGTTGGCCAAGGTACGAAGACGCTGCAAAAACTCCGGTCTGAAGTGATTATCACCACCCTCACCTTGAATGGGTTCGATAATAATAGCGGCGATATCGTCTCGATTGTCTGCAAATGCTCTCAGGATTTGTTCCTCCGCAAGCTGCTCCTTCGCCAGAACATCCGCTAAAACGTTGTCGTTCAATGGAAAGCTCAGAATCGGGTTTTCAATGCGAGGAAAGGGGAATTTTGGGAAGAGGGCAACTTTTGTGGGGTCAGTGTTGGTGAGCGACATGGTGTAACCGGAGCGACCATGAAATGCCTGCTTGAAGTGGATGACTTTGGTCCCCACTTCTTTGGTGTATCCCTTTTGGAAATTCTTACGCACCTTCCAATCGAAGGCCACTTTCAAGGCGTTCTCATTTGCCAAAGCTCCGCCCTCTATGAAGAAGGCATAATGGAAGTGATCGGGAACAGCGCGATCGAAGAGAGTGCTCACGAACTCGGCCATTACCTCGGTGTATAAGTCTGAGTTTGAAGGTTTGTGCAAGGCAACTTTGCCGATCTGGTTGATGAAGTCGGCGTTGTTCATCTTAGGATGGTTCAAACGCAAGGGAACCGAGGCAAAGCAACTGAACATGTCCAGATACCGGCGACCGCTCACGGCATCGGTATAGTATCCGTCGCCGCTTTTTTCGGTGTCGAGTACAAAATCAAATCCGTCTACTAGCATGTGTTTGCGTAGTTCGGGATGTACGTCTGCGGGTGCTACGAAATGTGAACGAGTGGCAATCATAGTAATCTTTCCGGGTGTTGGTAGTGTCGAGAAAATTGAGAACGAACGGATGGTGACCTAACGGTCCGACAATGAACATATATCGGCACTGGCGTGGTGGCTCCGAAGAAACGAGCCATGGCAATGCGAAAGCCTTTTAGGCGGGCATAGAAGAGGACAGGCAAAGCGCTAAGAGAAGGGCTGCGCGCTGTTGGTGCCATGTCACAAACGATCCGCCACGAATGGTTCCGTGGAAATCAAGAGGAAAGGCTGCTGTGAGAGTTGTGCGTCGCATGAGATGCAAAAGTACAAAAGCCATCGCATTTGCACAGATATCGCCGCTTTGTGCTTGGAACAAATGCATTTGTGATGAAAAAAAATTCAGCTTTTTGGTGCGTCCCTGGATTTGTTCATTTTTGTCTCCACACGGTTGGCGAGCACCATTGTTCAGCTATGAATTGTTGTATATTTGTTCATGAACAACGATTGTCCAGCAGCCTTGCGGAAATCGGCCGAAAGTTCAAAAACGTAGAAAATTGAGCGAATTTCATTCACTTACCTAGGGGTTGACAATAATGTCATCATATCATGCGGAGCAGACCGACGGTTTGCAATTCAAGAACACATTTGTCCATTATGCTGTGTTCGTTGCCATCGGCGTCGTCGTGGCGGTGCTCTTCCAGATGTTTGTTTTAAGTAACATCGTTGAAGGCTTCGTTGTATCGCAGTTCAAACCGGACGGTTCACAGGGGAAACTGACACAGTTCAAAGGCGTGAAAGCTATTGCAACGCCGGACGGTGAAAGTCATGCCGGTCAGGACGTTAAGAGAGAGTATATCAAACCGGACTTCATTTTCGACTTCAGTAGTATGAAACGTGAAGACAAGGTTCAAGGATATTCCAAGGAGCCAGGTGAATGGGTGGTAAAGGCTCCGAAACTTGGTGAGGAAGCAATCTATCTTGAGCCATACGGTTTCTGGATTTTGTCATTCGATGCCGGGTTTGTCGCTGCAATCTTAATCACGCTGATTTTACCGAGTGGAATCGGTTTTGTGTCCATCAAGGTTGAACGTGAAATTCACAACAACAAAGCAAAAGTTCGTCTGCAAACAGGCTTCTCTGAGGAAATCGTTGAACTATTGGCCATGCCCGATGCCAAACTGGCCGAGCTTGGTGAAACAGATCGCAAGCGCATAACCGACTTCTTCCGTGTAATCTGGAATCGCACAACACCGGAAGATCAAGGCGATACCTTCGGTTCACACCAAGTGGTGCATTTCGAAGACGTGTTTGATAAGAACACCGATTTGGTTGCGTTCCGCAACAATGGCTTGTACATCCGTATTCGCGAACACTTCAGCGATTTCGTGGAAGGTGAAATTGAGGACATTAAATCAGCACACGAGTGGATGTCCAATCACTTTAAAATTTTCAACGCGTTGCGTTTGTACATGGCTCACCACTTTACAGAGCAGTATTCAAACAACGTGACAGGATTCGCCTACGGTGGTGCTGCACTTCTGATTATCGCGGTTGGTATTCGTGGTTTGAAGTTCATTCCTTCCACTCGTCCTTCGCTCATTCTCTTCGCCATCCTCCTTGAATTCTCCATGTTGGCTTTGCTGGCTCTTACCTTGTTCTATACGGAAGAAGAAGAGCGTATGGACAAAATGCTCAAGAAGATGGAAGATGCGAGCCGTTCGCAGCTGGATGTACTTCAAGAGCAGCAGCGTGACATTCGCACCTTTGTCGACAAGCTCATTGGCGAATCGTCTGAGATTATCAAGCGTCGCGTTGAAGAAGCTCTCTCCGAGCACCTGACTAACGACGTTGAAATGCGCAAGCAACTCTCAGCTGCTATTCTGGAAAACCTTCGCATCGATTTCAAAGACAGTATTGATCGTCGATAACAGTTTGACTATATTCGGGCTCCACCATAGGGTGGAGCCCGTTTTGTTTTTACGCAGTCACCTTCCTCGTTGCATGAATATTTGCTACGTTCACCAATAATTCCTGAGTACCAACACGGTGTTGACGTGTTACTCATTAGTGAACCGATTGTTCGTGCCATGCCAGCATTTTTCCGTCTCTTCCTGTTTGCCTTCTTCGTATTGGGCCTTTGCGCTTCCGCACAACAGGCACGCGTGTCGTCGTCTAATGATGATCATGGCTGCACCATTGACCTTACAAACCTCAGTACGGCCAACGATGCCATCGAACAACCTCTTCGCGCACTCATCGCCCATCCCGAACGCACTGACTCGATTGAAGCAGCGATAGAACGACAGGTTTGTCGGCGCTTCTTCATCGTCGTCCCTTCCTCCGGCGCGCTCAGCGCTACGCTCCAAAACATACAAAGCGTTGAACGTACTCTGGGATCTGATGGCTCTGCTTTGCATCACACGATTGGTGTTGACATTCGCAGATTAGGAATCGTACGGGGAAATTCAGTAGCCGTTATCGTCCTCCATTGTTTTGAGAGTTCGACGCTACGGTCGTCAGTGCGGGTGCTGAATTCCTGCACCGTTAAGGTTCGATTCGGGGATTCGCTTGCGAGGGGGTCCGGTGGCCTGGTGCATCGCTTTCCGATGCAAGTCTTAAATAGCGAGTATCTGCACGGTGATAGCCGTGACGTGCGATTAGCCGCCATGTCAGCCGCACTTCGCCTCATAACGAGTGATTCCACGCAACTTCCCATCGAAGTGAGCACGCACAAGGACGGCGTTGCTCGCATTCGAGGCGTCGATATCCTTTCCATTCACCCTTCGTGGCAAGGTCAAGCGTGTTCGCTGTTGCATTTGCGGTATAAGGGACAAGAGCAATGGCTCGCCTGCAGCGATAGTGTGCTTTTGCCGACAACGGATCTGTATTTCCGGGGTAGTCATGCTTCGGGAGATACCACGTGGTACAGTCCGTTTTCCAACAACTGCGTGTACTATCTTACGCTAGAAGCAGACCATTCGTCCAATCGCTACACTCTGCGAACATCAGGCGGAACGTCCACAATTCTCAACTCACTCGTTATCGACCGACATTGTGAGGAAGAACACGAGTACGTGCAAGGATATTTCCGCGGATCGGATGCCAACGATTTCTTCTTAACGGAAACCGCCGAAGGGGAGAAGTGGGTGTGGAGGATGGTGAATCGCTATACACCGTTTGAACATCGCCAAGTTTTTGTCACGAACGACGCCTTGAACGATTCCGTTCATGTACACATTGAGTACGAGTCGCTGAACGACCTGCCGACCGTGAATCCGGACAAAAGGGTAGTTCTTACGCTGAACGGAGACGTTATACATGACGATACATTCGATGGTGCGACGGAAAAGCGACTCGATATCAATGTGCCACGAGAAGTGTTCCGCGGCGGATTGTGTGATCTTCGATGTGTGTCCATCGGCACCGATACGACTGCTCTAAACTACTCTGAATCGCAAGCCTTTGATTACTACTCTATACGCGCTCGCAGTGAAGCCTATGCCATCAGCGGATCGCTGGAAGGCACTGTCGAAGCACCTCCTTCGTCAGCGCTTCAGGTACGATTGCTACGGTCTGAACGTTCAGTAGTTCTGGATAGTGTCACTCACCAATGGCAGATCGTCAGCGGTCAACCGGGTTTGAGTATGATGCTTCAGGTGCGAAATGGCAGTCGTTCCTGGTCGTCTTGCATTATAAACGGGAATACTCTTCTTTCGAGCGCCCTTCGGGCTTGCTCCATATTTGTTTATCATCCTGCCACGGATTCTACCGAGTGGTGGACAGGCAGTAGCTCCGACCGCGACGGTGCTTTGATTCTCCAGCGTGTACATGAGGGTGACTATGTAGTGGTTCTGGCTAATGACGACCGAAGTTTAGCGCCACAGATCCAGTCAGCTTTAAGTGGAGTCGGAATTACCAACAGTGCTCAAAAAGTTGCTACCAATGTGTACTATGCCTATCGCCGCATTCAAGGTGGCGCACAGGCGGTGGAGCATTCCGATGCGACAGAGTTAAGCGATCAAGTGTTTGTGGACGATGCATCAGTCCACGCTTGGCAGGCTCTTGTTCCACTCGCAGCCGGAATGCAGCACCTGATGATAACCTCAGAAGATAGTGTTGAGCTCTGCGGACTTCGCCGCATTTCGGATGTTGATTTGACGGATACAACGCTGTCGGCTGATTATATCGTCATCACGCATCACACCTTCGAGTCGGCAGCTCGAGACTTAGCTACATTCCGAGCAGGCCAGGGACATCGAACACAAGTGGTGTTTGTTGATGATATCTACCGTCAGTTTGGCGACGGACAAAAGAGTCCGCACGCAATTCGAAATTTTCTCCGCTATGCCTATGACCATTGGTCGGCTCCGCGCGTTCATGACGTGCTGTTGTTTGGAGATGCGAGCTGGGACAATCGATCCATTCGTAGCGGCGACACGATGACGGATTATGTTCCGAGCTACGGCAAGCCCGTGAGTGACGTCTGGTTCAGTTTTGTCGACGGATCCGATGAATTGAGCGATTTCAATGTTGGTCGTTTGCCGGTACAAAACCTCCGGCAAGCACAGGACTTGGTACGAAAAATCAAGCGGTATGACTCTTTGCCTCCCGATTTGTGGTGGAAGAGTTTCCTCTTCGTGTCCGGAGGGCAGACCGAAGCAGAGAAGTTGGATTTTCTTCAGTACAATCAGTCGTTTGAAAACCAAATTTACTCTGACGATTATTTTTTCCGTTCCAATTCGGTGTGCGGTGATACCACCAATGCCGCCTCGTATTTCCAGGTGAACAACGCCGGCTACTCGGTTTCTAATCACATCAATAAAGCGGTTAATGGGCAGGGAGTGGCGTGGATTAACTTTATTGGGCATGGAAGTCCGACACTCACTGATGTGAACGACTGGACAGACAGCTCACTAGCCAACGTCGATCGACCATTTGTGCTCGCCACCTTGTCATGCCAAACGGCAGCCTTTGCCGAAGCAGAAGTGTCGTGTATCGATGAGAATTTCCTTTTGGCAAAGGACAAGGGTGCCATCGCCGCGATTGGTGCAACCGGATATGGAATACCGGACGTGCAGTCTATTGTGATGACGAAATCTTTCTTCGAGCTTTCAACTTTTGGGTCGCGCAACTTGGGTGACATCCTCAGCAATTCAACTGCATTGATTGCAACTTTCAGCGATATCACCTCGCACGATGTCTACCTACAGAGTTGCCTTCTTGGCGATCCACTGAGTCGTATTCCCTTCGATACAGTTGCTCATCCGGTTGTACTCGAGCGTAGCCTCCGTATTGAAGATAGGAGTGGCAGCCAGTATTTGAGTGACGATCAAGATTCTGCGTTTGTTCACGTTGAGCTGTTTAATGCGGGAGTCCACGGAGATACAGCCACGGTCTTTTTCATTCATACCTTTCAGAACAAGACGGATACGCTTGTGCGGAGTTTTGATGATGTGTGTATGACAATGCCTACTGACGCGGCATTTTCCATTTTTGGACAGAATGGCATTCATACACTTCGTATCGAGGTTCAAGCAGATCCGCGATGGAGTCCATCGTCACGGTTTGGATCGGTGTACACAACGTCGTTCAATGTCTTCTCTCCGCGCCCGTTGCCAATCGATCCCTTTCCGTATTGGAATGTAAGTGCCGAACATCCGCTGCTGCGCGTGATATCAACCACGAAAGAAGGAGATAGCGTTCGCTTCGAAGCACAGTTGCGACAAGACTCTGTAGTGCTAGATTCTGTCGGCTACGACAACAATTCGGCGTTGCTTGTCGATGAATGCTTCGTGCAGTGGCAGCCACCGCTTCACCTCCAAGAAGGGCAGCGATACACTTTCGCGATTCGGTCCCGAAGCGAATTGAGTGGTAAAGAGAGTGCTTGGTTGGAGATTCCATTCAACGCAGGAGCGGACTCAGACCGCATGTCGATACGCATCCGGAACACGGTACGTCTTGATTCCGCTGCATGGACAAAGTCAGATCGATGGCGCGTAGACACCACCGGTTCGGAGCCACAGTACGTTTTGCATGACGAGCTTCGCTACGAAATGAGATCCTCGGTAGGATATGGGTACTATGACAGCACCGGCCATCTTATCATCCCGATTCAACCCACATTTAAGATTGCCCTGAACGGTGTTACCTTCGGTGATCGTGATGACGTGCGCGGCTTCAATGTCCGCCTGGTCAATAAACGCACAGGAATGGTAGAGGCAGTGCGAAACTTCGACTGCTTTGTGGACCGTGATTCGTGCGATACCTGTTTCAACGGCTCCGGTAGAACCTTGGTTCGTTTTCTGCGCGATTCCGTTCCACAGGATGATTACCTCTTCCTGGCTATTTGTGGAAATACCTACGGAGACGTGTTTGTAAACAGAGATCTTGATTCCTTGCATGAAGTGCTCAAGCGCTATGGATCAGTAGTTGCCGATTCCGTCGTTCCTCCACATTCGTATTTGATGATAGCGGCTGCCGACGATTCGACGCAGCTGGTTGAGCGCATTCGATTGGATACGCTCAGTCCTCATGCGGCGGAGGATACCGTGTTTGCCTCCGGATCCGTTGCACTACACCCGGATAGTGGTTGGGTGACCAGTCCTGTGTATGGACCGGCAAGGCGCTGGACGCGGGCTCAGGTCGAGGGCGAATTATCAGACAGCGTAGCGGCTTTAGCAGTGACCGTCTTCGGTTTGCGCGACAATTTTTCCGAACCACGAGTTGTCATGTCTGACACTGTTGCGGAGATGGATTTGTCGTCCATCGATGCCACTCGGTATCCCTATATACAATTTGAGATCCACGTCGTACGGCGAAGCCTGCTCCGGGATCCGGCTTTCCAGGCAATTCGTGTAGATCTCGAACCACTGCCGGAATTAAGTGTTGTTCCGTCGTCCTACGTGCTAGATGCAGATAGTGTGTTGCGCGGTGACACGATTTCCATCGTAGCCGCGGCCAAGCGAATCTCTCCACGAGCGGTCGTGGACAGTGCCATACTCGTCATGCAACGAAACCCTGTGAGCAATACAGGATTTAGCAGCGTAAAGAGTTGGGCGTTCACACAGCCGGGTGATACCGTGACTCTGAACGTGGGAGACACAGTTAGCACCTTGCAATTCGGAGACTACACTCTCAACAGTTTTGTTGTCAACCCCGACTCACTTATCCCCGAACTGTATCGGTTCAACAATAGTGCGCTGCGATATCAAACGGTGATCAACGATACAGAGGCACCACGACTTGAGGTTCACATTGACAGTTTGCCCACGTACGACGGCATGACGGTTGCACGCCAACCACTCATTCGATGCCTCATGCGTGACAATTCGCGGATGCCAATCGTGGATTCCTGGCACCTGAGCGGACTCGTGAACGACTCCGCGATCGAGCAGCAGCCGGCCTATCGTTTTGTGGGAAGTGCGGATATACAGAGTCTCGCGTTTGCTCCGCCGGAAACTCGAGCCTACGTGGAGTTTCGACCAACCTTGCATAACGGCACGAATACTCTTGAGCTGAATGCCGTTGACTACTTTGGGAACGAGACCGACAGTGTACTGCATCTTTATGTTGATAAAGATTTGTCGGTACAAAAGTCAAACGTGGTTCCCAATCCGATGAACGAATCGGCACGGATTTACTACACTCTGTACGGTCCATTTGAGCGACAACTCGTCACCTTGGAAATCTACGACGCCCGTGGTGAACGTGTGCGCAGCATGCTCATCAATGCTCGCTTGGGAACGAACGTAACGATTTTTAATGGCTGTGATGATGAAGGGCGCAAACTCCTGCAAGGCTCGTATTACTACCGCATTTTTGCATCGCAAAGTGGGTCGATTGGTTCGGAGAATGGCATGTTCATTATTCTTCGTTGATACATATGACTCATCGAGGAACTCCTTCACTCATCATTCTTTGCCTTGCGAGTTGTTGCCTTCTTCACGCCCAACAAATACGGTTTGAGAGCGATCCTCTGCCCTTCATTCTCAAAGGATGGGTTGCTGCACTTGCTGTTGGTTCCGAAACGTGGAGTGTACGTATTCTCGATGCTCGAGTTGACAAACCACAGTGGCTTCTTCCGTCGTCCGTCGATAACAACCGCATTCACTCGGACGCAATTCTTCTGGATTACAGCATTCCTTCCGTCACATTCCTGAAGACCGACGGAATGGCGTTGAGCGTTGGACTCGTTCGATGGGCCGGAACGATTCGAAACAAGGAGCTGGACGAAACGAGAGCCTACGTTTGCGAGTTAGTCAGTGTAGGCGGCGCACTGTTCTATTTTCTCGATTCCCACTTTTACCTCAGTCCGTGGGCGGGTTTGCACCTCTTGGTAGCCGGCGATAGAGAGCTCTCATTTTCCCACGGAAGCTATTCGATTCCACGTCTAAATCCCGAAGCTAGCGTTCGCATTGGCTATCGTTTCTCAATCTAAGCAATCTCGACCGGTCACAGAACACAATGGGAAAGGCTGCGTTTTCAGGTGCGATGGCCACGGCCACTTGTACGAGCCGGCCATTGGCCGGCGTGAATAAATGTCTCCCACTGTCTATTTTTGTTGTTTACGACCACCCAAACAAGCCATTTCATGCAGGAATTAGCAAAACAGTACAGTCCGACCTCGGTAGAATCCACTTGGTACGAGCGTTGGATGGCGGCACAGATTTTCGCCATACCGGAGCAGCTACCGAAGGGCAAGACGCCGTTTAGTATCCTTATGCCACCGCCCAATGTGACAGGGATGCTCACGATGGGACATGTGCTCAATCATTCTATCCAAGACCTTTACATTCGGTACAAGCGCATGTGTGGCTTTCAGGCGGTCTGGTTCCCAGGTCTTGATCATGCCGGTATTGCCACACAAAGCAAGGTAGAAGGCATGCTTCGCGAAACGGAAGGGATCGGCCGACGAGATCTCGGGCGTGAGAAATTCGTGGAGCGCGTGTATGAATGGAAAGAGAAGTACGGCGGCATTATCCTGCAACAACTACGACGCCTAGGCAATTCGTGCGACTGGGATCGAACCTTGTTCACCATGGATGAAGGTGCAAACCGTGCAGTGGAGGAGACGTTTATCAGACTCTTCGACGCAGGGTTGATCTACCGTGGCAAACGTATTATTAACTGGTCGCCCGTGATGCAAAGCGCGCTCTCGGATGAAGAAGTGATTATGCGTGAACAGACGGACAAAATGGTCACTCTCAAATATCACTTCGAAGATGGCGGCGGCTTTATGTCCGTAGCAACAGTGCGACCGGAAACCATCTTTGGCGACGTTGCCGTCGCCGTGCATCCCAAAGATGACCGATACAGCGCATTTGTCGGCAAGACTGTGCGCGTGCCGCTCACGGATCGATACGTTCCGATTATCGCCGACGATTATGTGGAGAAGGATTTTGGAACCGGATGTTTGAAAATTACACCGGCGCACGATCCGAACGATTTTGAAGTTGGGCAGCGTCACAACCTTCCCATTCTCGTTTCCATCACGGCAGATGCTAAGCTCAACGAGCTCGCCGGTCCGTACAACGGACTCGATCGTTTCGATGCTCGCAAACGCATCATGAAGGATTTGGAGGCAGCGGAGCTCATCGTCAAGTCGGAAGACTACACACACAAAGTTGGCTACAGTGAGCGCGGAGGAGAGGTTGTTGAGCCCTATTACTCCGATCAGTGGTTTGTGAGTATGAAGGTGCTTGCCGAACCTGCGCTCAAAGCAGTACAAGAGGGCAGTGTTCGATTCTATCCCGAACACTGGACCAAGACCTATGAGCATTGGATGACCAATATCCGCGATTGGTGTATCTCACGTCAGCTTTGGTGGGGACATCGCATTCCCGTGTACTATGCGCCGGACGGTCGTTTCACGGCAGCTCACTCCGAGCAGGAAGCGCGAACCAAACTTGGTCTTGATGATAGTATCTCCATGATCCGCGACGAAGATTCAGTGGATACCTGGTTCTCGTCCTGGCTCTGGATGCTCACGACCATGCACTGGCTGGACGATGGCATAACGGAAGATACGAGCCTGCTTCGCAGCTACTTACCGACGGATCTCTTAGTGACAGGGCCCGACATCATCTTCTTCTGGGTTGCTCGCATGATCATGGCGTCGTTGTACTTCAAGAACCAAGTACCGTTTCGAGATGTGTACTTCACGAGCATTATTCGTGACGGTGATGGACGGAAGATGTCTAAGTCGCTCGGCAATTCACCCGATCCGCTTTTCCTCTTCGACAAGTACGGAGCCGATGCCGTTCGATATACAACTCTTTACCTTGCACCTCTTGGATTGGACGTGAAAGTGAATGTGGTGGATGACAACGGCAAAGCCGATGCACCACAGATGGAATTCGGTCGGAACTTTGCCAACAAAATTTGGAACGCCGCTCGCTTTCTTCACATGAAAGCGTCGGAAGCCGGGATGAGCTCAAACGCGCAGTCCATGCCGGAAGAAGAATGGTCAGCTGCAGATCGCTGGATCCTGTCTCGTTTCCACAGCACCATCCATGCCGTGCACGAACATTTGGGAGCGTATCGCATTACCGAGTACACGCGTGCTTTGTATGACTTTATTTGGAAAGACTTCTGCGACTGGTACGTGGAAATCATGAAGGTTCAGTTTGCTGAGCGTGAGGATCCCGCTTACCGTCAGTCACTCATGCGCTTTGCCCTCGATCTCTTCGAAGGAGCACTTGCACTTCTCCATCCGGTGATGCCCTTTATCACGGAGGAGATTTGGCATGTGATCGGCGATCGTGCTGACGATCGATTCCTTGCCGCCTCAGCACTTCCTGCATTCGATGCACAGCGTGTGGATACGGCACGCGAACGTCGCTTCGAACTTCTGCAGCAGATTGTAGACGAACTCAGAATGTTGAAGAGTCAGAGTGGCATCAAGCCCGGACAAAAACTTCCGCTGTATCTGCGCTGCGCCGAAGACGACAAGGAGTTTTTTGGCGCGGTCGCATCGGTCATAGCCAGTCTCACCCGTAACGAACTGCCGCAATTTTTAGCGGAGGGTCAACAGCCTGAATCCGCGTTGTCGAGCGTAGTTCGTGGTGTGGATCTGTTCCTCGTAGCCGAGTCTGTTATCGATCACGACAAGGAGCGAGAGCGGCTCACGAAAGAGCTGGAACGCCTGCAGAACTTGCAGCGCAGCGCTGAACAAAAATTGGGGAACGAACGTTTCGTTGCCAACGCTAAACAAGAAGTGGTTGATGCCGAGCGAACCAAACTCCAATCCGCTGTGGATGGCATTGCCAAAATTCAGGACGCGTTGTCACGTCTAGCTTCATGATCGGCATTCCCGATATGTTTGGGTCGACGTGCAGACCTCTCAACCATCAACTTTTGAACAATACGCTATCGTAGGCTTATGAATGATGTTTTCTTTTGTGAACCACTCCGGACACCTGTTGGCAAATACGGCGGTGCTTTAGCACCGGTGCGACCCGACGACATGGCGGCGCTCGTATTGCGAAGCGTCGTTGAACGAAGTGGAATTGATCCCGTTGCTATTGACGACGTGATCATGGGCTGTGCCAATCAAGCCGGTGAAGACAATCGAAACGTTGCACGAATGGCCACGCTCTTAGCCGGTTATCCGCACTCGGTACCGGCAGTGACCGTTAACCGATTGTGTGCCTCGTCACTAGAGGCTATCATTCAAGCAGCGCGCGCTATTCGTAGCGGTGAAGCGTCTATGATTATCGCCGGCGGAGTAGAGTCGATGTCGCGCGCGCCGTACTCGATCCCAAAAAACGTCAGCGGTGGCGCAGCGTTTGGCAATCTTACGGCATACGATACAGCTCTGGGTTGGCGCTATCCGAACCCTGCCATGAGTGAACTCTTTCCACTGGAATCGATGGGTGAGACTGCCGAAAACCTGGTGGAGCGTTTCCATATCAGTCGCGAGGATCAGGATGCGTTTGCGCTGCGTTCGCATCAATTAGCTGTGGCAGCACAGGAACGAGGGGAGTTTCACGACGAGATTGTTGAGGTTGTTATCCCCCGGAAGAAATCCGATCCGATTGTTGTGAGTCGTGACGAACAACCGCGAGCCGATACCTCGCTCGAGAAGTTGGCAAAGCTCTCTCCCGCATTCCGCAAAGGCGGATCCGTCACTGCCGGCAATGCCTCGTCGCTCAACGACGGCGCCGCTGCGTTGATCGTGGCTGACGAGAGTTCGGTGAAGCGCTTTGGTCTCAAGCCCATCGCACGCTACGTGAGCGGACACGCCTCCGGAGTCGATCCGAGAATTATGGGTACCGGTCCCATCGAAGCCATTCGCGGCGCCCTTGCAAAAGCAGGTTTGTCGGTTAATGAGATTGATGCCTTCGAAATCAACGAAGCCTTTGCCTCACAAGTACTGACCTGCCAACGAGAACTCGGCATTCCGATGGACAAGCTTAACACGAACGGTGGAGCCATCGCTATCGGTCACCCCTTGGGCATGAGCGGCGCACGCATCGCCGGGACGCTCATGCGTTCGATGAAACGTCGCGGGCAACGCTACGGTGTCGCTTCGCTTTGCATTGGCGTTGGTCAAGGCTTGGCAATGGTGATGGAATCGGTAAGCTAAACGCAGCGCATCGTCGTCAGGAGATTTCTTATTCGTGCGGCGCTTCGCGCCTTACACGACAATGACAAGACGAGTGTTGATCTGACGGAGCCGCGGAAACGCCATGGACGAAAGTGAACTCGTCAAATAAAGTGAACACGTCAGATAAAGAAAAGGGTCGGCAAAAATGCCAACCCTTTTTAGTGAGTCATGTCTGCTGTCTTATCGATTACTTGTTGGCCATTGCCGTGAGTTGATCGAGAGTTACCGACTTCGGACGTGTAATTGCAGAGCCGAGGATGCGGTGAACAAGAATTTGCGAGCAGATACCCATGGCGCGACTAACGCCGAACATCACCGTGTAGAAGGAGAATTCCTTCATACCCAAATCGTAGAGCAGGGAACCACTGATGGAGTCGACATTTGGCCACGGACTCTTTGCCTTGCCATGCTCTGTGAGAACTCCCGGAACAATTTGGAAGAACTTCTTGACCAACGTAATGCTGTCGCTAGTCATATTATGCTTATCAGCAAACTCGTGGAAAGCAGTGAAACGTGGGTCCGTGCATCGCAGTACACCATGACCATAGCCCGGAATAACCCGGCCGCCATTCAGACGATCCCAGCAGTACTGGGTAAGAGTGGCATCATCTGGCACTCCCTTGAAATGTTCGATTACTTCGAGAATGAAAGCAAGCACTTCTTGATTTGCGAGTCCGTGTAACGGACCGGCAAGACCATTAAGACCCGCGCTGACCGCGTAATACACATCGCTGAGAGCGGACCCTACGGTAAGACCGGTAAGAGCGCTCACGTTACCACCTTCGTGGTCGGAGTGCAATACCAGGTACAGGCGGACTAAATCCTGCCATGCATGGTCGGAACTGACGCCCAGCATGTTGGCAAAGTTCGTCGCCCAATCGGCGTTGGGATCCGGATGGATGATATCGCCATTATGGAATTTCAGACGGTAAATGGCGGCAGCCAGGGTGGTAATGCGCGAGAGGAGATTGATGGAGTCTTCTAGAGTGGCTTCCCACAAATGATCCTTACTGGCGCCGGAATCGTAAGCATGACGGAAGGCAGATTCGTGCTCCATGGACAATAAACCCATCGACAACATTGCCATCGGATGGGAATCTTTGTGCATTGCCTTCAGCGTGTCCAACACATACGTAGGAAGTTCTGCTCTCGAAGCAAAGACGTGCTTTAGCAAAGCTTTCTCTTCGTCGTTCGGCTTGGAACCTGTGGCCAGCAAGAAGAAGATTTCTTCGGGCTGCCAATCGGTGAGTTCCATGATGGGAATTTTGCGAATACGCAGACCTTCGTCCGCCGACACCGATGAAGTGTCGCAAAGGACGGAGGGAATTCCACGCATCCCGCCAATGACCTGTTCAACCGTAACGGAGGCAATCGCAGTGTCGCTCTTTTCCTTAAGAAGTGTGGTGCGCTTATCGCGGATGGACGGTGCCATTTCCGCCAGTTTGTTTTTAATGAAATCCATAGTACGAACCCTTGTGATGAAAATTCGGCCAACTCACAACTACACATCGTTGCAAAAATAAGGGCTATGCGTGCAACAGGGGGCATATTTCGAAGAGAAAAAGATCGCGATAGACGAAAGTAGCCGGCCTATTTGACCTACATCAGCATTTCAAAGCTTAGGTAGCCAAACGATGCGTAATTTTCTACCATGAAGCGAGCAATTGGAATTGTGGTGGTTGGAGTGGTACTCTTGGCTGCAGGCTGTGCATGGTACTTACGCTCACCCTTGGCGATCAACAGTGTTACAGACGTGTATATCCCAAAAGGAAGTAGTGTTTTCAAAGCCACGCAAGTGGTGCAACAAAGTCATTGCATTCGCCACCCCCTCTTGTTCAGACTCATGCTCAGTGCATGGTGTCGCCTCAACTCGTCCACCATTTACGCCGGTTCGTATCGGTTTAACGTAACGAACACCCACTTTCAACTTTTAAGGGCCTTGCTGAGTGGAAAGCAGGTATTGAAGGTGCGAGTGACCTTTCCGGAAGGACTTCCAAGCTGGCGCTTTGCGTCCATTCTCCAAAAAAACGTCGGGATTGATTCAGCGGCCTTCATGAAGGAGATGATGAACGACTCGCTCATCAAGGCGCTGGGTATCCAAGCTACCTCGCTTGAAGGCTATCTCAAACCGGATACCTATGAGTACTTCTGGAAGCAGCCGACGCAGGAGATTATCGAGGGGCTTGTGAGCCAACAGAACAAACTCTGGAATGAGAAGTTTCAAGCGGATGCCTTGCAGCAGGGAAAAACGCGCGCGGAAGTCATGACCATGGCCAGCATCGTGGAGGCAGAAACTCCGCAGGCGGACGAGAGAGCCCGCGTAGCGGGCGTGTATGAAAATCGTCTTGCGAAGGGAATGAGACTGGAAGCTGATCCCACCGTGCAGTATGCAATCGGACCAGAGGCACGGTGGTTGTCGCTTGCCGATCTGCGTTTCGAGAGTCCCTACAACACCTACTTGCACAGCGGACTGCCACCAGGACCAATCAACAACCCCGGGGAGCTTAGCATTGCCGCCGCATTGCATCCGGAGGTGAATTCATACTACTTCTTTTGTGCCAAAGGCGACCGCTCTAACAGCCATTATTTCTCCTCAACCATCAACGAGCACCACGTCAACGTGATGCGCTACCGACATAACCTGAGCTTGTCTCACCAGGATTGATTTGGTCGCCTGCACGAATACGATGCAGGTGTTTGCTTAGTCCCGAATCTGATATTCGCGTCGTTCCGATGATTTTTTATACCCGTTGATTGCGCGAACAGAGAATGCACTTTGCTGGGGTGTGAATTGGAAGAGCTGCACGTGTATGTTGAAGCGCGGGTCGTAGGAGTAATCGCCCATGCGTTCTTGCACCTTGGATATGGTCGGAACACTAATCTCAAGCTTCACTCGAGCCCTTACGTCGCCTTCAATTCCGTAGGAGCGAGTGCGTACCCACACCTGACCATTCTGCTGAGAGATGTCGATGATTTCGGGAGAGGGAAAGGCGAGCACGGGGATCTGAATGGTTTGACCGATTTTACGACCATTCAACGTTCGTTCGAAACTAAACACACGCGACGTGTCTTCAGGTCGCGGCTTGAAGTTGAACAATTCTCCGCTAACACTCGAGAGGATTTCCGTCCCGTGCTCGTCACGAAGAGTGGCACCGGCGGGAAGTCCGCTGATCACCGGAACATTGGGGTTGAACGTGTAGTTCAAACCGGGATACATGTGCTGTGGTACTTGCGGTGCATCCAGATTCATGGCCAGCACGCGAAACGAAACGCTTGTGTCCTTTTTATCGGATATTCGTCGAGCGGACACGGTGTACAGCGCCATACCGGACGGCGGCGTTGTACCGGTGACGACCAGATCGGGTCCTTCAAATCGGTAGGACGCATTAGCGCCACTCACCCGGAAACTATCGCACTCTCGCTGCGGATCCGCACCATACACTCGAATGCGATTCTCAAACGGCTGATATGCAATCATCTTGATGATTTTCTCACGAGGCTGCAAGGAAAACTCACCAACCGGTGCGGGTAAAAAGCGTGGCTTATTGACTTCAGCCAGGAGCTCTTCGTATCGTTTGCGGAACGTGCTATCGCTTTGTGCCAAAATCTGTGGGTTTAACTCCGCGAGTGTACTGCCGGCACTTCCACCATCCACGTACACCAGAGCCAGCGTGAACTTGGTTTCCGCATGAATCTGGATTTCTCCCTCATCCTGCATGGCATCACTCAAGTAACGACGCTGCTCGTCAGTGAGTCCCGGTGGTAGAAGTGGACTGGCAGTGGCGCTCACGCTCACTTGATAGAGTCGATTCTTTCCCTCGCTCAACGGGGGATTCCAGCTGAATTGTACACTTCCTTCATCACCACGACCAAGGATGTGAAATGAAGAGGAGCTGTTGGTTTTCTGCGACGACAACTGAACCACATTTTTATACGATTGATCTTCGATCCGAAAATCGTATTGAAGATCCCGAACAGCGCCGGAGTGGTAAATGGTATTGAGCGAATCGCAATCCAGGATGACCGTGGAGTCGCCCGTGCGAATCACTCGGCACATCAGCACCGTGTGTTCCGGTTGTAAAACAAAGGACGACTGCAAGAGGGAACTGATCAGCGAGGTGGCTTGTTTGTCTTCATGCTTCTTATCAGGAATAAGGAGCACCAGTGCTGCCAAGTACAGCACAAAGTATATTTCGACAAATCGTTTGGGTCTGGTCTTCTTCACGCGTCTACGCTGGTGTCCTTATAGCTATGGCGGGGATTCGAAAAAGAGTACGGCTAGGATGAGCGTTCCTTGCTTTGCAGATTCGTTCGCAAGATGCTCTGAACCTCGCGTTGGACTGCGGCTTCAATTTCCTCGCGCTGCAGTTTATTGGCAGCCACATTGAACGATTGCACGGTTTGTTCGAGTCGCTCCAGACTGTCGGCTGTTTTACTCATGCTCTCAAGAAGCGCCGGATTTGGGGCCACTGCTTTGGTAGCTGCTTCGGTATGCTGGCGGAGCAATGCCATGACTTCAGCTTGCTCTTGCGTGAGTTCACGCAGAGCGGCAACAGCTTGCTCCATATGCATATTCACATCGGCGTAATCTCGGCCAATCTCGCCGATTTCTCGCAGGACGTCCGCGTGTGTCTCGTCCTCGCCTGGTGAATCGTCGTCGGTATTGTCCTCCGTTGGTGAAAAGAACATCACCACGAACATCACTACAAGTAGGAGCGCTTCAAACAAAATGCTACCAAGCACGGTGGAATCGGTGACACGATCGGTAAAACGTCGAATCCCAATCATCACCAACAGCATCGCGGCGCCAAAATAGACGAAGGAGTTTATGGTGGAGTAGTAGAAACGGTTCACCACTTCTTGCATCCATAAGGACGTTCCGCGAAGTGGTCCAAGAGGGTGCAGAACCGTGACTTCCACATTGGAATAGCGGTACACTTCTCTCTCGGTGCTGCAAATACGCCACATGGTACTCAAGGTGCTGAGCCCGCCTAACTGCTTATCGTATCTGAGCTCGCGAAATATTTCTCGCAAGACACGGCGTCCTTCTCGAGACGCCATCGAACGAAGTTCTTTCATGGTGTCAAGATAGCAAAAAAGATCACGCTGCTGGAGACGGCTTATTCATGCGCGCTGCGCGCTTTCGGGAGCAACCGTGACTACGCCAAGAGTTACCGGCCGTCTTGTCTTTCCTCAGCTAAAAAGGGGATGGGACATACAAAAACGGAGGAAACCGAGCTATCGTGTTCCCTCCGTGTGACCAATCGTGGCCAAACTCTCCTACGAGCCATGTGTTACCACAATGCGAACTGCTTGTTGTACACCATTGGACATCCGTAGCATTATCGTGTACATGCCGTTAGGCAACGTGCTGACGGAGAAGCCGCCATCACTCAGTTGAGAAAGTTCCGTTCCCAAACCGACAAGCGAATAGGCCGTGGCGCTTACACATCGGTTCGATTCATTTGCCAAACGCACGTGAAAATCACTGGCAGCAGGCAAGGGATAAACCACGCATGAAGACGGGCTCGGGGACTCTGCGACATCCGATGGATGGTAGACGCCTTCGCCTTCCAAAAGGTTGGACGGCTTCCATACGACCACGTTATTGAAGATGTCCAGTAAGGCAATGCGATCTGCATTGCCATTCCACATTAAGAGATCGTACACAGGAGTGCGTACCAACCACGATGCGATCTTGTCGGAGTTTGTGCTAAAGAGCGACAAGCTGTCTCTGGCATCCGACGAACCCACCACGTAATAGTTCTTCTGTGGTCTAAAGAATGCCCGATTTTTTGTGTTGTGTTGTGTGATCGTGGCAGTACGCGTGTTTTCTCGAATGAACGAACCGTTATACACAAACGTGCAGGTGCTGTCAACCTCGCTGAACAAGGTACCAAAGGGAGCGGTGGACAATGTGCTCATGACCTTTCCGTTCGATAACTGGAGCAGAGCGTTGTCCTTCGTGCTGATGTACGACAGATACGTACCGTTTGGTGAGAGCACAAGCTCGCGCAATGGATACACTGTATGGTACACCTTCACAATGGTGTCATGATTGGAACTAACAGACCAAATATCACCTTTCACATCACCGAGATAGTAGTTTTGACTGAGGGGATTCCAGATTGCAGCACTGACCAAGTATTGCATGTGCAGGCTGTCCAGGAGCATGCCACTACTCAAGTCGTAACGAAACACATTGCCCTTCGAGTCAGCCAGGACGAATGAGGAACTATCAGGCGAGAAGCTCATGAAGACAGAATTGGAGTCGTACTCGTGAATTGTGCTGAGCTGCGAGGTATTGAGAAGAGACACCCATTTCTGTGTACTGTCTACGCTCAGGTTAAGGATAACAGCGATGGAATCGAGGGGTGACCACTTAATTGTTTGTGCCGTAGGAAACTCTCTGGTGTTGAGCTGAGTGGTGGATGGAACGTCCCAATAGCGTAAGGCATGGTCGGCTGTTAGTAGATGGTCACCATCCGGACTGATCGCGATGGACCGCAGGCGGTCATACAATTCGTCGTCCGGAAACGCTTTGACTAAATCGCCGGTAAATAAATTGTACCGATACAATTTATTATTCAGGATAAACAAACTCGTTCCATCCGGACTTGTGGTATAGTACGATTCCAGCGAGACTGAGGCCACCGATTGAGCTGTTGCCAAATCCACAATGCGATAATTCCACGAACTATCCAGAACGAGAATTGCTCGATTGCCACTGAGGAATTTCATCGACGAGTGGTCGTTATAATTCACGTTGGGAGGAAAATCAAGGTGAATTTGATAGATACCCTGAAATGTTTTCGTGTTTATCACCGTTAATGTGTTGTCCGGAGTCAAGTAGGCCAAGAAGCGAGAATCTGAACTGAAGGTGTAGGCAATCATGTCGCCTGGGCTGAAACTTCGGATCAAGGTATTATTCAAGTTCCAGAAGTCGAAATAGAAATCCGGGCTTACCAACGTCACTAAACTATCCGCAGAATTGACCGCATAGTCAATCAATAAATGTGGGTTGGTAATAGTTTTTTGAGCGCCGTGGATATCCGTGTAATAAAACGTGTGATTTCCAAAGGTGCAGAACACCTTGCTGTCCGGTATCCACGTGCCGTACTGGTGCGTTGGAATGGTGTCTGATACATACGACTTTGACTGCAAATCAAAGGCATGCCAATACGATTCTGCCCGGTACTCGATGTCTGTACCCAGAGTGTCAGATAAGCGATCCACTCGAAGCATCACCAGCGAATTATCCGACGTCCAGCTATTGGAGTTACAGAAAATCTTGAAGTGAGCTAGGAAATAGGACGAATCGGCAAGCCCGTGTAAAGTGTCCGGTGGTCGGACGTAGGTGTACGAAGGCCACACGCTATCACGGAGCATGATTTGTTTGTGTTCTAAATCAACAACATAGAACAAGTCATTTTTTGTGCAGATAACGGAATGACTAAAATCCGGTGACATATACACACTACGAATGGTGTCCTCAACGCTAAAGTCCACTTGTACAGCTCCGCTCAGTACATTTACAAGGTTTAGCGTTTTGACTTGCGGACAATACAAAAAGTGGGGAATTCCGTGCAATGTTCCGAAACGATAGATTGGTTGTGCATCCGCCATCTGAACATTGAAATAGTCGCGGGAGACCAGAGCCTTTCCGGTGGTGGCGTTCCAATTGCGCACCTGGATGTGGGTAGTCGTGATGGCTTCGTCGCGCGTGCGCACTTCGGCGCTGTAAGCTAAGCTGACGCTGTCGCCATTGGAGCTACTGATAAAAGCACTGACGTCGTTATTCGAGCGATAAAAACTCGGTATCGTCCAGACGCTGTCGGCGGCGGCACGAAGTATAGATGTCCCGCAGAGAAGCGTGGCCAGTATCAAAAGGACCGCTGGTCTGAGCAGGAAGGTGGTGGCAGAAGACTTTCGCATATAACCTCCGTTTGTGATTGGGGGAAAAGTAGCGAAGAACACTTTAACAACAAATGTCAAGTGTCACTAGTTCGTGTCACGATTTGAATTATTTCGACAAAAGATGAAATAAACACTGGAATGTGTACGAGAAATCTGACAGTGCAGGCAGCGAAGCTGCGCGCGAATCATGAGTATCTGTTTTTAGGATCGTATGCTCTAAAGTCTACGTCTTGGTAATTCGCAGATTGACGAGCGCGATGAGGAGGAACAATCCGTTAGCAGACCAGGCGACTATTTGGGGCGAGAGGTTTAATTCAAAACCCATGGACTGAGAGATTTTGGTAAACACCAAATACACGAAGGAAACGATCATGGCAGTTGCAATTTGAACGGCGATGCCGCCTTTTTTACGAATCGAAGCAAAGGGGACTCCGAAAAGGACGACGATTAGATCGGCGAAGGGAAATGCGTATTGTCCGAAATAGTCGATGCGCTTCATGCGTACATCTTTGCCACCTCGCTCCAGAATGCTGATGTATTCGGCAAGTTCAGGGAGCGTCATTTCGTCGGTTGTTCGTTGCAGGCGCATGATACTTGCATGGGACATTTGCAGGTGAATCGTGTCGTTCACAAATGGTGCAACGGAAATATCGCCGGCCGTACTAACACTCCGACGGTATCCATCGCTCAGCGACCAACACTGTTGCAGTGAATCCCAATGAAAGAGTTTGGCGTCAACTCGCCGTGTGATTCTTGGATGCTTTTCCGAACTGTAATCCTCCACGGCAATCATTGCACCACTCTTGCGCGTTTCGTCGTACGAATTCATGATGACGTTTCGCAGGGGATTGTCGCGAAAGTACAGGTTGTACAATTGCGTGGGCGACTCAGATCCGCCTTTGCCAAGAAAACGCCGATCCAACTCCAACATCTTGGTAGTTGCTCGTGGCACGACCCATCCATTAAAACCGAGTTGTGCGATACTGAGCAGTGTGCTCACTATCACGATCGGGAGCATCAAACGGTACAAGCTCAAACCCGCGGTTTTCATCGCCGTTATTTCATTGGCACCGGAGTGTCGACCTATGGCAAACAAACTTGCCATCAGCATTGCGATGGGAAAGATCAGTTTGATAATCTGCGGTAAAAAGTAGAAATAGTACGAGGCAATCGCGAAAGCGCTTGCTTTGTGGTCCAGAAAGCCGTCTAAGCTTTCCATGAGGTTCACCACCACGAAAATCACGCACAAGGCCACGACCGAAAAGACCAGAGTCTGAACGAAGCTGCGTAGCAGATAACGATCGAGTTTGTTCATACACAAGCGAATTGCAAAGAAAACCGGACATTCTTCGACGGCAGGGTGGCGGCGAAGACGTGGCGCTGACAAAAATACAGCCCTCGCGCAGACAAAAGACCTACAGCGCGCAGAGGCACTATTGGATCGCGGCTCGCCGGATCGGTCTCGGGAGTGCTTGATAATTCCCGATTTAGCGCTATCTTTGTAGTCACTCTCGTTGCGGGATTTGTTTCACTAGATGTCCATTGAGCGGTGCGTCGCAACGGCGCCGAGCAATGAGTAAGGAACGCAGAATGTCAGAATCAACACAGCCGCTGGAAGAACAACCGGTGGAAGCACCGCAAGCAGCGGTCGCTGAAAGCTCAATACCGGAGCATTTGATGGATGAAACACCGGTGCAACTCTCAAAAAAGAGTACACTGGCAGCCATTTTAGAAGGTGATTTGGATTTGGATTTCAATGGTTTGGACAACGAATCTTTCGAGAAGATGTTGTCGACCAAGATGACCCAAATCAAAGAAGACGAGATGGTACACGGTCGCGTTGTCGCGATCTCAAAAGATGAAATATTAGTCGACATCGGTTTTAAGTCCCTTGGCGTTGTGCCGCGCGCTGAATTCTCAGTTGCTGCAGATTCACTCGTCATTGGCGAAGAGATTGATGTTTTCGTGGACAAGATGGAAGATGCCTCCGGTCGTCTTGTGTTGTCGCGCCGTCGTGCCGACTTCATGAAGACATGGAACGACATCATGTCTCACTACGAAAAGCAAGATGTCATTCCGGTTCGCATCCTCCGTCGCATCAAGGGTGGTATGGTGGTCGATCTGTTGGGCATTGAGGCATTTTTGCCCGGCTCGCAAATTGACGTTCGACCGGTTCGCGATTTCGACGTGTGGGTTGGTAAGACCATCGACGTTCGCGTGGTGAAGGTCAACAACCCAAGTGAAAACGTGGTGGTGAGCCACAAGATCCTTTTGGAAGAGCAAATCTCCGAACAACGTGGCAAGATCATTTCGTCCCTCGAAAAGGGTCTTGTTCTCGAAGGTGTGGTCAAGGCGATTGCAGACTTCGGTGTGTTCGTCGATTTGGGCGGTGTGGACGGTCTCGTGCACATCACCGATCTGTCCTGGGGTCGCGTCAATCACCCTTCAGAAATTGTCAGCCTCGACGAGCAAGTCAAGGTGGCCGTTCTCGACTTCGATCAAGAGAAGAAGCGTATTTCTCTTGGTATGAAGCAACTCACACCACACCCGTGGGATACCATTGGTGAGAAGTACGAGCCGGGTGTCAAGGTTAGCGGTAAGGTTGTGAGCATCACCGATTACGGTGTCTTCATCGAAATCGAAAAGGGCGTGGAAGGCTTGATCCACATCAGCGAAATGTCGTGGACACAACACATCA
The DNA here is from genome assembly GCA_039810585.1 of Chlorobiota bacterium. GTDB lineage: Bacteria > Bacteroidota > Ignavibacteria > Kapaibacteriales > NICIL-2 > JBBATK01. The sequence continues at coordinate 145,770 of JBDHXF010000003.1, forward strand.
AGCACCCGTCGCAACTCGTATCCCTTGGTCAGATGCTTGAAGCCGTTGTGCTCAACATCGATCGCGACAACCGTAAGCTCGCTCTCGGTATCAAGCAACTCGAGCCGGATCCATGGCAAGACTTGATGAACAAGTATCCCATTGGTTCCATCCACAAAGGTATCGTGCGCAACCTCACCAACTTTGGCGTGTTTGTTGAACTCGAAGCCGGTGTGGACGGTTTGGTGCATATTTCGGACTTGTCATGGACAAAGAAGATTCGTCACCCAGGCGAATTCGTCAAGAAGGGCGACTCTCTCGAAGTGATCGTTCTCAGTGTCGATCCTGAGCACCGTCGTATCTCTCTCGGTCACAAGCAAATCAGCGACAATCCGTGGGATGTGTTTGCTGAACGCTTCACCGTAGGCACCGAAACCGAAGGCAAGATTGTTCGCATTATCGACAAGGGCGTAATCGTTGAAATGCCTGAGGGTGTAGACGGATTTGTGCCGTCGTCACAGTTATCTTTCGCTCCGGTTCGCAGCATTGCCGACTTCTTCCACGTTGGCGACGCTCTGCCGCTGAAAGTGGTCGAGTTCGATAAAGAATCGAAGAAGATCGTTCTCTCGGCTGTCGATGCCCTGAAGGGTAAAGATGCGGATGTGATTGCAGCGTATAACTCCAATCACCCCGTTCCAAACGCTGAGAAGTACGTAGCTGAAGGCGTTGCGCCGACGATTGCTCCGGAGGAAGTGGCCGCCATCGAAGCCGTTGTTGCGGCAGAGAATGTGGCTTCCGCTTCTGATGACAATGCGGCGAAGGCCAAGGCCGAGGCTGCTCCCGCCGCTGCTCCAGCTGCTCCAGCTGCTGAAGCCGGTGATACACCCGCAGCAACCGAAAACGCTGCCTAAGCTATTTCGTTGTGTGTAGAAATCAACAGCACGTCCGTTGGACGTGCTGTTTTAGTTTATACTGGTAATGAAGTCCCCATCACTGAGAAACGAAGCATGTACCGTATCGCACTATTGAGCATTGGAGATGAATTGTGTATAGGTCAAGTGGTCAACACCAACGTTGCCTGGATAGCCCAGCAATGCTCGCAACGCGGAGCCTTGATAACGGAGCATGCTGTGGTAGCCGACGACGCGGGAGCCATGTTGTCGGCTCTTACGCGCATGAGCACGTCAAATCACATGCTGCTAGTGACGGGAGGTTTAGGACCGACGCACGACGACATCACCAAAGATGTGTTATGCACTTTTTTTCAGGATACACTGCAACACGATGCTCGTACACACGAACGGTTAGTTCGCATGTTCGAGCTTCGACAACGACCGCTTACACCTCGCAACCAATTGCAAGCAATGCTTCCGTCTACCGCCATGGCACTTGACAACGACAAAGGAACTGCACCGGGCTTATTCTTTGACCGTCAACCCTGCGCAGTGATCGCCATGCCCGGCGTCCCGGCCGAAATGCAAGGAATCATGAAGAACTCGGTGCTACCCTTGATCGAGGAGAGAATTCGAGCTGGTCACTTCGCCGTCCGTCGTTACTCCACCATCACCGTAGCCGGAATTGCGGAATCCAGCCTAGCCGATGTACTGGGAGAGCCGGAGAGCTTTCTGGAGGGACAGTCGCTGGCCTTTCTTCCTTCCTACACCGGAGTCCGTCTTCGGATTAGCGTGACTGCCGCCAACGATCAGCTCGCCGACGAAATGCTGTCTCGCATTGCCACCTACATTCGCTCAAAAGCCGGGCAGTATGTAGTAAGCGAAGATGACCGCACACTGAACCAAGCGTTGCACGAGCGTCTCATCGCCAACGGTGTCAGCCTTGCCCTCGCAGAGTCCTGCACCGCAGGCATGTTGGGTGAACTCTTCTCGGAAAATCCCGGATGCTCAGCGTATCTATTGGGTGGGATTATCTGCTATTCCAACCAATCAAAACACCGAGAGCTGGATGTACCGCTCGAAGTCATTGAAACGCATGGAGCCGTCAGTAAAGAAGTGGTCGAGCTCTTGGCAACCAACGCACGCAAACGATTCGAAAGCGATTATGCGTTGGCTATCAGCGGCATTGCCGGTCCCGACGGAGGAAGCGCTGACAAGCCGGTCGGTACCGTATGGATAGCACTCGCCGGACCGAAGGGAGCGCAAGCCAGCCTGCATCACTTTGGCTCAGACAGACGAGCGAACCGAGAACGCGCATGTGCGGAAGCGCAACGTCAGTTATTACAAGAACTTAACTAGATTGCCATAGACTTTCGTCTTCGGATGGTCATTCGTAGAGACCGATGAATACATGCGCGCTTCGCGCAAAATTCCTTCGCATCGGGAACGTGTGAAAGTCAGGTTTGTGGTTGCGGTGCTGGAGTGTGTTGCTTTGAGAGAGCGGGATCTTCCAAAAACCTTCACATGTGGAAAATCCTCCAGATTTCGCAATCTTTAAACCCTTATTTTTGCCTTTCTCTTCCATCTCATCTTCTTCTGAAGCATGGCTTTACACAGTGAAAAGATTCTTCCGGTTTTACTGGAAGACCAAATGCGGGGATCGTACCTAGATTATTCGATGTCGGTTATTGTCTCTCGCGCCTTACCGGACGTCCGAGACGGACTTAAACCCGTGCACAGACGTATCCTGTATGCAATGCAGGAACTTGGATTAACGCACAACAGGCCTTACAAAAAGTCGGCTCGTTTGGTGGGGGAAGTTCTTGGTAAGTATCACCCTCATGGTGACTCGTCTGTGTACGATGCCATGGTTCGGATGGCGCAAGAATGGTCGCTCCGTTATCCTTTGGTAGACGGCCAGGGCAACTTCGGCTCGGTTGACGGTGACCCGCCGGCTGCTATGCGTTATACCGAAACACGTCTCTCGGGCATCGCCGCAGAAGTATTACGTGACATTGATAAGGATACGGTTGACTTTCAACCCAACTTTGACGACAGCTTGGAGGAGCCAAAAGTACTTCCAACAGTTGTTCCTTTATTACTTGTCAACGGTGCAGGTGGAATTGCGGTTGGAATGGCTACAAATATTCCACCGCACAATCTGCGTGAAGTGGTAAAGGGATTGAAGGCCTTGATTCAAGATCCCACACTATCGTCAAACGATTTAATGCAGCACATCACGGCTCCGGATTTTCCGACCGGTGGTGTGATTTATGGGTATGATGGCGTTCGGGATGCCTATTTGACCGGACGCGGAAAGATTCTTGTTCGTGCTCGTGCTTCAGTAGAAACGGCGAAGAATGGCAAAGAGTCGATCGTCGTGACCGAGCTACCGTATCAAGTTTCAAAAGCCTCGTTGATCGAAAAAATGGCGGACTTAGTGCGTGACAAAGTGTTGGAGGACATTTCCGACATCCGCGACGAGTCCGACCGTGATGGTATGCGCATCGTGATCGAGCTCAAGCGTGACGGTGTCCCGCTTGTTGTACTCAACAATCTCTACAAGCATACCTCGATGCAAGTCACATTTGGCTGCATCATGCTGGCGCTGGTAGAAGGTCGTCCACGGGTGTTGGAACTTCGCGACATGCTACAGCATTTTATCGAGTTCCGAAATGAAGTAGTGGTTCGCCGAACAAAGTTCGAACTCGGTGCAGCGGAGAAAAGAGCTCACATCTTAGAAGGCTTTATCATCGCTCTCGACAATATCGATGAGGTGATCAAGACTATCAAAGAGTCGCCAACGGTCGAAGTTGCCAGTGAACGCTTGCAGAAGCGATTTAAACTGAGCGAGATACAGGCCAAGGCAATTCTCGACATGCGCTTGCAGCGACTGACCGGACTCGAGCGCGAGAAGATCATGAACGAGTATCGTGACATCATCAAGCTCATCGAACGACTGCGCTCCATCCTAGCGAGCAAGGAATTGCAATTGCAAATCGTTTCAGAGGAACTGACAGCCATCGAAGAAAAGTATGGAGATGAACGTCGTACGGATATCGTGTTCGATTCTCGCGACTTCACGGTGGAGGATATGATTGCCAACGAAGATGTGATCGTGACCATCTCGCATAAAGGCTTCATTAAACGAACACCGGTTAACTCCTACCGACGTCAGGGCCGTGGTGGACGGGGTCTGAGTGGCGCCGGCACTTACGAGGACGATTACGTAGAGAATCTCTTCCGCGCCGCGACGCACGACTTCTTGTTGTGCTTTACCGATAAGGGACGCTGTTACCGTGTGAAAGTGTACGACATCCCGGAGGGAAGTCGTAACGCAAAAGGACGCTCCATCGCCAATGTCATCCAAAAGCCAGCCGATGAACGCGTAACGGCGTACCTCCTGGTTCAGGGTGCCTTTAGCGAGGATCAGTTTATCTTCATGTGTACAAAAAATGGAACCGTGAAGAAAACCCAGCTTTCGGAATTCGAAAGTGTGCGTGCTAACGGTAAGATTGCCCTCAGCTTGGATGATGGCGACTTCCTGCTCAGTGCCCGTCTCACGAACGGAACCTGCGATATAATCGTAGGAACCCGTGAAGGATTGGCGTGCAGATTCCGCGAAAGCGACGTGCGTACCATGGGTCGTACCGCTGCCGGTGTGAAGGGAATTAGCTTGGTGGACGATGATCAAGTGATTTCCATGATCGCGATCAAGCGACCTGACAGTCAAGTTCTGGTCATTGGTGAAAATGGTTATGGTAAGCGCACTCGTTTCGAAGACTTCCGTCTGACCCGGCGCGGCGCCAAGGGCGTAATCTCCATGAACGTTACCGATAAAACCGGTAAGGTGGTGAGCATGGCAGAGATTACCGACAGCGATGACTTGGTGGTTATGACCCAGAAGGGCATCCTGATTCGTCAGCCTTCGGATTCCATCCGCATTATTGGACGGAATACACAAGGAGTTCGCCTCATCCGTCTTGACGAAGGCGATACCATTGCCGATATCACGATCGTTCCGCACGACGATGATGAAAGCGGTGATGAAGAAGCCGCAGCATAATTGATCTCATCGTTTCGACTCAGGGCTAAGATGAAAAGTCTAACTGTGTAGTCGATCCGAAATAATGCAAACTCAGCCAAAGGGAAGCTTATAGCTTCCCTTTGATACATCTATTACCGTGGATGTGGGGAACACAATCTTCAATCAATCACCATTGAACCACACCCATACCATTTAAGGAAGAGCAGCATGGTCGGCACATGCACTCTTCAAGGAGTTTTTATGTCATCAGAACAACACACATCGGCATCACAAGCAGATAAGCATTCGGTGGATGTTGCCATTATTGGATCCGGACCCGCAGGATTCACTGCAGCTATTTATGCAGCGCGAGCAGGACTAAACGTCGCTGTTTTTGAAGGACTACAGCCTGGCGGTCAGCTTACAATTACCACAGAGGTCGAGAATTATCCGGGCTTTGAGCATGGAATTATGGGGCCGGACATGATGAACGTCTTTCGAAACCAAGCACAGCGCTTTGGCGCTCGAAGCGTGTATGAGAAAATCGAATCGCTCGATGCCACCGCTCGGCCGTTCAAACTTGTTTCCGATCGCAATACCACCTACACGGCTAAAGCTGTCATCGTGGCAACCGGAGCGAGCGCCAGACTGTTGGGAACAAAAGGTGAGCAGGAGTATATGGGGTATGGCGTGTCAGCTTGCGCCACCTGCGACGGCTTCTTTTATCGAAACCTGCATGTAATCGTGGTGGGTGGCGGCGACACCGCAATGGAGGAAGCCAATTACCTCACCCGTTTTGCAGAAACGGTGACCATCGTTCACCGTCGCGACGAATTCAGAGCGTCCAAGATCATGCTTGAGCGCGCCAAGGCCAATCCGAAGGTTCGCTTTATGACGAACACCGTGATCGACGAATATCTAGGTGAGACGATGGCAAATGGAGTGAAGAAACTGACCTCAGTGCGCCTGAAAAACACGGTCAACTCCGAAGAAACAACCATTCCAATCGATGGCGTGTTTGTTGCCATCGGTCACGAACCCAACACACAGCTCTTTAAAGGCATACTTGAGCTGGATGATCATGGCTATATTCAGACAAAGGCGAAGTCTAGCTATACCAATGTGGACGGACTCTTTGCGTGTGGCGATGCTCAGGATTCTGTGTATCGTCAGGCAATCACAGCAGCCGGCAGCGGTTGTGTGGCTGCAATTGACGCAGAACGATGGCTGGAAGCCAATCATCATGGCTAGTAGATATGCACCTGTAGAAATTATGAAGCGGGTTCAAGCGAAGCTTGAACCCGCTTCCTGTGTAAGAAAAATCATCCTATCGATATCCTAACCAGTATGAATGCTCTCACTAGTATATCCTTTCTCATCGTATCGAACTTATTCATGACGATAGCATGGTACGGTCACCTCCGTTTTGCGGATGCTCCGTGGTTTCGATCGACGAGTGTCTTCTTGGTGATCCTTATGAGTTGGGGACTGGCATTCTTCGAGTATTGCTTCCAAGTGCCGGCGAACCGAATTGGCTATGTTGAGAATGGAGGTCCGTTTTCGCTCATCCAGCTAAAAGTGATTCAAGAGGTGATAAGCTTAGGCGTTTTCACGCTCTTCACACTGCTTGTATTCAAGCATGAGAGCTTTCGTTGGAACCATGCGGCTGCGGCTGTGCTTCTTGTGGCGGCCGTGTACCTGGTGTTCAAAGATTGAGATTAGGTATCCGTATCGTGTATCGAGACTGGGGAAAGACACGGACGACAACGCATTACTCGACGCTGACCTTCTGATGATATTTCTTCTCAATAGCCTGCGCTTCTGTGTTGGCTTTCACCTCGGTGTCGTAACCCCAGAGTTTCACGCGGAAGGCGGGCGTTCCGGAAACCCGAACACGTTCATAGTACGTTTTGTAGCCACGCTTTTCCCATTGTTCACAGAATTTTAGTGCATCGTTTTCCGTGTAACAGTACTCGGCAATGAGCTCGAAGGGTAAGAGCGACGGGTCGATCCAACGCACTTCAACTCGCCGATTGAATTTGAGTTTCCAGTCTTCCGTCTGAAAATAAAACAAGGGTCGAATATCTCCCATAGCCTTGCCACGCACTTGCGTTGGATTTACGCCAAGTTCGCTGAGTGCCTTACGAACGTTTCGAACACGCTGTAAAGCAAGGTCTCGCATGGCATCGTCACTGCCTTCGTTACTGGCATTACCGCAGAGTTCGATGGTTTTCTTGGGATTGTCCTTGAGCACTTGAGCCAGACTCTTCAAGAGGGGATTGTACTCAGCGCTGACCGTTGATTGATTGTATTCAAACAGCGACAGAGCTTGAAAAGACGGCTGCGCATTGCTGGAAGGACCAAACACATCGAAGCTCTCGTTAAAGACTTCATTGGCGGCTTTAATACTTAACCGTAGTGAGGCGCTGTCGCAGGACTGCAGCGCACGCGACAGTAACGGAACCTGCAGCAGGTAACTGCCATGCGTTGCGTAGTTGATTTCTCGAAGAACTCCGGTGAGTTGCAATGTATTGTCGGATGATAAACTGTAGTACCGTCCGCCAGTTTGGGAAGCCAGATACCGCAAGGGATAGCTGTCTACCATATCGCCAATCCCAATGGTGAAAATGATGCATCGCTTCTGCAGAGCACGCTGGATAACATCATCGGCTGTGTACACGAGCGACGCGTTGTCGCCACCATTGCAGACCAGAACAAGCACATTTTGTTGACGATCACGACGATCGAATTTTCCTAGGGCTGAGTAGACGGACTTAAACATGGCCGACAAACCCTTGGCGTCGCCACTGAACAATTCCGCAACATTATTGAGTTTGTCCTTTGTCAGATGTTGACACAGTGTGCTTGACTCTTGATTGAAACACACGATACTCAGCTTGTCCGATCCGCCCATGTAAAAGGGAAAATCCGAAACTGCTTTTTGCACAGCAGCATCAGTTTTCTCCGCATAGGAAGAGCGATCCATGCACACCGTCATCATGCAACGCAAATCAGATCGCAACCACTTGCTCTCTCCAACCAGCGGCTGAAACTTCTGCTCGCGGTCGTTACACTTACTTACCAAGCCTACAGTCAAACTCTCAATTGGCAGGGAAGACAGTTGGTTGCCATTGGCATCCAACAGCACGGTGTGGAGATTCAACGTTTTATTATTTGAGTCCGAGTGATCTATATACACCACGCGAACCCTTTGAAGAGCGGAGTCCGACCCTTGTTGTTGGTATCCGATGTAGTAGGAGGAATGCTCGGTAGAGGCTCGAGGGGCGACCGAATACACCGTGGCTTCCGGGCCACGTTTTGCCTCGTTCGGGATATTGGGTTCAATAACCCGAATGGTCCATTGCTTCTCCGTGCTATCGCCCTGACGATAGGCTCGGATGATGTACGTAGTGGTTTGTTGCGGTGCAACGTACACTTGATAGGCTTTGGGATAATGGGTGGTGTCACCCATTACCTTAACGTAGTCATAACTATCGAAGCGCCAGGTGACTAGGGCTCTGGAACCGCGCAGCACTTCATTTTGTCCGCCTAAGGCGTCCGGATTTTGAGCGTGAAGACAGTTTCCCCAAAACAGGATAAAGGGTAAAACGATGCAGAAGGCAAAGGCTCGGCGCATTGAACAATCCGTGTAAACTGACGACATTCCATTCGTTTACGAATATACTGCACAGAGCCCAGCTCCGAAGCACTACCGCGGGAATTGTAGCAGATCTGCAGAGTGCCAACGCCGCTTGATACAGACAACGAAAGCACTCTCAGGGAGGCTCTGGTAGAGTTCTAAACTAAGGCTGAGATTGAGTCAGTGGCTGAGACTGATTCGATCAGGAAAGAAGAATTCTTCTTACTCGCCGACAATGTCGTCTCGCCGGCAGATGCTTCTACTGCACATAGGTGTTGGTGCGCTTCTCAATTTTTAGGTCGTGAAGAACCGACGCGAGGGGACTAAAGCTCAGGTAGAATCCACGCACATATCCCGTGGGATACCAGGTTACGTCCAGTGCCCAACAATGGATAATCTTGCGCAGGGTGATACTGGGTGCCACGATACTGTGATTAAATACATCGTAGTTGATTCCTCCATTGACGGACCAAGTCGGCGTGAAGGAGAAGTTCATGGTGGACTGTAAATTGAGCGATTGCGTAGCAGGTAAAGCCGAATACGGTTTAGAGCTGCTGTAGCTCAGATTAATACTCACGTTCCAGGGAAAGGACAGGGGAGTGTAGCCGGGACTATTCTCGCCGAACACATCACTCGTCTGTTGCTGGTAGTTCATCCGGCGACTGAAACGGTCGCCAATCGACTCGGCACTCGTGTCGGCGCGGGTGGTGTCGCTATGCCCTTGCGCAAATGAGGAGCTTTTAGAACCAAAAGTAGCCGTGAGATAAAACGAGACGGCGGTTACCCGCAGCGGTGTCTTGCCAGCAGATGCCAGGTACTGTCCGGTTTGACGGTACAGTCCCGTGGCACGACCATTCGTATCCAGCACCGGAGCCTCATCGTAGGGTGTGGTGCTAAAGTCGGTGGTAAAGTTCAGACTACCGATGGCTGGAGTTCGCACGCTCCAGTGAATATCGCTGAGGCGCATGGAGTCCTTGGTGAAGTTGTAGTTACCGGACACTCCAATGCGCGCCAGTTCAAGCTTCTTGTCTGCGCTATCGCCAAACACTTTGGCGTCCAGACTGTTGTCGAGTGACCAGTTGAGCAGTAACGATTTTGCTTGAGAGGCAATGCCGCCACCGTCCAACGCGAAGCGCGAATAGCGAACCGACTGTCCTTCACGATTAAGAGAGTCGGCCGGGAGATGGTAGTTCGAATAAAATCTGGAGTCCGTACTTAAATCCGGCGTGAAACTCAGCCCGATCGAGGGCATTATGGTATGACGCAGCGCAAATGATCCCAAGTTCAGAGGTGTTCCGTACAGTGTGGTCCTGGTGTTGAGGCCAAAGCTGTAATTGTACTCATAGAACAATCCGTTCTCAACCGCATCAACAGCGGATTGCGTGGCAGTGTCGTAACGGCGATCCGCAATGCGTCTCTGGTACACATTAGCAAGAAAGCTAATACTGGGAGTGACGGTAAACACTCCAAGTTTAGGAGAAATACTGATTGTTGGAGTGTGACGCCATACCGCAGAGTGCGAATCGTTATAGGTTGAATCGAACACAACCACGGTGTTCGATAAGCCGGTGGAACTGTCGAATTCCACACTGTCACGTTGCCGCACATTGAGGGAATGCCTGTAGGTGGTGTTGACCTGTGAAGAATAGCTTAGCGAAATGTCATTGTACCAGGCGGACGAACCTGTAGTCTTGAAAGGAAAAAGCGCGGGAATGGAAAAGTTTAGGCTTGGTGATTGGTCGTATGTTTTGGCTTGAAGGTCTTGATTGCGCGTATAGTTCAGACCAATCGCCATGTTGTTATCGAAGGTGTGCGACAATCCGGCTGAGCTAAACACATTCTGTTGGATACGCTGAGCAAGCGAGCTTAAGGTGTTGTTCGCATAGTCGTTACTCTGAAAGTTCACATTGGCGTTGAAGCGCGTTTGAGGATCGAAGATTTGATTATGCACCCATCCAAGTTTATACTCTTTGCTATACGGCGTAAGAGGATTGGGTCGTACGTTGGCATAGCTCAAGTCCAAGTGTCCGTCAAGAACATAACGCAACACATAATTCCACTTATTGTTGATTTGGATTCCGCCTTTGCTATACAGATCGGCACTGATTTGGGTGTCGTAGTAATCGCTGAGAGCGAAGTAGTAGCCTAAGTTCTGCAAGGTCACACCACGATTAGCGTCAAAGAAGGGTCGCGGTATGATCAAGCCCGATTGCCGTCCGCTCTTATTGGGAAAGAATAACCCAAAGGGTAGGTACAACACCGGAACATCTTGCACATAGAGGTACACTTCATCCATCAGAATGCGATCGCCGGGAATGACTTTCATTCTTGGCGAGCTGAAATAGAAATGCGGGTGCGGTGCATCGCAGGTGGTATAACATCCGTTCTCGACAAACATTGTTTGATCCGGATTTCGCCTAATACGAGAGCCGCTGAAGTAGGCATTGTCAATGGTGGTTTCGCCAACCGACACCGTGCCTGTTTTATTCTTGAAGTTGTACTTAATCTGAGCACCGGCATATTCCTTTCCGGCGTCGGTGAACTTTGGGTAACCAATGGTTTTTCCGCTGCTATCCTTTACCGGTTCAGAGTTCATGAGCCCGCTGTCGAAGTACATTTCAATGACTTCCGATTCCAGTTTCTGACTTCGAAAGCGAGCCTGCGAACTTCCTCGAAGTCGCATCCGTTTGTCCTTGGCATAAAAGATCACTGAATCTTTCGCCGAGTAACTCACAACGGTGTCAATACCACTCCTCGACCGACGAGTGCTGTCGCCCGGGATGCTCACCCTCGTCGTACCTAACGAATCGTTCTGATGTACAATCAATGAGTCGCGCAATGCGTCAGCATGCGCGTAAGAAGAAGTCACCAGCAGACTCAACACACTCACTACAATCACGGAACAGGCGCGACATGATGGAAGTACACGACGGCGATCAGCGCGACATCTTCTTACGCGCCGTGCTTCGCCCGCGCGTCTGCAAGGATGGTGTATGAAATCTTGGAAGGGCAGTGTGGTGTTCCTCGCTAATCGAGCTTAATGACTTTTGCGCCCTTGGGAGCGCGGAAGCTGTAGTGCTCCGTGAGTGGACTAACCGAAACGGAGCGAATTCGTAACCGACACACCACTTTCTGCGTGGGGAAACTGAAGACCATGGTTCGCGGAAACAAAGTTCCGTGCACGGCTTCGAAGTCTGAGTAATTGATATTCATGAGCACATCCCCTTTGAGCGACTTTCGCTGGTAACTGATCATCGAATGTGTGCCAAGGGAGCGTTTGACAAAATCGATACAACACAGGCTGTCTATACGACGATAGATATGACAGCTGTCTGCTGTAATTGAGCCAACGACTTCGTAGACAGAATCGGCGAAAGGAGTGGCATTGCGCACTAAGTACACAAAATCGTCGTAAGAAAGGGGGAGTGGAAGTCGCTCCATCAACACCGGGGAACGCGGATCTGCCTCCACGAACTCGGTTTTCAGCGCGTCGAAATAGAGAAGATTCTCCGGCGATGCGCACATACGGCCAATTAGAATTCCGAAGGGACCATTGATGGTCATGGCCACAGAATCGGTCTTCAACATGGAGATACTGCAGCTACCGCTCATGGGACCGGTCTCTTCATCGATATCCACATCACAGTCCGCATGAAAGCGATCGAAGAGAGAGTCGATTGTCGTTGCGTTTATGGAATGTGTACCAGCGGGCGACGAACTGACGCCACTACCCTCTGCTGCATTGCCGTTGTGATCAAGTGCAAAAAGTCCAGTGTTCAAAACCGTGCAAAGGCAAAGAATACAAAGGAATGTGAGCGTGTGATGGGTGTAGAACATGGAGATTCTGAACTGCATAGACAAACGAAATTAGCTATTTTGTCGTCTCGGAACGGGCTTTCCTGTCGGAACGTTTTTGGACACTTTCTATTGAGTCGCCTATGATGTATGTTACCCGTCGCTACAAGTTCTCAGCCGCCCACCGATTGTTTAATCCAACCTTTAGTGACGCTGATAACGAGCGAATTTTTGACAAGTGTAATAATCCGAAGGGGCATGGTCACAACTACACCCTGGAAGTGACAGTGCGTGGAATCCCTCATCCTGATACCGGCTATGTCATTGACCTAAAGAAGTTGCGCGACATCGTGGAGGAGTTTGTCGTGGACAAAGTGGACCACAAGCACCTCAACTTCGATGTTGACTTTTTACGCGGCATCATCCCAACCGCAGAAAATATTGTGTTGTGTTTTTGGCAAATCCTTCAGCAGCGCATCAGCGAAGGTGAGTTGTATTCCATCAAACTCTACGAAACGGAAAACAACTTCGTCGAGTATTTCGGCGAGCCGGTCACCATCAAGCGTTACGATCAGGGTTCCGAACAAGAGCATCATCCCAGCGGAGGTCGCCATGAATAACGGAACAAGTGCCGCGTCGAAGCTCTCAACCGAAGAACAGTCAGAACAAATCTTTGACGCTTTGAATTCCCTGGGCTATCCGGTTTTCGACGCCAATAGCAGTATGCCGGTCAGCGGTGATGAACTGGCGGAAATGACGGCGTTGGTGGAACAAAAGGTGGCTGAGATTATGGACATCTTGCGCATCGATCGCAATGACCAGAATAGTCGCAACACACCACGTCGGGTTTCCCGTATGTGGGTGCAGGAACTCTTTGCCGGACGTTTTCAAAAAGCTCCGGACATCACAGTATTCCCGAACAGGAAGCAAGTGGACGAGCTGGTGATCAGCAAGGGAATCAAAGTAATGTCTCTGTGCTCTCACCACTGGCAGCCCATCAGCGGGACCTGTACTATTGGATACTTGCCGAATAAGCATGTGATTGGCCTGTCCAAGCTCTCACGCATTGTCGAATGGTTTTCGCGTCGTGGACAGATTCAAGAAGAGCTCGGGGAGCAAATTGCCGACTACATCGAGGAGCTAATACAACCCAAAGCTCTCGGCGTCGTGATTCAATGCAAGCACTACTGTATGATTGCCCGCGGTGTTCACGCGGATGAAGATCGCTCCGACATGATAACGTCGGTGATGAGGGGAGAATTGAAGGACGATTTTAACCTTCGAAACGAGTTTTTAAAATTGATTCGCCGATAGATTTAAGCGGGACATCCCGCTTTTTTTTCATGTCATGGGCAAACTCAGTACCATAATCGACGAGCCAAAGCGCATAAAGAAACGCAGCTCAACGCCTAAACCACGCGGAGAAGCACGTTCTGCAGACTTCTCGCGGGAACGTGAATTCTGGGACAGGGGAGTACTTGTTGCGGGCGTAGACGAGGCCGGACGAGGTGCATTTGCCGGTCCGGTGGTTGCAGCCTCGGTCGTCTTCGCACCACACACCGCAGCTCCGGTAGGAGTTCGGGATTCGAAAACGGTGCCGGAGGCGGAGAGGGAAGAGTTGTATCACCAGATTGTCTCGACTGCCCTGTGTTGGGGCGTAGGAATTGTGGAGGCATCGCGCATTGACGAAATCAATATTTTGGAAGCGACCTTTGAAGCCATGCACCATGCGATTTCGTCATGTCATCCCACGCCTCAGCATCTGTTGATCGACGGGAATCGATTTCGGGGAGGGCAGCTGAGTTATGACACCATCGTGGGCGGCGACGGCTTGTCGCTCTCAATTGCTGCTGCGTCGATTGTAGCAAAAGTGACACGAGACCGACTCATGCGCCAAGCTGATATTCACTATCCGGACTTTGGTTTAGGGGTCAATAAAGGTTATGGGACGTCGAAGCACCGTCAGTTGCTACGAATCAAGGGACCCTCGCCGATCCACCGTCACACTTTTCTGCGCAAATTACTTAGCTCACAGACCGAACTCTTTGGAGACCACCAATGAACATGCTCTTCCGTAACATTCTTGTTATTTCACCGCTTGAAAAAATCAATGAACATCGGCACGTGTGGCTGCGCGACGGGCAGATCGTACACTGCGCGAGCACCATGCCGGAACCAGATGTCCAAACTCAAATTGTCGACGCAACGGACTTGGTAGCCGCTCCCGGATTGTTCGATATGCACGTGCACCTTCGCGAGCCTGGGCAGACGCATAAGGAGACCATTCAATCGGGCACCGCGGCAGCCGCGAATGGAGGCTTTACCGGCATTGTGTGTATGCCAAACACCGAGCCGGCAATCGACTCGTTGCCGGTTCTTGAGTATATCCAAAAGCGCGCTGCAGATTCCATTGTTGACGTGCACGCTTGCGCTACGATCTCGAAAGCACGAGAGGGCAAGGAATTGAGCGGTATGCAATCGCTGGCGGAAGCGGGCGCTGTGATGTTCTCGGACGATGGCTCCTGTGTGGAATCGGCAGAAATGATGCGACGTGCCTTTGAGTTTGCCGGCAGTATCGATGCGTTGCTCACGCAGCATTGCGAAGAACACAGCATGACAAAGGGTTTTGCCATGCATGAGGGCAGAGTGTCGGCTGCGCTGGGACTGAAAGGCTATCCGTCTGTGGCGGAGGACATCATCATTGCCCGCGACATACTCCTTGCCGAGTATTGTGGGAACCGACGCTATCATGCGGCACACATCAGTACCCAAGGTGCCACCAGACTCATTCGAGAGGCAAAGGCACGCGGACAGAGAGTGAGTTGCGAGGTGGCTCCGCATCACTTTGTGCTGACCGATGAAGCAGTGAAGCGATACAACACGAACGCGAAGATGAACCCACCACTGCGTACTCAAAAGGACATTGAGGCCATCCTTCAAGCATTGGCTGACGGGGTGATCGAAGTGATCGCCACCGACCATGCACCGCACACGGAGGGCGAGAAAAATGTTGAATTTGATCTGGCGCCAAACGGCATCGTTGGCTTGGAGACAAGTCTGGCTCTAAGCTTGACGCACTTAGTACACACAAACGTGCTGAGTCTTGAGCAATTGGTAGAAAAGATGAGCATCAACCCACGTCGACTTCTCGGACTTCCGCAAGCCTCACTGATCGAAGGATCGGAGGCTAATCTCTGTATTTTTCATCCGAGCGAAGAATGGACAGTTCAACCGCAAAGATTTCTGTCGAAGAGTCGTAATACACCGTTTGCTGATACGCCGCTCAAGGGCAAAGTACGGTGGGTGTTTCATCGTAAGCTCATGCATGAGTCGAAGTTATAGTCCGATGTAACAGTAACGATGTAGGCTTACGGTACGGAGGCATCTGAGCCTAAATGAGCGCATAATAAGATACGAAGCTCTTATTTATCAGCATTTTAGATAGCATTATCTAAAAAATCTTTTCAACAAAATTCCATTTTTGTTTTGTCTGGCCGTTTCAGACCGCTATTTTCGGTTTTTGAAAGCTAATCACATTTTTATTGTGTTGAAATGGGGAAAAATTTCGGTCTGACTCGTCTCGCAGGTGCTCTAGTTCTCATGGCAGCCCTCAGCACGCTGAGTTCTTGCAATGTCAGCGGATTCTTTACAAAGCAGGGTGATGATCCTGTGTGGGTTGATCCGACCCCAAAACCAACGGCGGCAGCCGGTGCTGAGGCAGCATCTCCTGGCAAAACGCTTTTCAATAAAAATTGTGCGGCATGCCACCAGGCAACCGGTAAAGGCTTACCGGGTGTAATTCCGCCACTGGCCGGTTCGGCTATGGCGACCAATGACGACGCCACCCGTCCAATCCGCATTGTGCTACACGGTTTCCATGGTGAGATCGAACGCAACGGAACCAAATACAACGGTGTGATGCAGTCGTGGAAAACTAACTTCAACGATCAAGAAATTGCGGACATACTCAGTTATGTTCGCTCAAGCTTTGGAAACAACGCAGCGGCAGTAACGGCAGACATGGTAAAAGACGTTCGCGATAAAACGGCATCGCGAAGCACGGCAATGACAGAACCGGAGCTTCAGCAGCCTTTATAGGCCTGAACCTTGGTTTTGAAATGTGTCGGCTGCCTACAAAAAGTCCCATGTCGGCAGTTACCTTATTCTTCCATCTTTGGGTACATACATGCTCGATTTCTTTAATTTTCTCCGGTATTTTCCGGAGAACGTGAGCACATTTGGGTCAGACCTGGATCGCTTATTCACGGTTATTTGGTACATCACCGTAGCGATTTTCTTCCTGACTTATGGTTTACTGATTTACAGTCTCATTCGCTTTCGGCAGAAGCCCGGTGTACGCGCAAGTGGTAGCCATGGCAACAACATGCTGGAGTTTACGTGGACGATACTTCCGACCTTCCTGTTTGCCGGTTTAGGCATCTATACGGACAACGCGTGGGAAGTAGCCAAGAACTCGAATCGCATACCGAAACCGGATATGGAGATTGAGGTATTGGGTCGGCAGTTTAACTGGATGTTCCGTTATCCGGGTGCCGATGGAATTTTGGGTCGACAAGATCCCAAGTTCCGGACACGTGATAATCTCTTCGGTTTGGATCCGAGCGATCCGCACGGACAGGATGATATTATCATGGAAAACGAAATGCATCTTCCGGTGAACAAGAATGTGCTTGTGCACCTTTCTTCGATCGACGTCATTCACTCCTTTTTTGTCCCACAGTTTCGTGTAAAGCAAGACGCCTTACCGGGCTCATGGATGAAGGTGTGGTTTAATTGTATGAAAGTTGGGAAGTATGAGCTGGCCTGTGCGGAGTTATGTGGTGCGAGCCACTACAACATGCGCGGGGTGATCATGATGAACTCGATGGAGGATTACTCCAAATGGTACGACGAGCAAATCAAGAACAAGGCAGATCAAATGGCTCAGGCACCGCCTCAACCGGTGGCTGATGCAGGAACGGCACCTGCTTCGAACACGCAACCGGAAGGCGAGCACCACTAAGGTGCTCACAATTGGAATAGACTCTCACTAATCTCGAGGCTTCTTAATGAGTGCATCCGCAGTTTCTGTGGTTGACGATTCTCATGCACACACGCATGAGCATCATGGACACGCAGAGCTCTCCTTTATACGTAAGTACATCTTCTCGAACGATCACAAGACCATTGCCAAGCAGTTCATGGTCACCACCCTCTTCTTTTTGATGGTTGGTGGTTTGGCAGCACTCATGCTGCGCTGGAAAATTGCCTATCCGGATCAGGCTGTGCCCCTTATTGGTCACTTACTTCCGGACACTTGGGCTGCAGACGGGGTGATTCAGCCGGGATTTTATACGCAGCTCCTCACCATGCACGGCGCGATCATGTTGTTCTTGGTGATTATTCCGATGGTGAACGGCTTCATCGGAAACTTTGCCATTCCGCTCATGATTGGAACGGATGATATGGCCTTGCCAACCCTGAACATGTTTTCTTTCTGGCTCAATATTCCTGCGGCCATGCTGATGCTTGGTGGGTTTGGATTGGAGTCCGGGATGGCGGGAGGGGGGTGGACGGTTTATCCACCGCTTTCAGCCATTGCGGGATTGGGGCAGACGCTCTGGATAGCGGGGTTATTCTTGGTGGGCTTCTCGTCCATCATGGGGGCGATAAACTATATCACGACCATTCTGAATAAGCGGGCAAAGGGAATGACGATGTTCCGTATGCCAATGACCATCTGGGCCTTATTCATTACGGCAGTGCTCATTACCCTTGGAACACCGGTGTTAGCCGCTTCGTTGGCCATGCTTTTCTTTGACAACTTTTTACACACCAGTTTTTTCATTCCTGCCAACCTCATTGCGGCTTCAGCCTTAGATGGCAACAGTGTATGGGCTGGTGGTGGACAACCATTATTGTTTCAGCACTTGTTCTGGTTTTACTCGCACCCGGCAGTGTACATCATGATTGTGCCGTCGATGGGTGCGGTGTCTGACATTATAGCCACCTTTTCCCGGCGTCCGGTATTCGGCTACAAGGCCATGGTGTTCGCCATTATGGGGATTGGTTTTCTTGGATTCATTGTGTGGGGTCACCACATGTTCCAGTCGGGGATGAGTCCGCTTCTTGGAACCACCTTTGTTCTTTCAACGATTGTCATTGCAGTTCCATCTGCTATCAAGGTCTTTAATTGGATCGGAACACTCTGGGGCGGAAGTATTCGCTTTAGTGCTGCGATGCTCTGTGCTCTAGCCTTCGTGTCGATGTTTATCATTGGCGGTTTGAGCGGCATCTTCATGGCTTCGGCTGCAGTGGACATCTACATTCACGATACGTATTTCATTGTTGCTCACTTCCATTATGTGTTGTTCGGCGCTTCGTTGTTCGGAGTGTTCGGTGCGATCTACTATTGGTTCCCGAAACTGTATGGCAAGATGCTGAATGAATCGTGGGGCAGAAAGCACTTCTTCTGGTCATTTGTGTTCTTTAATCTGACCTTTTTCCCGATGCACATTTTGGGTATTGGTGGACACATGCGACGTATTGCCGATCCTACCGTGTACGACTTTCTCAAACCCTTCCAGCCGATGAACGAGTTCATCACCTGGGCAGCAATTGGATTGGGATTCTCTCAGTTCTTCCTCTTGGGCAATATCTTCTGGAGTTTGAAGTACGGTAAGAAGGCACCACGAAATCCGTGGAATGCCAATACGCTGGAGTGGGCAGCTCCGGAGCATCCGGGACACGGAAACTTCGACATGGATATTACGGTGTATCGCGGACCCTACGAGTTTTCGCAGCCTGATCGTGAATCCGATTTCTATCCTCAGTGGATAGCTCCGGAAGAGGGAGAAAGCCATACCAATCATGTTCCGGATGTGAAGCACGTAGTGGCACATTGATCATTTGACGCGAAGATTGAGAATGCAACAGACGGCAGTACATGTAGTGGAAGCAAATCCTGTAGCCGAGACCGTACTTCCAAGTGTAGGTTTGGATAGGGGTCTTATGGTAACTCTACGAGGATATTACGAGCTTACCAAGCCGGGTATCACCCAAATGGTTGTCTTGACGGCAGCTGCCGGGTACTATTTGGCGGTTGGTGACAATTCGTACTTCACGACAGTTCCTCATTTGTGGCATGTACTTCTTTGTCTCGTCGGAACGGCGCTGATCAGTTCGGGTGCATGCTCTTTCAATCACTATTTGGAACGAGATGCCGATGCGCTCATGAAGCGCACAAGTGGACGCCCAATTCCCTCGGGAATCATCAGTCCTGAGCAGTCTCTGGTCTTTGCCATCAGCACGTCGGTTGTCGGAGCTGCACTGCTGTACTTTGTGGACAGCATCACATTCGTCTTGGCTATCATCACACACTTAAGTTATACGGCTGCGTACACGCCACTCAAAAAGAAGTCGTGGACGGCCATGTTGCTTGGTGGAATCCCTGGTGCTTTACCGGCAGCGGGAGGATGGACAGCAGGTGCGCATGAACTGTCGCTCGGTGCATGGGTATTATTTGCGCTCATGTTTCTTTGGCAGATGCCGCATTTTCTCGCTCTGGCTATTATGTATCGCATTGACTATCAACGAAGTGGATTTGCATTGTTAGGAAAGGGTGAGGGTTCATCCACCAAGGTGGCTAAACATGCCTTGGTGTATGCCATTGCCTTGATTCCGGTTGGTATGATGTTGTACACGCAGAATATCGTCGGCGGCTTATACGGAGTTGGTTTTTTGAGTTTGGCTCTCATGTTTATATGGAGAGCGTGGGTAACAGTTCAGGATGCGAGTGTGACAAATGCCCGCAAGATGCTGATGGCTTCCTACGCCTTTTTGATGGGAGTGTTTTTATTCATGTTTGTTGACAAAATTTGATTCTAAAGGAACGCTATGTCTCTAGCACTCGACTTACGTCATGAACCGGTGAGTGGGATCAATCACGGCAAGCTCGTGATGTGGATCTTTTTGGCATCGGAAATCATGTTTTTTTCCGGCTTCTTTGGTGCCTTTATCGTGTTGCGCAACGCCAACATCGACATCTTTACCGAGAGTGCCTCAGAATTGAATGTTGGCCTTGCCACTCTCAATACGTTCTTTCTGATTTCGAGTTCGCTGACGATGGCGCTGGCGATTTATAATCTGGAGCGACAAAACAAGACACTCTTCCAAACCTTTCTAGGAGTGACCATCCTTTGCGCTTTCGGCTTCCTTGTCGTGAAGTTCATTGAGTATAGTGCAAAGTTTGAGCATCATCACTATCCAAGCAGTAACATCTTCTTCGCCTTCTACTTTTTAATGACCGGATTTCACGGCCTTCACGTTATTGGCGGGATTATCCCCATGGCATGGATGTTTCTCAAGTCCTTCACGAAGAAGGGCTACACCAAGGCTCATCGAGTGGAAGTGTTAGGTCTGTACTGGCACTTTGTGGACTTGGTATGGATTTTCCTGTTCCCGGCATTGTACTTACTGTTCCCAACACTGCATCCATAATTAACAAGAGAGAGGATACTCCGATGTCTACATCACACGAGCACGCCCACGGCGATAGTAAGAAAGCTTACTACAGAGTTTACGGTGCATTGTTGGCGCTCACAGCATTAACGGTTGGCGCAGCACAAATCCACTTTCCCCATTCTATGGGACAATTGGGTGTGTTGATTAATCTCGCTATTGGTCTGATCATTGCAACCGTAAAGGTGAGTTTGGTGCTTTACATTTTCATGCACTTGAAATTTGACAACAAGTTCCTACGAGCATTCGTGCTTGTACCGGTATTTTTGTTTTTTGTCATGGTCTTTGCCCTGACGAACCTCGAAACTTTTCATCATCCATTTTAAGGTCGCGGCGTCAGACCTTGCAGGTCCACCGCGCGATGCGTATGCGATACAGTCGGTTGGTTATTGGTAGTGTATTCACCTTGTCGTTTCTGATCTTTTACAGCAGTTGTGACCAGGTCAAAAAGCAAGCGCAACATCTGAATCTTGCAGATTCCAGTTTAGCGCACATCAAATCGGTTCCGCACTTTCAGGGCGTCGAATCTTCTGGCGCCCCCTTCGATAGCGATTCGCTTAAGGGATCCATCTGGATCGCTTCCTTCATGTTCAGTTCATGCCAGGGTGTGTGCCCGGTGATGAACTCGAATCTCTCGGCCTATCAGGCAGATTTGAAATCGAAAGACGTGAAGTTTGTGTCCATCACGGTCGATCCTACTACGGACACGCCGGAAGTCTTGCGTCACTATGCCGAGCAGTATAAAGCTGAAAAGGGCAGATGGTACTTCGTGCGGATGCCGAAAGACTCGGTTCGAAAGTTGAGCGTGAAGGGCTTCCTCTTGAGCGACCCGGTGGAACCCTCCGACCATAGTCCACGCTATGCCTTGGTGGACTGGAACGGAGACATCCGAGGATACTACGATAGTATGGATTCGTCAAAAGTTCAGCAGTTGCATGTAGATGTGGAAAAATTATTGAAGGCAAGAGGAGAGTAAGGAATGGCCGGCGGACTTGTACATTCGCTCAGTGAATCGACCCTGCGCATTGTGGTAAGCGCACTGACGATTGTCGTCATTGCCCTTGTCAGTTTCATGCTTCTCGTACCCGGTGCGTTATCGCTCCGAGCCTTCGACGTCAGCTACGCCCCGCCATTTCACGCCTTTCTCAACGCTTCCTGTGCCATTCTTTTAAGTGCGGGTTACATTGCCATCCGTAGTGGAAAACGCACTGTGCATCGAACCCTGATGCTGAGCGCTTTTGGACTTTCGTGCGTGTTTCTGGTGTCCTACGTCATCTATCATTCGCAAAAAACTGAACCCACTCATTTTCATGGTCCTGATACGCTGAAATTAGTGTATTTTGGACTTCTGATTAGTCACATCATTCTTGCTGCCGGTATCGTTCCACTAGCGCTGTACACCATCGTACGCTCGTGGAGAGGGGAATTCCAGCGGCATAGAAAGATCGCCAGAATTACGTTTCCGCTTTGGCTCTATGTGACGATCAGTGGGGTATTGGTGTACTTCATGTTGTATGTCTGGTTTCCAACAACAGCATAAATGCATAAAGAGAAGAGTAATCGCATCATTGTTTTGAGTTTGAGCATCCTAACCGCGGTTGGATTGATGCTCGTCTTCAGTCCGCACCTTCTCGCCTGTCCCAACTGTAGTGAAGCGTATGCTCCGGGGAGCAAAGAAGCCGCCATCGGTGAACAGTACAACTACAGTATCTTTTTCTTCTTCGGTGTATTCACGACGGTCCTTGGTGGTGGAATCGCATTCATTAGTTGGAAGATGCGTCAAGCCATGCGGGCCCGTGCGTCGAAACTTGGCATTGCAAATCAATAACGGGTATCATCTATGTTTAATCGATCAACGGATAACACGTTAAAAAAAGGAATCATCGGAGGCGTTCTTGGTTTAGGCGTTCTGGTGACCGTTGGCTTTTTTGGAATGCAGAACCGAGTAACGGATCGCGGATACCGTCCTCAGCAACCAATTCCGTTTAACCATAAGCTGCACGTGGACACCCTGTCCATTAGTTGTCAGTACTGTCACGCCTCCGTCGAGAAGTCGGCGCACTCTCCGGTACCGAATACCAGTACCTGTATGGGTTGTCACTTGGTGGTGAAGTCGGACAGTCCGAAGCTGAAAATGGTTCGCGATAGTTGGGAGAACGGAACACCGATCGAGTGGGTTCGGGTTCACAAACTCCCGGACTACTCGTACTTCGACCACAGTCGTCACATTCGCAATCAAATTGACTGTCAATCCTGCCACGAGAAAATTGAAGATCAAGGCGTCGTATCACAAAACAGGCCCCTGTCCATGGGATGGTGTTTGGATTGTCACCGCGACCCAGCCAAGTACGTTGTTCCCGCACGCATGATTTCCGGCATTTTCACCGGAGCTCGTGTGAACTTCACGAACAAAGACAATCTCTTTAAGTCTGTTAACCCGGATATGATGAAGGATGTGGCTCAACGCTCTCGCCCCATCACCGAGCCGCAGTTTGGTCAGTTCGAAACGGATGTGCCGCCTCAAGAAGTGCCTGGCATTCCGCATCCCAAGCTCCCTGGCTATGGACCTGAAAATTGTTCGGCATGTCATCATTAAGAGTCTTTTTATACGTGCGCGCTCCGCGCGGCACGTATAAATATTCAGAACCTGACGTGCATCCCCAAAACGGTACACGTTGAGTTGAACGAGAGTCAGCACGTTGGTAGTGACAGTAAGCACAAGGTCGGTCGAAGTCACGGCTTCTTGTTTGAAGGTATAGTTGAAGCGCTGCGGTTCTTCAGCTCTCCAAAGGGGAAGCACGGTAGTTCAAAGCGAAAACACACAATAAGACACGTATCATGTCCAAGTACGAACACTCAAACACAGAGAACTCGCTCATCGGCGCTGTGCCTGACAATCATTCGTTGGGATCCACCCACGACGAGTTCAAGGAAGGCTACGACGTTTTGCCAAGTTTTGAGAACCCCATCAGTCGGCGTTCTTTTATGGCGATACTCTCCGCGTCGATGGCTGTTACAGCCGCCGCATGCCGTCGTCCGAACCACAAGCTGGTGCCATCGGTCAAGAGTCCGGAGTACATCATTCCGGGTTTGGCCAATCACTACGCCACGGTGTACATGCACAAGAATGCCGCACAGGCATTGTTGGTTAAAGTGCGTGAAGGTCGGCCGGTAAAAGTGGACGGCAATGATCAACATCCGGTATCGGCCGGCAAGTCCAACGTGTTCGTGCAGGGTACGCTCATGAACCTCTACGATCCGGATCGCATCCGCCTTATTACCGTAGGCCGTGTTCAGGATAAAGTCAACAGCGGTGGATTTTCCACTCCTCAAAATGCTATTAGTCAAGTCGTTGCGGGAATCAACGCTGCCAAAGCAGCCGGCAAGCAAGTGCGTGTATTGATTGATGAGCATTGCTCGCCTTCGTTTGACGCGTTGTGCAAAGAAATTGAAGCCGCTCATCCGGAAATCTCGTTTGTCACCTTCCCATGGATGATCACCGACGGTGCCGCTGAAGCGAATAAGGCTCTCTACGGTGTCGATGCAGAGTTCGTCCCGGATCTATCAAAGGCTACGGTCATTTTGTCTGTTGATAACGACTTCCTCGGCAACGACAAGAACATGACATGGCATACGCGGAACTTTAGCATGGGACGAATCCCGTCGAAAGATCATGCGATGATGAATAAGCTGTTCGTTGCAGAAGCGACCTATTCGTTGACGGGTCGTAATGCTGATGAGCGCATTAAGCTTGGCGTAAATGATTTCGAATCCTTCCTTGCAGCAGTGCACAATGAAGTCGCTGCTCACAAGGGCGGCGCTGCTATCAGCGGATACAATTCCAATCAGGCAGAAGCAGCAAAGTCGGTAGCAGCATCCTTGCTGGAAGCCGGCGATGCAGGCTGTGTGCTGGTTGGCAATCATTTGTCACCGATGGCCAACGGAATCGGAATGGCCATCAACAGCATGCTCGGCTCGGTTGGAGCGTCGAAGGTGTTCAGCTCATTCTTGCCCTACAGTAATGCAAAACGACCAGGCATTGAAAAGCTCCGTGCAGATGTTCGTTCGGGAAGCGTGGGTGTTGTGATGTTCATGGATGTAAATCCCATGCTCAGCGCCGATGCGGATATGCGGAGTTTATTGGCAGCTGTTCCGACGAAGTATTCGTCGACCTACTACGATGATGAAACGGCATTACTCACAAGCATCAACTTTCCATCGGCTCACCAATATGAGTCGTGGGGCGATGCCATTGCATTCGATGGTAGCCTAAGTATACAGCAGCCACTCATCGCTCCGTTGAATGAGGGGTCGATGTCAAATGCGGATTTGCTGCTGGCAATTGCAAAGGGACTCAGTGCCGATAGCTTTGCCAATGCCGCTACCTATTATGATTATGTCAAGAATCGTTGGGTGAACGTCGTGCATGACGATGCAGGCTGGGATAAGGCTCTGCGTGACGGCGTCGTGGCTTCACCTGCTCAGCAACTGAGCTCCTCGGCTACGATGAGCGCGTTGTCGACGCTGACAAAGGCAAAGAACGTGGATGGCATGGCGGTGTTTATTACCCCAAGCTCAACGGTGTACGACGGCAGCTTCACGA